>NZ_CP084098.1:0-607155 GCF_036345015.1 Cyanobacterium sp. Dongsha4 | reverse complement strand
AAAAAAGACTACCTGCCACGAATTACCCTGATTATCACGTAAAGTATGACGAGACTGGGTTAAAAATTGTTGGGGGGCTTCTTCTATTTGACGAGTCAAAGCAAATGTATTATGAGGAAAAAAACATAACCCCAGCAAACAGATAAAAATGATAACTAAAGTAGAAGTTAATTTTTGCCAAAAGTACAACATAAGCTCAATTAAATAATGGTTGATGAAAAATTGGTGTCAAGAAGATAGATAAGAAAGTAAAAAGCAACAACGGGCAACAGGTAAGGGTTTAAATTATTTTCAAGAATTAATAAAAATAATAAAAAAAGTAAGTTTAATGCGTCTTACCTTATCCCACTTGGGTTAGTTATTTTAGTTATTGTCGGGCTTATTTATAAACAAAAACAGGAACTCTTTTATAAGCAGGAGTGCCACAACGAGGATCAATTTTCGCTTTAAATAAAACATTTGCTTCAGGATAAAACATAAAAGCAACCCCCTGCAAAATTTCTCCTGCAACTATTTCCACATTCATTAACTCTCCTCCATCACCTTTTACATTTACCCTTTGATGGGCTTGAAAACCAGCTTTTTTAATGTCCTCCCTATTCATTAAGATACAGTGACGATGGGGCATTCCCCGATATTTATCTTCAGTTTTATAAACAACGGTATTATGTTGTCCATAGCCTCTACCTGAACCCAAAATTAAAACAATTCCTTTTTTATTATTATCCTCATCGAAATATATTTGCTCAGGAATAGTTAAGACTGGTAAAGGAGTTACTTGCATTTGTGCTTTACCAGAAAGAGTATTGAAATGGGGTTCAGAAAAAATGCGCCCTTCAATGGTAAATTCAGTTTTTGTCTGATCAATTTCTCCTATTTTTTGATAACCCGGAATAGCTTTAGCAATTAATTGACGAATATAACTGGTATCTTGCAGTTTACGCCAGTTTAAAGGATTTTCCCCATGTAAACGGTGGGCAATTTCGGTAATTAATTCTATTTCGGAGATTAAATCGGTTTCGGGGGAAGTAAGATGAGTTGTACCCGATTCATTTAATCTAACAAAGTTATTTCCTGATTCTGTGGTGGTGGCGTGAGGATTTTCAAAACGGTTAAAAACTGGCAATATAAGGGTATTTTCCTCAGCTAAACCGTGAAAATGTCCAAGATTGGGTTTGGTTGCTACATAAAAAATAGTATTAATGTTTCCTAACGCTCGTTTTGCTTGAGTTAAATCGGGATTAGCGGCATAAAGATTTCCCCCTAAACAAAAAAGAGTATCTATATTTCCTTCATCGGCGGCGGTAATTAAAGCACGGGCATCATAACCTTTAGTTTCTGGTAAGGATTGATTGAGTATTTGAGTTAGGGCTTTTTTTATTGGCTCACTTAATCTAATGGTAACTCCCATTGAGCCAAATCCCTGTACGTTAGAATGTCCTCTAATGGGCATTGTGCCTGTGCCTACTTTTCCTGCATTGCCTGTTACTAACGCTGTATTGGCAATACTTTTGACGTTATCAACTCCATTTATGTGGTGAGTAATGCCCATCGCCCAAGCAAAAACTACTTTATCGGCACTGCCGATGGTATAAGCAACTTCTTCTATTTCTTCTTTTGATAAGCCACAGGTGTTAGTAATAGTTTGCCAAGGGGTATTTTGAGCATGATTGATAATTTCTTCCCAACCTTGGGTATATTTTTTCAAATAATCAAAATCAACTAAATTTTGTTCTAGTAAGGATTTTTGAATACCCACAAAAACAGCCACATCACTGCCGGGGATAGGTTGTAAATAGAGGGTAGAAATTTCTGAACCCCCTTTAAGTAAAGATTTAATGGGAAAAGCAGGAGAAGCAAATTTGACTAAACCAACTTCAATTTGAGGGTTAATGATAATAACTTTACCGCCTTTGTCTCGAATTTTGATTAATTCATTCATGAGGCGAGGATGATTTGCAGGTGCGTTTGAACCCACTAAAACCACACAATCGGATTGTTTCAGACTTTCTAGGTTTACCATTGATGTGCCACTACCAAAAACTTCTTTTAAGCCAACGGTTGAAGGGGCATGGCATAAATCGGAACAGTCGGCTAAATTATTACTACCATTAGCTCTCATCATCAATTGTAAAAGAAAAGCGGCTTCATTAGATGATCTGCCTGAGCTATAACTAGCTACTCTTTCCGGGGGTTGACGAAAGGCTTGGGTTGCAATGTCATAAACTTCTTGCCAACTAATTCTTTCATAGTGACTATTTCCCTTTCTTAAAATAACAGGATAGGTTAATCTACCGAGACGATCGCACCCTTGAGAATCTAATTTTTGTAAATCTTCTATAGTATATTGAGAGAAAAAATCCCCTTTTATCCCTTCTTGTAACTCAGATGCGATCGCTTCTACACTTTTAGCACATCTTTGTAAATATTCTCCTGCTTCATTGACAAAACCACCTTTTTGACCACCTGTACCCCAAGCACAGGAC
Source organism: Cyanobacterium sp. Dongsha4 (assembly GCF_036345015.1). NCBI lineage: Bacteria > Bacillati > Cyanobacteriota > Cyanophyceae > Chroococcales > Geminocystaceae > Cyanobacterium > Cyanobacterium sp. DS4. The sequence continues at coordinate 604,669 of NZ_CP084098.1, read as the reverse complement.
AAACAACTACTTTTATGGTTCAACTTTTCCCAAATTTTAACCCCTTGAGGAGAAACACTTTTTTCTAGCCAATATTGAATAACGGGTAAACCACCACCAGCAGAGGGAGAATTAGTTGATTTAGTCATAGTCAATAGTTAAGTAAATTTTAAACCGCAGTTTATACTAATTATAAATAGAGAGAAAGGGGAAAGAGGTGTCAGAATATAAAAACTTGAGGTGTCGGGGAGAAACGAGTTAGGAGTTAGGGGATTAGAAGAAACTAATAGTAAAATTTCTAACATAGATTATCAGTTTATATAACAATGAGAAACAGAAGAGCCAGAAAAATAAGTAACCCCAGTCAAAATTTAGATTCTTTCTTAGACATTCTGACTAACACCGTAGGGGTATTAATGTTTATTGGTTTATTTGTAAGTTTGTTGGCGGTAGAAGCAGGTACAGTTATTCGCACTCCTTTACGTTCGGAAACAAACAAGATACCTAATTTTTTTGAAGTGAGAGATAACAAAATATTTTATGTCAGCGATCCTCAAATTAGTCAAGAAATAGATCAAGTTATTGCCACTTTACCTCGTTGTTCTGATCCAAATATACCCAATGATATTCCCGATTATCTCTATAGTTTTTATCTTCAAGAAATTCAAGAATATCAGGCTTGTGTTAATTCAAGGGAACAAAAATTAAAAAATTTTTACTACAGTAACCAAGATTATCAAGTTACCATTAGTGAACAAGGATCAATTATTTACCAGCCACTAGCGACTTCTGCTGGTGAAAACACCAAAGAGTTAATGGCGACAGATTCCGACTATGGTAATATTTTAAAACAGTTAGATCCACAAATAAACTATGTTGCTTTCTTAGTACGTCCCGACAGTTTTGAGGCATTCCGTATGGCAAGACAAAAAGCAAGAAGTATGGGTTATGAAGTCGGTTGGATACCTTTCACAGAAGATAGAGTGATTTCTTTTGGTTCTGGAGGGCGTTCTGTGGGGGTACAATAAATATTTATTGGGGGATTAGGAGATTGAGTTTTGGGAAAATTTTTATCAATAGTTTAGAAATTTCTACTCTCTACTTCTCCCTTTAACCATGATTAATAATATTTGATCCTAACTCTTAACTCCTTTATAATGTTCAACTTATTCATTTCTGTCATTATTGTTTTAGCTGGTTCTGCTTTTTGCTCTCTAACTGAAACTGTGCTTCTATCTGTTTCTGATATAAAAGTAAAACAGTGGGCTCAGTCAAAAAAGTCTTCCGCCTTGGTTTTGTTACAAATTAAAAAGAAAATGAGTCGCCCTATAGCTGCGATCGTTATTCTCAATAATATCTTTAATATTGTAGGTAGTATCATAATTGGTACTTTCACCACACAGGCTTTAGGCAGTAAATGGTTAGGAGTTTTTTCTGCTATTTTAACTTTTTTAATTATTATATTTGGCGAAATAATCCCCAAGACTCTGGGACAAAGATATGCTGATAATATTGCTTTATGGTTAGCTTTTCCCACTAAATTTTTAGCCTTTATTTTAAATCCTTTAGTATGGTTGATGGAAAAAATAACAGAACCTTTAACTAAGGGTAAAGTATTGCCTACAACCAACGAAATGGAAATTAAGCTATTAACTAATATTGGTAGTAATGAGGGCGTAATTGAGGCAGATGAAGCAGAAATGATTAATAGAGTTTTTCATCTTAATGATTTATCTGCTTATGATTTAATGACTCCTAGAATTATTATTACTTATTTAAAAGGGGATTTAACTTTAAGTGAATGTCAGGATATAATTATTAAGTCTGAACATAGTCGAATTTTAGTCGTTCAAGATTCCATTGATGATGTTTTAGGAATAGCTTTTAAGAATGAATTATTAACCGCAGTTATTAAGGGTAAAGGGTCAGAAAAAATTGCTAATTTAGCCAAAAATGTTAACTTTGTACCTGAAACTATTAGGGCGGATCATTTATTGAAAAATTTTCAGGAATTACGACAACATTTGATGGTAGTAATTGACGAGTATGGAGGCGTTTCTGGAGTAGTAACACTAGAGGATGTATTAGAAGTTCTAACGGGTGATATTGTCGATGAAACAGATAAAACCGTTAATATGAGAGAAATTGCTAGAAGAAAAAGGGAAAGACTCTTAATTTCTAAAGGTATTGAGGATTTTTCTAGTTTTAACCACGTTAGCTAGAGATATGCCAATTAAAAAGTTTTGTAAAGAATAGTCTTAAATATTATTATTTTTAAATCTTAAATAAGGAAACTAATTTATTATATTGTTAGAGGATAAAAAATTCAAAGTAATTGTTTGATTTTATAACTAAATTTCAATATAGTTAAAGTCTTTTCTTAAAAGTAATAAAAAAGTCAATAAATCAATCATTAAATTAGAAATAGAATGAATGTGTGATTTTAATTTTAATTATAGCTTTCACGTTGTCATCAATATATCAATAGCCAGAAAAAACTAAAACTATGAACATTCCCGTTAAAATTTTCATCATAGAAGATGAAGTTATTGCCGCTGAGAGTCTTAAGTTGGACTTAGAAAACTTAGGTTATCAAGTAATCGGAAAAGCAAACAGTCAGGAAAAAGTATTACCAAAAATTAAAGAAAATAGACCTGATTTAATTTTAATGGATATAAGAATTAAGGGTGATATTGATGGCATCGAATTGGCAAAAAAAATTAATCAAATCATATGTGTTCCAGTTATTTATTTAACTGCTTATGCTGATGAAAAAACTTTGAATAGGGCAATGGAAACCTCTCCTTATGGCTATATTGTTAAGCCTTATAAAACTGAAGATTTAGCTACAACTATTCGTGTTGCATTACAAAAATATAATCAGATAAATCATATTACCCATCAATTGACATCTCAGCAGGAAAGACTTAATTTTATCTCAAAATATGATGAATTAACTCAATTGCCAAATCAGCTATCTTTGGTGGAAAATTTTAATGGTATTTTAGAGTTATTTTATCAAAAATTAAATTCTCAAGTGGACTTAGATATTGATAACAAATCTCAATTTATTCCTCTACTATATTTGAATTTTGGTCGATTTTATTTAATTCGAGATGAGTTAGGACAAGACCTTGCTAATATGTTATTTAAGGCTTTGGTAAAAAGATTAAAGGCTAACTTAAATGAGGATTATATATTAACAAGATTAGATGGAGATGATTTTGCGTTAATTGTTCCTCCTATCAAAACTAAACAAATAGCAATCGATTTAGCAACTAATTTATTAGAAAAAATCACTCCACCATTTATTTATAAGCAACAGGAAATATATATAGATTTTAAAATAGGAATTAGTTTATATCCTATTCATGGAGAAAATATAGATCAACTGTTATATAAAGCAAAAGAAGCAGTGAAAGATTTGGAACAAAATCAATATAAAATCTACTCTCCTGCTTTTCATAGTTTTACTGCAAAACAGGTAAGTTTAGAGGCAAAATTACACAATGCTTTAAATAATCAAGAATTAGAAATTTATTATCAACCTCTAGTTGAAATGAAAACTAATAAAATTTTTGGTGCTGAGGCTTTGTTGAGATGGAATAATCCTGAAGATAAATACATTTCTCCTGAAATTTTTATTCCTTTAGCAGAAGAGATAGGTATCATTGAAACTATTAATGATTGGATTTTAAATACTGCTTGTGAAGAATTTAATTATCTACATAAAAATTTTAAATCTGATTTACAACTATCTATTAATCTTTCAAAAAGACAGTTTGATCAAGATTATTTAGAACAAAAAATATTAAAAATTCTGGCAGATAATTATTTTAATCCTTCTTTATTACAAATAGAAATAAGTGAAAATTTCTTAGTTAATAATCATCAAGTGGCTTCACGTAAGTTGAAAAAATTGCATAACATAGGTTTAAAAATTGCGATCGATGATTTTGGTACTGGTTATTCTTCTTTGGGATATTTACAGAATTTAGATTTTGATATTTTAAAGCTCGATCGCATCTTTATCAACAAAATTGAAAATAATCAAAAAAATGCCACTATTACAAAATCTTTAATAGAAATGGCTCATGAATTAAACTTAAAAATTATTGCAGAAGGAGTAGAAACAGAGCCAGAACTCTCATTTTTACATAAAAATAACTGCGATTATTATCAAGGTTACTTATTCAGTCGTGCTTTACCCTTCCAGCAATTTAAAGAGTTATTAGAAATTAATATTTAATTTTAATATGTATTGTTTAAAAATATTTGTAGAATTAGAATGACAATAACTATAGAAATTTTTTGAATAGTATGAGAGTTTTAATTCTATCTGAACACGCCTCTCTTAAATTTGGAGGTGAAGCGGCTTTACCATTACACTATTTTAGAGTTTTAAGACAAAGAAAAATAGATGTATGGATGATTGTTCATGAAAGGACAAAGAGTGAATTAAGTAAAATTTTTGCAGATGATTTAGACAGAATATTCTTTATCAAAGATTCATTTTTACACAAATTATTATTCTTTTTAGGTAAACCTTTGCCCTCAAGAATTTCTTATTTTACTTTTGGCTTTTTATTGAGAATACTAACTCAAGTTAGTCAAAAAAAACTGGCAAAATCTTTAATTAAAAAGCATCAAATTGATATTACTCATCAACCTATTCCAGTTTCTCCAAAAGAACCATCTATGATATATGATATGGGAGTACCTGTTATTATTGGTCCGATGAATGGAGGAATGAATTATCCTGAAGGCTTTAAAAAGAGAGAATCATCTTGGATTAATTTATTCGTTGGCTTAGGACGTAATTTTTCTAATTTTACTAATACAATCATTCCGGGTAAATTGAAGGCTGATTTGCTTTTAGTTGCTAATGAAAGAACTAAAAATGCTTTACCCCAATGTCTGGAAAATAAACAGATTATTGAATTAGTTGAAAATGGTGTTGACTTGTCAATTTGGCAACAAGAAATTGAGACAAACTTTCATGCTACAAAAAAAGATTTACAAGAGATAAAAATTATTTATTTAGGAAGATTAGTTTCATGGAAAGGGGTTGATTTACTTTTAGTGGCTTTCAAAAATTTAATTACTATACTTTCAGAATATAAAATAACATTAGAAATTATTGGTGATGGCAAAGAAATATCTAGTTTAGAAAAACAAGCTCAATCTTTAGGATTAAGAATTGATAATAATGATAATTCCGTTTCCAGTAAAATTGTTTTTCAAGGACAATTATCACAAAAAGATTGTGCACAACATTTAAAAAGTGCGGATATGATGGTTTTGCCTAGTCTTTATGAATGTGGTGGAGCAGTTGTTTTAGAAGCAATGGCAATGAAAATTCCTGTTATTGCAACTAATTGGGGCGGTCCTGCCGATTACCTCGATGAAACCTGTGGTATTTTAGTCAGTCCAGATTCCCAAATTTCCTTTATTGATAATATAACTCAAGCCATGAAAAAACTCATTCTTGATCCAGATTTAAGAAAATCTATGGGGGAAATGGGTTATAACAAAGTAATTAGTCAATTTGACTGGGAAAAAAAAGTCGATCGAATTTTAGAAATTTATCACAATGTAAGACAAAAAGATGAGTCAAAATTATATTATGAACAAACAAATTAACATCCCTCGACTGATTATGGGGATTATTCCGATAATATTTGCAACTATAAACCTATTTCTTTTATGGAAAGCAGAAGATTCCGCTCAATTTGGCTTAAGTGCATTATTTTTCCTCGGAGTGGGCTCTATGATTTGGGATCGTCGAAAAAAACTAAACTTACAAACGACTTTACCTGCTTTATTTTTAGGGGCGATAATTTTACTGTTTGTCCTTTCTAAAAGCGGTATGGGGGTACACATTACTAAACACGCAGACATACAAAGAATTTTACCCTTTTTTATCGGATTAGGTTGTGCTTTGATTGCTTCTGGTTTTCAAGGATTAAAACAATTCAAATCCGAGTTAATTATTCTTTTTTTCTTGGGTATTCCATCTTTTATTTTAACTTGGCTGATAGATCAAGGAATAGTTAATATCGCTATTTTTACCGCCTCTACTACTGCTTTTTTACTATCCTATCTTGGATTTTCTGTTAACTTACAAGGAGTATATATTCATTTACCTACTGGTAGCGTTGAAGTTAATACCGCTTGTGCAGGAGTTGACTTAATTTGTTATATGTTAGGTTTGTCGGTTTTAGCTGTAGAAATGTTCCCGATAAAGAAAAAATATAACTTGTTAATTATTTTAGGTGCGATTATTCTTGCATTTTTTGTAAATGCCATTAGAGTAGGATTAATGGCTATTCTCGTGGCAAAAGGTAACAATGAGGCTTTTGATTATTTACATGAAGGGGATGGTTCTTTAGTTTTTGGTATGATTGCTGTATTAATATTTGGTGGTTTTTACTGGTTATTAATGAACTATAATGATCAACCGAAAAACAATATTAAAAATAATAATATTGCCAGTTTAGACAATTTTTTTGAGGGTGACAGTTTTTGAATAAAATATGTTTAATTATAATAAATATAATCCAAATAATAATACTTAAAGCCTCTCTATAAGAGGTTATTTTTTTGTTAATTTATCTAATTTTAATTATTATGAAAGGAAAAGTTTTTGTTACTGGTGCAACAGGTTTTGTTGGTGCTAATTTAGTAATATTATTGTTGCAAGAAAATTATCAGGTAAGAGCTTTAGTAAGAAAAAATGCAGATTTAACGAATGTTCAGAATTTAGATATTGAATTAGTAGAAGGAAGTTTAAATGACGAAAATCTACATCAAAAAATGATAGGTTGTAATTATTTATTTCATGTTGCCGCTCTCTATTCTCTTTGGTCAAAAGATAAAGAATTGTTATATCAAACTAATGTTTTGGGGACAAAAAATGTTTTTCATGCCGCTCGAAAGGCAAAAATACAACGTACTATTTACACAAGTTCAGTGGCGGCAATTGGAGTCAGAAAAGATGGTATTTTAGCCGATGAAAATTATCAATCTCCTGTAGAAAATTTAATTGGTAATTATAAGAAATCTAAATATTATGCGGAGCAAGAAGCCCATTTAGCCATCAAATCAGGACAAGATATTGTCATAGTAAATCCGAGTACTCCCATTGGTGCTTATGATTTAAAACCGACTCCCACGGGAGAAATTATTGTGAGATTTTTAAGGGGAAAAATGCCGGGTTTTGTAAATACTGGTTTAAATTTTATTGATGTTCAAGATGTAGCAAAAGGACATATTTTAGCTTTAGAAAAAGGTAAAACTGGGGAGCGATATATTTTGGGAAACCAAAACTTAACTTTAGCAGAATTTCTCGAAAAACTAGCAAAAATAACTAATAAATCTGCTCCAAAAATTCAATTTCCTGTGTGGTTTCCTTTAGCTATTGCCTATTTAGATGAGTATGTTTTGGGTAAATTAGGGAAAAATCCCTCCGTGGCAGTAGAAGCGGTAAAAATGTCTAGTCAGTATATGTTTTATGATTCTCAGAAGGCTGTAAAAGAATTAGGTTTACCTCAAACTAATATAGACAAAGCTATTGGAGACGCAGTTAACTGGTTTAATTTTTCCTGAAATAGAAGAAATAGGTATTTATATCCTCAAGGGTGAAATGATCTAAAAAAACCCTGAAAAATTATTAATGAGCGGTTATAACATGAGATAATTAAATCATTATTTTCAGATTAGGAGCAATTATTTTATGAATAAAATCAAATATATATTTGCCTGTTTTTGTCTTTCCCTTCTATTGCTTTTTAATGTGGGAATCAACACTGCTTTTGCTACGGGGGTATATGATTTACCTGTAATTAATGCAGGGGAAGATGTTTGGGTTTATGATGATGCGGATGCCATTAGTCGAGCTACGGAGGGAAAATTAACCTCTATGTTACAAGATTTGGCTCAAGATACTGGTAATGAAGTACGAATGGTTGTAATTAATCGTCTTGATTATGGTCAAACTATCGACTCTTTAGCGACTGAGCTTTTCCAGACATGGTATCCTAACCCAGAGTCAGCAAAAAATCAAACTTTGGTAGTGGTTGATACTCTTAGTAATAAAGGTGCGATCGCATCTGGAGATGGAGTGAGCAATTTATTAACCCCAGAAATTAGCGAAAGTTTAGTAAAAGAAACCTTGCCTTATTCCCTTAAAGACTTACAGTATAATCAGGCTTTAATTTCTGCAGGCGATCGCCTTGTAGCTGTTTTGTCTGGACAAGATGACCCCGGAGCCCCTCAAGTAGAACAAATCAGCATAGAGGGGACTTTTACCACTGCAGAAGAAACAGATGATCGTAGTGCTACTATTTGGACAATAGTATTGTTAGTCTTAGCAACAGTTATTCCAATGGTGACATATTTCTGGTATGTGGGATTCCCCGGTAATTAAGTTACAATGAAATTAAGAGAAGTTTAAAACTTCAATTTGCCAAAAATAAAAATTCAACCCAAAGAACAATGTTAACAGATCCTTTTGCCATCCGATACTATCAAAAATTAACTGATGGAATGGTGGATTTATGGCATAGAGGTAGTCGTTATGAAGAACTACGTATTTATATGGAGGGGTATTTAGCTTGTCTCCGTCAAACTAATGTTATCGAAGGCTACCTCATCCACCGTTTAGAAGAAGAGGCATATCGTTTTCTGCGAGACCCTTCTAATTTTGAACTAATGGCGACTCAAATGCAACCAGAAACAGATTATTACTAACCTTATTAAGTTTTTTAAAACGTCATTTGTTGTGCCAATTTAGATCATTTTTAATTTTTGGTCATCCTAAGTGGAAAATTTTTCTACCGATTTAATTCATTTTTTTATCAATCAAATTTTCGCAAAATTTATAGCAAATTAAAAAGTTTATATTAGTCGATAATTTTCAGTTGATTGTGGTTTTATTTAATCATTCTTCAACTGGAATTATTTTTTGTGTGAGAAAAGGTATTTGTTGAGAGTGTTAGGATATTGGAGTTTCTTTGAAGGGGAGACACAGAGGGGTTTGCCTCTTGCCTTGTCTTAATTGTTTATTACTAATTGAAATTTATCTTTCGATATGGATAATTTGTCGCTCACCATAAAGAGAATTGCTATAAGTTAAATAAGTCTCAGATTATCAACAAAGGATTAATCATCTGGAGGATTTTATTATGGTTAACTGGCAAAAATTACAAAATGGTTCAGATATAAGGGGAGTGGCTTTAGAGGGAATTGAGGCAGAAGAAGTTAATTTAACTCCAGACGTAGTCAAAACGTTAGGAAAAGCATTTACTCAATGGCTACAACAAAAAACAGAGAAGAAATTAAATCAATTAGTCATTTCTATTGGTAGAGATAGTCGTTTATCGGGAGATGTTTTAGCTCAAGCTGTGACACTAGGTATTACTAGCTTAGGGGCAAAAGTTCTTAACTTTGATTTATGTTCAACCCCTGCTATGTTTATGAGTTGCATTACGGAGGGTTTTAATTGTGATGGTGCGATTATGCTCACTGCTAGTCATTTGCCTTTTAATCGTAATGGATTGAAATTTTTTACCCCTGATGGTGGTTTAGAAAAGCAGAATATAGCTGATATTTTAGCCATCGCAGAAAAAAATGTTTTTTTGGAAACTAATGAGGAAACAGAGGTAGAAAATCACGATTTTATTTCCGTTTATAGTAACTTATTCGTTGAGAAAATTCGATCGCACGTTAACCACCCTCAACACTTTGAGCAACCCTTAAAAGGCTTAAAAATTATTGTCGATGCAGGAAATGGTGCAGGAGGTTTTTACGCCGAAAAAGTATTAAAACCATTAGGGGCGGATATAAATGGAAGTCAATTTTTAGAACCTGATGGAAATTTTCCTAATCATATTCCTAACCCTGAAAATAAAGAAGCAATGGCTTCTATTGCCCAAGCAGTAATCGATAATCAAGCCGACTTTGGTATTATTTTTGACACAGATGTCGATCGCTCCGCCGCCGTAGATAGTCAGGGAAAGGAGTTGAATCGTAATCGTTTAATTGCCTTAATTAGCTCAATTATATTGAAAGAACATCCCCACTCAACTATTGTCACCGACTCTATTACCTCCGATGGTTTAACGAAATTCATAGAAGATTTAGGAGGAAAACATCATCGCTTTAAAAGAGGTTATAAGAACGTAATTAATGAATCTCTGAGGTTAAATAAAGTGGGCGAAGAATCATGGGTTGCGATCGAAACTTCAGGCCATGCCGCCTTAAAAGAAAACTATTTTCTTGATGATGGAGCTTATTTAGTCACGAAATTATTGATTGAATTAGCAAAATTACGCTTAAAAGGACAAAATTTAACAGATTTAATCTCAAATCTCATTGAACCCATAGAAAGCGAAGAATTTAGACTAAAAATCAATGTGGAAGATTTCCAAAACTACGGCAATAATGTAATTGATAAACTGGGATTTTATGTAGAAAATCAAGCCGACTGGGAAATTGTCACTCCCAACTATGAAGGCATTAGAGTTAGCTGTTCATCCCCAGAAGAACAAGGATGGTTTTTACTAAGATTATCATTACACGATCCAGTTATCCCCCTTAATATTGAAACCAATGTCCAAGGAGGAGTAAACAAAATCGCTTCTCGGTTAACTGTCTTTTTCCAAGAATTTTCTCATCTTGACTTATCTGTATTTGACAGTAATGGGTTTAAGGGTTCTGAGTGTTGAGGATTTAGGGTGTTAGAGTGTTGGGGTATTAGGGGGAAATTTATTTTTTATCTTAACTCCGAACTCCGAACTCGAATGATTGCCCCTTTCCTAATTCTGACTATCTCACCTCAAAAAGTTTATTGTCAGGTAAATTACTGACTGCTCTTTGTAATTCATTCAAAGATTGATTATAACCAATAATAGCTTGGAGGAAATTTCCCCTAGCTTCGGTTAAACTTCTTTGGGCATTAATAACATCCGTTTGTGTACCAACTCCCGCTTGAAAACGTAATCTTGCTAAACGTAAACTTTCCACCGCCGTAGTAACAGCCGTTTCTGTGGTAGAAATATTTTCTTTGTTAGCAATCATATTGTTATAGGCAGTTTCAATATTAAGGCGAATTTCATCCCTCTGCTTGGCAAAATTAGTTTCATCAATTTCAATGTTTCTGGTTTCTACATCTGCCCTTGCACTTGCTTCTCCACCGTCAAAAATCTCCCAGTTAAGTCTTGCCCCAACGTTGTAACCGTTAGCATAACCTGTATTGTCAAAGGTATCTGTAAAAGTGTTGGTGAAGTTATAGTTAGCAAATAAATTAACACTAGGGCGAGTGGCGGCAAGGGCTATTTCTCTGTCTTGCTCATTAATCTCTCTTTGCACCAATAGTTGTTGTAATTCCGCCCTATTTTTATAAGCCATAACAATACTTTGTTCTAAATCATAAGGCCATTGTCCATTTTCTTTGATCTCATCGGCGGCGGTTAATTCCACATTTTGACCTACACTTAGCACTTGTGCTAAATTTCGACGAGCATTTCTTTGTTCTGCGATCGCCCTAGTTAATGCTTGGTTCGCATTGGCTAAATCTACTTCTGCTTGTAACACATCAAAGCGAGTTCCTAATCCAGCTTGTTCCAATAACTGAGCATCTCTCAAGGTTTGGGAAAAATCTTCGATGGCCGCTTGAGCAATGGCAACTTGAGCATCAGCATTTTGTAATTCATAATAGGCATTTGTTGCCCGAAACCTAACATCCTCAGAAATACGCTCAACTTCTAACTGATTAAGATAAACTTCCCTGCTAGAACGAGCAATATTTGCATTACGACGACCACCATCATACACATTGTAACTTAACTCAATTTGTCCTAATAAGAGACTGCGATCGCGCATAATGAAGTCATCTCCACCAGGAGTATCATCACCCCTTTGATTAAACTCTAATTGACCATTAAGAGTCGGTAATTGAGTCGCTAAAGAAGCATTTAAACTATCTCTTGATCTATCTAATTGTAACCTTGCCACTTGTAAATCCTTATTATTATTCAACGCAATTTCAATGGCTTGATTTAAAGTTACAGGCTGTTGTTCTTCAATTTCTACCTCCTGAGTTTTAGTGGGAAAAAGAAGGGGATTACCACTAGAATTAAATTTGTCTGTTGATTGAACTTGAGCAGAAGAGGGATTTTGAGGAGAAGTATTAGTTTCAACATCTTGAGCTTGAGAGGGTGTTACACAACTCAATAGTAAATAGGTAGTCAATAACAGAGAAGAACGTTTTTTGGAATACATTTTTTATATAAAGGTAAGATTACTTTTAGCAATTCGATTATAAGTAATTTTATATTAGAATAATCAGACATAAATTATATAGCAGTTCTATTCTAAGTCACGTCATTTTCAGTTCAAGTTCTAAGGTCAGATTTTGTACTTAAGGCTTTAAGATTCGCCATTCGGAGTTAGCAGTGTAGATTTAACGGTAAAAATAAATAAGAGACTGTGACAAAAAATTACGATAGATTAATTTTAAATAAAGAGAAAAATCATGGCTACTATCTTAAATTTAAACTCAATTACTTCATTAAATCGAGAGCAATTTTATCAACTTTGCATTAATAATCCCGAATTACAATTAGAAAGAAATCCTCAAGGAGAATTAATTATTATGTCCCCTGTTGGTGGTGAGAGTGGAAAAAAAGAAGCCAATTTAATTCTTGATATTGCTTTATGGAATCGTCAAAAAAAACTGGGAGAAGTATTTAGTTCATCTACTATTTTTAGTTTACCAAATGGAGGCGATCGCAGTCCAGATGTTGCGTGGGTATCTTTGGCAAAATGGGAAAAACTAACGGAAAAAGAAAGAGAAGGATTCCCCCCAATATGCCCTGATTTTGTAATTGAATTAAGGTCAAAAACCGATAGGCTTAAACCACTACAAGAAAAAATGCAGGAGTATTTAGACTCAGGATTACAACTAGGATGGCTTATTAATCCACAGGATAAAACTGTAGAAATTTATCGTTCTAATCAATCAGTAGAAGTGCTAAAAATGCCTATTAATTTATCAGGAGAAAATATCTTACCAGACTTAAATATTAATCTTGATTATTAAATTAATAAATTATCAAATTATATAAAAAATCATGAATACTATATTAAATTTGAACTCAATTACTGCCTTAAATCGAGAGCAATTTTATCAACTTTGTATTAATAATCCCGAATTACAATTAGAAAGAAATTCTCAAGGAGAATTAATTATTATGTCCCCTGTTGGTGGTGAAAGTGGTGAAAAAGAAGCTAATTTAATTACAGATATTAATAACTGGAATCGACAGAAAAAATTAGGAAAAGTATTTAGTTCATCTACTATTTTTAGTTTACCAAATGGAGGCGATCGCAGTCCAGATGTTGCGTGGGTATCTTTGGCAAAATGGGAAAAACTAACGGAAAAAGAAAGAGAAGGATTCCCCCCAATATGCCCTGATTTTGTAATTGAATTAAGGTCAAAAACCGATAGGCTTAAACCACTACAAGAAAAAATGCAGGAGTATTTAGACTCAGGATTACAACTAGGATGGCTTATTAATCCACAGGATAAAACTGTAGAAATTTATAGTCCTAATCAATCAGTAGAAGTGCTAAAAATGCCTATTAATTTATCAGGAGAAAATATCTTACCAGACTTAAATATTAATCTTGATTATTAATATATTTTCTTGAGTTAATACTAAGCATAAAAAGATAAAATATTAATTGATCTTTTGTTTCTTATCATAAAAAATTATTGATTTTAAATAATACCTTTTCATTATTAAATTTTTGATTTTGCCATGATATTGAGTTGCGTTTGTAGTAATTTTTGTTATGGTGGGGTACAAAACTTATCGGTATTCGGGAATAGGGAATGGGCAATAAGCAATAGAAAGTTGTACAAAAAACTGTACCTCATAGTTTTAATAAACGCTATATTTAAACTAAGCTACTGTTTTCACTGACAAGATAGGTAAACCAGTTATTGAGGTTTTCTAATTGTTGACTCGGTTTCATTGTACCTAATCCCCTCACAATTACCTTATTTTTTCCATACACAAAGCGGTTGCGTAAATGGGGAGGAAGTTTTTCCGCTAATAATAACCATGCTGGTTCTTGCATTGGTGTTTCAAGGATAATGTTTTGCTTCCCTTCGGGTTTAATGCGAGAAAAACCAATGGATTTTGCTTTCAATTTTAAATCGGCTACTAATAATAATTCCCTTGCTGATTCGGGTATTTCTCCATATCTATCCTGCCAATCACTTTCGATTTGTTTTATTTCCCTCTGAGATGTAACGGTAGCTACAGCACGGTAAGCATCCATTTTTTGTTCCATGTCAGCAATATAGCGGTTAGGAATTAAAGCAGTGAGTTTCAAATCGATTTGAGTATCTTCTACTTGGGGGATTTCTTGCCCTTGAATTTCGTTAATGGCTTCTTTTAACATCTCTGTGTACATCTCAAATCCAATAGCCTCCATTTGCCCAGATTGTTCAGCACCAAGTAAATTACCAACCCCTCTTATTTCCATATCACGCATAGCTAAATGATACCCTGAACCGAGTTGTGAAAACTCCTGCAAAGCTCTTAATCTTTTTTTGGCAATATCTGATAAAATTTCATCATTAGGATAGAGTAACCATGCGTGGGCTTGAATGCCCGATCGCCCCACTCGTCCCCGTAGCTGATATAATTGAGATAATCCGAATTTATGGGCAGATTCCACAATAATTGTATTCACTCTGGGAATATCTAAGCCAGACTCCACAATAGTCGTACAGAGTAGCAAATCCGCCTCTCCATTACTAAACCCTAACATAGTCGATTCTAATTGCCCTTCATCTAACTGCCCGTGGGCGATCGCAATTCTTAAACTAGGTATCATTTGTTCTAACATGGTGATAATTTTTTCCATGCCCTCAATGCGAGGCACAACATAGAAAATTTGTCCTCCCCTATCTAATTCATTGCGAATGGCAGTACGAATCACCTCTTGATTAAAGGGCATGATATGGGTTTTAATGGGGCGACGACTGGGGGGAGGAGTGGTAATAAGGCTCATTTCCCGCACTCCAGAGATAGACATATACAAAGTACGAGGGATAGGAGTGGCACTGAGAGTTAACACATCAATGGATGTTTTTAATGCTTTAATTTTTTCTTTTTGATTAACCCCAAATCTTTGCTCTTCATCTACTACTAATAAGCCTAAATCTTTGTATTTAATTTTATTGCTTAATAATAACTGTGTACCGACCACAATATCTAATTCTCCCGTTGCTAATTTTTGGATAATTTCTTTTCTTTCTGACGCTGTGCGGAAGCGATTTAATAAGCCTATATTGATAGGATAAGGAGCGAATCTTTCCATTAAAGTATGATAATGTTGTTGGGATAAAATAGTAGTCGGTGCAAGAAAAACCACTTGTTTATTCCCCGATGTCACCACTTTAAAAATACTCCTAATGGCTACTTCTGTTTTCCCGAAACCCACGTCACCACATACTAATCTATCCATAGGGCGATCGCTTTCTAAGTCTCTTTTAACGTCAATAATTGCCTTTAATTGATCTGGTGTAGCCTGATAAGGAAAAGAATCTTCTAACTCAATTTGCCAAGGAGAATCAGGGGGATAAGCATAACCTTTTAATTCGTTTCTAGTGGCATATAATTTGACTAAATCCACCGCTAATTTCTTAATAGATTTTTTGACCTTATTTTTGACATTTTGCCACTCTTTACCGGACATTTTATTTAACTTTGGTGGCTTAGTTTCCGTGTGTCGATAACGGCTAACTAACTCTAAACTATCGGCAGGAACTCTGAGTAATCCATCAGCATATTTGATAACTAAATATTCCCTACCATCATAAATTTCTAACTCTAAAAATTGTCCAATACCATGATACTTATGGACAATAAAATCTTTTGGTCTTAACTTGTCTAAATCAACCTGCTTTGAGGCGGCTTTTCTGCGTTTTCTGATATAAGTAGGAGTGGCTAAATTATGTTGTCCAAAAAACTCTCTATCGGTAACAACTACTATGCGAAAAGTGGGTAAAATAAACCCTTCTAATTCTGCTTGTCCAGAATATTTTAAAGCGGTAGAAATGCCCTGTCTTTGCAGTTTTTCAATCGTGCCAAAATCGAGGGGATTCGGTATAAATTGAGCAGGAGAGTCATGTTCTTGCAATAAAGCCACTGTGCGAGAAGGTTGTGCAGAAACAAGCCAACTATTATATTGACTTAAATTAATGGTGTTATAAATTTCTTTTTTACCCCTTAAAATTTCTGCTAATTTAGCAAATTGATGAGGAGAAATAGGTAAAGGGCGACTGGATAAATTTAAACTATTTTTATTATCTTTATCGGTATCTGTATAAATTTCTGAAAGAAAAATTTGAGGGTAATTAATACTTGCTAAACATTCCGTAAATTCTCTATGCAACATCCCATTATTCCCCCCTTTCAAAGGGGGGTTAGGGGGGATCTCCACCAACTTTTGCATTAACTCCCATTTATCTTCTGCTTGTTCAAACCAAATATGGCTATGGGCTTGACACTGTTCCACTTCATCGATCGCAACTACTGTATTGGGGGGCAAATAGTCCAATAAAGAACAGACTCGATCGCCGAAGGCAAAGCCGAGAAAACGAGTCATCCCTTCAGGATAAATATTATTTTCTAAATTCTCTTGCTCAGAAGTGCTTAAATATGGTTTAATAATTTCTACACTGGGTAAATTCTGACTAATTAGCCCTTGCCATGTGGTAGGAGTCAAACTCAAAGATTCGATCGCATCTAAACTTCTTTGAGAAACGGGATCAAATTCCCTAATTTTCTCTAATTCATCCCCAAAAAACTCTAATCTAACGGGTAATTCGGCGGATACGGGGAAAATATCGATTAAATCCCCCCGTTTACTCCATTGCCCCTCAATTTCTACTAAATTAACCCGCTCATAACCCATTTTTGCTAAAGTTAATTCAATCTCCTGACTCTCCAAACTCATGCCCTTAAACAGACTTAGACAATATTCCTTTAATACTTCAACGGGAGGTAAATGGGGTTGTAAGGCTTTTTCTGTGGTTATGATAGCTGTTTTTTGTGTAGTATCTTGACTAAGCAGACTAGAAAGGGTCTGTAGCTGTCCCCACACCATCTCGGATTCTGGGTCAAAAGCCTCATAAGGACTTGCTTCCGAGGTAGGATAGAAAAAAGTTTGTTTCCAGCCCATAAGCTCAATATTTGCCATCCAACGGGCGGCTTCTTCAAGGGTTGAGCAGACTACAAGTAAGTTATTATTTCCTTGGTTCGCAATGGCTGAGGCAACTAATCCTTTCGGTAATCTGGATGCACCTTGCAAATGTAACGTTTTATTTTGGTTTAATTTCTGGTAAAGGTCTTGAGTTAAGGTAGAAGATGCGATCGCACGAATTACAGAATTTAACATGAACAAAGATTCTTTGAAAAAATAGAAGGCACAAGACGAAGATAGTTATTGCAAGTAACTTCAACTATCATTTTCAATAACAATTATATAAGAGTTACGCACTGATACTCAGAAGTAAAAAATAAAAATCCCAGAAAACGGAGATTCCGTCCAGAATATTTCCTTGACAAGTTTTATTTGTATAATTACGATTAACAATCTTTTATTATTTCATTTATACCAACTAATTAATAATGATTAAAAAATTATATTATGGTGATAATTTAGATATTTTAAGAAATCACATTGACGATGGAATTATTGACTTAATTTATCTTGATCCCCCCTTTAATTCTCAAGTTAATTATAATGTTATTTTTAATAGTCCAAAAGGAGAAAAATCCCAAGCACAAATCACGGCTTTTGAAGACACTTGGACATGGACAATTGAATCAGAAAGATATATTGAAGAATTAAAAAATATTCGGGGTGAATTAGCAGAATTATTAGATTTATTAGTGCGTACTTTAGGGAAAAATTCTCTTTCTGCTTATTTGGTAATGATGGCGATTAGGCTAGTAGAATTGCATAGAGTTTTAAAACAAACTGGCAGTTTATATCTTCATTGTGATCCTACTGCTAGTCATTATTTAAAGATGATATTAGATATTATTTTTGGAGCAAATAATTTTAGAAATGAAATTTCTTGGAAGCGATCACAACCTAAAAGTCAAACCAAAAATAACTTTTCTAATTGCCGAGATGTAATCTTGAGATATACAAAAACAAATAACTTTATTTTTAATAAACTTTATGGTGAACATAATCAAGAATATGTAGATAAATTTTATCGCTATATTGACGAAAATGGACGACGTTATCGCCTAGGTGATTTAACAAATCCTAATCCAGATAGACCAAATTTAACTTATGAATTTTTAGGGGTAACTCGTGTATGGAGATGGACAAAAGAAAGAATGCAAAAAGCATATCAAGATGGTTTAATTGTACAGAGTAAAAAAGGTGCTGTACCTCGTTTAAAAAGATATTTAGATGAGATGAAAGGGCAACCAATAACCGATAATTGGGATGATATAGAACATCTACATGGTTCTCATAAAGAAAGACTAGGTTATCCCACTCAAAAACCATTAAAATTACTAGAAAGAATTATCGAAGCTAGTAGTAATGAAAATGACTTAATTTTAGATCCATTTTGTGGTTGTGGTACTGCTGTTCACGCCGCCGAAAAATTAAATAGACAATGGATAGGCATTGATGTTACTCACTTAGCAATTTCCCTCATTGAAAAACGTTTAAGGGATGCTTTTAAAGATAAATATTTAGACAATTCAGAAGAATTAATTAGGAAAAAACAAGACTTTTTTGAAGTAGAAGGAACGCCTAAAACCCTTGATGCGGCACAAGATTTGTTTAATAGAGATCCTTATCAATTTCAATGGTGGGCAATCTCATTGGTTAACGCCCAACCCTATCAAGGAAAGAAGAAGAAAGGTGCAGATTCGGGTATTGATGGTATTATTTATTTCACTGATTTTGACAGCATAAAAAGTGAATCCATTATAAAAAAAATTGTTGTTAGTGTCAAAGGAGGAAAAAATGTTAATGTTGCTATGATTCGAGATTTAAGAGGCACAATGGAAGCCAATAAAGCCAGTTTAGGATTTTTTATCACCCTTACTCCTCCCACAAAACCGATGGAACAAGAAGCGGCAAAAGCAGGATTTTACCAAGCAGGAAATGGCAAAAAATATCCCTTAATTCAACTATTTACAATTGAAGGATTAATTAATGGTACTCAAAAACCTGAATACTATGATTTAAGTTGGGGAAAAAATACTTTTAAACAGGCAGAAAAAGAAACTTTATCTACGGCAAAACAAATGAAAATCGATATATAATAACCTACTGTTAACTTCATTTTTGTTGAAGAATATCCGATAAGAACAGGTATCAGGTATCAGGTTCAATTTTCTTGACATTATATTACTCAATTTATTTACTTTTATCGTCAATATTTGTTGGTTTCAACTCTGAAATCATAACTTAAAACTAGGATCAAATGTTCGGATTAATTAATTCATCTGGATCAAGTAAAAAAATAGTTTTTTCCCCTTCATTTTCTTTAAAAACGGCTACATGAGAAGCAATTTTAAGGGTATCTGCTCGACGGTAAGAAGGTGGTAAAATTCTAATCACATTTAAAGGAATATCGTATAATTCTGGAGTTTGAGAAATCACAATTCCAAAAGTTTCACTACTGCTATTTTTTACCAATAATAGATATTTTTTTCCTTCTGTGGATAATGCTTGAGGAGAGTTAAATAATTTTTTATGTAAATCAACAACGGTAATTTCTTTATCCCCTAAATTGACTAAACCAAAATGATTTAGACCACTACCAAATATTTGATTATAGTTAACCACTTTTTCCACTGCATCGATGTGTAAGGCAGTATTAAGATTACCAATAGAAAATACTAGCAATTTTACTTTTTCCGTACCCGAAGATGGTTGATTTGGTAAATTAGCGGTATTCATAAGAGTTAACTATTAGATGTGGGATAATGACAGATAATGAGTAATGAAGAAAAGAGCAAACCCCCCTTTATCCCCCCTCGAGAGGGGGGAGGGCAAAGGTAAATAGTTGATAATTAATAACTTCTAACTCTTAACTCCGAACTCCGAACCCCGAACTCAAACTCCTATGGTACTTGAATACAGATAGGATGTTCTTGGGTTAATGCTTCCTTAAATTTACCATTATCTGCTAAGACTGCGACTAAATATATTTTTTGATCTGGGTCAACGTGGAGATTTTTCCAAGGGAAAGCTATCTCTAAAGCGCGATCGAGCGCTATTCTTACTTCACAATGACGAGAATGCCATTTAAAATCCCCTCCAGCTTCTTCTAACCAGCAGGTTTGAGAGGGAATATGAATCCCCAAGTGATAGCGGAAATAGTGGTTTACAGGATCTTTATCTGGTACATCTGCCAAAGGTAAACCGTTATTAGAACCTACTACATCGGCAAAATACCAAGCTAAATGAAGTTCTGAGGGTAAATCTTTCCCTGAGTTTATGCCCTGTTTTAAGTCAAAACGAAGATAGAAACTAAGATGATTCCAACCGTAGAAAATACGAGGAATAACGCTACTGCGGTGCATTGTTCCCCTTGAACCACCAATAATAATTTTACCTGCTCTTTCCCAGTCTTCATCTTCTCCTTGTCCATCAATGGGGGGATGAATAAAGCTACCGGGGATATAGTCTTCTTCTTGTTTTCTCGGTTCTGCTACTGGTTTATAAAGATATTCGGGTACAGGTTCTTTTAAGGCTTGATAAAGGGCGATTAAATGTTCTCTGAAAAGTTGATCAAACATATCATCGTGGCTAGAGTGATGAGGATCACCAAACCACCAAAACCAGTCTGAGCCTTCGGCGGCGTAGAGGGCTTCCCATGCTTCTGGGTTAGTTTCTTCTGTGGCTTTGGGATGTTTAGCAAGGATTTCTCTGGCGGCTTGGAGGTATTCCCATGCTTTATTTTTATCGGGATCTCCAATCCATGTGGTGAAGTTTGCGTCAATCCATGAACCTGTATGAAGGCGATCGCGCTTAATGATTTCAGTGGGGGGGAATTTGTCAATAAATTCAGAAACGGTGACTAATTGTATATCCTCTTGACGAGATAGTCTTTCATAGAGAGTTTCTAAGAAAATTTTGCCATCCTGCTCGTAAAACTCCCAACAGTTTTCCCCGTCTAGGGCGATGGTAACTAACCAAGGTTGTTCTAAACTGGTTTGGTCTTCTTCCTGCTTACTTTTGAGACGACGGGAAATGGCTTCTAAATGTCCGATTAAATCCTTTGCCGCATTATCCGCCGTCATCGAACCATAAGAAAAACCTATCAAATCTGATAAACGGTGATCTCTAAATACCATGCTTAAATCGCCGTTTTCTGTCTCTATACGATAAGGACGATATAATCTATCAGGATCATAAATATTACCCGTCTCATCCCGATAGAAGTAGTGTTCAATGGAGATTCCTAGCACTCCCTCATCAGAACATAACCAGTCAAATCCCCTTTTCGCCACATGGGGTAAAATAGTGGGACTTACCGATTGTTCACTAGGCCACAAACCACGAGGCGATCGCCCAAAACGTTCTTGATACATAGCCAAAGCCTTATCCAAATGACGAGGAATATCCTCCTCCCACTGAAAACGCACGGAAGGTAAACGCATTTTTGGTACTGCCACCTGTCCAGCATTAGTATCCGCTAACAAAGGTAAAATAGGATGAGTATAAGGAGTGGTTGTAACTTCCAATTGTCCTGCATCCTGCATCTTTTTGTGTTGAGGTATGATGCGACTAATTATTTCCCTTTGCTTTTTCCAAATATTTCTGCGATCTTCTAAATTGAAACGTTTACCTTTTCTTAACCAACCTGCAATTTCTGGATCATCCCAAAAAACAGGATCAATCCATGCTAAGTTATGCCACGCTAAAACATCGGCATAATCATTATCCTGCCAATTTTTTAAACACCATTTCGTCCCCAAATCATGACGCTCTTGATATAGTTCATCATAGCGACGATGAGGGCGAATCATATGGTAATGGTTAGCATCGAAAAAGTGATTAATAATAAATTCTTTTTGTTGTATTGTTAGTTGGGAAACCGCCGTCAAACTTAGAGCTAAATAGGGATCTAAAACATCTCCCTTGGCGTAATCCTCTAACTGTAACATTAAAGAAGGAACTAGATTAACCGTTTGATGTAACTTTGGATATTTCTCAAGAATTAACATCAAGTCCAGATAGTCTTTTGTCCCATGTAATCTTACCCAAGGCAAACGATATTGACCACCGAAATCATGATTAGAGAGACGAGACTTATAGAGTGGTTGATGTTGATGCCAAATAAAGGCTACATACAGGGGATGAGACATACTAATTCGCCTGATAGATAAATAATCGTTATCAGTTTATCTCAAATAATTGATAATTGACAATAGTAGATGTTGAGAAGGATACAACCACGACAATTTTTTGTTTTCGCTTACTTTTAAATAATAATATGAATTGGTTTGTTTATTAATTGTTGTAATTCATGTTTAATATAAATTTACTTAGTTTCTTGGAGAATTAAATTAATATTCTCATTCTCAACTTAATATATTTGTTTGTTATAATCTTTTTTTAAACCACTGATTTTTGTTTCTGTTTACTTTTAAATAAACCACCTAATCCTAATGCAATTCCAGTTCCTAAAATCGTTAAAGGCTCAGGTACAGGTTGTGGAGTTTTTGCAGAAGTATATATAGTAAAATGAGATAATCCCGGACTAGGTTTGTAATTGCCTTTCAAAATACCATCTGTGTTCCAATCAGGACCTGCACTACTTAATAGATAAGCACTGAAAGTAGGACCTCCTTTCAAAATAGCCATAATATCATAGGAATTGAAATCTATGCCCGTTAAACTCCAAGTGCCAGAAGTGCCACCGCCATTGACAGTTAATCCATTATTTGTTCCGCTATCTTCGTCAACTTTTGCATATTGAGTCCAATTGCTAACATTGAATAGTCCGCTTAAATCTTGATTTTCGTCATTTCCTGCAAAAGCACCCTCACAAGCAATTGAAACATCCAAATCACTCAAACTACACGTTGTCGTATTAGCAATAGCCAGTGTCAGAGCATTGACCTTATCAGAAGATAGTCCCAGTAAACTCAGTAATATTGTTGATGAGGCTATTGAAACGGATATGATACTATTAATTTTCATTTGTTTTTATTTTTACTTAGGTATATTCTTTTAAGTGTATAACACTTTTTTCAAAAAATATCTTCCTTAATGAAAAATCAAAATAAATTTTATATTTTCTTCATCTTTACAGAATCTTTAAAAAATACCTTTAAAAACACTTTATAAAAAGGAAAACACATAACACTTAAAATCAAATAGTATATTTTGATACTAATAACAAATTAAGTAAAAACACTGATAAGCAAAAAAAAATAATTGGGTAATATTACTGATATAGGTTAAATTTTGTTAACAACATAGCGAATGTCAAGATAGTAATTTGAGTTTTATGACATTACGATTCCGAAAGAGTCTGCTAAACAGCAAACATCTTTAAGCCTCAAAACAGATTACAGAGTAGAAAACCAAAAGTCAATACAGAAAAAGTTGACAGAGGAATTAATCTTAATCTTGAAATTAGAGCTTTTTTAATCAATATACTCAAACATTATGCAATTATTTTAAGCCTTATGGAAAAAATTAATTTCCTCAATATCACCATTAATAATATATCTTTAGCAGAACTACTGACCGAATTAAGTACGAAAGGAGGCTTGATTGTAACTCCCAATGTAGATCATTTAGTTAAACTACAAACCGATTCCAGTTTTCTTAAGGCTTATCATCTTGCTGATTATGTGGTTTGTGATAGTAAAATCCTTCAATATACCTTGAAATTTTTGGGAAAACCAATAAAAGAGAAAATATCGGGCTCAGATTTATTTCCTGCCTTCTACAATTACAATCGAGATAACAAAGACATTAAAATATTTCTTCTCGGAGGCACGGAGGGAGTAGCGGAGAAAGCCAAGAATAATATCAACCAAAAAGTAGGCAGAGAAATGGTTGTTGAGGCTTTATCTCCTAGTTTTGGCTTTGAAAACAACGAGGCAGAATGTCAAGAAATCATTAAAAAAATTAATGAATCGGAGGCAAATGTTTTAGTTATCGGAGTTGGTGCTCCAAAACAGGAAAAATGGATTGTTAAATATCGTAATCAATTACCTCATGTTAAACTTTTTTTACCTATAGGAGCAACCATCGATTTTGAGGCAGGTTACAAAGGTAGATCACCCCAATGGATGAGTAATATAGGTTTAGAATGGTTATACCGCTTACTATCCGAACCAAAAAGACTATGGAAAAGGTATTTAGTAGATAGTGTACCTTTCTTTATTCATGTAATTCAGCATCGTTTCAATATCTATCAACATAATCCTATTTTGGAATTACAATCCCTACCTTTGGGTAAAGTGTTATGTCATGCTGGTTTATTATCTGCCGAAGAGTTACAACAAATTCTTGAAAAACAAAAAGAGGAAAAATATGGGGTTTGTCTGGGGGATATAATTAAAGAATCAGGTTTACTTTCTCCTGAAACCATTGAATTTTTTGCCGAGGAATTGCCAGAAATTATCCAATCAAATCAAGTATGGCATATTGGAGACTATCTACAAAAAGCTCACTTAATTAGTTCATCTCAAATAGATTTTATCAAGAAAAAACAAGCTAAGTCATCTTCTTCTCTACTATTGGGAGAATTGATTGTTTACGAGGGTTATGTTTCAAAACAGACTATGGATTGGTTTATTGAATTTCAATATGTGTTAAAGTCTCGAAGGGGAAAGCATCCTACTTTCAAAGAAGTATATCAAGAATTAGATTTTTTTCCTATTATCAAATGATAAACTTATGACAAATTAAAATAAATTTGGGTGTAGAAATTATAAATTATTTCTTTTTTTTCTTGCCCGTTGCCCATTTTATAGAAGAATTATATTATGACAATTGAGCTATTTTGCGATCGAACTCTTGTTGTGTAATAATCCCATTTTTGAGGGCTTCTTTTAGCTTAACAATTTTGGTTTTATTTCTTTCCGCTTTTCTTTGAGCTAAAAACTTTTCTCTCACATTTGCTTCTAAATTATGCACTTTCTTTTCGTATTCTATTTGGTCTAAAATTCCTTGAGAAAAAGCATCTTGCAATTTTTTTACTTTTTCCTCTATGAGTAAATTAACTTCATAATCATCTAATTGTTTTTCCAAAATAGCCTTTTTTCTAACAAATTCTTCCTCTGTTAAAATTTCATCGGTAAAAGCAATTTCTAATTTATCGATTTCTGCTTGTAATTCATTAATTATTTGCTGTTGATCTGAATTTTTTTCTATATTTATTTCATAAACATAATCAGTATTATTCACCTCTTTAATTTTTCCTTCTTCCTCTGGTTTTACTCTGGTAAAATTAGTATCTTTTTCTAAATAACTAATTAACTGATTTTCTAACCATAAACCCCAACCAGCCATAGCAATTCCAGTCCAAATAGTTAAACCTGCTGTAAAAATACTTGCAAAACTAGCTCCTGCTATATTTTGAATCCATTTCCCCCTGCCTGTTTCTATCACAAACTCTTTTTTCCCGTTGAGACTTTCTGAAGAGAGATAGATTTTAATTTTAAAAGCCAAATTACTGCCTAATAATGTTCTAATTGTACCAGTTTTCCGAGCCTGAATTAAGTAGCAAGTATCTTGTTTAATGCCCTCTACTTCATATAATTGACCTTTAAACCAGAGAATAATTGCTTGATATGCTTTTTCTAAATCTTGATTACTATTAAGAATAAAGTAGTTTTTTGCCATAGACTTTACTTTTTCTGATTAATAAATAATGTTTATACTTATTATTATAATTGAATTTATTATAATTTCATTAACTAAAAATACAATAAGTGCGATCGAATCTCTTAACTATCTTAACAATCTCATACTATTACTATCATTAAAAAAAACAAAAACTTGATTAAAATAAAAAATAAGATAACCAGTTAGTTTAAATATTAATGAAATACAAAATGTTTTTTGAGCGAAATCAATGGCATAAAATCACATTTCTTCTGTTAGGGTTATTAATATTTTCTTGGACTTCCACCCTTGAAACCAATTATTTGCTAAGAAACTACCTATTAATTATAGAAATAAAAACTGCTTTGTTAGTATTTTATTGGTTGTCTTCCCAGAAGAGGAAACGAGAAACTAAAATAAAGTAATAGATATTTTTTTTAGCAATAATTAGAAACTATGAAACAAAAATCTATAGCAGCCGTACTTGCATTTTTTGTGGGAGGATTTGGGGTTCATAAATTTTATTTAGGGAATAACTTTGCGGGAATTTTATATTTGCTGTTTTTCTGGACTTTTATTCCATCTATTCTCGCAATTTTTGATTTTTTAGGACTATTATTAATGTCAGAACAGGCATTTAATGCAAAATATAATTTACAGGAAGTAAACAAACTTAATCTATTACAATCATCCGAAAATGATAATATAGACAAATTAAAAAAAATAAAAGAACTGTATGATCAAGGGATTATAACAGCAGAAGAATACGAAGAAAAAAGAAGAAAATTTTTGGATTTACTATAGTTCAGTTTCTATGTAAAAAGCATTTTTTAGGAGGAAAAAAGAACAAAGATAGAGTTAAAATTGTAGATTAATTTAAAGTGCTAATAAAAAGAAACTTAAAAGTATTTTCACTTATGTAAGTTAAAAATTGTGAGAGGAAGAAAATAAATGTCTAATCGTAATTGGTTTGAGAAAATACCTTCATGGATTTGGTGGTCATTATGTCCTTATTTTGGTGGTTTTTCCTTTATATATGCAGGTTGGAAAATTAAAAATAATAGCTGGTTTTTATGGGGATTTGGTTTTGTCTTTAGTTCGATAGTTACTAGCATTTTCATTGGTAGTTTTTCTAGCTTTTTAGTTTTAATTATGCCTTTAATTCAACTGGCCACTGCTTTTAAGTTGAAGGAAGAATTTTTAGTAAAAACCGCTCCTAAAAATATTTTAATTCCATCCTTAGAAGTAGCTGAATCAATCGCAAAATATAGAGGAAAAATAGATATTAATAATTGCTCTCAAGATGATTTAGTTTACGGTTTAGGTTTACCCATTGTTTATGCTAATGACTTACAACTATTGAAAGAGGAAGGATATATGTTTACCCATTTAGAAGAATTAGTCGATTTAGCGGGTATTCCCGAACAAATTTTACGCCGAATTGAACCTTTAATTATTTTTACCTATGACATAAATAAAGAAATTGATATTTCTTGGCGACGTTTAAATAGTCTTTCTATTCAAGAATTAGTTTCCCATGGTATTGATGAAGTAAATGCAGAAAAAATTATCTCAGAAAGAAATCAAAAAGGTGCTTACAAATCTTTATTAGATGTAAAAAAACGTACAGGAATACCTATTAATATTTATCGTCATTTAGTATAAAATTACAAACTAACACAATAAAATTATAGTTGAGAATTATTACAGGAATAATTGATTATTCATTTTTAGTTTTAATTGTATCTAACAGAAGTTATATAATGGTATAATATAGCGTGAACAAAAAAATAATTACTTAACATAAATTTATTTATGGCGGAGACAATTTTCAGTAAAATAATTCGGAAAGAAATACCAGCAAAGATAGTTTATGAAGATGATTTATGTCTAGCTTTTAAAGATATTAATCCTCAAGCTCCAACTCATATTTTGGTTATTCCGAAAAAGCCCATTGTTTGTATTGATGATGCTCAATCTGAGGATCAAAATTTATTAGGACATTTATTATTAACGGTGAAAAAAGTTGCCGCAGAAGCGAATTTAAGCAATGGTTATCGAGTAGTAATTAATAATGGTAATGACGGTGGGCAAACAGTAGATCATTTACATTTACATATTTTAGGCGATCGCGCTATGCAATGGCCTCCCGGATGATGTGGTAATTGTCAAAGAGAAATTAGTAATTAGTAGTTAAAGAAAAAATAAGAGTTTTTATTGCTGATAAATAATACGATGCTAGAGAATTTACCACCTTTAACAAATGAGACTATTTGGGATATTTTAGAAGAGAAAATAGACGATGAAACAGTTAATAAATTAGTTTGGTATCATCTTGGGTATCGCTATAATTACGAATCACAAACATGGGATAATTCAGGAGTAGAAGATAGTTGGAAAAAAGAATATCCAACACCTCCTGATTTTATTGCTAATCGCCCTCCCAATGTTAAATTAACTAGATCAATTCCGAAAGAAAAAAAGCAATTATTAAAAGAAAAATTAGATTTTAAAGGTTATAAAATTGGCGAATTTACCCCCAGACATACCCGTCGTGCCACCATGGCAAATTGGCTTTTGTCTCTCACTTGAGGATAAATAATCATAGAATGGGTTTTGCGGAAAAAGTCTTTGGGTGACGGTAGGAAAAAGACACACCTTCTTAAAATACAGGAAAATGCGAGAGGTGAGGGTAAACTTGCCATGAAAACCCAAAATATACAACTTCAATTCCCTTATCGTATCCAGACCCCAAAATTTCGATGAAATATTTATCAGAAATTACTGTTAGTTTAGTATGATTTATACAGTAGAGAAACATTTAGAAACTAGATGAGCAGTTGGAAAAAGGGAAAAAAACTTAATCACGGTCAATATGTAGTTGAGTCGATTTTACTTCGAGGTGGCTCTAGTCTTTGTTATCGGGCAAGAGATGTGAAAAGAGATATGTTAGTCACCTTGAAAACTACTGATGTCACCAAAATTATGGAGGCGGAGAGAGGAGACTTAGCGGAAAAGTTAATCAAACAAGCTCAACAAGTTGCCCAAAGGTGTCAAAGTCCTTGCTTAATTAAATTATATCCTCATGTGTTTCTCGAAGATGATCTCGCTTATATGGTGATGGATTATCCTGAAGGTAATGACCTTGCTAACTATGTTGATAGTAATGGCAAATTACCCCCAGAAGAAGCTCTCAAAATAATCACAAAGGTTGCCTCGGCGGTTAATATTCTCCATCAAAATAAATGTCTTCATCTTGATTTAAAACCTCAAAATATCATTATTGAAGATAAAACCCAAAATCCGATTATTGTTGACTATGGTTGGGCAATCAAATTATTTGCTTTAGCGGCAAGAAAGACTCCTATTTCTCCTAATGATTGCTTTTCTCCCCCCGAAAAAACCAAGGATTCTGGAAAGCTAGGCGTTTATAGTGATATTTATTCCTTGGCGGCTATTCTCTACGTTTTAACTACTGCTCAACTACCTTTAAATGCAAATTTAAGAAGTTTTCAAGATTTAGTACCCCCTATTCAGTATAATAACCAGATGAGCGATCGCTTCTCTGATGCAATTTTAAAGGGTATGGCATTGGATATAAAACAACGCCCTCAATGTTTAAAAGATTGGCTAGATTTATTTAAACAAGCTCAAATCCAAGAAGAATCTTCAAGCCAAGAAAAACCAAAAATAATCGAACAAACAGAGTTTATGCCCCCTCCTCCAGAGGAAACGGTAGTACAAAGGTCAACTCAAATTATTACTCCCCCCACTATTACAAAACCTAAATATAATTATCCAAACATTGAAGAATTTAGCTTTGAAACTGTTACCCTCACGGAAGAAAAAAAATTATTTGGGTTTGTTTCTAAGATTGAAAAAAATTTAATGACAAAAAAAGGACAATATTTTGTTGAATATTTAGGACAAGGGGTAAATTTAGAAATGATATTTATTCCTTCTGGTCAGTTTATGATGGGTTCAAGTAATGATGAGCGTCACCGAGAAAAAGATGAAAGTCCTCAACATAAGGTTAATCTAAATTCCTTTTATATCAGCAAATATCCCGTTACTCAATTGCAGTGGAAAACCGTTTCTTACTTTCCAAAAGTAACTCGTAATTTAAAGCATAAACCCGCCCTCTTTAGAGGTGATGCTTTGCCTGTGGAAAGAGTTTCTTGGTTTGATGTACAAGAATTTTGTAAACGATTGAGCAAATATACTGGCAGAAATTACCGCTTACCTACTGAATCAGAATGGGAATATGCTTGTCGTGGAAATACTAATACTGCTTTTTCTTTTGGGGATGTAATTACTTCTGAAGTAGCAAATTTCGATCGCCCTAATAAAGATAATAAGAATAAAAACCTTAAATACGAAAAGAAAACAACTCCTGTGGACAATTTTTATCCCAATCCTTTCGGCTTATATGATGTTCATGGTAATGTCTGGGAATGGTGCGAAGATAATTATGTAAGTAGCTATACTCAAAAACCAAAAGATGGCACGGCACATTTAACTTCTATGGTTAATCAAAATAGGGTTGTGAGGGGGGGATCATGGTCACTATCTTCAGAATATTGTCGTAGTGCAAAAAGAAATAGTTATGCTCCCGATTCTTCTTATAATTTTATCGGTTTTCGGGTGGTGTGTGTTTTAGATTGATTTAACTGAGGTTTAAGGAGATATTATGGCTCTTTTACAATGGTTATGATAAATTAATGGGGGATAAATTCCATAACTTTTCTTTAATAGTGTTTATAGTAAAATAAAAACTAAAAGTTTATAAATTATTATTTAATAATTGCCTATTGCCTATTGCCTGTTGCCTATCCTAACCAATAATTTACAGACTCAAAGTAATAGAGCTATTGTTTTTTCAACCAAAATATCAGAAAGGAAGTAATATAATTGCTAATTACTCATTAATATAAATACTCAATAGGTGCGATCGCATGAATATTTTTGATAAACTAGAACAGGATATAAGTAATCAAATTCAGAGTTTACAAGCTAAACAACAAGAATTAATTGAAAAGAAAAAAAACTTAGCGGCAACCAAAGAAAAAATACAAAATTTTCTTACCTCTGCTCAAGAAATTCAGCAAATAGTAGGGGGTGAACCAGAATTACTTAAATCTATCCAAAAAGAGTTGGGAAAAATTTTTTCCTCCCATAATAATCCACAACCAAAATTGCCGATAAAAAAAGAAAATAGCACTACTCCTAACTTAGAATCTCCTTCGGAAAATAAACCCATTGATTCTGCTGTAAAAAGTACCGATAATTCTGATGATACTGAAGAGGGAGAAGCCATCAAAATTTTTAACTTTGTCGATGCCCAAGGAAAAAATACCTCATTTTAAATCTTTGATTGTTAAGGCTTTCTGATTCCTGAAAGCAAACTTTAAATTAGAGATAATAGAGAAAACTAGGTTGAAGGAGTCAGGAGTTATAATTCTGTAAAAGGAATTGACTAATGATTGATGTTGGCGATATTCGGACAAATATTATCTTTAACATTCTCAAAATTTTTAATTTCTTGCCAACTAGATAAAATACCGTTTAACTCGTCTTTCAACATCTTCAATTCATTAATTTTTGACTCTATTTCTTCTAATTTATCTGTCAATAATTGTTTTGCTACACTACAAGGAATTTTTTGTTGATCATATACAACTAATATTTGTTTTATCTCTTTTAATGTTAATCCCAAAGATTGCGATCGACGTATAAAATTTAGTCGTTGAAAAACCGCAGGAGAAAATAAACGATAGCCATTATTATCCCTCGAAAGATGGGGAGACAGTAACCCTAAATCAGCATAATAACGAATAGTTTTCACTGGTAAATTACTTTGTTTGGCAACATTACCAATAGTAAAAGAATTAAGCATTTTTTCTTTGATTTATCATTCTTATTTCATGGCACAACTTTAGCTTTAGGGTAACAAAAAACATTCGGATCAAATTTGACTAATCAGAAACGATAATCTCGTTTTCGCTTTAAAGGAGGCAAAGGAGTTAAACTATTCCTGCTAGGTGGTAAATAGCGTCTAGTTCGAGACACGGCAGTTATTTTTTGAGGTTTTTTTGTTTGTAACCAACGCATAAATAAGCCTGTAGTGGCTATTAACAGACCTAACGATAAAAGAGTCCAACGTTCCTCAAATCCCCCTAAAATAGAATCCACAAAGCCCAATATAACAATAAAAGCAGAGATAGGTTCTTTGCGATATATTTTTTTTATTGAATGAGAAAGTGACTTTTTCATAGCTTTAATTTAACATCTTTACTTTAATTTTACTCACAATTTAAAACTTTATTTTATAGAAATAAAAGTTCATCTAATCTATCATCATATTGACAAGTTAATTAATATATTTCAAATATAGCAGTCTTAAATAATTTATGGATAATATCTTCTGCAACTCCGCTCAAACATAAAGATTCAGGATGTTAATACTATGTAAGTAACTTCAGATTAAGATAATAGCAACAAGTATAAGATTCTATTGCCTATATTTTTAAAATTCAGTATTTTGCTTTTAAGAAAATAATTAGATAGTCAATAAAGAAAGTTTTACAGCTATTTAATATCTTATCAAACTAAGAAAATTGAGTTATTTATTAACTATATCGAATCAGTATTTTTTGATTAATGTATAGTAAAAAAAATATAGAGAAAAGCAGGTTATAAAGGTAATTAGCAATTAACAATCAAAAAGCAATGGGTAATGAGCAAAGGAAGAATAAAGAATAATTAACTATTAATTTTTAATTTTATCCTCATTATTTCTAACTTTTGGCTCTTGATTTCTGCCCATTACTCATTATTTATTTAGTTCCCATATATTGAATATATAAAATTAAACATCAATTACGGTAATCCAATCTTTATAAATTGGATCTCTATTTTCAGTAATTTCGGTTAGTTTTTCTTTCAATTTCATGGTTATTTTTTTATCCGCAGGAAGATGATAATTTTCAACTCTTTTTACAGGAGTAATTTTTGCCGCAGTACCACATAAAAATACCTCATCAGCAATAAATAATTCTGTTTTATCAATTTCTCTTTCTTCTACTTCAATACCCAAATCTTTAGCAATAGTAACTATACTATCCCTAGTTATACCTTCTAAGATGTCTTGATCTACATTAGGGGTGATTAATTTATTATTTCTAACAATAAAAATATTCATTCCCGTGGCTTCGCAAACTTTTCCTTGAGAATTCATTAAAATTGCTTCATCAAAACCACTATCTACCGCCTCAGTTTTTGCTAAAGCAGAAGTAATATAAGCACCACTAATTTTACCCCGTAAAGGTAAACTACGGTCTTCCTGACGATACCATGAACTAATACGGCAACTAATACCATCAGGAGATAAATAATCTCCCATTTCTAAACCGTAAACGAAAAAGTTTTTTTCAATATTGTGTAATCTAGGGGCAATACCTAAATCTGAAGTGTAAACAAAAGGGCGAATATAGAAGGGTTTACTTGGTTTATTTTTACTAACAAAATCCTTAATTACAGTCTTTATCTTATCCGCAGATAAATTATAGTGTAAGTATCTAGCACTGTTGCTTAAACGACGACAATGACGATCTAAGCGAAATAATAACACTTGGTGAGGATTTTGAGGATTAATTGTACCTCTCAAACCACCAAAAGCACCTGTACCATAGTGTAAGCCGTGAGTAGCGATAGAAATTTTTGCATCAGCAAAAGGAACAAACTGACCTTCAAAATAGGCTATTGGTAAAAAATCGGGCATGATTAACTATAAAAATATTTATTGATTCGATCGAAAATACAGATCCTTCAATAATATCATTAAATTCTATAATTTATCTGTTGATAACTCTATAGTTTTTTTATCCATACTTTAAAGCATCATATTTATTTGGCTATTTTCCACTTATCAGCTAAGATAATCAAGGAAATATAGCATAAATTACTTGCAATTCTCTATCAGAAAAATAAGTATCTCATAGCGTCTTTTTGTCACTTAAACAAAAGAATAGAACACTTATTAGAACTAATTAAAGAAATGGAAAATAATAAATTAAAATACCATCAATACTTTTTTCATCGAACTCAGGTTTGATTATAGGTGAAGAGTTTATAAATCAAAATACCTGTCTCAATTATTGGCTTTTTTGATGTACTTAATTTTGGTTTTCCCTCAAATATGGAAAGTCCCGTGATTGTTTGACTATTTAAAGAGCCATAAGGAGATTTTTTTTTTCGAGAACAGTTAATTAATTTGAGGGAGAAAAATCAAAACACTAAATTACGTTTGTTTAAGCTGTTACTAACTCTTCAAACATATTAGTGGTGTTTTGAGAAGCAAAGACTTCGGGGAAACCTCTGTCAATTTCTCTCATAGTGGCTTGTTTAGCTTCTAATGCCGTTTGTAGAACTTTCATGGCTTCTTTGGGTTGACCTTGACCACAGAAGAATAAGTCTGCGGCAAAATAACCGTATTCAGGCCAGGTATGAATAGCAATATGAGATTCTGCTAAAGTAACAGTCGCTGTAACCCCGTGGGGACTAAATTGGTGTACACATATATCTATTAAAGTGGCTTTTCCAGCTTCAATTGCATCTAACAAGCCTTGACGGATTCTTTCAGGACTATTTAAAAGATCTGCGGGTGCTTGCCAAGCATCAACGACTAAATGTGTACCCACCTTGTTCATTCTTCTCAACTCACTCCATACTGTTTTTGCTAATAGGGACAATTGATTTTAAGGATTCTTTGCTATTACGTTTCAACGTCCTAATATATGTTTTTTTGTTTTTTGCTAGATATATTAGGTTAAGATAATGTAAAGAAAAAATCACTCAACTAACTAGCATAGACAATATAAGTGAAAAGTGTCAAGAGTTTTGAATAATTGATTATTGCTTAATTTGATCGCAAAGTCGGTGGGTAAATTTCAATGTTTTATTGCTGGTTGATTTTGGTGCGATCGCACTAGAACTTACTGGGACTTATTATCTAAAACACATCTTCCTTTATATACCTACTACCTACATTCACATCTACTCCATTATCCCCCATTAAAGCAGATTTCAGAAAAGTTAAAGGACAAAAGGCAAAGACATAAAAACTTTAATTTTGAGAGAAACATTATTTACATAACTTTACCAAATTTCAGCAAAAATGAATATAAATTAAAAATAAGTGTTTTTTAGATAACAAAAGTGCTAACCTATAAAATATAAGAGAAATAAGAGGGGGTTAGAAAAAAATTAGGCAAGAACTAGAGTGAGAAAAAGGTTTTATTTAGAGTATGATAAAATAGCAAGAAAAGGATTATTTTTTCTTGTTTAAATTCTCAAGATTCTTATGCTTATTTATTTTATATAAGTGTCTCTTTTCCTTGAAATAGAAAGACAAAAGTGGCTAATTTTGAGAAAAGCTAACAACGCTTTGGTTAACTAAAAATCAAAAGTGAGATTACTGATCGCTTAAGAAATGGAGTATTGATTATGAAATTATTAATCCAAGGAAACAATATCGAAGTTACTGAATCTATTCATGATTATGTTGAGGAAAAATTAGAAAAAGCAGTCAAACATTTTCAAAATTTAGCGACAAAAGTAGATGTTCATTTATCCGTCGCGCGTAATGCTCGTATCAGTAATAAGCACAAAGCGGAAGTCACGGTATATGCCAATGGGACAATAATTCGAGCTCAAGAACATAGTGAGAATTTATATGCAAGTATTGATTTAGTTTCTGACAAAATTACTCGTCAATTGCGCAAGTATAAAGAACGTAATCTTGCTAAAAAAACTCATACTGCTGAGAAAACTTCAGACGCAGTAGAAGAGAAAACCGTTGAAACTGATTTAATAGGCGATCGCAAACCTGAATTACCCTCAGAGGTCGTGCGAATGAAATATTTTGCCATGACACCTATGACCATTGATCAAGCCTTAGAACAATTACAGTTAGTAGATCACGATTTTTATATGTTCCGCAATGAAGAAACAGGAGAAATCAACGTTATCTATCAACGTAATCATGGCGGTTATGGTGTGATTCAACCTCGCAACCCTAACTAGAGGTTAAATAGTCTCGTCAAGATATTGTTGCTTCTTGTCTAATAGGGTTAGGAATTAGGAGTTAGAGTTAGGAATCAAATTTTCTTGTCTTTACCCCGAATCCCTCTCCCTGCGGGAGAGGCAAGACTTTTTTTCTAATAATTGATCAATATAGTAATTAGATTTTTTCTACTGCAATAAAACCGTTGCTCGTTGTTTTTTACTACTCTCACCCAGATAAAGTTATGCTATTCCTGAGTATAAATTAGTTTAACCAACCTGCGCTGAGAACTACTGTTAGACTGATAAAAGTAAGGCTAAGAATCCAAGTCACACGATTGAGGGTAGCTTCTGCACTTTTTGTGCTACTAAACAACTGAGCCTGTCCGCCAATTCCTCCTAAACCGTCACCTTTAGGGGAATGTAATAAAACGAGAAGAATTAATAAGGATGCCGACACAAGCCAAATAATTTGCACTAATTGATATACTGTCATAATTTATTTTGATTTTTTATGGACTTTAATTATTATAGTGAGATCTCGTCGGTGAAAATGCTTTTCTTCTAGCGAGTGAACCAGCGAAAATAGTTCGCAGTGGTAAATTCTTTGATGGGGAAAAGTATATAAGTTAAAGGATTAATGGTCACAATTATATCTCTAAAGTCCCGCACCGCTAAATTCACAATTTGTTGTGCTACCCATTCTGCAGACATTATACCAATGGGATTAAGGTTACTTTTAAAAGGGCCAAGAATTAGCTTTCTAATGATGCAGGGGGCATTAACTCTTTTCATGGTTACTAATTCTCCCATCGTACGTTTACTCATTTCGTAAAGTGGGCTAAAAGCAGGATTAACTTCTGCTTCAGATGTGTTGACCCAAATTTCTTTTGTGGCTTTATCTTGATTGGTTTTAACGGTATCTAAAAATAATTCCATTAGTCGCCACCCTGAAAAAGTATTAATTTCATAGGATTTTTCTATGGCTTCTGCACTTTTTTCTCCATGAACATTAATGCCGTGATTGATGATTAAAATATCTGTTTTTGTCAAAAGTTGGTTTAATTCTGATTCTCTTCCAATTTGCCAAGTAACAGTTTTGATGGGAATTTGTTGATTTCTTACATTAATAAATAGTTCTTTTTCCTGAGAGGTTAAAGCGGTAATTTTTGCACCTTTTAAGTATAGTTGTTTAATTAACGCCTGTCCTAGTGTACCATTTGCTCCAGTGACGATTACTTTTTTTCCTTTCAATGATAAAGCAGTCCCCATGATGCGATCAATAACGGTAATAGTACCGCAAAAATAGGCATTTTGATCATCGAAATGGTGGCGCCAATGGTAGGGGCGGTTAACAAACAGATTAGCGGGAATATTGGTAAAATCTCCTTGGCGGTGAGTTACATCGGTAATAGCATCAGCATAGGGAACTCCCAAACCACGAGCGATCGCACCTGCGGTAAATGTTAATGTATAAAAAGATCCTGTCCAAACTAACCATTGATAATCTGGATTAATCCATTGTGCTTGAATAACAGTAAAAGCATAAATAAAGCTAAATGTCAACATTACTAAGGATTCTGGTAAATCGTTATACCAGTTTGCCTGACGATAAATAGCTTCACTATTAACAGATAAATCGGGTTTAAAAATACGGTGATGCCATGAATGAAGACGATATAAGGGTTGCCACACATGAGCGAGAAAATGATATACGTCTCTAATTAATTCTACCCAAATGACAGAACAAACTGCGATCGCTAATGGTATAACTATTGCAAATACTTCGGTATAACCCATTGAATTATTAATGACCATGTATTGAATTATAATGATTTTAATTGCTCAAAACCATACTATTATAAGTTAGTTTACACCTAGCTTGATCTCAGTATTCAAACCTTATGGTAGCAAGTTTCAGGTTAAATATTGAGAAACAAGACTTTATGAGAATTTTACGATCTCTCACCCTAAATAATGGTATTTTTACCATAAATCACATAATGATTATTTTGCATTTTTAAGAAATACTTATGACTGTTACTGTTATCCCTCAATCTATTGAAGAAGCTATTATTCAAGCAAAATCAGCGTTAAAAATTGCCCTTGAAAGTGGTTGTACTCGCATCACTATTGATTTAGTTATTCCTGAAATTGCCTTAAAAGCTCAATATTTAGCTCAAGAATTTGCAGATTTTTTCTCTGAATATGGTGCAGGATTGAAATTATTTTTTCCTGATACAGGGGCGGCGGCTTTGGCAAGGAGAGATTGGGGAGAGACGGAATTTCAGGTAACAGATATTGGCAGTAGTCGTAGTCCTATTGAAAGAAAAGTTAGCGATACAGATCAAGTTTTTTTGATAATTTCTCCTTCGGCAGTGGAGGTTAATTTAGTGGAAAAATTATGTAACATAGCAGGCGATCGCCCTGTTATTTTATTAATTCCTCAATTAGAGGATGTTTCCATTGTGGGTATTGGTTATGCGGCTAGACAGTTAAGGGAAAGATTTATTCGTATTCTCGAATCTGCTTATTATTTTCGCCCCTTAGAATCGGCAGTAGTGTTAAGAAGCTATCCTCAATTATGGCAGGTATGGCAACAAAATGAAGAAAATGAAGACTATGAGTTAATCGCCGAAGTTGCTCAAAAGCCTTTAGGGGAAAATCTTGATCGCATTTTGCAAGGTCAAACGGAGGATGATTCTAATAATAACACACCTTCTCCCTCTGCTTCTGGCTTGTTTGCTTCTCTTAAAAGTTTCCTCAAAGCCTTAAATAATTAGATAGGGGCTTGGGATGTTGGGGAGAAGAGGGGATGAGAAGTTTCTATTAACTCTGAACATTATTTCTTGTTCACTTTTAAAAATAGTGCGGCATTGAGTAGGGCTTGGGCTTTTAACATGGTTTCTGCAAATTCTAATTCGGGGGAAGATAAATAAGTAATTGCACCCCCAACACCGATGGCAGTTTTTTCTGGAGTTATAATAGCAGTACGAATAACTATGTTTAAGTCCATCGTGCCGTTAAGGGCTAAAAATCCGATGCAACCTGAATAAATGCCCCTTGCTTCTGTCTCTAAATCGTCAATAATTTCTAAAGTGCGTTTCTTTGGTGCTCCAGTCATTGAACCACCAGGGAAACAAGCCTTAATACAATCTGTGGTTTTGATTCCTTCTTTGATTTTTCCTTTGACTGTGGACACCATTTGATGTACTGTACTATAAGATTCGATCGCCATTAACTTAGGAACAGTGACACTGCCCACTTGACAAACTTTGCCTAAATCATTGCGTAATAAATCCACAATCATAAGGTTTTCTGCTTGTTCTTTTTCGCTACACTTTAACTGATTTTTTAGCTGTTCATCTTCATCTTTAGTTTTTCCCCTTTTTACCGTACCTTTTATCGGTTTTGATTCTAAATTTCCCTGTTTATCCAGATGTAAAAAACGCTCAGGAGAGCAAGAAACAATACTTAAATCATTAAATCTAAAAAAACAACTATAAGGAGCAGAGTTTTTTGTTCTTAAGTAATAATAAAAATCTAATGAATTATCAATAGTAGGTAAATAAAGATGGTTTGTAAGGCAAATTTCATAACTTTCCCCTAGTCTTATTTTATGTAAAGATGATTGTATATTTCTCAAATACTCTTGTTCATTTCTACTCAAATAAATCGATAAGTCACTATATTTCTTATTATAAAAATTGTCATTGCCATTATCATTATTCGCCTTGAATATATTATTTACATTCTCTTGCTTAGAATATTTACCTGTATTTGAATTATCTTTTTCACCAGAGACGTTTGAATTAACATCATATGAAATATCTGCTTTTTCAGGAGAGTTTTTTAATTGAAGATTAGAAGATTTTTCCCATGATTGATTATCATCATAGTGATGTAATAAAAATAGTTTTTCTGCTATATCTTTAAACCAGTTATTAGCTTTTTGTTCAGAATTTTCTTTTCCTAAATAAACTAAATAAATATGCTTGTCTAAATGATCAAAAACTATCATCCTATCTGCAAAAATAAATTGAGCATCAGGATAAGAAGATATATGTTTATTTTGATACCCACATAACGCTTTTAATTCATAACCAAAATAACCAACAAATCCCCCATTAAAGTTAAAGGGTAGATCTAAATCATCATTACCATATTGGTCTAAATATTGTTGTAAAAAATCAAAAATATTATTTTGAATTATCTTTTTTTCTTCTTTTTTAAACTTAATTATGGTATTGCTATTAACATCATAACTAATAAAAAAACTATTTTCCCCTTCGCAATCTCCCATATAAGAGAATCGAGATAAACCCTCAGCTACCATGCTACTATCTAACCAAAAACTAGGACTTGAGTCTTGATATAAATGCTCAAAAACAATTTCGGAATCAATATAAAAATCTAATTTTTTACTAAATAACTTGAATTTAGCCTTTTTTTTATTATTGTCTATGCTCTCATTTAAAATTATTTTGTCTCCTAGATTTTGAAAGCTATTTAACTTGATATTTTTTTCATCTTTATTGTGAGATAAATAATATTTTTCTGAGAGAATATTAAAGTTTGTTAATAGTTGCTTACCATATTCTGAGCAAATGGATTCAGGGTGAAATTGCACACCCCAAAAAGGTTTTAATTTGTGTTTTATACCCATAATTAAATTATCTTCAGTATGGGCTATTATTTCTAAATTAAAAGGAAAATTGGCAGGATCATTCGCAATTAATAAAGAATGATAGCGAACTACAGAAAAAGGAGAAGGAATACCATCAAAAATACTATTACTATTATGGTAAACTTTGCTAATTCTACCGTGATAAGGCTCTGGTGCTTCAGTTATTTGAGCATCATAATAATATCCTAATCCTTGATGTCCCAAACAAATACCTAAAATGGGAATATTTGAGTTTAATAAAATATCTTGACAAACACCAAAATCTTCTCTATTTTTTGGATTACCTGGCCCCGGAGAAATAATGACATTATCAAAATTATTATCTTTAATTTCTCCCCAAGATAATTGATTATTAGTTATGACAATCGGTTTTTCTCGATTTATTTCCGCAACTAATTGATATATGTTATAGGTAAAAGAATCATAATTATCAATAATTAAAGTTCTCATAAAAGTTGTTACAAAACAGTGCTTTAAAGCGTCAATTATTTTACTCTCGTCTTCAGCCTATCTCCTAGAAGGCAAGGGAAATTTTTTCTAACAATTTCTTATTTAAGAATGTTATGTATAGGGTTTATTAAAACTAAGTCAGCAAAAGTTTGCAGTTACCCCTTTAGGGGTTTCAAATCTTTGATAGATAGGGTACGAACTTTTTACTATCTTATGAGGTACAGCTTTTTATACTACTATTACCTATTTCCCTATAAAGAAAATTGCTATATATTTAACAAGGATTATGAAAAGGGAAAAATAGCCAAGGAATAAAAATAAATAATAACCAGACTATTTCTAAATAATTATTGTTAGCAAGGT
Organism: Cyanobacterium sp. Dongsha4; assembly: GCF_036345015.1. Classification (NCBI taxonomy): domain Bacteria; kingdom Bacillati; phylum Cyanobacteriota; class Cyanophyceae; order Chroococcales; family Geminocystaceae; genus Cyanobacterium; species Cyanobacterium sp. DS4. The sequence continues at coordinate 563,214 of NZ_CP084098.1, read as the reverse complement.
CTTCTTTTTCTGCCATTAAATTATCAATTCTGGCTTGTAAACGATTATCGTAAAATGTACATTGTAGGTTGTGATTAAATTCAGAAGGTAGCGTCATTATAGATGATGTAACTTGTATTAGAGATTCTGCTATTAAAAGATAATCAACTTTTTTTGCCGCAATTTGATCCGCTCTTAATTCTCTCAATAATATTAAGTTATCCCAAAGTTGTTCATTATTAGGTAAACAAAAACCTAATTTTTTCAGATAAAATAGCCAGAAAAATAAAAAAGGATCTCGACATTTTTTATGGGCAGATTCATGAGCTATAACTGCTAATAAGTGTTCTTGAGAAAGTAGTTTGATTAACCCTTGACTTAAAACTAATTGGGAGTTCCAAAAACCTATCTGTGCGGCATAGGGAAAATCTGTTTCTAGGAGTTTAAACTGATAATTATTAATTTTTTGATCTGAACACTGTTGCAAAATTGACCAAGTTTTAAGATGATCTAATGTATTTTTAACGAAGGTGAATAAAGCATAAATTAAGAAGCTAACAGATAAATAATAGCTCAATTTACTAGCTTTTATTCCCCACATTTCTCCTTGATAACCCATACAAATAATAGCAATACAGGTCATCAATAAAATTAAAGTAGGAAAGGCGAATAAAAATAAAGATAAGCCCCATTTTTGCTGATATTTTTTACTAGCAAATTGGCTTAATATTCTCAGACCATAGGCTAATAATAAACTGGTAAGAATTAATAATAAGTGCATTTTATGGTTTCTCCTTTCTTTGTTTTCTGACTTCTGCTAAACGAGTGGCGATCGCCTCTATTTGTTCTATACTTGCAGTATCTAAGCTATCAGCAAAAGAAGCAACTACTTCTGGGTTACTAATGGCTAAAAAGTTATGTAATTGTTCATAGGATTGTACTGCTTGGGCTTGTTCACGGGAAATTAAAGGATACCAGAAAAACGCTCTACCCTTCTTTTTGTGAGTTAACCAGCCTTTTTTTGTTAGTCTTTGCAATACTGTCATAACTGAAGCATAGGCTAATTCTCTGTCGGGATCTGATAAAATGCGATCGTGTATATCCTTAGCACTGGCACAGCCCAAATCCCAGATAATTTCTAAGATTTCTTGCTCTAGGAATCCTAAAGACAATTTTTGTGGTCGGTATTTTGGTAAAAAAGACATTTGATTCAATGAATAATTAATTTAGATTCGGAGTTAGGAGTTCAGAATTACAATAATAAATACCATTGCCCGTTGCCTGTTCCCTATTGCCTACCTTAACCGACAATTTTATATCGAAATTTAGGTTCTATTTAGGGTTAACAAAGTTGGCAAAACTCAATTCATTAATACTGTTCCATTGTAAAATACCCTTTCTAAATTCTAACCATGATTGGTAAATTTCTTTAAAAGTAGGGTTTTGTTGAGCATTACTTTCATACAATTCAAAGGATATTTTTTCGGCTTGTTGAAGAATATCTTGAGGAAAAGGAACTAATTTTGTGCCTCCTTTAATGAGAGATTTTAAGGCTTGTTGATTGACAAAATCGTAGTGAGCCAACATAGTAATATTGCTTTCTCTAGCGCAGACTTCCATCATATTTTGATACTCTGTGGGCAATTTTTCCCAAGCCGATTTATTTATTAGGATTTCCAAAGAAGGACCAGGTTCCCACCATCCGGGATAATAATAGTATTGAGCAACCTTGTTTAAACCTAATTTTTCATCATCATAGGGGCCTACCCATTCTGCCGCATCGATCGCACCTCTGTCCAGAGCTAAAAAAACTTCACCTCCCGGAATATTTTGAACAGTTACCCCTAACTTACCCATTACCTCCCCTCCTAAACCAGGAATACGCATTTTTAAACCTTTTAAATCCGCCAGAGATTTGACTTCCCTTTTAAACCATCCCCCCATTTGTGCTCCCGTATTTCCTGCAGGAAAGTTGATAATATTAAAATCACTGTAAACTTTTTGCATGGCTTCTAAACCGCCACCATAGTACCACCAAGCATTATGTTGCCCTGCTAATAATCCAAAAGGGATACCTGTGCCAAAAGCAAGAGCCGAGTTTTTACCAATATAATAATAACTGGCAGTGTGTCCACATTCCACCGTACCATTTTGCACTGTATCTAATACCTCCAACCCCGGCACAATTTCTCCCGCCGCATAAGGAGTAATTTGGAATTTTCCACTACTCATGGCCTTGAGGCGATCGCACAAACCCACTACAGCCCCATAAATAGTATCCAAAGATTTAGGCCAACTCGTCACCATGCGCCATTTTATTTCAGGTAAACTATTAGCCGTAACCGAAGAATTATTTTGACTTTGACAAGAAACCAACGTTGCTGAAGTTACCGCACTAATTCCTGCATTAGTTAAAAATTGTCTTCTTTGCATATATTTGATTAAATAATTATTTGATTGTCCTTAAAAAATATCATCTTAAAGAAATTAATTAATCATAAAATCATAAAATAAAAAATCATCATGATAACGATACGTTGTAATCAACATTTATTTCACAACATAGAAGCAATTATTTTTGACAAAGATGGTACTCTAGCAGACTCAGAAAAATTTTTACGGGAATTAGCACATAAAAGAGCTCGTTTGATTGATGCAAATATACCCGGGACTTATGAACCCCTCTTAATGGCTTTTGGAGTAGAACAAAACTATCTTAACCCCACAGGTTTAATGGCAGTAGGTAGTAACAAAGAAAACCAAATTGTAGCGGCTGGATATATTGCAGAAACTGGAAAAAGTTGGTTTGAAGCCCTAGAAATATCCTCCGAATGTTTTGAAAATGCTGAAAAAGCCTTTCCCACCAGAGGCTTAACTTCACCTTTGTTTGCTGGGAGTTTAGAAGTCTTAGAAATGTTATCAAAAAAAGGCTTAAAAATAGCTATTTTGTCCGCCGACACTACTCAAGGAGTCAAAGATTTTGTTGAAAATCACCAACTTTCGCCCTACATAGATTTTATCATGGGTGTTGATGGTGGTCTTTCCAAACCCGACCCTCGCCTCTATTTACAAACCTGTCAGCAGTTAGGAGTAAATCCCCTAAATACTCTCATGGTGGGAGATTCTCAAGGAGACATTGCCATGGCAAAAAACGCCCAAGCAGGTGGGGTTATTGGTATCTGTTGGAAATATCCCCACGCAACCCATTTAAACAGTGCTGATGTGGTTATCAGTGATTTAGCACAAATAAAAATTGCCTAAATTCAACCTGAGTTCGGAGTTCGGAGTAAAAACTTAGGTGTATTGATAAAAATATATAGATAAATTTATTTTACATCTTTTTTTTCTAAGTTTAATAGTTGTTATCGGCATAATACAGAGTTAATATTCCCTCTCAATGCCTTACTCCACAAGGTTTTTTATCTCGAACATAGGTTAACACTAACCTTAACTTCTACTTATTACTTATTATCCACTTACTCAGCTTCGGCTAAACTCCATACCTGCAACCTGCAACCTGAAACCTCTTTTCTAAACCCAAATCCCTAATTATTTCCTTCGTATAGAGAGGCTTGTGACTGTAACAGTTTACTTACTTGTTCAAAAACTCCCCCTGTTACCCCAGTCTTGTTAATTGCTTGTCTTTCAGGGTAGAATGAGGGGCGATCGAGATATAAAGCAATAGCCTGTTCAACCTGTTCTAAAATTAAGCCGTTTAATTCTTCTTTGGCTTTTTTTCTTTGAAAGTCCGCCCCTTCTTCCGTGGTAGCATAGAGGGGAGGTAAACGATTCAAAGCATAGGCGGAAATATCTCCCACATCCAACAATGTATCGCTAGTGGTTTCAATTTCTGCGACTCTACTGATTACTTCACTGACTACAAGTTCTTCCATAACATTGATGAATTGTTTTTTAGGAGTGGCAGTAATTTCTCCTGTCAATAATGCTCCCATCAACTTATCTAAAGCCTTGTATTCTTCAGCAGAAAGTTCTCCAGAAGCATCGCATAATCTACCAACTTCTGCCTCCATAGAAGGAGTGAGATAGCCCGTTTCTAATGCCTGTTCGACAATTTTTTCAATATCCATGAAACTTTGATAATTATTAAGATACCGATAATATTCTAATACTATTTGCTCAAGGAGATATAACCAAAAAAATCATCCCTTAATCTGGGTGATGGTATGTGATAAATAAGAGTTATAGAGTAAAGAGCTAGAGGTAAACACCCCTTTATTCCCAAAAGGCAAAAGTGTTTAATTAACAATAACTCTAACGCCCTAATTCCCTCAAACCCTAATAACCCAAAACCCTGAACTCACCTGTTGATTATTTTAATGAGAGAAAGAATAGTTCAAAATAATCTCAACGGAATCTGAAAATCTCAGATATAATTTGTTAAAAACCATTAAGAAATATTAACATTACCAATGACTAACCCAATTAATGATTTTTATTATCTCAGCAAAGCCTTAACTGAGGTTTTAACAGAAAAAGCAGAAGATAGTCTAACTCATATTCTCAGTGATATTGGTAAGTTTGATGCAGAGACTAGGCAGAGATTACAAGAATTTGCTCAAGAAGTCAAAGCAAGAGCAGAAAAGGCAAAACAACAATCTGGTAATACTAATACCACTATCACGGTAGAAGCTAATACAGAGGTGGATTTACAGGAATTGTTAGATGAATTAAGAGCCGAAATTGCTCGTTTAAAAGCAGAATTGAATAATTATCGTCAAAATAAGTGAGATTCTTAGGAAGAAATATTCGATGGGCAAGTTTTAGGGATTAATAATGTATTCGTCTCTGGATTTGTTCTAAATTTAATTTTTTCTGGTTTCTTTTAAGATTGAAAATAAAGTCAATAAATTTTTTTAGTAAAACTTTCATAAAATAACAATCAGTGTCTTCAGCTTACTCTAATACAGAAAAATACTTACAATCTAGCCCCGATTTTGCTTCTGTTAATGTGAAGCCTAAATTAGAAAAAGGGAAAAAAACTTATCGTTGGAATCGCAGTAATTATTCCCGTTTGCGTCGTCGTGTTGATATTTGGACTTTTGTGTTAATCCTTTTGTTTAAACTATGGCGTAACAGCAAAAAATGGACTTATGCTAATGGTTATACAGAGGAGAAAAGAAGCGCCCGTCGTCGCATTCAGGCGGCATGGATTAGGGAAAATTTACTGGAGTTAGGTCCTACTTTTATTAAGGTAGGTCAATTGTTCTCTACCCGTGCAGATATTTTTCCCGTCGAATATGTGGACGAGTTGTCTAAGTTACAGGATCGAGTTCCTGCCTTTAGTTTTGAACAGGTGCGATCGATTATTGAGAAGGATTTAGGGAAGCCTTTAGAAGATTTATTCCTCAGTGTTGATCCTACTCCCTTGGCGGCGGCTAGTTTAGGACAGGTGCATAAGGCACAGTTAAAATCAGGGGAAGAAGTGGTAATCAAAATTCAACGCCCCGGATTACCCCAATTATTTACTATTGATTTAGGGATTCTTAAGCAAATTACTCGCTATTTTCAAAATCATCCCCGTTGGGGTAAGGGTAGAGACTGGTTAGGGATTTATGAAGAATGTAGTCGTATTCTTTGGCTAGAAACGGATTATTTGAATGAGGGGCGCAATGCAGATACTTTTCGCCGTAATTTTCGGGGAGCGAATTGGGTTAATGTTCCTAAAGTTTATTGGCGTTATACTTCTCCTAGAGTCTTGACTTTGGAGTATATGCCGGGGATTAAGATTAGTCATTATGAAGCTCTTGAAGCGGCAGGGCTCGATCGCAAAATTTTGGCAAGATTAGGGGCAAAAGCCTATTTACAGCAGTTGTTGAATGATGGTTTTTTCCATGCTGATCCTCATCCGGGTAATTTAGCTGTAGCTCCCGATGGTGCTTTAATCTTTTATGATTTCGGCATGATGGGGCATATTAAAACCAATGTCAAAGAAAAGTTGATTGAGATGTTATTCGGGATTACGGAAAAAAATGCCGATCGCGTCGTTTCTGCTTTGGTGGATTTAGAGGCTTTATCTGTTACAGATGATCCAGGTCCAGTGCGCAGGTCAATTCAGTTTATGTTAGATAACTTTATGGATAAGCCTTTTGAGGAACAATCCATTAATCAAATTAGCGAGGATTTATTTGAAATCGCTTATGATCAACCTTTCCGCTTTCCTGCTACTTTCACTTTTGTGATGAGAGCTTTTTCTACTTTAGAGGGAGTGGGCAAGGGATTAGATCCAGAATTTAACTTTATGGAAGTAGCGCAACCTTTCGCTTTACAAATTATGTCAGAATTTAGTAATGATGGTGGTAAGTCATTGTTTGATGAATTAAGTCGTCAGGCAGTGCAAGTAAGCAATACTGCTTTAGGTTTACCCCGACGCTTAGAAGATGCCATCGAAAAATTAGAACGGGGAGATATTCGCATTAGGGTTCGTTCCCAAGAGTCCGATCGCCTTTTACGACGTATTGCAGGGATGCAGATGGCTACTAATTATAGTCTATTTGTGGGAGCTTTGATTTTATCTGCTACGATACTAATTGTTAACGGATTATGGCAAATTGCGATCGCAGTTTTTGTTTTAAGTATTTTTCCCTCTGTATCTTTGTTCCGTTTATTGAGACAATTAGATAGATTAGACCGTAAACTATAAATATTAGTATCAATTAATTGACCGTATGAAATGTACATCTATTGGGTTAACTGATCCGGGGTTAGTTAGACCCTACAACCAAGATAACCACTATACAGACCCCGAAGGACGTTTTTTTATCCTTGCCGATGGTATGGGAGGTCATGCTGGAGGGGAAGAAGCCAGTCGTATTGCCGTAGAAGTTATTAGAGAATACCTAGAAGCTAATTGGGATGCGCCTATAGACTCTTATGATTTGATGGAAAAGTCAATTTATCAGGCAAATGAAGGCATTTTAGAGGATCAAGTGCTTCATCCCGAAAGAGCAGACATGGGAACAACTCTTGTGTTAATTCTGTTTAGAGAAAATGAAACATGGCGAGCCCACGTGGGAGATTCCCGCCTTTATCGTTGGCGTAATGGGGAGTTAAATCAAATTACCCTCGATCATACTTGGATCTCTCAAGCGATTAGGGCAGGAGAAATTACCCCAGAAGATGCAAAATATCATCCTTGGAGACACGTTCTTTCTCAGTGTTTGGGACGTAGAGACTTATACGAAGGTATTGATATACAAAAAATGGATGATGTCCAAAACGGCGATCGCTTCTTGCTTTGTAGCGATGGTTTAACCGAAGAAGTACCCGACGATTTGATTAACAAATCCTTACAAGAAGTAGAAAATTTAGAACAAGCGGCTAAAACTCTCATTCAAAACGCTAAAGACGGAGGGGGTTCAGATAATATCACAGTGGTTCTTATATCAGTGGAAGGAATACAAGGTCAATCCAGTGAGCAAATAGAAACCCCATCAAAGGAAGAAACTGAAAATAAGTCAACAGATGAAAGTGAGAATCCATAAGTCAATCAATATTGATCAGATTTCAGGTATATGAGGTATTGGGCAGATAAGGGGATTTATTTAATTCTTTATTCAATTTACACCTGATACCTAAACAACTCATCACTTCCTTATGTTCTAAATCCATAAACTCAAATGTAATCTATCTAAATAATGGCTCGTCAAATAATAGAAATACTTTCGGCAGACGAAATACGTCGTACTTTAATTCGTTTAGCTTCACAAATAGTCGAGGAAGCCCCAGATTTATCTCAAGTTGTCCTCTTGGGTATTTATACAAGGGGTGTTCCTTTGGCTTATCTATTAGCCAATCAGATAGAAATGATTGAACAAGTTAAGGTGGCAGTTGGTGCGCTAGATATAACTTTTTTTCGAGATGATTTAGACCAAATCAAAACCAGAACGCCTCAGAAGACTGAAATACCCTTTGATTTGACGGGTAAAACCGTAATTTTGGTGGATGATGTGATTTATAAGGGAAGAACCATTAGAGCCGCTTTAAACGCTGTTACAGAGTATGGCAGACCAGAAATTATTAAATTGTTAGTTTTAGTTGATCGAGGTCATCGACAAGTACCTATTCACCCTGACTTCATCGGTAAAGCTCTACCTACCGCTAAAGAGGAAAAAGTAAAAGTTTATTTAGATGCGATCGATGGTAAAGATGCCGTAGAATTGATCAAGTTATAATCTTTATCTGAAACCTGCCCAAAGATTAAACAGGGGAAATAGAAACCTCAAGAGTCAATATATTGTTATTTTCATTAGCTTCTAAAATCAAATTGTCTGGGTCTGCAATAATATTTATAAGGTTTTTTCCTGTTTTCAGTTTAATCTGGTCTTTAGGAATATTGAATTGAAAAGAATTACCAGCACTTAACCAAGGAATGCGACAACCAATGTATGAGCTATATTGATTATTAGGAACTATGTGAATTTGAAGATTACTCACATCTAATAATCCTTGGTTAACAACAGTAAAAACAAGGTTATCATCAAGCCATACAGCATCCTTAATCGTTAAATCCGATTCAATTACTTCAACTTCTTGAAGGGGATAGATAATTAAACTATCAATACGGAGTAATTTGCTCATCTTATGTTCATGGTGTACGTGGCCACCCCAATTTTTTTCTGTACAAATACCATGTATATGTAAATTTTGGTTAGGTTGTGGTACTGTAACTAAGCCTGTTTTTGGTTCACTGGCATACATTCCAATTAATTGCCATGAATTTGCTTTACCCAAGTATTTCATTGGGTTATCAGTCTGTTCTTGATCAGCACAGTAAAAATGCTGTAATGATGTGTAGATATTATCTTCTGCACTAAAAATCTCATCAGAGACAAAATTCTTCATTCTTGCCCACTGCCACAAACATAACTTAGATGCAATGGTTAAAACAACCGATGACCATATTGACTTGATATATACACCATAATAACTAGCTTTGACACCGCATTGGTTAATTGATTGAGTGATAATTTCCGTCAGACTAGAATTAGTAATATTAAAGTTAGAAACATCGATTTCTATACCTTCTTCGTCAATGTCATTTGTGAAGCAAACATAAGGAAAATGATCTACTTCTGAAGTTGGGGATAAAGAATAAGTTTTACCATCAGTGGGGTTACATTTGTAGATGGAAGTTTTATTTTGCTCAAAATTAGGAAGAAAAACTAATTCACCGTTATCTGTTGCGGTAGTAGTACCTAAACCTAAAACAGTTCCCGATAAAGGGATGCGATTTATGGGTAAATGTTCATCTATATCACCCAAAATTAAATCTGTAATTGTATTTGCTACAAATAATTTTGCCATTATCTCTCCTTTGTCGTTTTTTATACTCAGATATTATCTTAATTAAATGTACTTAAATGTACTGTTGCTTGTTGCCTATTGCCCGTTGCTTACCTTAAGCTACAATTTTAGAGGGGACTCAGGTAAGTGTTTATAGGTGATAATTGATAGCGTTGAGCGTATATTGTTTCAGATAAAGCAGGAGGAATTTTCTCGGTTAAAACAACTTCTATATAAGCCCCATTATTGTGGAGTCTTGCTTTTTCAAGGGCGTTGTTTAATTCATCTAAAGATGTAACTTTTTGACAATACCAGTTTTCGCAACCCATTGCATGAGGTATCTGAGCATAATTCCAAGGAGATAAAACATTGTAAATATTGGATTTATTTCCTGCTAAAAACTCTTCAATACCAAAAATGCCATTATTTAAGACAATAATTATGGGTTTAACTCCATAACGCCCCATAGTGCCAATTTCATTTGCCGTAAGTTGATGAGCACCATCGCCTGTAACTAAGATAACTCGCCGTTGGGGATTTGCTAAAGCCGCCCCAAATGTGGCAGGAGTTGCCCAACCAATAGCCGCCCAAAGGGTTTGATTATGAAAGCTACAGTTTTTTGGTAACAGTAAGGATGATAAGAAAGCAACGCTTAAACCAGATTCACAGATTAAAATATCTTCTGCTTCTAGGAAATTTTGCATTGTGGCTCGGAGGGTTTGCCAAGTAATAGCTTGGGAAGAACTTTTTTCGAGGGTAATGGGGGAAGGTTGGGGAAATTTTTTGAGGGAAATGGGTTTAATATTCTCTATAAGGTTACTAATGACATCTTCTATCCAAACAGGGCTATAAGTGTGGGATTGAGAATTAATATGACTAATGTTAGAGAGAATTTCTACATGATGGGGATGAATGGAAATAATCTTTTCTCGATCGAGTCTTGCTGAACCATGACCTGTAGAAACATCATCAAATAAGACTCCGCCGATGTCAAGAATTAAGTCCGCAGATTCTACATATTCTCGGAGGGCGGATTCTGAAGTTGCCCCTCGATACATACCCATATATAAGGGATGAGATTCGGAAATTACGGCTTTATCAATTCTGGTGGTAGCGTAGGGAATACCAGTAATCTTGAGAAGGTGGGTGAATTGTTTTGTTAATCCGTAACGTAGTAGAGTAAAACAGGGAAGAATAACGGGTTGTTGGGCTTGTTCTAATCTTTGTAAGATAGTTTTAACGGCACACTCTAACTCTTGAGGGTTACTTTTTGGGGGTGAAACTTGATGTAATGGTACTCCCTGTATGGGATTGCCTATCACAGGCATTTGAGCGTAATCCCCAGCTATGGCGATAATTGCTGGTTGCCGTTGGGAAAGTGCGATCGCAATTACTCTTTCCATTTCGGTAATGGCATTTTCTGGGGTTAAGATAGTGCTAACACAGGCGGTGGCGGAGGATAATTGATGAAAATGGTCAAATTCTCCATCTCCGAAGGTATGATGTAAGGGTTTACGAGTCCGCATTAACCTAGTGGAAGGCATCCCTACCAGATGAAAAATAGGTAATCTTTCTGCTTTAGCTCCCATGACACCAGCCATTGCACCTAATTCTCCCACTCCATAGGTAGTACTGAGGATAGACGCACCAAAAACACGGGCATAACCATCGGCACTATAGGCGGCATTAAGTTCATTACTACAGACAACCCATGTTAAATTAGGGTTAGATTCGATCGCATCATCGATAGGAAAAGCATAATCTCCTGGTAAACCAAAAACATGGCGAATTCCTAAATCAGCCAGACGTTGTACTGCATATTCAGCAGTGGTAGGATTGTTTTTAATCATTAATAACAATTAGTGAATAAGAATAGTGAATAGTTAATTCGATGAAAATGGTCGCATACTGTAGGTAATGACAATGGCGATTACACAAAAAATAGCACACAATGTAAAACCAAAGCCAAAACTATGGGCTAAAGATTCTTGTAAAGCCTGTAATGATTGACTATGAGTTGAGGTATGAAGATTTTGATCTACCTGATTGAGTATTTCTTGAACACTGCTAGGTATCTCAACGGGAAATTGCCAATTAGACTGCTGTTTTAAATTCAATGGTAAGGCAATTGAGATAAAAATACTGTAAATAGCCGCCCCTAAAGCTAAACCTAAGTTAATAGTTAAGGTATTAATGGCAGAACCTCTCATGGCTTGGGATTTAGGAAAATGAACTAAGGCTTGGTGAGAAAGTTGGGCAGTGTTACCATAAAGGATGCCAAAAGCTACCATACCAAACCAGTCACCCCCATCAAATCCAGATAGGGGAATATCTCGCAAAGACCAAAAACCTAGAGCGGTTAAAGTAAGAGTTGCCATCATTAAATATTTGACTCCGAAAGATTTTTCTAAATAGCCACTGGCAAGAGAAACAACCCCCGACACGATACTTAAAGGCAAAATATGAATAGATGTGTCTAAAGCGGATAAACTTCTCCCTTCTTGAAAATAAACCGTTAAACAAGTCATTACAAATACAAACAATGCTCGAATAAATAGTTGTAAAACAGAAGGAACATACCAACTATTACGAGTAATAATATTTAAAGGAATAACCGCCGATGATTTATTCGCACTTTGTCGCCACATTACTACTGTTAGCAAGAAAAGACAGATAATCAAAATGTTAAGACTGGGGGATAAATTTGGACTTTCCATCAGGAAAAAGAGAAAGAAAAAGATAGCAAAGCCGATGGTAGTTATGCCCATATAATCAGGTTTGGAGGAAATTTGTTTCGCAGGAAGCAAAGGCAATAAAGGCAGTCCTAAAAGTCCGATCGCAGCAGGTACTACAGGGGCAAAAAAGACCCAATGCCAACTAGCAATATGTTCTAAAAATCCTCCTAAAAATGGTCCAATCACTGTACCAATGGTGACACTAGCAGACCAATAACCAAAGGCGATCGCCTGTTCTTCTGGAGGAAAAATACGCCGTAAACAAGCCAAGGCAACAGGGGCAAGAATTGCCGCCCCACAAGCACATATCACCCTCCCCAAAATTAATATCCAGCCTTTAAAAGCAAAAAAACAAATACCACTACCGAGGATAAATAACCATAAACCCCAGCTAAATACCCTTCTTAAGCCGATGCGATCGCCCAATTCCCCCGCAGGTAAGGAAAGAGCCGCCGCCACTAAGGAAAAAGAAGCTAACACCCATTCCCCCAAATTGGGAAAATAACGGAAAGTGTCACCAATGGCAGGTAAGGCAATAAAGACAATATTTCCATCTAGTAACATCGCCAGAGTTGGTAAACAAACAATCGGCAAAACCCACCAACGCAGAGGATAACCTTGCCCTGTATCTTCCCATGTCTCTATTTTTGTCATTATGTATATAGTCTCTTTGGAGATTTAGTGAATTGGATTTGCTATGAACCGTTAAAAATAAATAACGTAAAAAATTTTAAATAATTGTTTTTTCAGCCCATTTAATAAATAGCTTACTTTGTTCTATTAAAATACTGACATCCTCAAAACTTAACTGTTTTTCATCGTCTATACTGTAATCTCCCTGAGTCCTTTTATCTTGAGCATTGATTAAAAAACGATGAAATTCGATGGGAACAAGACCTTTTTTGACAAATTCTTTACCAAAAGCCGAAATAACCGCAGAATGACTAGAAAAACTCATTCCTTGCGTCCATAAAAAAGCCTCCGCTATATAAAACATAGTATAGTAAGCCGCTCTAAAGAACTTATGATAATCAAGAAAATCTAAGATTATCTGTCAATTTTCTGCTTCACCGTGTCCTAATAATCTAAATTATTAGTTTGTCTGACACTCCACAGACTTACACGGTAGAGCTTACCGCATTTTCCAAATTAATTGAAGCATTTAAGTCTCTATCAATAATTAGTCCACAGTAAGAGCAATTAAAGGTTCTATCTTTTAGCTTTAAATCTGATTTAATTTCATTGCAATTAGAACAAGTTTTAGAAGATGGAAAACATCTATCTACGATGTGTAAAATTGCCCCATACCAGTCACATTTATACTCTAATTGTCTTCTAAATTCATAAAATCCACAGTCTGCTATGGCACTGGCTAATCGGTGATTTTGTAGCATTCCAGACACATTCAAATCTTCAATCACTACCTCACTGTGGTTTTTAGTGAGGTAATGAGTTAATTTGTGAATGGCATCTTTCCGAATACAACTAATCCGATAATGGAGTTTTGCCAATTTTACCGATGCTCTTTTATAGTTAGTAGAACCCTTTACTTTCCTACTTAATTCTCTTTGTAAATGTGCTAACTTTTTCTTGACAGTTCTATAGGCTTTAACATTGGGAAATACTAACCCATTACTCAATGTAGCTAGTTTTTTTATGCCAATATCACAACCGACTCTACCAAAAGGATGTTCTATTTTTTCTGGCTCATAATCTACTTTGTAAGAAATAAACCATCTATTAGCCCGTTTAGAAATTACACAATTACTCCCTGATTTTTTTACTAAAATTGAAGGAATAAATTTTTCATAAGTTTTAACCCAACCAATTCTAGGTAATTTAATTTTGTTTCCTTTGATTTGGATATTACCTTCGAGATAGAAACTATCTCTGTTATTTTTCTTTTTAAATCGAGGTGGTTTAGCTATTTTGTTAAAAGATCTATCCCAAGCAATTCTTAAGTCTCTAAGAGCCTGTTGAGGGCTACATTTTGATACTTCATAATACCATTGATTTTGACTTTTTACTTCTGCTACTAATCGTTTATGTAAATCAATAGCACTGGGAAATTTTTGTTTATTTTCAGGGTTTGCTTGATTATAATCAAGTATTTCCTTGCAAATAGCTAATCCCCAATTATAAGCATGACGTGCAACTCCTGCGTGTTTTGCCATAATTGTTCGTTGCTTATTATTCAGTTTTAATTCCGTTTTGAAACTAATCATTTTTTCTGTACTTGTTCAAATAATTTGTCTCCTTCTTCGGTTAATGCTGACATTAGTTTTCTATGCTTACGACTTCTTGAACCATAAAGTCTAGCACTGAAAACAGTAATTATTTCCAAAACGTCTTGTGCTAATTCTTCTTCAAAAGTCGGTTGATCTCCTTTATGAATAATTACAATCTCGATTCCTTGCAATTCACACAATGTGAACACTAATTCAGAACCAAAACGAAGCAACCTATCTTTATGAGTAATAACGAGACGTTTCATTTGCTTCTTTAGTATTTTTTCAAGCAACAAAAGCAATCCTTTCTTGTGATAATTCATGCCTGAGCCTAAGTCTTTAATTATTTCAGTTCTCCAACCTTTAGCTGAACAATAGGCTTCCAACATTGCTTGTTGTCTTACTAAATCTTCTTTTTGGTCGTGACTAGAAACACGAGCATACCCTATTGTGGGATAATCTCCAGAATCTAAATTCATCAGTTCAGCAACATCGTAATATCTAGTACCGCCTTTAGTTTTTCTAGTCGGCACTATTTCTCCTGTGGCTTCCCACTTTCTTAGAGTGTCTGGGGTTGTTCCTAGTATTTTAGCCGCTTCTCCTATCTTAACTAATCTTTTTTCCATATACATAGATTAGCATAGATTTTACTAAATAACAACAAACTGTTATCTACCCTCGATCCTGCAAAATTATACAGTTCATTTTGAGCTAAAATTTCTGAAGCAACTAAACTCTCTCTAGCCTTTTTAATTAATTTATCAACTTCTAATTTCACAATATAATTCCCTCTTTTTTTACATTGTGTAAAAATGGATTATTACTATAATTAAATTTATCAGAAGAGATAAAATGACGAGATAAAACCACATCATAATCTAAACTTATTTGATAGATAATATCTCCAGTTCTATCTATTTCTTTATAAGGATCAATGTTGTCTTTAAGAACTACTAAAATATCAATATCTGAATCTATTTGAGCATCTTTTCTCGCTTGAGATCCATATAAAATAATTTTGTCTAATTTAGTATTATATAAGTTAATAAAAGACTGTTTTAACTTACTAATTATTTCTTCTAATTGAGGATGTATCATATTATTTTCAAAAATTAGAAATTCCAATCTTCTCGAAAAAGTAAACTAATCTGAGTTCAAGATAAATTTTTCTGGTTATGGTAGGGCAAAGAAAAAATGAAGAATTAAAAATTAAGAATTAAAAACTCTGAACTTATGACTGGCTTTCTCCTCTCCCCACATCCCCCTTTCTCCTCCTCTTAACTAATTTACTAGCCGTATTGTCATATCTGAAACCTGTCCTCATCGGCGATTATTGGCACAAATTGAGCTTGAGTTGAACTCTAGGCCTTTACTAAAATAGCTTTAGCTTTATGGACTTCTTCCACTGTTCGGCTAATGGGAGGAATATTATTTTCCCATTCAATTAAAGTCGGTTTAGCTCCGAATACTTCCATCGCTTTCTGATATAGTTGCCATACTTCCTCTCTAACAGCTTCTCCATGATAGTCAATATAATTATTATCTCCCCAAGCTGTACACCCTGCTAAATGATAACTTTGTACATATTCAGGCTTAATTGCCATCATTCTCTCTAAGGCATCTTCTTCAAAGTTTTGAGCGTTAGCCCATAGATTGTTAAGATCCAATAACATTTTTGCTCCAGTACGTTTAAACACTTCATTCATAAAGGCTATTTCGTCCATTTCAGAAATGCTAAAACGCATATAACTACTAATATTTTCTAATAAAATCTCACTACCGAGATATTCTTGCACCTGTTCAACTCTTTCGCAAAAATAGTCTAAAACTTCTTGGGTAAAAGGAAAGGGTATTAAATCATGGAAATGGTGATGAGAAACGGAACTCCATGAAAAATGTTCTGAAAAAAAACTTCCTTCATTTTCTGCTAGTAAGCGTTTAACCAATTTTAGATAATTTTCTGGCAAAGGTGCGATCGAACCTAAAGATAAACCAAAACCATGAAAGGTAAGAGGATAATTTTCTTTTAATTTCTCAAAAGCATGAACATAATTACCTCCCAAATCCTGTAGAAAATGCTCTGGATGCACTTGAACAAAATCCACAGAAGGCATAGTTGCCACGAATTCATCAGCATTTTCATGGCACAGATTTAGACCCGCCGAACGAGCATTTAAACCGAAACCCACTAACTCTATCTCCTTGCTATTAATTCCATTCAACCATACAAAATAGCATTAATTACCAGTAACAGATGCAATAAATATTAATAACTGTAACAAAAATATACAATTATTGTTGAAAAATAAAAATAAATTGCCGTCAATAGTTACTAAGAAAAAACCGTTAAGTAAACTGAGTAAATATTATTAATTTATGATTCTGATCAAGTCTATAAAACCAGTAAAAATAATTAAAAAATTGTTAAGTGAAATCATTAATGATTTATCAGAAGACAATTTAGTTATTTTCTTGCCCTAACTATTAATCTAGTTTTTACTTTTAAAGTATCTATCTTTTTGAGTCATATTGAAGATAAATATCTAAAATTGACATTTTGTAAAGAAAAAATAAAATTTTTAAGACAACAGGTCTTTTTTAGGCAAAAAATCATTAAAATTTTAAGTATTTTAAATTTACCGATCTCAATGGATAGTTGATCATGTCAGATTCTTTTTTCTATCGCCTCGGTGCTATATTCCCTACAACTCCCGAAGGTAATCCCAACATTGTTTTAAGTTCTAGTCTTAGTTATGATCCTGAAACAGGCATTATTCAAAATAATAATCAACCTCGTCAAGACTTAGAAGTTGATCTCGATATTACCAGTAACCCCGTACAGATTATTAATGTAGATCAATTTGTTAATGAATTTTTATTAGGAGCAAATGGTTTAACTGCTGTTAATAGTCCTAATTCTCTGTTTACTCAATACAAAAATGCGATCGTCAGAAACTGGACAGGAAAATCTCGGAATAATTCTATCTATAACTTAAGACTTATTGGCTACACAGGACCCGGATTTGATCAAGGTGCAAATACCGATGAATTTTGGTCAGCCCAAGGACAAACTACGGATGAACTTTATACAGCAATTCAAGATAATAGCAATTATGATCCTTCTGCTAAATGGGACATATACAATGACAGTGAAATAGTCCGCTCTATTTTTGATGCTCAAAATCTTTTAGATAATTTAGATGTTGCCCAAGGAGAAACCCCCCCTCTCTGGTTGCCAAATTTTTTATATACCTATGGTCTTCCCAATGGAGATACCATAACCACTAGCTACCCAGGCCCCACATTAATCATGCAACCGGGGGAAGATTTACGCATTAATTTTGATAATGAAATCACTATTCCCGGATTAACTACCGAACAAATTCAAGCGGCGACTTTAGTGCGTAATAGTTCTTATGGTAATGGTGGCAGTGCAGGGTTAGGAGGAACAACGTCAACTAATTTCCATTTTCATGGTGCCCATACCGCTCCGGGGGGATTTTCTGATAATGTCGTAAGTCGTTATACCACAGGACAAAGTTGGACAACAGACATTAATATTCCTGATGATCATGGTATCGGTTCTTATTGGTATCATCCCCATTATCACCCTTCTGTTAACGCTCAAGTTTATGGGGGGCAATCGGGGTTTATTCAAATTGGAGATCCCCTCAGTCGCATTCCTAGCTTAGAAGATATACCTCGCAATTTAGCGGTTCTCAAAAATATTGATCTTGATTTTGGCGCAGACGAAACGGAAGGAGAAGAAGACCCCAGTTTAAGGTTAACTTCCTATGATAATCTAGGGGGTTTAGTTAACCGTTTAACTATGGTGACGGTGAATGGAGAATTTCAACCGAATCGGGAAACCGTGGGAGGGTGGCAAAGTATCTCTTTAAGCAATCAAAGTAATCAAGCCTATTATAATGTCAGTTTGCAACAACGAGTTACAGATAATGATGGCAATACAACCTTAGAACCCATACCCTTATTCATTTATGGAGAAGACGGTCATCAATACCCTGAGATTCGCCGAGCGGAAGGAGTTTTAGGTTCATATACTCCTCAAGGGGCTTCCGCGCCGACAGACTATACAAAAGGAGAAGATATTATTTCCCTGCCACCGGGGAAAAGAGTAGATGTTTTATTTTATCTTGAAAGTGGCACGACGGAATTAACCTCGGTTTACTCTTTTGAAAAAGATGGTTTAACCTACAATGTAACTAATATGGGAGGTTATCCTGAATTAAGCTCAGAAAATTCTCAGGGAGCGGGTCCTTTGGCGATTTTGACAGTGCCTGAAGGTACAGAAGATTTAAGCCCTGCTCAACAGCAAGATTTTATCAATCAGATTAATACTAATATTGATGTACAAGAGATTTTACCAACAACAACTCCAGAAGAGTATGATCCCAATAAAGTACCTAGTGTAAATTTATTTGATGAGCAGTGGCAACCTACACGGGGAAGGGAGTTTAACTGGACAAAAGATGTATTAGTAGGACGAGATCCCACAGAGAGAGATGCGGCAACTCAAGAGGCTTTGAAAGCCTATCAAGAGTCAACGGGACAAGAATATCAAACTTTTACTGCTTTGCCAAGGGATGAGGAAGGTACATGGTTAGGTTATGAAAATCCTTTTCTGATTAATGATCATGTTTTTCCTTTTGGTCCTTTGGTTACAGCTCAGTTAGGTACGATCGAAGAATGGACTCTTAAAAATTGGAGTATCAACGCACCTAGTAAGTATATTGGGCATCCTTTTCATATCCATATCAATGATTATCAAGTGTTGGATAGTGATACTGAGTTGCCCGAAAAACGTAACCTTGAAGATGTGACAATGCTCAATAGTTCTGGCTATCACTACTATGATGCTAGTTCTGGAGAGGTTTTACAAAAAGATCCTTTACAGGGTACTTTTACCACTTTACCAGAGGCGATCGACCCTAACAATACTCTTCCTTTAGCAACTTGGGGAGCAAATAATCAAACTATTCGAATGTTATTCCAAGACTTTTTAGGAACTTATGTTTTCCACTGTCATATTCTGCCCCATGAAGATGCGGGGATGATGATGGCAATTCAAGTGATTGAAAATACTGATGATAGTTGGTTAATTCCTGCGGAACATTTTAATTTCGATCGCAGCGATGATAATAATATTAATGTCACAGTTTATCGAGCTTCAGATTTTAAACCTTATACTTTAAGCCTTAATGGCAATCTTGATATAACTCCTAGAAGAGGACAAACAGGAGATGTTAGTAGTGATTTTGTCCAAGAAGTCGTAATTACCACCGAAGGAGATGGTTTAGTCCGAGTCTATGATGGTGCTAGTTTATTGACAAACCAAACTAACTTACTCAGCAGTTTTAAACCCTATGAAAATAGTAATTTAGCACCTTGGGCGGTAATTTCTGATTTGAGTGGAGATAACCGCAATGATATAACTACCGCAGGTTTTAAACAAATTAATAATGATGGTTCTGTAAACTTAACTGAGTTTGCAGTGACAGGTTGGAGTACCGATTCTCAGGGAGAAGATTGGACAGAAATTTTTGAATTTGATCCTTGGGACTTCATCGACATTGAAGGGGATAATCTTGATCCTGTTGCGGGTTTACGTCCTGAGCAGGTTACTATAAGTACAGGAGATTACAATTTAGATAATTTTGCCGATTTAGCTATTGCCTATCGCACCACTAATGGAGTTCATTTAAGTATTTTAGATGGAGCTGCGATCGCACTTTTATTACAAACAGGACAATTTACTGGTGGATACCAGCCAGATCAAGCCTTATTAGCTGATGCTTTAATTGAAAATGAAACCCTTGCCCAAGCCTCAGAAATTACCCTTACCAGTGGCTTTAATCAGTATGCACAAATAGCCCTAGAAAATCTGATTTTAACTGCTAATTCTCCTACAGAAACGGGCGTTTACACCTTCCAATTAGGGGCAGGACACTTTATCGCCACTTCTGACGGTAGCACCATTGGCCACGGAGGTCATAGTGGTCATAATATGGATATGGGTATGGATATGGGAACAGAAGATATTGTTACTAATCTTAATCCCAGTATCTTTAATCTAGTTGACCTCAGTATTCTCAATGTGCCTGAAGGTCTAGGTCATAGCGTTACCCCGATTTTTGGCGGTGCATTAGGTAATGGTGGTTTATTAGTACAAAGTTTCGATCTTACCTCTGGATTAGCCCCAGAAAATCAAGCTCCACAAATCCTCTTTGCCACAGGTAATGAAGTAAACGGTACACCTTCTAGCGGTTCAAATTTACTAGAGAATACTCAGCAACTCAACCTAAATATTACAACTATTGGTCAAGTAGGAGTATTTGATTTAGAAGGTATTGGGGATAATAACATTCCTGATAATACCATGGACAGATATAACCTCACCCGTTTACTATATCAAACCTATTTCGGAAGATTAAGTGATCCCACTGGTAGTGCCAATTGGTCTGCGAAAATGCCAGATTTTGATAACGTTGATGATTTTGTTGATAGCTTTATCAGTTCTCCTGAAAGTCAAGCAGAAATTATTAACCACTTTGGGGCAACCCTTGAAGACTCATCCGTAGAAGCCATAGTTAATGTCACCAGTGAAACTCTTTACTCTCGCAATCCTTCTTCTCAGGAAATTCAAAGATGGAATCAGGCGGTAGATGATGGTTTAAGCAAATCTCAATTACCCCTAGCGATTTTGCAATCAACGATAACTGACTATACCAGTTTCCAACCAGAAAATAATACCATCCCTATTACTGACCCAAATCCGAATATTGATCTTGTTGACACCCAGAACAATTCTAGTGAAATTGAATATACCATCTCTGGTTCAATTTTCCGTGAAGCGGCCTTTAACAATACCGTTGGATTTTACCGTGTCCTAGATGAAAATGGTACAGTCATTGACTCTGATGGTAATACCTACAGCCCAGATAACCCTGAATACCAAACCATAGCTCTCAGCGAGTTTAATCGTCTAACGGACACTAATGCCAATCTTAGCCTAGCAGATTTAGAAACAGTACCCTTTAGCTTTAACCTCAGTGGCGATGAATTATTTGCACCCTTTATGGCGGTTAATGGTTCAGCAATAGAGTTTGAAAATGTTTTCTTTGCTTATAAAGACGCCAATGTGGATAATTTTGACCACGTTACTAATCTAGGTTATAACACTTGGGGCTTTGAAGACATCCTCGGTGGAGGAGATTTAGATTATGATGATGCGATTATTCGTTTTAATGTGGACGATCGCACTCGGGTTAGTTTTCTTGCTTCTTCCGCAGAGTGGAGTGACGCACAATGGGCTAATAACGCTAACCTTTTTGGTTCTTTTGGACAGGGTTTAAGTTCATCGAGCGATCGCTTTCAAGCCTTTAATCAACAAGTAGCGGGAGTTGGTTATATCGGCAATATGAATGAAGCTCAAACATTTTTAGATCAGTTCATGGAAAATAGTTTAGCACTACTTAATGGCTCAGAAGTTTCTAATGCCGGTTTCTTCTAAATTCTTTATTCACTAATGTAATAGATGTACAAAAATCAAACCTGTAACCTATAACCTGATACCTGATAACTACCCAAATCCCATATTTTTATATCGAACTTAGGTAGAACCGTTGCGTTGATCGCCAGACCAAACAAGCACTGGCGAACCGCAATCGTCTGGAATCAGCCGCCCATAATTGCTTGGGCAAGACCGATGTATAGTGGTATTCCTATGCCAATAGCAACCGGTGTACCGATAGCAGTGGAAGAACCCACATAGGCAGAGGGATTAGCTGAAGGGATACCTGCCCGTAAAGTGGGAGGTCCAGAAATATCTGAGCTAGAACAAGCAATAACGGCTAAGAGTACTACGCCACCAAGGCTAAATCCAGTCAGAGCATGAGCAATCATACCGAAACCGAAAGCGATAAACCCATGTACTAATGGTGCAACAAAAGCATATACTGCATACCACTGAGCTACCTTACGTAATTCACTAAGCCTTGCAGTAGCTTCCATACCCATTACCAACATCAAAATGGAAAGTAAACCACGAAACAGAGGACTAAAGAAACTCTCATAAACACTTTCAGGCTGAGTGAACAAACCTAAAGCAAGTCCAAGTAACAACGCTGATAAAGCAGAACCTTGGAGACTTTCTTTAACAATAGGCCATATCTCTACTCGCTTTGGTGTACCACGTTGTTGGCTAAGATACTCTTGACGAGTTGTAGGATATTCCACACTGGAGTAATCTCCTGCGGCAACTGCCTGTTTACTAACATATTCTACTTGGCTGAATTCTTCTTCTTTATCATTACGACGTTTGCTAAGATAAACACTAGCCATAACAATAGCAGTTACAAGAGCAGGAATATCCATAAATGGATAGAGAGCCGCCGCCCACGCTTCGTATTCAATACCTTGAGCTTCTAATGCCGTCAAACCTGCCGCTAAAGTAGAACCACTAACAGCCCCGAATAAACCTCCCGTGGCTAGAGCATCTACCATTTTGATCTTAGGTAATTGAGCTAATGTATATCGAGCAATAAAGACGATTAATATTCCTAGCAAAACAGCAAACAAAGCGGGTAAAAATATTTCCCCTAAATTGGCTTTACGAATTGCAATACCACCGCTCAAACCGACTTTTATAAGTAGCATGAAAACAATAAACTTATAAATTGAGTCGGGAATTTGTAGTTGGCTACCGAGAGCCGCAATTATCATTCCACCAATCAGAAACCCCAAAGTTGGGGATTGCAACTGTCCTATGAAATCAGACACAAAATTAGATAAGAAATCCACAAATACCTCCTTCTGCCTCCTCAAACGAGGAGCTATTTTTATAGACTATACTCTATTATTTTTTTTTAACCATGCAGTTAATTCTATCGTAGAATGTGCAGATTGTTGCTCTCTTTGACAGGAATTTAGAACGTAATATCTGATTTGAATGATAAGTTTTTCTTTTATATAGTTTCCCCCTTTAGCTGATATAAATTGCGATCGCTCTTTTGGATTAATAGTCTTATCGAAAACATTTCCCTTACCCTCTTGAGAAAATCTTAATCCACTTGCAATGGTGCTGAATCCACTGGTGGAGGAGTATCCAAAGGAGGATTATAACGAGCGATATTAAACCAAATTATTGACAGCAGTAAACCAAAACCACAACCGATCAGAAAAATCCAACCGTGAGAAGGTTCTAAAACACAAAGCAAACGGCGATTACTGCCATATACTTGCACTACCCACCCCTCATCATTATTCAACTTTGGCTGTGACTGTCTCGATTCAAAATTATTCATTGTTTTTGCTCCAAGCTAGTTGTGTGTATAGCCTACAAGCTGTATGCCTATGGATATAAAAGTCAACATCTACTTCAAACTCACCTGTAAGATGTTCATCTAAACTTTAGAACAATAGTTCTATTATTTTGCTTTTTTGAGTTATTTATATAGATATAAATCTATATTTTAAGCAAATAGCATTTTCCTTAGTATATGTACCTTGTCATTAACAAGCAACATTTTTCACCAAAAATTGCCTCAGACTTACTGAGGGTTATAATAATAAAAACTTATGATTTTAATCTGATTTTTATGCCTATGTCTCCTCTTGACTGATCAATGAATATTCTGCTAGAGTGCTTAACATGGCAACCACACACACTATTGTTAGACAATGTGTACACAAAAATGAGGGTATTCTCTTCGTTCACTGGAAACTATACAATGGTGCATCGTGTTGTCATTTTCTTACGTTTCTATTTAGTTTAATTACTATATACATAAAGAGGTAATTTACATGACCCAGCAAGCCAGTAAGCTCGTCATCGTCACGGAAAAGTTACTGCTAAAACCGATCGCCAAGATCATCGATGCAGCCGGAGCTTCCGGTTATACGGTGGTAGCCGCTGGCGGTAAAGGCAGTCGCAACGTTCGCTCATCAGGACAACCCACAGTTTCCGACACCTACTCGAATATCAAAATAGAGGTACTTACTGCTAATCGAGATATGGCGTTGAAGATTTCGGATGACATTGCAGCACAGTTTTTTAACGACTACTCAGGTATTATTTATATCTGTGACGCTGAAGTTCTGTATGCACATAAGTTCTAATTTACTCAAATCTATCACCAATACATAAAAACTAAGTAAAAGGTGGTAGGTAGCAGGTAGTAGGTGTCAGGTTTAATGATTTTTGACTATTTTGACCCTTGAGGCAACAATTGAGATTTTTGGGGTTGTTTAACTATGGCACGAAACATTATTGAATCAATTCAAATATCTAACAACCAAAATGTTATTGCCAGTGTATCGTTGCGTTGCCTATTCGTCATTCCCGAACTAAGCTAAAAATCATAGCTGAATTTACTACAACGCTAGATTTTTTTTATAGAATAGCTAGAGTTGACTAGAATCTAAACTTTGTGCCTCTTCCTTGCTAGTAGGTAAGTGCAAACCACATTCTTGTTTTAAACCATGGAAACGGGTATCTCTTTCATGGTCATCATCGGCTGACAGAGGGCGACTAGAATGCCAATCTCCCACGGTGACATAACCCTGATCAAAGTAAGGATGATAAGGTAAATCATACTCTTTTAAATACTCATAAATATCTCTGGAATTCCAGCGCAAAATTGGTAAAATTTTATATTGTTCACCCTGTTGATTAACATAACCTAATTGTTTGCGAAATTGAGTTTGATTTTGTCTTAATCCTGCTAACCAAGCCTTAGCCGATAACTCTTTTAAAGCTCGTTGCATGGGTTCAACTTTGCGAATACGATCATATAAATTGAGGGATTCAACGTCTTTTTTTTCCCATAATTTGCCATAAATTGCTTCCATTCTTGCGGGGGTTAAATGGGATTGGTAAACTTTCAAATTAAGATTTAATTTATTAGTTAATTCTTCGGCAAATAAATAAGTTTCTTTAGGTAAATACCCTGTATCAATCCAGATGACAGGAATATCAGGCACGACTTGAGTTACTAGATGCAACATCACCGCCGATTGAATGCCAAAACTGGTACTTAAGACCAAATGAGAACCAAATTCTGCTTTTGCCCATGACACTATTTGACTTGCATTTGCTTGGGCTAATTTCTCATTGATATTTTTTAAATCTAGCTCAAAATGGGTATTAGGTAATTGATACACTGGCTTTATTGATAGTTTACGATAATCTTATCTTCTCTTGTCCTTTGAGGGAAGGCAACAGCCAAGGATACATGACATCATACTATCATCACATGAGAAACTATGATGTAGTTTTTTTGGAATTAATTCCAAAGCATCTTTATAGTTAAGGGATGTCAAACTTAACTTTTTCTGATTATAGCTTATATTTGAACTGACGTTAGGCACTTATGGAGATAGGTTTCAGGTTGCAGGTGTTGGGATATTGGGCAGGGCTGATTCATTCTAAAATTTTCTGGTTAAGGCAGGGAATACCTGAGTTCGGAGTTCGGAGTTCGGAGTTCGGAGTTCGGAGTTCGGAGTTAAAAGTAATAATTATTGACAAAAAAGCTGAATAAATTGATTTTAAATGAGTTTTTCCTAAATTTAATAATTTTTTATTCCAAAATTGGCTCGATGATAACTCGAGGGCGCTTTATTTTTCGATACTTTTTTCATCGAACTCAGGTAGGGAATAGGCACTCTTGCAATGGGCAATAGTTTTTAATGGTTTATGGTTATAAATTGATAATCTCAACATTTTTAACTACTTCTTAATCCTCAAAGCTCTAAAACCCTATATTCTTTTACTGGCAATAGTTTGAGCGTTTTTGTATTTCTACTTTGAATCACTCCTGCCTATCGAATGGGGATAAAGGAGTCTTACCTCTTGCCCTTTGCCCTTTTAACTTTTCCCCTCAATTAATAAGAGATAGTTTGAAAGTTATTCTCATTATTATTCTCATTATCATTAGCAGGGTTAGCATGGGATTTATACCAATCGCTACCGACTTGGATGGTAACGTCTGAATTAATAACTCCTGTGCTTTCAACTACCACTTCTCCCACTCCTAAATCTGCTCTTAGTTGAGCGGCGGCAAGGTTATCTCCTTGTTGAGCAATAATTTTTGTTTCTGGTAAGTTATGAGAATAATAGTTATAGCTAAAATAAGTACGAGAATAACCATTGTTTTTTAAATATTGTACAATTTTTTGGGCTATCTCTTGATCATCTTTGGTACTTTGTACGGCAATTTTGAGGTTATGAGAATCTGATTGATAATTGGCAGAAAAATAATTAGAACCAACTTCAAAGTGTTGTGCCATGACTTCACTGATTTTATCGTGATTCGGTAGCCAATAACTCAATTCTCCCTCTGCGGGGGTGTTAAAGTCTCCGGGTAACATTACCATTTTCACATTAGAGCGATTCTTTTGGGCGGCAAAAGCGGCTAATGCAATTAATTCATTGGTGGTTAAGTTGGTGTCAAGATGCGATCGCACTACATTAAGAATATCGGGCATTCTGAGGATAGTACGAGGACTTAAAGTTTGTTCAACTAAGGCGCGCATAAAACTTTGTTGTCTTTGCACCCTACCTATATCACCATAAGCGTCATAGCGGAAACGTAAAAATTGAATCGCTTTTTCACCGTCTAAGTGTTGTTGTCCCTGTTTAAGATCAATATACAAATGTTGACTATGATCTGTATATTTCATATTTTCGGGTACATAAATATTTAATCCTCCTAAAGCGTCAATCAGCTTTTCAACTCCCTGAATATTAATTCTAATGTAACGATCCACGCTAACATCATCTAAGAGGTTACTTACAGATTCAGCCGCTAAAGCAGGGCCTCCTAAAGCGTTGGCTTCGTTAATTTTGGTAACTCCCCTTTGAGGTATGAGGGTTTTGGTGTCACGAGGAATAGAAAGCACTACTACGTTATCTTTTTCTGGATCGAACCTTAACAGTAACATACTGTCTGACAATCCTTCAAAAGAATTAACTAAAGCATGATAACCAACGTCAGGGTGCGCTTGTTCTGGTACATCAGAGGTTAAAACTTTAATTCCCAGTACAAGAATATTAACGGGACGACTTAATTTAGGAATTTGTAGGCTATCAAAGGTAACAGTTTCTTCTTGATTAAAAACGGCTTCTTCGGCGGGGGTTAATTGGGCTTGTCTTAAGGGTGTTTTAGAGAGAGATAGGGCTAATAATGCTCCTATACTAGCAGAAACAACTGCGATCGCACTAAAGCCAAAACCTAAGAATAACCAACGAGGATTGAATTTGAGAGAAGATTGTTTTTTACTGTTATTTTGACGCTGATATTGATTAGATTGACGCTTACTTTTTCCCTCTGACATGGGTATCCTCACACACTTAATCTAAAAAATTGGGATTGTTTTTCACCATAATAACCGATTATGTAATTAAGGTTTTAAGAAAAGGGAATAGATAACAGATAAAGGGCAAAGTTAAAAGGGCAAGGGGCAAAGGTGAATGGTGAATAGTTGATAGTTAAGAACTTCTGACTTCTACTCATTACCCCTTTAGCAACTATAATATAGTTTCTGTTGTTTCTATGAAATCTGATGACAAAAAGCGATCGTCCCTTATTCTTAATAGTAGATGGACATTCCCTTGCATATCGTGCCTATTATGCCTTAGCTAAAGCGAAAAAAGGGGCGTTGCGTACTTCCACTGGTATTCCCACGAGTGTTTGTTTCGGGTTTCTCAATTCCCTCTTTACCATCATTAGCGACTATCAACCCCAATATATCGCCGTTGCCTTTGACTTGAAAGAAGCTACTTTTCGCCACACTGCTGATAGTAATTATAAGGGCGATCGCTCTCCTGCTCCCGATGATTTTATTGAGGATGTGAATAACTTACAGATTCTGTTAAAGGCGTTAAATATTGAGATAGTTACTGCTGTTGGTTATGAAGCAGATGATGTTATAGGCACATTAGCCACCCAAGCAGTAAAATCCCATTGTCAAGTTAAAATTTTAAGCGGCGATCGAGATTTATTTCAATTAGTTGATGATGAAAAAGAAATAAGCGTTTTATATTTGGAGAGAAATTTAGGTAAATATGGCACTTATAAAGAAGAAGAAGTATTTACCAAAATGAAGGTAAAACCATCGCAAATTGTTGATTTTAAAGCCTTATGTGGTGATAAATCAGATTGCATTCCCGGAGTTTTAGGCATTGGCAAGAAAATTGCTAGTAATCTTTTAGAAAAATATGAGACATTAGATAACGTTTATCACAACTTAGATAATATTAAATCTGCTGTAAAAAATAGATTGATTAACGGAGAAAAAGACGCTCAACACTCCCAATTTTTAGCAAAAATAGTAACAGATATTGACTTAGAAATATCTTTAGATGATTTACAACTAACAGGATTTAATAACCAAGAAATAATCCCCCTCTTGCAAACTTTAGAATTAAATAGCTTCGTCAAACAAATTAATCAAATTCAAGAGAAGTTAGGGGGTACAATATTAGATAATCCGACAGAAAATAATGGGCAATTATCTCTATTTACTATAGGGAAAGGAGTCAAAGATAGGGGTAAAGGTAGGCAAGAGTTATCCCCCCTTAATCCCCCCTTAGTAAAGGGGGAAAGTAAGTCAGAGACTAATAATAATTCTCAGTCAATAGATACTTTGATTGTTGATGATATAGAAAAATTAGACATATTAATCAGCAAAATAAAACAGGCAAAAATTACGGCTTGGGATACCGAAACCGACTCCCTAGATACTCTCACTGCTAACTTAGTGGGGATTGGTTGTTGTTGGGGAAAAACCCTCAAAGAAACTGCTTATATTCCCTTACATCATCAAGAAGGAAAACAGTTAACCCTCGATATTATTCAGACAAAATTAGAGCCTATTTTAAACTCTACAGAATATCAAAAAACCTTCCATAATGCAAAGTTCGATCGCCTCGTCTTTTTGAATAATGGCATGGAAATCAAAGGTATTGTCTGCGATACCATGTTAGCTAGTTACGTTTTACAACCCGAAGAAAGCCACAAATTAAGTAACTTATGTATCAAATACGGCAGTGAATTTATCGCTCAAGATTACGATGATTTAGGCTTAGATAAAAAACAAACCATAGCAGATTTACCGATAGAAAAGACAGCCAATTATTGTGCTTTAGATGTGTTAGCAACTTTTCACTTAACGGAAATTTTAACTGCTGAATTAGAAAAAATACCTTCATTAAACACAGTATTTGAACTAGAATTAAAACTAGAACCCATTTTAGCTCAAATGGAGCAAATAGGGGTATTAATCGACAGTGAATATCTGCAAGAATTAGCCAAAGAAATAGATTCAGAATTAATAACCATTGAAACGGAAGCCTATCAAGAAGCAGGGGAAGAATTTAACCTTGCCTCTCCTAAACAAATGAGTCAATTATTGTTTGAAAAACTAGGCTTAAATAAAAGAAAAAGTAGTAAGACAAAAACAGGCTATTCTACCAATCAAGCCGTATTAGAAAAACTAAAAGGAGATCATCCTATCATCGATTTAATTTTACAACATCGTATGTTAGCAAAACTAAAATCTACTTATGTGGATACCTTACCCACTTTAGTTAATCAAAAAACCCAAAGACTGCACACCAATTATAATCAAACGGTGACGGCTACGGGGAGACTTTCTTCATCCAATCCTAACTTACAAAATATACCTATTCGCACGGCTTTTTCTCGACAAATTCGTAAAGCCTTTATTCCGCAATCAAACTGGGTATTTTTAAGTGCAGATTATTCTCAAATTGAATTAAGAATTTTAGCCCATTTAAGTAATGAACCCATTTTAATATCTGCCTATCAAAATAATCAAGATATTCATACCGTCACCGCTAAATTATTATTAGAAAAAGAAGATATTACCCCAGAAGAAAGAAACTTAGGAAAAACCATTAATTTTGGTGTAATCTATGGCATGGGCGCACAAAAATTTTCCAGAGAAACGGGAGTAAAGACAGCAACTGCACAAAAATTTATCGATATATATAGAGAAAAATATGCAAATGTTTTCAATTATTTAGAAAACCAGAAAAAGGAGGCTTTAGTTAATGGTTATGTTACCACTATTTTAGGAAGAAGAAGATATTTTTACTTTAATGATAGAGAAGCAGAAAAATTAATAAATGCTGATATTAACTCCTTTGAATTATCTGATTTTAACTTTAACTATCAAACAATACAAATGTTAAGATCTGCCGCTAATGCACCAATTCAAGGCTCTAGTGCGGATATAATTAAATTAGCGATGATAGAAGTGAATAAAATTTTAGCTGAAGAAGAGGGTAATTTATTGTTACAAGTTCATGATGAATTAGTGTTTGAATTACCTTCAGAAAAAGTAGATGATTTGAGTGTCAAAATTAAGGAAGCGATGGAGAATGTTTTATCTTTGAAAATACCTTTATTAGTGGATATTCACACTGGCAATAATTGGATGGAAGCTAAATAGAGTGGTAAATAACTATATACAGTTACCTGTTGCTTCATTGTTAATTGTTAATGATGTTAATTATTCCCTGAATAGGCATTTGAGAGTTATCTTCTGCCAAGCCTGTGGTACTATACTCTTTTAACTCCCATCTTATCTGGGTTTCTTGAGAATCCCATTCAATCTTAAGAGACTCGAAACGGCGACTATACCATTTACCACTAATATCAGGGGAAATCTTACCTCTCGATTTTACCTTCTGAAAAATACTATAGTTTCGACTAATAGTATAATTATAGCCTACAGTTAAACTACCGCAACTTTCCATTGTTAAAACTAATTTATGACTAGGGGAAGGATATTCACGAAAACAAGGATGAGAAGAGGTAATCCCCCCTAAAATAATTATTAGACTGAAAGATAAAATAATACCAGGGAGAATTAAAACAGCAATAATTAACTGCTTGATGTTTCCTAATGCTTGAAGGTTTGACTCCCTAATCATTTTCAAGGTGAGAATAAGTGAAATTAAACTCAGAATAAGAATACTATATAGACTTCCTCTTAAAATTAAGTTGAATTGGGGTAGAATAAAAATTATTAACCAATAAATAACCCATAATATCAGTAAAATTATCCCAGTGTTTTTTACTTTTCTATTCATAGAAAACCAATATATATCTTGCTAATAACTTAATGCTAATAACTCTAAATATTTCTCTCTTTTCTCATATATCTCTTTAATCACTTGATTTAATGCTTATGTTAAGGCATTTAATAGTTCATAATCACGCACTGCATTGTCATAAATTTTTTTCTAAGTCGCTTTTTTCTTCTCTAATTCAGGTATGATGACTGTTTCTAATTTGTCTAATTCTCTTTTTTAAAAATTAGATAGTTTTTTCTTTTTTTACTATCACTAGCTTTATAGTATATATATTTTAGCATTCATAAAATATTTTTATATTTTTGTTGCCTTATCATGTTAAGCATCAGATAGCACTGCTATATATCATCATAAAAATCATTTTTCCGCAAGTCTTATTGTCAATAATCAACAGAATAATGAACGAAAATTTCTTCTTCAATATTTATCACCTCTAATAATTGCAAAGAAATTGTTGAGTGCATATTATCATCTAAAAAAGTTGAACAAAAATTAGGAGCTTTACTGTTTAATATTAATAAAGGACAAATAGTTATCCATAAATCATCAATTAATTTATCTTTTAAAAAAGAAGTTATTAATTTTTCTCCCCCCAAAATAGCAATTTTATTAATGTTCATATTTTGTAAATTATCAAGAATAAAGTGCCAATTAATTATTGATGATTCTGAGATAAAAATATTCTGAAAATAAGATTTTTCACCTTCTTTTGATGAATATTGAATATCATTATTGCAATTGAGACAAGTATTTACATTTTCATGCCATGTATTTAATCCCTCTTTAGTAGTAATTAAACCACGAGGTATCGGTTGAGAAAAAAAAGCCCAATCAGGTTTAAGATTACCAGAGGGTGAGCAAACTATATGCAAAGGTTGAGGCTGTTGGTGTCTTGCTTGTCTTTCTTTTATTAATTCTGGGTCTTTAATTGATAAACTTGTACCATAGGCACGGAGGGTATTTGCTCCAAAAATTACGGCATCGCACAAAGATACTTGGGTTTCTAAGTGATGAAAGTCATTAACAGAGGTGAATTTTGCTCTAGTATTTACATCGGTGCTGATTTTGCCATTTAAACTCATGGCAATAATTGCAGTAATATGAGGTTTTGAACGATTAGTCATCTGAAGATATTTTATGATTAATAAATCAAATTGATGATGAGATTAAATAATTATTTACTTAGTTTTTTGTTTATATTTTTCTCTATACTTAAATAGTAAATCTTCTATTTCATATTGATGTAAAATAAAGGCTTCATAATAGATAGTTGACATACATTTACGAAATTGATTTGGTAATAAAGATTCGTCTAAAAGTTCGTTAAAAAGTTTAAAGAAAGAAAGTTGTCCCCGCTCCATTGATTTTTTTTTCGTGATGCCTGTAGGAGAAAATAAATAGTGATAAGAAAAGATTTTACTATCATTTTTATCGCTACAAAAGAAAGCTAATAAAAGAATAAATAGGGGTATAACAATAGGATTTTTGTCTATGGTATCTTTAACAACTTCTTCTACTTTTAAACGATGGTAGCCAATATTACTATAATCTTCTGTCAAAAGTGCATCTATTGTGACGGTTTCTTCTGTATCGGGAAATTTTATAATCATTCCTAATACCTGCAAATTATTGATTAAATTTTCCCATTTTTCATAGGGTAAATTATCTGTAGTAAAAGTGCGATCGCAGTAATGAATAATTTTTCTAATAACTAGCTCAAATTTAGAAGGAATAGAGATGCGATCGAATTTATATAAATCATCTGGTATAGGAGGAACAAAATATCGTAAAAAAAATAATTGATGAGTATGAGAAGTAAAGAAACCACAATTAAGAAGTTCTACTAATTTTTCAATATTATAAGGGAATTTTTTACATGATAAGAATATTTCTCCTTCTATTTCCTTCGCAACAATTAATAATTCTCCGGGTTGTAAATTAAAAGACTCACGATAAATTTTTTGTCTTAATTTCTGTTTATGAATTTCAAAACACTCACTTAAAGCATTATCAATTAAGGGTGCATAATCTTCTTGATTTTGCGAAAAATTTACCTCATATAAATCAACAATATATACTGGTGTCCAAATGCCTGTTTCTAGCTGTAAATTGAGTAAAGACTTGCCAAAATGTTTGATGATTATTTTCTTTCTTTTTATTTGTTCTTCCCTTTGTTTTTGTATTGATAAGCCTTTCGATTTAACTGGTTTTACTTGGTCATTTTCCCCAAGAAAATCATCTTTGCTTTGTGAAACCTGAGTATTATTCTTATTTTTTTTGCTAATGGCAAATAGTTTATTAAACATTACTAATATGATTTTTATTGACAGCTAAACTTAAACAATCATAAACTTTTTCAAAAACTTGATTCAACTAATAAGCATTAAAACAATAATAATCTCTAATTATTTTTCATAGGAGAGGGGATAAATTCTGGGTCATCACTAGGCACTTCAGGGATATATTCTACATAAGGGAGATTCGCACCTGATAAACCCTTTTTAATTCTTTCTGGCGTTTGAGAAAAAACCACAAATAAAGGTCTAATTTCTTCGGCTAAATCACTAAACATATGTTCTTCTGTCTTTGGCATAATCCACTCATATTCTTTGTTCAAATAAATTTGAGATTGGCGCCAACGTCTTAGTAAATCTGAAAAATCTTCTTGGGGGCGATGAATAAATACTAGAATTTCTACCCCTATCTTAATCTTCCATTCAGGATCACACATTAAAATGGCTAAATCACAGGGAATAGGTGTTATTTCATCCGTACCTACAGAACTTAAACAATCTCCAGAAACGGTTTTTAAATTTCTTACTTTTGCGAGGGGAAGGGGTATTGTAATAACACTTTCTGTTGGTCTTCTCATACTGGGAATCATTTCTAAATATTCCCTATACATCCCTAATAAAGAGACAACTCTTTTGCGACTGCTGTAGTCAGCCAACACCGTTTCATAATCCGATTGTTTTATAGACATGATTAATAGAAAAGGTAAAGGAAATTTTATGATTATTCCTACATTATGACATTTTCATGATACCTAGAATTTAATATTTGTGTCATTGACCAGAAGATAAGCAATACCTGATTTCGGGGTTCGGGGTTAGAAGTGATTAATTATCAACTATTTACCTTTGCCCCTTGCCCTTTTACCTTTTTGTATTCCTAATTCCTAAGATAATGTCCTATTCTTTCATTGCATCTACGGAAACAGGGACAAAATCACCGTGAATGGTTAAAGCTAAAAGCATTTCTTCACCTTCGGGAATCAGCTTACCTGTTAATACGCAACTTTCGTCTTTTCTAGCGGTTGCAGTAATAGTAGAGCGAATATCAGTTTTGGAAAAATTAGGACGGTATTCTCCAGACTTTTGCTGTACATAGTTCCAAAGAATATCTCGAATTAATGTTTGATAACCTTGACTACCAGATAAAGACTTTAAGCTATCTTTAAGAGTTTTTTCTAAACGGATGCTGGTAACTTCCATTTGAGTGGTGGAGGTTCTGTTAGGACGCATTTTTTTTCCTCTAAACTATACTAGACATTAAATTTTTTGACATTGAGTATTAGTAATACTAGGGTAATGTATTACTAGAAAAATAGCCAGATATTTGCAAGAAAATTTACAAATATTTACTATACATTATTACATAAAAGTGATCAGATTGAAATATAAATTGACTCAAGTTTAGTCATAAGTGTAGAAATGATGATGATTTCTCTCTGAATTTCTATGGATAATGTTAGAATATGAAGAAAAAATAAAACTAATTGTTGACCATGACGGTAAAATTAATCGGGTTAAAAGCGGATCATTTTCGTCATCCTTTGGACTTGGAAGCAACAAATCGACTTAAGCAACTTCCTGGTTTAGATTTAGCTATTAGAGGTTTTTTAGGAAGTATTGCGGAAGATTTTTTTTATCTTAATAATATCGCTTCGAGTATTCGTATTTCAGAAAAACAACTACCTGATTTGCATGATTTACTAATTTCTGCCTGTGAAATCTTGGATGTAGAAACGCCTCAATTATACATTCAGCAAAACCCTGTGCCGAATGCTTATACTTTAGCTATTCGTGGTCAAAAACCTTTTATTGTTATTCATACCTCTTTGCTTGATTTACTCAATCCTGAAGAAATTAAGGCTGTCATTGCTCATGAGTTGGGGCATTTAAAGTGTGAGCATGGAGTATATCTTTCTTTAGCTAATATTATGGTATTGGCGGCCGGATTAATCCCGACCTGGGGAACATTGGTGGCTCAATCTCTACAAAGTCAGTTATTACAGTGGGTTCGTTGTGCTGAATTTAGTTGCGATCGCAGTGCTTTATTAGTAGTACAAAAACCAGAAATTGTTATGTCTGTATTGATGAAACTAGCTGGAGGTTCACCGAATTTAGCGTCTCAGTTGAATTTATCTGCTTTTATGGAGCAGGTCAAAGACTATAGAGTGATGAGTAATAATGAGTTAGGAAGATTGTTACAAGAAACACAAACTGCTCAGTTAACCCATCCATTGCCGATTATTAGAGCAAAAGAAGTAGAAAAATGGTCTAATTCTCCTGAGTATGATCAGTTGCTCAATCAAAAGAGAATAAGTTATAATTGTGAAAGTGATCGTCAGGGCGGATGGCGAAATTGGTAGACGCACCACACTCAAAATGTGGCGGCTTCGGTCATGCGAGTTCGAGTCTCGCTCTGCCCATACTCTAAAACCCTTTAAATAATTGCATTTCTCTCCAGAATAAGCAGTTCTCTTAATTGGTCAGTGTCAAGATTAGTTAGCCAATCCTCACCGCTATTAATTGTTTGTTCTGCTAACTGTTGTTTGCTTTCCAAAATATCATTAATTTTCTCTTCCAAAGTGCCACTACAAACAAATTTATGCACTTGGACATTTTGTTTTTGTCCAATACGATACGCTCTATCTGTTGCTTGATTTTCTACCGCAGGATTCCACCATCTATCATAATGGAAAACATGATTTGCTCTGGTCAAATTTAAGCCTGTTCCTCCTGCTTTTAATGATAGTATAAATATAGGAGGTCCTTGAGGATCATTTTGGAAGCGATCGACCATTTCTTGACGTTTTTCTGTTTTGGTACTACCTGATAAAAACAATACTTCGACCCCTAGCTTTTTACGCAAATAGGGTTGTAATAGATTTCCCCACTCTGCAAATTGAGTAAAAATTAAGCTGCGATCGCCCTCTGCTACTACTTCTTCTAACATCTCTTCTAGGCGTAACAACTTCCCTGAGCGAGAGGAAAAATTGAGCTTTTCTTCTTTTAATAAATGAGCAGGATGATTGCAAACTTGTTTTAATTTCATCAGCAAAGTTAATACTAAACCATGACGTTTAATTCCTGTAGTTTCATTAATTTTTTCTAAGGATTCATCCACTAAATTTTGATATAATTGAGCTTGTTCACCAGATAAGCCACAATAAACATTCATCTCCTGTTTTTCAGGTAAATCTTGAATGATATTTTTGTCTGTTTTTAAGCGTCTCAGAATAAAAGGTTGAACCAAAGAACGTAAAGTTTGTAAGGAATGTTGATCCCCATATTTTTCAATAGGCAAGGTAAAACGCCGTTGGAAAAATTGTTGTGTCCCTAAATAACCGGGGTTTAAAAACTCTAAAATTGACCATAATTCTGAGAGTCTATTTTCTACTGGTGTACCTGTTAAAGCAATTCTAAATTCAGAGTTTAAATCATGGACTGCTTGAGTTTGTTTTGCTTGAGGATTTTTGATGTTTTGTGCCTCATCGAGAATAATTCCTTGCCATTCTACTAAGTTTAATGTGTCAAAATCTCTATAAACTAAAGAATAACTGGTGATGATAATATCTAATTTCTTGCTGGTTTTAATAAACTCTTTTTCTTTGCTACGATTATCTCCATGATGGATTAAAACATTTAAGGAAGGAGCGAATTTTTTTATTTCCCTTGCCCAGTTATTTAAAACAGAAGTTGGTGCAACAATTAAACTAGGTTTATTTAATTCTTTTTTCTCTTTTAAAGTTAAGATAAAAGCAATTAATTGTACAGTTTTTCCTAATCCCATATCATCCGCTAAACATCCCCCTAAATTCCATTTTTGCAAGAAATATAACCAACTAAATCCTAATTCTTGATAGGGTCGTAAAGTACCTTGAAAATCTTTTGGTGAATTTAATACTTCTACTTTTTGATTATCATTAATACTGTTAATTAAATCTGCTAATGCACCGCTACTTTCAAAGGCGACAACAGGTAATTTTGCAATAGTTTCACTGTTACCACTACTTAAACGCAGAGCATCTTCCACAGTTAAATTAGTGCCAGAATCAGTATTATTTAAAATGTCTTCTGCGGCTTTTACATCGGCTGGTTGTAAAGCTAACCATTGTCCATCAATTTCCACAATAGGAGATTTTTGTGCTAATAAATTTTGAAACTCTTTTTTTGTTAAAGTTTTATCTCCTACAGCAACTTTTAAATTATAATTTAACAAAGTATTTAGGTTTAATCTTTCACCTTTTTTCAGATTAACTTTAGCTTCTATTTTCACTCCCAAACGTTTTTCATCAACACCACTATTTAACCCATTGGGTAAAATTATTCCTAATCCATTATCTTGTAATTGCCATACCGCACTGCGGATAAATTGATAAGCAGAAATAGCATTTAAAGAGCAGTAATTAGGCATTGATTCTTGCAAACTTTCCGCTATCGGTTCGTAAAATTTCGCCGCCAATCCTAGCCCTTTCAAAATGATTTCTTGAGGATTATCAATGATGCGATCGCCTATTTCTAATTGAGGATGAGGATGTGACCAAATTTGTTCTGTGGGAATCAAAAAATCAGGATTATCTATTGCTTGTAAATAGTAATCTAATTTCCAATTATCATAATTATCCGTTTGATTTTGCCCACTAGGAGGCTGTAATTTAAAACAAAGTCTATATTGTTTTCTGACCAATTGATAATCAGAAGTAATCAAGTTTTCTTGAATAGGTAATGTCCAATTATCAAATGCCATTTGTAACCTTTTATTGTCTAAAGAAGATAAATGACATTTACTTTTTTCTTCGTTGTTTAAAGATTCTAACCAAGTTTGCACCATTAATTCATTATTAACAGGAGTAGAGATGTTTGTTAATAAACGTCTTATTTGAGCATCTAAAATAGTAGCTAAAAATTCCAGAATTAACTTTTGTTGAGGAACATTAGGATCGTCCTCATTCTCCACATAACAACGGCAAATAGAGGGCATTGATTGTATAAAATGAGCTAATCTACCCTGATCAATATTACTATCTAATAAAGGTTGCCAAAAACAATTATTTTTCTCATCAATACTAGGAATAAATTTTTGACGACAAATTAAATCTAAAGACCAACGATAAATATGACTCCAAAATCTTAAATCAGGGGCTATGTAATCTACTTTATTTAAAGGTAACTGTTGTAATAGTCTTAAAAGTTGTTCTGTATTTAACTTAACTCCGCACACATCCCAAGGATATAAAATAACTGAACTTAATTTATTACTAATACCTAAATAATGCTCATAAAGAAGAGGTATAACTGTTTTAGATTTTGGTTTTTTCTGAACAGGAAATAAAGCCATTTCCCACTGCCAAAAAGATTCAGGATCTTCATTATTTATTGTTTCATCGGAAATTATGTCCTCCAAAGAATTTTGTTTTAAAAGCTCACCTAATTCTTGGTTATCTTCAATTAAAAAAGGATAAATATATAAAAACTCAGCCTCTAAATCAAACTTTTCTTTCTCGATATTTATCCACTTTTCTCCCCAAATAATAAAGTATTTTTCTTCTTTTCTAATTAAAAAACTTCCATGTAAAATCGACATATTTAATTTTAGTAATTATAATAAATGAGGATAAATATAATAATAGAGTATTTGATTTGTATTTTTAAAAGTATTAAATCTAAAAGGTAAGATAAAAATGATTAATAGAAAATAATTACTTAATTTTGATTAGTTTACTATAAATGGTGAACATAATTTAATATTTGCAAGAAAAATATTAATGTTTTTGCTACAAGTTATTAACTAATAATTACTCTTAAATAAAATTTGTAGCTAGTCTCGATAAAAAAATTATTTTAATAATTAATGTTAAGTGATTTAAAATAAAAAGCAGATATAGATGATTAGAATTATTACTTATAAAAAATAATAATCATTGCAGGTATCAACATTTATATTCCCTATTATTAGTGTTTTGAAAACTTATGGCATATATTCACGAGAATAAAGTTTAATGTAGAATAAAAATGCCATCGAATAAAATATCATAGTAAAAAATAGAAATACAACATAACTGCATAGCAGAAAAACCATAAAAAAACAAATGGGTTTGTACTTCTGCCAGTGAATTAAAGTTATTTAAGACTATTTTTCATCTGAGATAAGGAACTAATAGTGCGGTAACATAGCAATGTTGATGATTTGATATATTATCATCTTTGGTGAATTTTCCATAGTAGAGTTCTAAACTTTCTTGGATTCAAGGTGAATAGCTAAATAGCTAAAGTAAGATATAATAGAACTTCTGCAGTTTAAAGATAGTGAACAATAAATTATAAATATGTTTTGGGCGGATAAAATAGCGGCTTCCTCACACCAAGAAGAATTAGTAAACGATTCCAAAACCCCTTCAGGTAGAGTTCATGTAGGTTCTGTCAGAGGGGTGATTATTCATGATGTTATGTATCGGGCTTTGACAAGAGTAGGAAAGCCAGTAAAGTTTACCTATGGAGTTGATGATTACGACGCTTTAGATACAGTCCCCCATTATTTAGATAAAGAAAAATTTTCTCCTTACTTAGGTTATCCTCTTTGCAATGTTCCTTCTCCTGATGAAAATGCCCCTGATTACGCCAAATATTTTATGGGTGAATTTTTGGAAGTATTTGAATATTTGGGAGTAAAAGCCGAAATTTACTATTTGAGAGACTTATATCGTTCAGGAAAATTAAACCCCTATATTGACAAATTTCTCAATCATGCTCAGGATGTTAGGGAAGTTTATCGAGATGTGAGTAAAGCCGATCGCGCCGATAATTGGTATCCTTTTCAGGTAATCTGTCCTAATTGTGGCAAGATAGCAACTACCAATGTAACTGACTATAATGGTTCAGAAGTCTTTTTTACCTGTAAGGAAGATGCTACCGACTGGGTGAAAGGATGTGGACATCAAGGCTGGATTTCTCCTTTTGATGGTAACGGCAAACTTCCGTGGAAAGTTGAATGGGTTGCCAAGTGGGATTTAGTTGGTGTAACCATGGAAATGGCAGGAAAAGATCATTCTCAAAAAGGTGGCTCAAGGGATGTAGCAAATGCTATTTGTCGTAAAGTTTTACATAAAAAACCCCCTTTCCATTCTCCCTATGAATTTATTTTGGTTAACGGCACAAAAATGAGCTCTTCTAAGGGAGTGGGTTCAAGCGCCAAAGATATGGCAGATTTGTTGCCTCCAGAATTATTGCGTTTTTTGATGTTAAGAACTCAACCAAAAACGGTGATTAATTTTGCTCCTAATTATGAGACAATTACCCGTTTATTTAGAGACTATGATAGTCTTTTAAATCAATATGCTCAACTGCAGAAAGAAAATGAAAATGTAGAATTAGACAGAACCTTATTACCTCTATTCTATGCTCAATTAGAGGAGGAAATTAAACCTTATTATACTTTCGACATTAGCACTCTCATTTCCTTATTACAAGTACCCCATTTAGACTTAAAAGCGGAAATAGAAAAAAGAGCAGAAACAGAGTTAACCGAATATGATTGGGAAAAAATAAACGAACGTATTGCTGTGGCGAAAAAATGGTTAGAAGATTATGCCGATGAGGAAGAAAAACTGGTAATTTATTTTGATGATATTCCTGAAACCGCCTCTGGGTTGAGCGATGAACAAAAACAATATTTAACTAAACTAAAAGAAAATTTAATCGCCTTAGAAAAATGGGAAGGGGAAGAATTGCAAACTGCTTTATTTACTGCCACCAAACAATTAGGTATTAGTCCTAGCGTTGCTTTTCCTGCCATTTATTATTCATTTTTAGGTAAGGAAAGAGGTCCTAAAGCTGGTTATTTATTTTCTTATTTAGATAAGGATTTTGTTTTAAAACGTTTAGAGGAAGTTGTGAAATAGGTCAGTTAGTAGTGAGGGCTTCAGCCCTTATTCTCAGAACTTTTGAAACCCCTAAAGGGGTAACTACAAACTTTAGTTTTATTTAACGGGAGCTACTTATTAAGTAAACCAGAGTTGGGGATAAATTTTCCTAGTTATGGTAGAAAAAGAGGAAGAGGAAAAAGTGACTAATAAGTTAATATTCAAAAAAATAAACCGTCAAACCTGTCACCTGAAGCCTGTAACCTAACACCTACACTGAGCCTATATTCTTAAGCCTAACTGAGATCAATTAAAGTGCCTAGTCTCGCCAAGTTAGAATTTCATAACCATAATCAGTTACTAAAACAGTATGCTCGAACTGGGCTGAGAGGCATTTATCAACGGTTACAACAGTCCAACGGTCTTTGAGGGTACGAGTTTTATTACTACCCACATTAACAATGGGTTCAATAGCTAATGTCATTCCACTACGCAATTTTACATTGGGTAAATCTCTAGTGCGAACATTAAACACAGAGGGTTCTTCATGTAAACTTCTACCTACACCATGTCCCACAAAATTTTCTACCACAGAAAACCCATTTTTTTCTACATAATCTTGAATTGCTCCTGCTATATCCATTAAATAATTTCCAGCTTTTACTTGCTCAATTCCTTTATACATAGCCTTTTCAGCTACTTCTAATAACTTAACTCCTTGTCTTTTGATTTTACCAATGGGGAAACTAATGCAGGAGTCACCGTGATAGCCGTTATACAAAGCCCCCGTATCAACTTTGACAATATCACCCATTTTTAGGACTTTTTTGGGGTTAGGAATGCCATGGACTACTTCATCATTAACACAAGCACAAATAGAAGCAGGAAAGCCATGATAACCTTTAAAACTAGGAGTTGCCCCCATTTCTCGAATACGTTTTTCTGCATAGGTATCTAAATCCGCCGTTGTCATTCCGGGTTTGGCGATTTCTTGAATTTCTTTTAATACTGTTGCCACTATTTTCCCTGAAACTCTCATGATTTCGATTTCAGCTTCAGTTTTTATTTCTATCCCCCTACGACTTTTTTTTAGTGGCGGAAGTCCTTTTGTTTTGGGGGGATTCTTTTTGCTGTTTTGGCTAGGAAATAATAATTCTCTTAACTGTCTCATAGGTTAGATGAATGAATTTGGGGGGTGAAGAGGGAAGAAATGAAAAAGGGAGTATATTTGATGTTTTTTTTGACAATTTATGTTTCTATCAGTATTTATGGGTTGGAAAGTTAGTAATTGTGATGAATTAAACTTCATGGGCAAAACTTTCAATTCTGGTAAAGTGAAATGGACCTGCAACAGAACCCCACAATAATTCATCAGTCACTAAATCTCTACCTCGATCGAAACTAATTAGTTTACGTTCATCAATTTCAAAGGAGTTATCTAAATAGGATTCTTTACCTTTTCTGACTACAATACAGGCTTTACCCGGTTTGATGTAGCCTTTAAAATGACTTTCATTCCATTGGGCAATCATATCACAACCATTCATTTTCTCTAAATGGTCAATAGTTAACTCTTTCAATTTTTCTCGATTACGGGAAGCTCCATAAAATTCTGCTTCTTCTTTCAGTTTGTAGTGTTCTAATTCTAAATGATCATCTACTGCTTGAATTTTAAATACTCTTAAGCGATAGGGTTGATTCAAGAGAAAATCGTAGGCTTGTTCAAGAAAAAGACTTGTACCACCGAGGAGAGATTCGGGAAGGGGACGCATACAAACTCGAATATGAGCGAAAAAAGGGGGGTTATCCCATGCCTGTTGTTGATTGCTGAAGTCAGCCGCCATTAATCGGGCTAATCCTTTTACATCTGTTGATTTACTCATATTCTTAAAAAATTGCTATACTTCCTGTTTGATTTTTGTCAATGCTAGTTTAGCACGGGTTTGAACCCCGATTTCATCGTCTTTTTGAGATAACAATGTTAATTGTTCGATAATTTGAGGTATTAAATAATTGTTATTAAAGGCTTTTAGACTTTGTGTTAAGTTTTCTAAAGCAACAATGGAGGCGTAACGAACTACCCATTCTCCATCTTGAATGGTTAAGCAAAGGGTATGGAAAATTTTTTCTTGGGTTGGGGCAATATCTTCTGGGGGTAAGCTAGACAATTGAATATTTCCTAATCCTTTTGTTGCCGCCCTTCTCACGCTTAGGGAAAAGTCTGTAGTAGCGGCACTAATTAGTAAGTCTAAGGCTCTAATATCTCCAATTCCTGCAAATACTCTTAATGCCCATGCTCTTGCCCCATAATTATAATCATCAAGGTTTTTCATCAGAGGTGCGATCGCAATTTCTCCCAGATTGATTAAGCCTTCTGTGGCGGCAACGGCGGCACCGGGGTTATTGAAACCTAATACTTGAATTAGGGTGGGTATGGCTTCGGGAGATTGAGCGGCGGCTAATTTTTGTACTGCCTGAAGTAGTTTAACGGCTGAATCTGCTTCGTTGACAGCGTTAATTAGTTGTTGAACTGATGTTTCTAGGGTTTGAGTCATAAGTATTATTTGGATTCGTTTTCCCTTAGTAATTTTAGCAATTCTGACGGAGATATATTTTTTTCAATATATTGGGGATTATTTGGATTATAAGGACTTAAGATGCGATCGCCGCTTATAATTTCTCCATCAGGAGATAAAATAGGCATATCAGGATCAAAAGCAGTTGAACCAGTCAAATTGCTGGAAAATCCTTTGAAAATCATAATTTCTACCTCCTCTTGATTATCTCTAGCCCTTAAGATTAATACCTCTTGAGGATGGTTTTCGCTATATTTTTCTAGTTCTTGAATCGTGATCATTGATAAGTAAGTCGTTGTCAAAAGTACCCATATCTGGTTATACTATTGTAGCCAAATCATTGTTGAGGAACTCTTGTTTAGTTTACGTTTAAGATTTCAAACAGTAGCTTCAAAACTAAAAATCTCTGATTTAAACGCCCCAGATTTGAACGAAGAACACTTGCTTGAAGTAGCAACCAAATA
This sequence comes from Cyanobacterium sp. Dongsha4, assembly GCF_036345015.1. Classification (NCBI taxonomy): domain Bacteria; kingdom Bacillati; phylum Cyanobacteriota; class Cyanophyceae; order Chroococcales; family Geminocystaceae; genus Cyanobacterium; species Cyanobacterium sp. DS4. The sequence goes on along the minus strand of NZ_CP084098.1, from coordinate 518,642 downwards.
CTGTCAGGGAAAATTACGTTGGGCAAAGGGTAAACGTTATGATTTGAGTGATTATCTCATACTCTGGGAAATTATCGGCATCGATAATATAATTACCCTAGAAAATCAAGAAGGTCAATCCTTGAGAGTCGCTATTACCCTAAGAGAAAGTGAGAGCAAAGCTCAAAGTATTTTTTATGATTTAAAAAGTAAGCAACGTGCCAGTATTCGTCAAGAATTAAATATTGATCAACACTGGGTTATCGCCGTAAAATGGAAAAACTTTCCCGAAGAAGATGAATGGATTGATATTTTGTACAGAGAAATAGACGATGATTCCAGTAGTTCTGATTGTCGTTTAATTATTTTGTAGTAGTAGATTCTTGATTAACCTCAGTTAGGTTGTTGGGGGATTGGGGTGTTGGGGTGTTTGGGGCAGGGCTGTTTCAAAGTAGAAATACAAAAACGCTAAAACTATTGCCAGTAAAAGAATATAGCGTTTTAGGGCTTTGAGGATTAAGAAGTAGTTAAAAATGTTGAGATTATCAATTTATAACCATAAACCATTAAAAACTATTGCCCATTGCCTATTGCCCATTCCCTCTCTAAATTAAAAAATAGCCCCCTTACTGATTAACTCCTGTTTTTTCTCCTCATTTAAACCGAGATTGTTGGCAAAAATAGCCCCTTTAACAATTGTTTGACCTAGGCTAGTATTTTGTAAATTCGTATTAGTTAAGTTGGCATTGGTTAAATTAGCCCCAATTAAATTACTTAAAGCTAAACTAGCATTAGTCAAATTGGCATTAGTTAAATTTGCACCTTCTAAGTAAGCACCACTTAAATCTACACCATTAAGTTTTGTATTTTGTAAATTAGCTTCGCTTAAATCAACATCTGTTAAGTCAGCACCTCGCAAATTTGCATCCTGAAAATTGGCACTACTCAAATTCAAACCACTTAAGTTGACACCAATCAAATTAGCACCAACAAAATCTATCAAAGGATTAAGATTAGCTTTTTTAGCTAAAGTATTAAAGTCTTCTTGAGGATTTTGATAAATTCCTTGAATGATATTTTTTAAGCTACTTATTTCTTGTTCAATTTCCTGATTATTTTTTTGATTGAAATGGGGTGTTGTTTCAGATTTTTGAGAGGAAAAAATTACCCTACTAACATAAGGACTAAGATAAACTTTTTCAATAAATTCGGCTACTTTTCTTTCTAAAATAGCGTGTTTATTAGGGGTTATATTATGAACCCATAATCCTTCTATATCAGTTAAAACAACATTAGATTTATCTATTACAATTTGAGCAGTTAAATTACTTTCATCTCCCACTGCTTTGAATGTTGCTAATTTAACGGAAGAATTATCTTTGAGCAAATTTGGTTTTATTAACCACTCTTGATGATTTTTTGAAATATTTTTTCTTATTTGAATATAATCCTTATTAATGTCATAAATTTCTAAAATATCAAAGCCATTAAAAGTTACTAATAATTTTGCTGATCTGAGACTAAATTTAACTTTTCCATCTAAGATATTTTCTTGCTGTTCATTTACTTTAGCATTAAAATAAAACTCATATTCTCCTTGTTTATCGGCAACAGGAATTAACTTTAAATCAGCAGAGAAACAATCAGGACATTGATTGTGGCATTCTAATAAGTACATAGAAAATCTTAAGAAAAACTAAAAATATATATATTAAAAACAAGTTATCTTTTTAAGAATATCATCTCATGAAATGGACTAATCACCGAGAATACAATGTTCTAATTTTTTAATCTTCTTTTACAATTAAAGGTGATCTTATTTTTTAGCAATATTATTATGACTGGTGATCAATTTTTAATGTTAGTAACTCTGTTAGTACCCGGATTATTACTTTCTTTTCTGGTAATGATTTCTTTTGCTAAGGGTGGTTGATAACCTATAAATTCATCTCAAGTGTGGAGAATCGAGAAAAATAAGGCTCTCTTACTTTAATAGGGGGAGCTGAAAAAGTGTTTCGGAAAACATAGGAATAGCTAATGGGGGATAGTTTTAGCCTACTAATAGTTAGTTGACTATCGCAAAATTTGGGAATTAATTGGTCATAATTGCCGTAAAAGAGCCAAAAACAATATTAAAAGAAAAATTAAAAACTAATAATGGATAACTGATTTCTGGTACTTGAATCTTGATGAGGTGATTTTCTGGTTAAAGATACATGATTAACTTCTTCTACAGAATATTCTTTTAATTCTCTTGGTAAAAGCATATCCCATTGACCTTCGGAGAATAATAACAGATTACTCATCATGACTAATCCTGTCGTTGCAAATTGCCACCCCGCAAATAAGGGTAATATTAAGACCATACCACCATGAATTATACCAGCGAGGAAAAAAGCCCTCGATCGCATCATCCAACCTGTGAGAAAATAACCTAAAGCACTTAAAATTAGCCACAATTCACATAAATGACCGAGAATATAACCCCAAGAAAATGCGATCGCACTATCAGTAATAACCAGACCAAAAATCATCAAAAAAATCCAGCCATAAAGTAAACCTGAAACTTTTTCCCATACTGCCCAAGAATAAGTTAAAGTGGTCATGACAATGATGGCAAAAACGGTAAATGCAGACCAAAAAAATGCTTGATCAACCCAACTAACCGATAAAAATTGAGCACTGAAAAAAATTATTGCCGCCACCACTCCCCAAACTAACATTGCTTGATCAACACAAGTATATATTCCTGAGAGAAAAAATTTTTCCGCAGACTTTACTCTTAAACATTTCATTGATAAAAACTGCTGAGTATCAGAAGAAGATTGCTTTCGTTGTAAAATAGGTTGTCTAGGCTTAAAAAAAGTCATTATAAATTAAATTTTTGATATGTATTTTTTATATTTTTAACAAAAGTTAATAATATTTTAAACTAAAATTATCATACTGACATATAGAGTTCTTGAGCAATCTTATTTAATTTCGGTTCTGCATAAAGAATGTTGGATAAACTGAAGTGGTGGCGGTTAAACAATGTTCGCATCCCATGATTTTCGGTGGCAGATACTAGGTTTACCTGAGTTCGTAGTTCGGAGTTCGGAGTTCAGAGTTAAAAGTAATAATTATTGACAAAAAAGCTGAATAAATTGATTTTAAATGAGTTTTTCCTAAATTTAACAATTTTTTATTCCAAAATTGGCTCGATGATAACTCTCAACGCTTTATTTTTCGATACTTTTTTCATCGAACTCAGGTTAGGTTTAGCAGAGTAATGATTAATTGATTGGAGAATTGTGGGGAGAAACCTCTTTTTTATCTTAACTCCCTACTCAGGCTAACTCAAGTGATTTTAGCAAGATAAAACTTTATATAAGTGAAGAGAATATTTGTAATTGCAACTATTTTATTTTTCCTCTTTTCCTATGATTCCTAACAAGGGGAATGAACCCCTTGCCTAATTCCTAAGACTTAAATCTTATCGGTTATTTAGCTTTACTGAACGGTTATAACTACGTTTAGGTTTGCCTTTGTATTTACTTTGACGATCGAAGCTATCAGAGCCACGACTACCATATTTAGTACGTCCTCCTTTGCCCTTTTTGATATAAGGTTTAGGAGTTGCAGGAGGGGGAACTTCCCAATCTTGCTGTAGCCAACTAGGACAATCTTGATCGTACAATATCTGTAACGTAGCGGCTGCGATCGCAGTTGGATCATAATCTTCATGTAGTTCTTTAACTAAAGGTAAGAAAGAAGCTAACCTTTCACCAGCTAAAGATTCTTTAATTTGTTCCGTGAGTTTCTCCATTCTTTTCGCTTCTACCGTAGAGCGATTGGGGACATTTTCCACCCGAATGGTTTGATTTAAACGACGCTCAATTTGACGTAAAAAACGGCGATCGCTTGGTTCAACTAAAGCAATAGCTTTACCCTCTTTTCCTGCCCTTCCTGTACGTCCTATACGGTGAATATAAGTCTCGGTATTATCTGGTAAATCGAAATTGAAAACGTGGGTTAAATCAGACACATCCAAACCTCTGGCGGCAATGTCTGTAGCCACTACCAACTTAATTTTTCCTTCACGCCAACGTTGAATTAAACGCTCCCGTTGAGATTGGCTTAAATCACCATGATACTCATCTACGCTTTGACCGGCTTCTTGTAATTTAGTCGTTAGCTCAGAAGCAGTACGCTTGGTTCTTACGAAAATAATACCACTTTGGGGATCTTCAATTTCAAGGATTGGTTGAATAGTTTTAATTTTAGACCAACCACGAGGCACCATATAAACACACTGATCAATGCGGGAGGGTGTATCTTGAGGTTTTTCTCCTGTAGCATTGATAGGATCATTCATGAACTCTTTTACCAAATATTGAATCTCTTTGGGCATAGTTGCCGAGAAACAAATGGTTTGACGAGATTTAGGAGTTTGAGAAAGAATCTCTTTTACATCGTCAATAAAGCCCATACTTAACATTTCGTCTGCTTCGTCTAAAACCGCATAGCGAAGGGCATCTAAAGTAAGATTTTTACGATTAAGCAGATCTATAATTCGCCCTGGTGTTCCAACAACTATATGCGATCCTTTTTCTAAAAAGCGAATTTGACGCTCTATGGATTGACCACCATAAACCGTTAATACATAGGTGCGATCGCCCCTTGCAATAAAGTCTTTTAAGGATTCGGCTACTTGTTGAGCCAATTCTCTGGTAGGAGTCAAAATTAAGGCTTGAACATCTTTGGAACTGCGATCAATGCTATCTAAGATAGGTAGAGAATAAGCGGCTGTTTTACCTGTACCAGTTTGCGATTGCCCTACTACGTCACGCCCTGATAATAATTCGGGAATTGCTAATGATTGAATTTTGGTGGGAGTCACAAAACCGATTTTTTCTAGTTGATTAACTAAGGATTCGGATAGTCCTAAACTGGAAAATGAAATTGTCATCTGTAATGTTATTTGTGAATGTTTACTGTGTTACTCTCCACAGATCAAAGGAAACAATCCCGTGAAGCAAAACTGGTAACAGTAAGGGGAAATTTAATTAAGAATGAGGAATTGGTGAGCAGAAGCTAAAAATCATCAGTTAAAGTTTGCTACACTTTAGAATTTTTAGTTCTTTATTCCTTTCTAATAACTGCTTTTACTACCGTTATCTTTATAGCTAATGATTATGATGCCATTAGCCCTTACATTCCGCTTTTACTTAAGCACGAAACGATTTCCGAGAGACAATTGAGTAAGAAGATTAAGTTTTTTTACTTTTTTATTTTTCGTGACGACTATCTTTACTATGATTATCAGAATGTAGTCACTGAATTAAGACCTACTTAATCTAGGATAATTACTAATTTATCTCTGTTTCTCCATAGAGATCATAGACATCGGCTGAGGTGATGCGAACAGGGGTAATCTCACCTAAGTTTGCTGAACCCTTAACATAGACTAATCCATCTACCTCGGGGGCAAAACGGGGGGATCTCCCAATCAATTCACCAGTCATGGGGTTTTCTTGCTCAATCAATACTGGAACAATCTTACCTATTTCTGCCTCGTTTTTCATGGCGGCAATGGGCTGTTGTATTTCCATTAACTGATTGCGTCTTTCTTCTTTTACTTCCTCTGGCAACTGATTACTTAATTCATAAGCCTTAGTGCCTTCTTCGGGAGAAAAAGTGAACACACCCACATGATCAAATTGATGTCTTTTAACAAATTGTAACAAATGTTGGAAATGTTGTTCAGTCTCTCCAGGAAATCCCACAATAAATGTTGTTCGCATAACCGATTCGGGAAGGGCTAGTTTGATGCGTTCTATAATTTCATCATTTACTTTCCCTTGCCAAGGACGATTCATGCTTTTAAGGATTTCGGGGTGAGAATGTTGTAAGGGTAAATCTAAATAGGGCAGTATATTATCTGTAGATGCGATCGCCTCTATAACTTTATCTGTTAAGCCTGTCGGATAAGCATAATGAATTCTAATCCAAGGAATATCAACTTTTCCTAACGCTTTTAATAACTCAGCTAACTTAGGTTCACCGTATAAATCAACACCGTAATTAGTGGTAATTTGAGAGATTAAGATTAATTCTTTCACTCCTTGATCTGCTAATTGTTGGGCTTCTGCCACAATAGATTCGAGCGTACGGGATCTTTGATTCCCACGCAAATGGGGGATTATACAAAAAGAGCAACGATAATCACAACCCTCAGCGACTCTTAAATAAGCCACCCCTTCAGTGGTAGTGCGATAACGAGGTATATTTTCATCCGCAATGAAAGTAGGTTCAGCAGAAACCGCCTTAACTCTTTCACCTTTTTCTACCCGTTCAATAATATCGACAATATTTTGATAGTCACCAGTTCCAACTAAAGCAACGGCTTCTGGTAGTTCTGCCAACAATTCCTCCTGAAAGTGCTGTGCCATACAACCAGCAATAATAATTTTTTTCTGGTTTTCCGCTAATTCTACTAAAGTTCTTACAGATTCTCGACGAGCGGACTCAATAAAACTACAAGTATTTACAATAACATAATCGGCTAATTCTTCGGTATTATCGATGCCGTAGCCTGATTTTGCCAATAAACCGAGCATATGCTCAGAATCAATGCGATTTTTTTCACAGCCTAAATGAGAAACGGCGATGGTTGGCTTATTGCCCATATTTACGATTCAGCTCTATTTTTATTTTGCTAACAACATTTTTCACAACTTAACTATGATAACAGATTTATGAGTAATGATGATGTCTATGAATAATATTTTTGTTATCTCTAAAGATGCGATCGTACTTTTTGATTACATGATAAGAATTATAACTTTATAAAAATATTATTGAAATTTGCATAAATTCAGAAAATGGTACTGATGACAATTTAAAATAGTAATAGTTTTAATTAAGATAACAAAAACTTATCGAGATAAATATAAAAAGCAAAAATGATTGCCAGTAAAATTAAATTAAATGTAACTATTGATGAAAAGAAAATAGTTAATCATACAAAAAAACACAAAAATTCCTTTTCCACCACCAAAATATCCTAAGTTTAAATTCATTGATTTATTTGCAGGAATTGGAGGTTTTAGAATCGCTTTACAAAATTTAGGAGGCTTATGTATTTTTTCCAGTGAATGGGATGAGAAAGCCCAACAAACTTATCAAGCAAATTTTGGAGAAATACAATAATTATTATATGAAAATGTTAGTTTTATCGTACTCTAAAAATTCTCTTGAAGGAAGAAATTTACTGGGTAAAATGATATAATTATCTTTATATTTGAAAAATAAATCTATTACAGAATTATCTTTTTGAAAATCGTTAAAATATTGAGAAATTTTGACTTTATAATCTTGTGTAACTGTTATATAACCTTTATCAAATGCTTTATCATGTAAATAATTTAAGCATAAACCGTTACGGGGGTTTAATCTATTTTTTTTATCTTTTGACCAAGGAATTATATGACTAGCAACTAAAAAATCAGGAATACTTAAACCAGTTATACAGCATTGGGAATTATAGCAAGATAAGATTGTAGAGCGAAAAAAATTTTGATTAACTCTTTGTTTAACTATTGATTCTCTTTCTTTTCCTTCAGGAATATCAAATGTTTCAATCCCAGCAATTTCTTCTAAAGATTTATTGCTTAATTTTGCTATTAATACTTCACTTTCATAAGCTAAATCATCCCAATTATTATTAAACTCATCCCAAATTATTTTATCTAATTTACTACCGTTTGATAAACCGACAATTCCTCTTTTTCTTAACTCGGGATCAAAACGCCCAAAGTTACCTATTTTCATCTTAACAGCATTCGGACTTCTTCCTATTATTTGTGAGATACGGATTATTTCGGGATGATTAGAAGATACTCTATTAAAAGGTATTTTACAATATAAATTTAAAGTGATTATTGTTTCTTCCCTAGTCCAATTAACTCTTGGCATTGTTCTTATTTAACGATTTTAATTATCAAATTGTGCCATATTATTTATAGTAGCAACCACATTAAAACAAATTTATCATGAGACTTATTTCTTACAATTCAGAATACCATAATAAATACGATTTAAAATATCAAGGATTTTTATTAAATTCATCAGAAACTAACTTTATATTTAGAGTAAAAAATTTATCCCCTAATAATTTTCAACAAATAAATCATATTGTTACACCTCAAAAAGTTAAAGAAAGAATAAAAATAATCCTTAATCGAGGGGGAATTTTAGAATTTGTAAAAACTGAAAATCGTATTTTTTGCAATAACTTAGTTTTAAGTGATAGTTTATTACCTAATATTTTTGGTGAAATATTATTAAAATTTTATTCCTCTAGTTACTCAAAAATGATTGATTTAGTTAATGAAATTAAAAAAGCTAATCCCTTAAACTATGATTTATCAGATAACCATGATTTTTATACTTATAAAGTAAAAAGATTTTTAATTGATATTGCATTAAGAATATTTCCTTTAAAGATTTGGGAAGGAAATTATGATGGAAATGATGGATATTTAATTGTTAAAGATGATGGAAAAATAATTTGTTCTCATATCTATCATAAACACTTATTTGAAAATTATTTGCTTAACAATACAAAGTTAGAAACTGCTAGTACCTCAAGGCATAATTTTGGAAAATTATATAAAGAAAATGGAGGATTATTTATTAAGTTAAATTTACAAATCAGATTTACGAACTAAACACAAATAAGCTATGAATCAATTAAACATTCTTATTACAGTTGTCAGGCCACGCAGTCAATCCCAGAATTAGAGGCAGAATTGCTCTTAAATAGTGATTATCGATTCAAGGATGGGCGGTTGCTACCGTCACCGAAGCGCATTTACTGTTACAAATGGGGGAACATCAGGAAGCAAAAGGAATGTTAAGGGAGGAGGTAGAGAACTTTAAAAAAATGGCTCATAATTGGAGTAATAGCCTGATAAAAGAGGGTAATTCGTCATTGTCAACGGCGTATCGTTTTTCGACTTCTCCCTTTGCAGAATATATCACCCCCGAAAGAGTTACCAGAATTAAGGATATTTCCCCTAGTGATCTTAGTTTAGATCGGGATCAAGTCAGACGCAAAAAAAATGAGGCAAGTGTTGAGTTTGAAATGTCTTACGCCCGAGAAAGATACCCTAAATCATGGATACAAAAACAGATTGCCATAGCGGAATATTTAGACGGTTTAAGCGAATTATTAGCTAGATTAGAGAGTTTATAAGCCTTTGCGGATTTGTGCGAAAGTCGTAACCTGAAAAGTAGTAAGGAGATTTTGCCTGATGAGAATACCCCTTCGGGATTGTATTTGTTACCTGCGGATTAAGGAATAATCAAAGCTCTAAAGGGCTTATCATGAAAGGTGCGATCAGGCGTAGCCTGCCACTTCGTGATCGCATCTACATTTAATGGTAACATCAACAGAAATTATAAAATTAAAAAATCTCAGTTAAATCTAAAACAAAATCTGGCAAAACATCCTCTCCTAATAAAATTTTAGGATTATTTAAAACTTCTTTTTTTTGACCTTGACGATATATTTCTACTTCTTTCTTTTCAGGATTAATTAACCATCCCAATTTTACTCCGTTATCGATATATTCCTGCATTTTCTCTTGAATGTTAGTCAATTTATCAGAAGGTGACTTTAATTCAATCGCAAAATCTGGTGCTAAAGATAAAAATTTTTCTTGTTGTTCTAATGTTAAATTATTCCATTTTTTCGAGGTAATAAAAGAAGCGTCAGGGGATCTATTTGACCCATTTGGTAACTTAAAACCAGTGGAAGAATCAAAAACTTTACCTAATTTTTTTTGTCGATTCCAAGCAATTAATTGGTAAATTAAATCTGCATTACGATTACCAGTTAATCCTCCTGTCGGTGACATAATAATTAAATCTCCTTGAGCATTGCGTTCAAATCTTAAATCTTTGTGCTTGTGACAAAGTTCAAAAAACTGCTCATCAGTTAATTGCAATTCTAATTCCAATGGTGTTGATAAATAAACCATAATTTTTCGTAGGAATTACTATAGTTATAATGAATTATCCTAACACAAACACTAAGGAGCATTTTAATAAATTAATAATAGAAAATAATTTTTTTAACGAATAAAACGAAATATTTAAAAATATGTTAAACAGCATAAATATGTTTTACCAAATCATACTTATATCTAAATTAAATTCAGGTAAAATATCCTCTCCTGATAAAGTTTTAGGATTATCTAAAACCTCTTTTTCTTGACCTTGACGATATATTTCTACTTCTTTTTTTTCAGGATTAATTAACCATCCCAGTTTTACTCCGTTATCGATATATTCCTGCATTTTCTCCTGAGTATCTTTTAATGAGTCTGTTTTTGATATTAACTCTAAAACAAAATCTGGTGCTAAAGGGGGAAATTTTATCCTTTCTTCTTCTTTTAAATTATCCCATCTTTCCTTTTGAATATATGCTACATCGGGAGAGCGATTACTACCTTTTGGTAGTTTAAAACAGGTGGAAGAATCAAATATATATCCTAATTTTTTTTTTCGATTCCAAATAACAAAATCAGCATTTAATTCAGAATTTTTTTTCCCAGTTTCTCCCCCAGTAGGTGACATAATAATCAATTCTCCTTTTTGATTTTTTTCCAATTTTAATTCGGGATTATGACGACAAAGCTGATAAAATTTTTCATCATCAATGGTAGAAATTACATCGAAGTTAATAGTATAAGCAGTCATTATTATATTTCTCCGTGCGTTCGAAAGTAATATTATATTTTATCAATTTCTAGGGGTTGAATATTTAAACCTTGAAGATATAGCTCTTTTTGTGATAATTATGGAAGAAATCTATGAATAAAAATTTGTTAAGTCAATATTATGAGGAAACCAATTTTCATTTAATAATTGTTCTAAAGTATAAAGACATTGATTAGGAAAAATATTTTTATTTAAACCAGTTTTAATCACTACATATTTAACAGATTTTTGATAAAGATTATCTCTTTCTTTCTCAAGATGTTTTCGCAAATTAGTAGTCATATCTGTTTCCAACTCATCACGAAAATTAGCAATCTCCGAAGCCCAATGACGATGGTTAATTTTTTCAGAATCCCAATATTCAATTAACAATAAATGAATAATAATTTGTTTTAAATAACTTTCACCACTGCGTTTAATATCTCTAACCAAATTTTCTAATACCCCCGCCAAAGTATTTAAATCTAAAGCAGTTAAATTTCTATTTTTTATTTGTTTCAACGTTACTTCATGCCACGCCAAATAATCTTCATTATATAAATCTTTTAAACTAATTTTCTCTAAAGATTGCATAAAAATTTTTCTCCCATCCCACGACAATCATTATTTTCCTTGATTTTAACACAAATGCCAAAAAACACCCCCTAAATTAATAGAGAGTGCCTTTTGCTTATTTATTTAATTGTTTTAGTTTTTCAACCTATACAACTTATCCGTTGATTACAGGAGCAGATACAGGCTCTGCACTTGCTAAGTCTAAGGGGAAGTTGTGAGCATTACGCTCGTGCATTACTTCGATACCGATGTTTGCACGGTTTAATACGTCTGCCCAAGTTCCAATTACATGACCTTGGCTATCTAAGATAGACTGGTTGAAGTTGAAACCATTTAAGTTGAATGCCATGGTAGAGATTCCCATTGCTGTGAACCAAATACCGATTACAGGCCATGCACCTAAGAAGAAGTGTAACGCACGGCTGTTGTTGAATGAAGCATATTGGAAAATCAAACGACCGAAGTAGCCGTGAGCCGCTACGATGTTGTAGGTTTCTTCTTCTTGACCGAATTTGTAACCGTAGTTTTGAGATTCGGTTTCAGTGGTTTCACGCACTAAGGAAGAAGTTACCAAAGAACCGTGCATCGCAGAGAATAAAGATCCACCAAATACACCAGCTACACCAAGCATATGGAAGGGGTGCATTAAGATGTTATGCTCAGCTTGGAACACAAACATGAAGTTGAAAGTTCCAGAGATACCTAAAGGCATACCATCAGAGAAAGAACCTTGTCCAATGGGGTAGATTAAGAATACAGCAGTTGCCGCAGATACAGGTGCAGAGTAAGCAACACAGATCCAAGGACGCATACCTAAACGGTAGGATAATTCCCACTGACGACCCATGTAGCAAAATACACCGATCAAGAAGTGGAATACTACCAATTGGTAAGGACCACCGTTGTATAACCACTCATCTAAGGAAGCTGCTTCCCAGATAGGATAGAAGTGTAAACCAATAGCATTGGAAGAAGGAACAACTGCACCAGAGATGATGTTGTTACCGTATAATAAAGAACCAGCTACAGGCTCACGAATACCGTCAATATCAACGGGAGGAGCTGCGATGAAAGCGATGATGAAACAAGTGGTTGCAGTTAATAAACAAGGGATCATTAACACACCAAACCAACCTACATATAAACGGTTGTTGGTAGAAGTGATCCACTGACAGAACTGCTCCCATGCGGAAAGCTGTTGTTGTTGCTGTAAAGTGGTAGTCATGTTCTTATGATTTCAGTTATGAATTTTCGAGGTACTTATATATTTTGAGTCATTTGCTCACCTCACTTACTAATTTAACAAGATTGTAAAGTTTTGTCAAATATTTTCATAATAGTTATTTTTATTTCTCAGATAACTTTTATTTATAGTAAGGCTATGGAACTTAATTTTAAATCGGGATGATCGGCTTGTAGTTGTCTCACGTTCCATTCATTACGGAATAATAACACGGGGCGATCGCGTCCATCTTTTACTGTCATAGTGTTAAATATTCGACCAACTTTATCTAAGGCTTCCCAACCGTCAACAACCCAACGGGCAACGGAGAAAGGTAAAAGCTCAAGATTTGTTTCGACATTGTATTCGCTTAACATTCTAAATTGCACTACCTCAAACTGCAATTGCCCCACTGCCGCCAAAATGGGTTCACGGACAAAATCATCAACGGAATACATAATTTGAATTGCACCTTCTTCCTGTAGTTGAGTAATACCTTTTTGGAATTGCTTAAATTTAGAGGGATTGGGATTTTTGAGATAACAGAACAATTCAGGGGAAAAAGAAGGAATACCATCATATTCGAGTTTTTGCCCTAAATAAATGGTATCGCCAATGGCAAACACCCCAGGGTTATTTAATCCGATTACATCACCCGGATAAGCCTCATCAATAGATTCTCGCCCCTGAGCAAATAATTTTTGAGGATGTGACAATCGTACGGATTTTCCTGAACGGGCATGATTAACCGTCATATCCTTCTCAAACTTTCCTGTACAAACCCGAACAAAAGCAACTCTATCTCGGTGTTTGGGATCCATATTTGCTTGTAGTTTGAAGACGAAACCACTAAAATCGGGATGAGTAGGCTCTAATTGTCCTAAACTAGAATTTCTGGGAGTAGGCTGTAAAGCATATTCAAGGAATGATTCAAGAAATAGACGTACCCCAAAATTAGTCATGGCACTACCGAAGAAAACAGGAGTCATTTTTCCTGCGTGAATTTCTTCAAGGTTAAACTCTGCACCTATCTCGTCAAGTATTTCTAATTCTTCTTGAGTTTGTGCTAATAAATCACTATCTCCAATGTATTTTTCCAAGGTGGGGTCATCTGCCGATAAGATAACTTCCGATGCTTCTTTACTACCATGAGCCACTCTCTCAAATAAATGATACTTTTTCAGACGGCGATCGAACACCCCCTTAAAATAATCACCATTACCGATGGGATAGTTGACAGGATAAGTTTTTAAGCCTAATTCTTTCTCAATTTCATCCAGCAATTCTAAAGCCTCTCTACCCGGGCGATCCATTTTGTTAACAAAAGTAAAGATAGGAAGCGATCGCAACTTACATACTTCAAAAAGTTTACGAGTTTGAGGTTCTAACCCCTTAGCTGCATCAATTAACATCACTGCATTATCTGCCGCCGCCAAAGTGCGATAAGTATCTTCACTAAAGTCTTGGTGTCCGGGGGTATCTAAAAGATTAAGATGATAGTTGTTATAGGTAAATTGCAAAACGGTAGAAGTAATAGAAATTCCTCTTTGTTTTTCCAACTCCATCCAGTCGGAAGTAACCCGTCTTTGCTCTCCTCTGGCTTTAACTGCCCCTGCTTCGTGAATTGCACCTCCGTAAAGTAATAATTTTTCCGTCAAAGTTGTCTTACCAGCATCAGGGTGAGAAATAATTGCAAAGTTACGTCGCTTACTTACCGCTTTTAATAATTCTTGTTCAATAGTTACAGCCATTTTTATATCTTGAAATAACGTTCTTTTATTTTTTTGAAGGGTACTTTTTTATTAGACGAATAAACTTACATTGATTTATAATCAAACTCCGAAATACATTTTTTCTTTCACATCGTAAAAGTAATAATACTCTATTTTAGCAGTTCATTTTTCATTGTTAGTAAAAAAATACTTATTAAAAATGTCGGATAAGGATAGGTTTCAGGTTGGAGGTGTTAGGGTGTTGGGGAGAAACGAGTTAGGAGTTAGGAGTTAGGAGTTAGGAGTTTTTAATTCTTAATTCTTAATTCTTAATTATTTACCTTTGCCCATTGCCCTTGTAACTTTGCCCCTTGCCCTCTGCCCTTTTCGCCATCACTCATAGATGAAAATTTATACTGAACTCAGATTAAATATCTCAATATAAAGACAACTATTCACCAAAATAAAAAATTTTTTTAACCACCCTACTTATGCCGAGATTGGTGCCATTGCCAAGCATGACTAATAATAGTTTCAATATCTGGATATTGAGGTTGCCAATTTAAGATTTTCCTTGCTTTTTCACTACTCCCCACTAACATAGGTGGGTCTCCGGGGCGACGAGGTGCATTTTTAACTGTAAAATCTTTACTCGTAACTTTCTTGGCGGCTTTGATTACCTCTTTGACAGAAAAACCATTACCATTACCTAGGTTAAATACTTCACTTTTTCCCCCGTCTAATAAATATTCTAAACCTAAAAGGTGGGCTTGGGCTAAATCTTCCACATGAATATAATCTCGGATACAAGTGCCATCAGGAGTTGGATAGTCATCCCCCAAAATGGAGATTGAATCTCTTTTTCCTAGAGCCGCATACAAAATCAAAGGTATTAAATGGGGTTCAGGATTGTGATCTTCTCCGATTAAACCATCACTAGATGCACCTGCCGCATTAAAATAGCGAAAAGCTACATATTCCCAATTATAAGCCCTCTGGAAATCAGATAACATCTTTTCTACCACTAATTTGGTATAACCATAAGGATTAATGGGATTTTGAGGGTGTGTTTCTTTAATGGGAACTTCTTCGGGGATGCCGTAGGTGGCACAAGTGGAGGAAAAGACTATTTTTCTAACCCCTGCTTTTTCCATCCCTTCTAGTAGATTGAGAGTATAGGTAACGTTATTGCGGTAATATTTAGCTGGATTTTCTACCGACTCTCCTACATAAGCATAAGCGGCAAAATGAATCACGGCTTCTATATCATGCTCTTGAAATAAATCATCTAATAAGGTGCGATCGCACAAATCCCCTTCAACAAAATTAACTCCCAATTTCTCAACAATATCTCGATGTCCGTAAACCAAGTTATCAAAAACAAGAATGTCATAACCCTTACTTTGTAAAAGTTTAACAGTGTGAGAACCAATATAACCAGCACCACCAGTAATTAAAATAGCCATAGAAACAATTAAGAATTTAACAGAAGAGTAGTCAAGTCACCGAGTCAGAAGAATTATAACTCTTAACTGTTATCTGTTTCATATCCTCCGCAGTTAACTGAAATACAAGCTAACAGATAGCGAACCATTGACTATTAATTATTATTAAGGAACAGATTAATAAATATCATGATCGTTTATCTTGTCAAACGTACCATGCTTGTTTATGCTTATTTTAGATAGATTAAAAAAATATCTTGAGTAAAGGTGAAAAACTTCTTTAGGGAAGTCCGTGTCTATTGCGTAATCATCAATAAAAACATTTTTGTTTCAACGATGAAAATTAAATCAAGCTAATAATCCGCGCAATAAGATTATACAAAACCTTACAAGTAAATTTAAGCAAATTTTTAGTATATCAAGGAAAAAACAAAATGCCAATTGCAGTAGGAATGATTGAAACCTTAGGTTTCCCCGCCGTAGTAGAAGCCGCTGATGCTATGGTAAAAGCAGCTCGTGTAACCCTTGTTGGTTATGAGAAAATTGGTAGCGGTCGTGTAACCGTTATTATTCGTGGAGATGTATCAGAAGTACAGGCTTCCGTTGCTGCAGGTATTGATGCGGCTAATCGAGTAAGCGGAGGAGAAGTTTTATCTACTCACATCATCGCTCGTCCTCACGAAAACCTCGAATACGTCTTACCTATTCGTTACACAGAAGAAGTAGAACAATTCCGTAACTATTAACAGTAAAAGAGTAGTTAAATAACTCTAAAACTACAAAAACTGTCAAGATTAGAGGTGTCACACCCTAATTTATTGACCTTTTCATACATCCTAAAGATAAAAATATAGGGAAAAAAATATGTCGATCGCAGTAGGAATGGTTGAAACCCTCGGTTTCCCCGCCGTAGTAGAAGCCGCAGACGCTATGGTAAAAGCAGCTCGTGTAACCCTCGTTGGTTATGAAAAAATTGGTACTGGTCGTGTAACCGTCATCGTTAGAGGAGACGTGTCTGAAGTACAGGCTTCTGTTGCCGCAGGTATTGAAAACGTGAAAAGAGTAAAAGGTGGTCAGGTTTTATCTCACCACATCATCGCTCGTCCTCATGAAAACCTCGAATACGTCTTACCTATTCGTTACACAGAAGAAGTAGAACAATTCAGAGAAAGCGTGAATCCTCGCCCTTTAGGCAGACCATAAAATAGTAACTAAATATTAATGCAAATTGCTAAAGTATGTGGGACAGTAGTAAGTACCCACAAGTCAAGAACTCTTACAGGGGTAAAATTACTTCTGGTACAATTTTTGGACGCCAGTGGTAATCCTCTACCAGAATATGAAGTAGCAGGAGACACTGTAGGAGCTGGAATAAATGAATGGGTACTTGTTACTCGTGGAAGTTCTGCTCGTAAAGAAACTGGTCATGAGGAACGTCCCATTGATGCAATGGTAGTGGGCATTATAGATACAGTTACAGTTGCATCGGAACTTTTGTATAGCAAAAAAGATGCCGAAAGACTATATTAAATACTTTTTCTACTATTGTAATTTGTAATTCATAACTAAAGTAATAAAAAGTTAATGGAAAGGGGTAGAGGATGCTGATATTCCTGACAACCCCATAGTTTAAGTTAAATAAAATTATTAATGGAGGTAACAAGTGAGCGTCCCTATAATGGCTGCTCCCCCAACTCCTTGGTCAAAAAACTTAGCCGAGCCGACAGTAGATGATACTGCCTATATTCACTCCTTTTCTAATTTAATTGGAGATGTGAAAGTAGGGGCTAATGTTTTAGTTGCTCCTGGTACTTCTATTCGTGCTGATGAAGGAACACCTTTCTATATTGGTGATGGTAGTAACATCCAAGATGGGGTGGTGATTCATGGTTTAGAACAAGGTAGAGTACAAGGAGATGACGGGAAAGAATACTCCGTTTGGATTGGTGCTGATAGCTGTATTACTCACCTAGCTCTGATTCATGGTCCTGCTTATGTAGGTAATAACTGCTTTATTGGTTTTCGCTCTACGGTATTTAATGCCCGTGTCGGAGATGGTTGTATTGTGATGATGCACGCTCTGATTCAAGATGTAGAAATCCCTCCTGGAAAATATATTCCTTCAGGTGCAGTTATTACTAATCAACAACAAGCAGATCGCCTTCCAGACGTTCAACCAGAAGACAGGGAGTTTGCCGCCCATGTAGTTCATATTAATGAAGCCTTAGCGGCAGGTTATCACTGCTCCCAAAACTCTGCTTGTATCAACCCTATCAGAGAGCAAAATCAAGCCTCGGGGCGGGTAGCTACTTCTAACTATAGTAATGCTTATCAATCAGAAAATAATATGACTTTAAATACAGATATTACTAATCAAGTCAGATCCTTGCTCAGACAAGGCTATACCGTCGGCATTGAACACGCTAATGCTCGTCGTTTTAAAACCAAGTCTTGGTTGACTGCTTCTTTGCAAGGCAATAATGAAAATGCTATTTTAAGAGAATTAGATGGTTTACTCCATGAGTATCAGGGAGAATATGTGCGTTTAATTGGGGTTGATCCTCAAGCCAAACGTAGAGTAGCAGAAATTATTATTCAACGTCCTGAAGATACCCCCGGACAACCAGCTTCTGTAACTACTGTTTCTGCCAAAGTGGATCTTGGTAGTGTTAATGGTAATGGTAAGGTAAATGGAGCTAGTAGTTATTCTCAAGGTAATGGTGATTGGACTGGTGAAATTCGCTCTTTAATTCAGGGTGGATATAATATTGGGGTTGAACACGCTGATAAGCGTCGTTTCCGTACTAAGTCTTGGTTAACCGCTCCTAGTGTGACTACTAATTCTATTAATCAGGCTTTGAATCAAATTCAAGGTTATTTGCAAGAGTTTAATGGTGAGTACGTCCAGATTGTTGGAGTTGACCCTCAAGCAAAACGTCGTGTTGCCGAAATTATTATTCAGCGCCCCGGAGAAGATGGGGTCGTAGTCAATAGTAGTAATGGGGCTTCTAGTGGTTATTCTTCCTACAGTAATGGTAATGGAAGTGCTATTTCATCTAGTAGTTTAAGTGCTGAAGCAATTCAACAGGTGCGATCTTTATTAGCTCAAGGCTATCAAATTGGTACTGAACACGCTGATAAGCGTCGTTTCCGTACAAAATCTTGGAAGTCTTGTTCTCCCATCACTAGCACCAATGAGGGACAAGTTATTAGTGCTTTAGAGGGTTGTATGCGAGATCATGCGGGGGAATATGTACGTTTGATCGGTATTGATACCAATGCAAAACGTCGTATTTTAGAAATGATTATTCAACGTCCGGGTGATAATAACGGTTCTACTGCTCGTAGTGTCAGCAATAATGGTAGCTCTAACTCTGTCAGTAGCAGTGTTTCTAGTAACTATGGAACAAGTACCTATAGTGGCTCTAGTTCTTTAGATTCTGAGACTATTGGCCAAGTTCGTTCTCTATTAGCTCAAGGTTATCAAATTGGTACTGAACACGCTAACAAACGTCGTTTCCGTACGAAATCTTGGACGTCCTGCTCTCCCATTGAAAGCACCAACGAAAGTCAAGTTTTAAATGCCCTTGAGGGTTGCTTAAAGGATCATGCAGGGGAATATGTACGTTTGATCGGTATTGATACCAATGCAAAACGTCGTGTTTTAGAAACTATCATTCAAAGACCATAGATTTTTTAAGTAATAAGTAAAAAGTAATAAGTAAAAAACAGGCAGAAAGCAACGGTTTTTGTTTTTATTCATTCTCTTGATACCTGATACCTCTTTTAATATTCTTCATTCTCAATTCTTCATTCTTCAGGATGTCTTTACCCATTCTTCAAGCTAGTACAAATCAAACAACCCATGTGCGGGGAGATGTCATGATTGACTCCTCTGTGATGATTGCTGTGGGGGTTATCTTAAATGCAACTCCGGGGAATAAAATTATTATTCATAGTGGTGTTTGTTTGGGTATGGGTACTGTTATTACTGCTCATGATGGTGATGTGGAAATAAAGCCTAATGCAATTTTGGGAGCTGGTTGTCTGATTTTTGGTCATTGTGTGATCGGTTCTCAGGCTTCTTTAGGTTCTTCTGTTACTATATATAATGTTAGTGTTGATGCAGGAGATGTAATTCCTGCCGGTTCGATAAGAGGCGATCGCACCCGAAAAATTGAACTAAACTCTCAGGAAAATAGTAATAGTGTCGCCGAAAATAAAGTTCAGGAAAATAAATGGTCAAATAAATCAGCTAAATCTGAGGAAAACAAGCATAATATCACAAATAATCAAGAAGAAAGTGAAACTAAGGCGGAGTCTATTTCAGAAAATCCAGAACACATAAAGCAAGAAAACCAAGATATTAGTAACGAAAATTTGGCACAAGAAGAAGAGGTTAAAACTGATAGTTGGCAAGAAGATACTCCCCCTAACAGTGAGCAAGTTGTTGGGAAAGTATATATAAACAAGTTATTATTCACTCTTTTTCCAGAAAGGAATATGTAGGGCTATTTCCTAATTCCTAATAAAATGCCCTTTTTTATTCTCGCAAGTCGTACAGAAATTACCATCCTGTAATAGACGGTGTATTTAAAATTGGTTTGATTTCTTCTGTGGTTACTTGGTTATCTTCTTCTCTTACTTCAATACAAAAAGTAGCAGTATTAAAACCGCCAAAACGCTGTACAGTGCTTGTTCTCATCCGAATATTATCATTGACAAACCAGAATTTTTCATGGATAGTCATGGTTTCATATTCTGTGGTTAAAATCAAAGCATCATCATGATCTAAATAATACTCTCCAGCAACGGGAACTATTTCAGCGTAGCCTCTTTCTCTAAGTAGTTTTCCTTGTCTGGGATTTTCTTGGTTAGGTATTAAAGCAAATACTGTTTCACCCTGATGATTTTCATTTTCTTTATCCCATTGCATTGCACCATCCCAAGTAACATAAGAACCTCCTACCGATAAATTAGGGTCAAAAGAGTGCATTTCGCAGATTTCTTTTATTTTGGGGTCATTCTGTTCTAAATGCTCTACTTTTATCTCTGAACCCCCTGTTTCGGCTCTTCTGAAAGGTAAATGGTGGGTAGTACGCTGCGAGCGCCACTTCCCTGCACTATTCTGAAAAAAAGTCAATCCGTCCATAACAAAAATAAATAAAAATTAATATTTGACTAAAAACAAGTGATTTTATGACTATATATTATCATCTTCTTGTTGAGATAAAGTTTGTAAAAAAATTAAACCACTATAAAGTTGAAATGCTTCATCCCAAATAGATTCTTCTCGACGAAAAAGATTAATATGGGCGGTAATTTGTTTTAACATTTCAGGAAAATGAATAACACCTTCAGCAAATAAATTAAAATTAGATAATAAATTAATATCTAATGTTTTTCCTTGTAAATAGTTAACTAATTTTTTCCACTTTTCTTGAGTTGTTTTGCTATTTTCTCCAACAGTTAATCCAGCTTCAAACTGATAAAAATGGTCACTAAATCGCAATATTACATTATCGCTAATAACGTGTAAATCAAAAAAATTAGCATAGTCTAAAGTTGATTGTTTTTTCTGAACTTTATTTCTAGCATCCAGATGGGTTGTCATTTCAAAGATAGGAATTAATCCCTGTACTTTGCTTTTAACTTTTGTCCAATTTAAAGTATATTTTTTTTCTTCTTCCAAATCATTTTCTATTGTTAAATCGCATATATTACCATCATTTTCAATAAATTTAACCTGATAAACCTCCATTTTATTTATATTTTTTATTGGGTGACAAAAGCAAGGTATTCCCCCTTGAGATAATTCAGATTGATAATATTTTAGTTCTCCTAAACTACCTGTTTTGTAAAGTCTTAAACTACGAGTTGGTATTTGTAAAGTGGCAGTATAATTATCTATCTCCATTAATTTAGCTAACTGGGGAGCGAGATTTTTTTTATCTTCTGGCTTAACAGGTTCTAAGATTAAAACAGCTAAATCTTGACTATCTTCTATAGTGCGAAACTCTTGTTTTTTTTCTTCTTTTTTAGATTGATAAAATTTAACGATTCTTTCAATACCATCTCTGATTAATTTTATCAAAGCTGGATCTGGATATATACTATCCTTTATTATTTCTCTATAAGAATTTTCTGCTAAACTTAAATCTCCCTCTTTTTCCGCAATTAAAGCAGAGTAATATCGATACCATAAACGATCTTTTTCTTCAACAATAAGTTGAGATAATTTCTCTTTCGCTTCCTGATAATTCCCTAATTCAATCGTTTTATCAATATCTTTAAACACTGATTTGCCCCTGCTCAAATATTCTTTTATTGAATGAATACTGATTTCATTTTACCCATTTGTAAAATAATTTTATCTCTTTTTCTCTCTCTAGTTTTTACTGACTTAATTACTTATTGTTGTTTCTTAATTTGTAATATTGAATAATGAGCTTAAAACCCTTAACTTACCTAAGTTCGATGTAAAAAACTTTGTGGGATGAGGCATTGAGAGCGATAATTAATTTTGTTTGTACCTATAAAAACTATTAAACATAGAAAAAAAGATGTAAAATCAATTTATCTATTATTTTTATCAATAAATCTCTTGATTGAACCTGTTACATAAGGGATGATGTTTTTTTGGGCATGATCTCGGTTAATTTTCTTGGTCATGAAAAGTAAGAAAAAGTAAATAATCTTAAATATTAGCATTCATAAAGTTTTGAGTTGTTGATTAAGTTTTATTGGCAAGGTATTGACTTTTTGCTCGTTATATTTAACTTTTAGCTAATGCAATATATCTATGTTATCTCGAACTGAAGTTATAATTGGGTTTGATTTTTACAGAAGGTATTAACTTATGAGTCTGAAGGGGATTATATTTGATGTAGATGGTACGATCGCAGAAACAGAAAGAGACGGTCATAGAATAGCCTTTAATAGAGCTTTTGAGCAGGAAAATTTGCCATGGCATTGGGATGTGGATTTATATGGTGAATTATTGGAGATAGGGGGAGGAAAGGAACGTATTAGATATTATATTTCTAATTATTTGCCTTCTTTTAAAATTAATCAGTCTTTAGATGAGTTTATTGCTCATTTACATTTACAAAAGAGTAGATTTTATCGTCAATTACTAGAAAATAATTCTATTCCTTTACGTTTGGGAGTGAAAAGATTAATTCAAGAGGCTTATTCTCAAGGGGTAAAAGTTGCGATCGCATCTACGGCTTCTGTGGCGAATGTGGAGGCATTATTAGAAACCAGTTTAGGAAATCCTATGGCTAGTTGGTTTGAGGTAATAGCGGCGGGGGATATGGTAGAGAGAAAAAAACCTGCACCAGATATTTACTTATTGGCATTAGAAAAACTTAATCTATCCTCCCATGAATGTATTGCCATTGAAGATACAAATCAGGGATTAACTGCCGCCGTTAAGGCTGGTTTAAAAACAGTTGTCACCATAAATCAATATACGGAAAAGCAAAATTTTGATGAAGCAATATTAGTTTTAAATCATTTAGGGGAAAAAGACTTACCATTTCAGGTGATACAGGGTGTAAATTATGAAGAAAAATACTTTAATTTATCCCTAGCGCAAAAATTGATTTCTTGAGGCGATCGGGCAAAAGGTTGATAAGGTGTTAAGATACTTTAAAATTTAATTCAGTCATTTAATTAAAACAGGATTGGTTCATGTTGTCTCTGTTATCTTCTATGAGATTTAGTCAATGTTTAGGATTAGTTGTCACTATTACTGCTTTTCAACTTCCTAGCTACGCACAAACTAATATAAATTCTTCCGTAGTAGCTCAAAATGAAACAGTTACAGAGGAAGTAATTATCGAAGAAAATACCGTTACCCCAATAAATCAAACGGAGAGTTTACTTAGCTTAGAAGGGGGACAAAGATTAATGCAGGAAGCAGAAGAAGCGATCAGTCAAGAAAATTATGACTTGGCGGCAACTAAATTACAACAGGCGAGAAGAATTTTTAACCAATTGTCAAATTTTTATCTACAATTAGCAGAAAGTTTTGCTGGTATCAATAATCGCATCACAGAAGACCAAAGGGCAGGTGCTTTAAAAACAGCTAGTTTTAGAGATGAATCAACTTATCAGTTAGCTTTAGTACATAGGGCTCAAAATAAACCTGAATTAGCTGTACCTCTTTTAATTCAAATTATCCGTTCTCAAAATCCTAGTAGTGAATTGGGTAAAAAATCTTATCAACAATTATACGAAATCGGTTTTGTGCAAATTCCCCTTGAATCTCCCAATCAATAAATAGGGGTTGATAAAAAAGTGATGTCAAGAGAGTAGGTGTCAGGTTTCATTTAGGGCTTTTATAAATCTAAGAAAATCCAAGACTTTAGTATAGTTATTGTATTTACCTAATGGCTGACTTGTATCAAAAATATTTGAGCAAATAGGCAGAAAATCTTTTATTTTTATGGAAAATTTGGGTTTTAGAGGCTTTTTACAGTTGTTAGTGCCTTAAAACTCTTGATTTTTATTTGCTTCTGACTCCCAACAGCAAACCCTAACGAGGAAAATAGAAAAAAAGGATCGGGGAAAAAGTTTATTGACAAAGATTGAGTTAATAGATAAAGGGCAATAGATAGTAAAAGTATTTGTTAATACCAATTTATTTTTGCTAGTACTAAAAAACTAAAACCCTAAAACATAAAGATCAATTTTGATATTATTAAAATCAATTTAGTCACTTTTTTCCTTTGTTTTTCTCATTATTTCATTTTTTCTAACACTACTTTTGAAGTAAATCTCATATTAAGATATGATAAAAATAACTATTATTTAAGCATCAAAAATATTACCAAGCTAAAAAAAATATGGTGAGTTTGGAACAGGTTAAAAAAACTATTCAGCAAGAAATTCCAGACGCTGAAGTAGTAATTAAGGATTTGACTGGAGGGGGAGATCACTTAGAAGCGATCGTAGTTTCCTCTCAATTTGAGGGTAAAACCAAAGTTAAACAACATCAACTGGTTTATTCTGCCCTCCAAGCGGAGTTACAATCAGAAGCAATTCACGCTTTGGCTTTAAAAACCTATACACCTTCTACTTGGTCTGGTTTAAAGAACTAATCTTATATCCTGAGCATATCAGAGATTATTTTGAACCTGTAATTCTCAATTTTTTGTATTTATTGTTTTTTATCTTATTGAAGACTTATGACTCCTGAATTAAAACAACGTATTGAAGATATTGTTAAGAGCGATCGCATCGTGGTATTTATGAAAGGCACAAAATTAATGCCCCAATGTGGTTTTTCTAATAATGTAGTCCAAATATTAAATACTATCGGTGTTCCTTTTCAAACATTTGATGTATTATCTGATTATGATATTCGTCAGGGAATTAAAGAATATTCCAACTGGCCTACCATACCCCAAGTATATGTTAATGGTGAATTTATCGGCGGTAGTGACATCATGATTGAAATGTATCAAACTGGTGAGCTACAGCAAATGATTGAAGTTGCTTTAGCATCATAGATAATTAAGAATTAGGAATTAGGAATTAAAAATGAGCTTCTCACCCATAACAAAAATAAATCCTCTTATACTCAAATAAATCGTTTATGTGATGTCTATTAATGAGTCTCAATCCTCAATCAATGTCATTTTACTAGATGAAGATCCTATTTTTTCTTTAGGGTTAAAAGAGGTTTGTAAAGATGAGATTTATCAAGACATTAGTATTGTCGCTACAGGAAAATTAAAAGATATTTTTTCTCTGATCAAAAGTTATAATTGTGATTTAGTTGCCGTCGCTCTTGATTGGGAAAAGTATCCTGATAGGGTGAAAAAATTTTTCCAAGATTTATCTTTATTGGTTAAAGAATATCCAGAATTAAATATCTTATTAATGGTCAATCCGAGAGGATTAATTTATGATTTAACTTTCTTTTCTATTGTTAAAGGGTATTGTTATAAAAATATTGAAATTGATGAGCTAATTCAAATTATTCGAGTTTGTGCGAAGGGAGAACAATATTTAACTCAAAATCAGGGCTTATTAGGCAATCAAAATAATTTCAATAGTTGGTTAGCCCTTCAATGTCAGGGAGGAATAAAGGAAATTGAGAGACAAATAAAAGAGATTAATAATTATACCGAAAGTCACCGATTATCCCCCGCAGATGTTATTTATTGGCATGGTAGAAAAAGAGAATTAAAGTTAGCAAAATGGCTGATTAATCGTTTTCTCTCAGAGAGCGATCGCACTTTATTAAATTTTCAACTAAACTTTAATCAAACATCAATTTCAAAAAATGATGATAATAAGAATAAAGTAAAAAAACAAGATAAAAATAATGCGAAAACAGAAAAATCAAATGCTATTATTCTTGTTAACCAACCTGAAAATGTGTATGATTTAACCTTGTTAAAAATTCAAAAAAGCCTTAAAAATTACACAAAAAAAATCCAAGCAACAGATATATTAATAAATAGTAAACAGAAAGAATTATTAATTATAATTTTACAAGAATGGCAAGAATTAATATTAGAAACAGAAAAATTACAACTTAATAGAGAAGAACTAGAAAAAAGAGTTGAAACCTTTGTTAAAGAATTATGGCAGAACTCAACCCTGAAATTTTTACAAAGATACTTACCATCATCGGTAGAAAATGAATCGAAACAAAATTTAGAATTAGTGAATCTCATTATTAATCAGGGAGAAAAACTAGCAACGAATGAGTTAATAAAAATCCCTTTTATTCAAGACTTTCTTGTCTATGAAATAGAAAAAAAAGAAATTACCATTGATAATTTTACTTACTTTTATGGCGAAGAAAATAGTCAAGAAGTAGAAGAAATTATTTTACAAAACACTATCTTAAATATAGCTAATTGTACTGTGGAATTTACCCTTAACAATTTTGCTGATAGCTCTATTCTTAAACATAATATTTTCCAACCAGAATTAAAATCTTCTCGTAAAGTGGCAATGTTTCGCAATAATTTAGTTTGGAAATATCGCAGAGAAAAATATTGGCAAAATCCTAAAAATATATTTGAAGATCAATATGAAATGTTAAGATTGACCCATGAAGGAATAGTCTGTTGTCAGATTACTCATCCCCGTTATCAAGAACTAAATACCATTAAGGGAATACCATGGGGTGTTACTATTTTAATTGAATTAAGAGATAGTCTCGCTAAAGGGGTCAAGTCTCTTGGGGATAGCTTGGGCAAATTGTTGGTTTATTTGCTTACAGAAGTAGTTGGCAAAAGTCTTGGTTTAATCGGCAAAGGCATTCTTCAGGGAATAGGAAGTAGAATGAAAAATTAATAACCATTTGCCATCATTCTCATAAATTATTTTTCAGGAATCATTAGTAATGAGTATTTTTAAATTAGAGCGTCATCAAAAAAGTAAGAGAAATAAAATAGTTAATTTAATTGCTAGTAGTTTAGTCTTGATGCAAACTTTCATGGTGGGAAGTTCTGCTTTTGCTCAACAAAATAAAACTCAACAGTTTAGCTATAGTGATTTACTTCGCAGTATTGAAACGGGAGAAGTACAAAAAATAGTTATTGATCCTACTACTAACATAGCTAGTGTTTATTTAAAAAATGGTGATCAAAAATCCCCAGAAAGAGTTGATTTATTTAATCAAAATCCTGAATTAATTGCCAAAATTAGAGAAAAAGGTATTGATTTTGTAGTTGAGTCAGGTTCTGCTAGTAGCACTCAAGTTATTAATACAATCCAAGTAGCTATCCTTTTCATGCTTATTGTTGGCTTATTTTTGCTCATCAAACGCTCCGCTAGTAGTGCCGCCGGGGCAATGAATTTTGGTAAGTCACGGGCAAGGTTTCAAATGGAATCAGCAACAGGCATTGAATTTAAAGATGTGGCAGGTATAGAAGAAGCAAAAGAAGAATTACAAGAAGTCGTTACATTTCTCAAAAGTCCTGATAAATTTACGGCTATCGGGGCTAGAATTCCTAGAGGTGTCTTGTTAGTTGGCCCTCCGGGTACAGGTAAAACTCTTTTAGCAAAAGCGATCGCAGGTGAAGCACAAGTTCCCTTTTTCAGTATTTCTGGCTCTGAGTTTGTAGAAATGTTTGTGGGAGTTGGGGCTTCCCGTGTCCGTGATTTGTTCCGTAAAGCCAAAGAAAATGCTCCCTGTCTAATTTTTATTGATGAAATTGACGCAGTAGGCAGACAAAGAGGTAGTGGTATCGGTGGTGGTAATGATGAAAGAGAGCAAACCCTTAACCAGCTTTTAACTGAAATGGACGGTTTTGAGGGAAATACAGGAATTATCGTCATCGCCGCTACTAACCGCCCAGATGTCTTAGACAGTGCCTTATTACGCCCCGGAAGATTCGATCGTCAAGTGATGGTAGATTATCCAGATTTAGAAGGCAGACTAGCCATCCTTGAAGTTCATGCCGCCAACAAAAAAATTGACCCCGAAGTTTCTCTTAAAACCATTTCTCAACGTACTCCCGGGTTTTCAGGAGCAGATTTAGCAAACCTACTCAACGAGGCGGCAATTCTTACCGCTAGACGCAGAAAAGAAGCAGTTACCATGGAGGAAATAGACCTAGCCATTGACAGAGTAATTGCAGGAATGGAAGGTACTCCCCTTGTAGATAGTAAAAGTAAAAGACTGATTGCTTATCATGAAATTGGTCATGCGATCGTTGGAACATTAACCAAAGGTCATGATCCCGTCGAGAAAGTTACATTAGTACCACGAGGACAAGCAAAAGGTTTAACATGGTTTACTCCAGAAGAAGACCAAGGATTAGTTTCTAAAACCCAATTATTTGCCCGTGTCACTGGCTTGTTAGGAGGTAGAGCCGCAGAAGACCTTATTTTCGGTAATGATGAAATAACCACAGGGGCGGGAAATGACATTGAAAAAGTGACTTATTTAACCCGTCAGATGGTGACAAAATTTGGGATGTCTGACTTAGGTTTATTCGCTTTGGAAGAAAATGATCAACCCGTTTTCCTTGGAAATGACCCCATGAGTCGCTCTGAATATTCTCAGGAAATAGCCGCAAAAATTGATTCTCAAATTCGCTTTATGGTTACTCAATGCTATGACAATGCAAAAGCTATTATCCAAGAAAATAGACCTTTAATAGATTCTTTAGTTGATTTGTTGATTGAAAAAGAAACTATAGACGGAGATGCTTTTCGTCAAATAGTTAATAGTTATCAAGAGGCAAAAAAACCGATGTTAGTTAAATAAACTTGTATTATTGGGTAATTGTGGGGGTTCAGGGTTCGGAGAATTTGGAAAGAGGTTTTAGGTGTGAGGTTTCAGGTTTCAGAAGTTGAAAGTTTTTTATTCTCAACTATTCATTATTTACTATTCACCATTTCGCCATTGCCCATTGCCTTGTCTTAATTACTAATTCCTAATTCCAAATTGTTAACTGCCTGTTATGCTATTTTGTTAATTATTCAGAAACATTAGCTGTCTCAATTTAAGTGTAATGACTAATACAGAAGATAAAGACTATACAAAAGTAGAGTTAGATCGAGAGGATAAGGGATCTAAAGCCCGTCAACTATTAGGAATGAAAGGGGCTTCCCAAGCAAAAAGTATTTGGCAAATTAGGCTTCAGTTAATGAAACCTATCACATGGATTCCTTTGATTTGGGGTGTTGTCTGTGGTGCGGCTTCTTCAGGGGGTTATGTGTGGGGATTTGAAGATTTTATGATGGCTTTAACTTGTATGTTAATGTCTGGACCTCTTTTAGCTGGTTATACTCAAACTATTAACGATTTTTATGATCGTGACATTGATGCTATTAACGAGCCTTATCGCCCTATCCCTTCTGGAGCTATTTCTGTCCCCCAAGTGGTAGCTCAAATTTTAATTTTATTGTTTGCAGGAATTGGAGTTGCCTATGGTTTAGATGTGTGGGCAGGTCATGAATTTCCTATTCTTACCTGTTTAGCAATAGGTGGTTCTTTTATTTCTTATATTTATTCCGCTCCGCCATTGAAATTAAAACAAAATGGTTGGTTGGGTAATTATGCTTTAGGCTCAAGTTATATTGCTTTACCCTGGTGGGCAGGTCATGCTTTATTTGGAGAGTTAAACTGGACCGTTGTTATTCTTACTTTGGTTTATAGTATGGCAGGTTTAGGTATTGCCGTGGTTAATGATTTCAAAAGTGTGGAGGGCGATCGCACTTTAGGTTTAAAATCATTACCTGTTATGTTTGGGGTAACTACTGCCGCTTGGATTTGTGTGATTATGATTGATGTTTTTCAGATTGCCATGGGGGGATATTTAATTTATCTAGGTCAAAATCTTTACGCTACTATACTATTACTCCTAGTTATTCCCCAAATCACCTTCCAAGATATGTACTTTTTGCGTGATCCCTTGAAAAATGATGTTAAATATCAAGCCAGCGCTCAACCTTTCCTTGTTTTAGGAATGTTGGTTATGGGATTAGCATTAGGACATTCTACTATTTAGTTAGGATTTCGGAGTTGGGGTATTTGAGGTATTGGGATATTGAGGTATTGGGGATAAGCTAATTTTTCATTTTTAATCCTTCATCATCATGCTAATATCCTTCTCTCAATGGTTAAATCAAAAATCATGGCGAAAAACCAGTTTTGCTGTGATTAGTGCTTCAGTTATTGCTAGTACATTAACAGTGATTCTGAAACAAGGGGGAGGATTTGAATATTTTGACTTAGGAACATATGACAAACTTATAAGATTACGTTCTGCCGAAAAGGAAGATAATCGCATACTGACAGTATTAATAACTGAAGATGATATTCAAACAGAAGGGAAATGGCCTATTAGTGACGCTACTTTAGCTAAAAGCCTTAATAATCTTTTACAACATAATCCTTATGGTATTGGCATTGATTTATATCGTGATTTGCCCGTTGAACCCGGAGCAGAAAAGTTAGAAAATATTTTTAGTGTTAGTAGCAATATTTCTGGGGTTTGTAAGTTAGAATCGGAAAATCAACCTGCTGTGCCTCCTCCCTCAACTATGGCAATAGAATTGGTGGGTTTTGCGGATATAGTGATAGATGGTGATGGAGTAGTAAGGCGTAATTTATTTTATGTTAATCCTCAAGAAAGTAGATGCCCTACTCCTTACTCTCTGGGGTTACAAATGGCATTGAGTTATTTAATGGCGGAGGGAATTGAGCCAGAAATCACCGAAGATAGTTTATTAAAATTGGGCAAAACAACCCTTAAACCTCTTAATCAGACTATTGGAGCTTACCAAAATATTGATGCTAGTGGTTATCAAATTATGATTGATTATCGCCGAGGAGACAAGCCTACTCCCACTGTGACTTTAAATGAGGTTTTGCAGGGTAATATCAATCCTGAATTGATTGCTAACAAAATTATTTTAATCGGTGTTTCTGCACCTAGTTTGAAAGATACTTTTTATACTCCTTTTAGTCGTCAGGGTGAAGATGTGGTGTTAATGCCGGGGGTAACTCTTCATAGTTATATGGCTAGTCAAATTTTAACTTCTGCTATTGACGGGCAACCTTTAATCTGGAGTTGGCAAGAGTGGCAAGAAATTCTCTGGATTTATCTTTGGGGTTTGATAGGTAGTTGTTCTATCCTGTTTCTTTCTCGCCCTTTAGTGATGATTTTAGGGCAAGGTGTTGCCATTGCGATTATTGTTGGTAGTGCCGTTATTATTTCTTTTTGGGGGGGATGGATTCCCATTATTTCCCCTCTATTTGCTTTTTTTGGAGGTGCGATCGCACTTGTTAGCTATAATGCCTATCAGGCAAAACAAGAACAATTAACCATTCAAAAACAAGTAGCAGACCAAGAAAAATCCATCGCTATGCTACAAATGTTATTGGAGAATCGATCGCAAATTACCGATGCCCCTTCAATCATCAACTATGAGCAAGGCTCTTTAATTGTTAATCGCTATGAAATTGTCAAAGCCCTAGGAAAAGGTAGTTTTGGCAGTACCTATTTATCGAGAGACTTACAACGCCCCGGTAAACCCTACTGTGTCGTCAAAAGGTTAACACCCTCCTCAAAAGAGCCAAAATTTTTAAAAATTGTTCAACGTTTATTCAGAACAGAAGCTAAAATTTTAGAGAAAGTTGGGACTCATGAAAAAATACCTCAACTATTAGCGTATATAGAAGAAAATAACGAGTTTTTCTTGATACAAGAATATATTGAAGGAAAAACCATTATGAGAGAAATAAGAGAAAAAGGAAAATACAGAGAAAAAGAAGTTTTAATTCTTATAGAAGAAATTATGTCAATTCTGACTTTTATTCAAGAATATAATTTAATTCATCGAGACATAAAACCCGATAATATTATTCGTCGCAACACCAATAATTCTATCGTACTCATTGACTTTGGGGCAGTTAAGCAAATATCTCGTAAAAGCGACCAGAAAACCGTCATCATCGGCAATGAAGGCTATGCCGCACCCGAACAATTAGCAGGACAACCTTGTCTCAGTAGTGATATTTACGCCACGGGAATGTTAGCAATTCACTGCCTAACAGGTAATTTTCCCAACAAACTACCTAGAGACGATAAAACAGGGGAAATTATTTGGAATAGTCAAGAGTATGTTAGTCGCCCAACTGCTAGTATAATCAAAAAAATGACTCGTTATCACTTCAGCGATCGCTACCAAAATGCAGAAGAAGTAATGAAAGACTTGCGTAAGTTTAGACAAAAAATCAGAAATAAAGGAGCTAATAATATATAAAATGAACAACATTATAATTGAGTATAACTTTGATTAATTCATAGGTGTAAACAAAAACTAAATTTTATCAACTTCAATAAATAAGACAGAGCGTCTTTTATCGACCATAAATAATAACTTTAGTTAACTTTTTAAGATGATTATTCATTAAAATTTTTCAATAAACAGCTCTAGTTTTTTACTTTTCTAAATATTTTTCATATATATTGTATTCTTTTCTAATTATATTTTTAGGTCTTAAATTTATTTAATTATATCTAAAGTAGAAGTAAATATTGCCAATTTATAGTGATAATTTATGATGCTTATTTCTGTACTAAAATTAAGATATATAATCAATATTTAAAAAAGATTTCACACAGGAGGTATATCTACCAAAATTTATTTTCTATTTTCATTGACTTTTAACCATAAATATCTTGATTTTGGGATCATGAAAATAGTATGCTTATAGTTAGTATTATTATTGATAAATTTCATTGAAGGAAAATATTAAAGCTATGATGAGTGAAGCGGACAACTATCCTGAATTAGAGAAAAAAACAGATATTGCCGATCATGAAACAAACTCTTCCCCTTCCGAAGAAATAAATAACCAAGAATCAGAAGTTATGGAAACAGATTTTGAACAGCAACCAGTCTCTGAAACTGTTGTAAACAATGAAGAAAACGCCGAACCTTCAAATGCTGAAGCCACAGAGCCACAAAATGATAATAACCAATTAAATAGTGTTGTTGAATCCTTACAAAAAGAAATAGAATCTCTAAAACAAGAACTAGAACTAAAAGAAGAACAGGTAAAAAGTGCTAACAGTCAATTTATGCGCCTGACTGCCGATTTTGATAATTTCCGTCGTCGCACCAGTAGAGAAAAAGAAGAATTAGAATCTCAAGTCAAAAAGAAAATTATTAATGAAATTCTACCCGCCGTAGATAACTTTGAGAGAGCTAGAAATCAAATCAAACCTGCCAATGACGGTGAAATGACTATTCATAAAAGTTATCAGGGAGTATATAAAATTTTAGTCGAAGGTTTAAAAAAAGTCGGTGTATCAGCAATGCGCCCAGAAAATCAACCTTTTGACCCGAACTTCCATGAGGCTATGCTTAGAGAACCCACAAACGAATATCCTGAAGGTACTGTCATAGAGCAATTAGTAAGAGGCTATATGATCGATGATCAAGTATTGCGCTACGCTATGGTAAAAGTAGCTATGCCCGGGGAAAATGAATCTGAAAATACCGATTTAGAATCAGAAACCTCGGAAAATAGTCAAGAATAGTCAAGAAATTGTTTAAACAATTATAATGTTCTGACTATAATTAAATTACAATAGCTCAAATGTAACACCGCCACCACTATTAACTATGGGAAAAGTAATAGGAATAGATCTAGGAACAACCAATAGTTGCGTTGCTGTCTTAGAAGGGGGAAAACCCCTCGTCATCACTAACCAAGAAGGTTCGAGAACGACTCCCAGTATTGTCGGTTTTGGCAAGGGTAGTCAGCGCTTAGTTGGTCAATTAGCGAAAAGACAAGCCGTCACGAATGCGGAAAATACTATCTATAGTATCAAGCGTTTTATTGGTCGTAGATGGGAAGAGACGGAAGAAGAAAGAAATCGAGTGACTTACAAATGCGTCAAAGGAAAAGATAACACCGTTGACGTTGATATTCAAGGGAAACAATATACTCCTCAAGAAATTTCCTCGATGATTTTGCAAAAGCTAAAAACTGATGCTGAAACTTTTTTGGGAGAAACGGTGACTCAGGCGGTGATTACAGTTCCAGCTTATTTTAGTGATGCTCAACGACAAGCGACTAAAGATGCGGGGATTATTGCGGGTTTAGAGGTAATGAGAATTATTAATGAACCCACAGCGGCGGCTTTAGCTTACGGTTTAGATAAACAAGATGAGGATCAACACGTTTTAGTTTTTGACTTAGGTGGAGGAACATTTGATGTTTCTTTACTACAGTTGGGTAATGGTATTTTTGAAGTTATTTCTACTTCTGGCAATAATCAGCTAGGGGGAGATGATTTTGATGCCATAATTGTTAAGTGGTTGATTGAAAAGTTTAAGCAACAGGAAGGAATTGATTTAAGTACGGATAAAATGGCGTTGCAACGCTTAAGGGAGGCCGCCGAAAAAGCAAAAATAGAGTTGTCAAATTTGTCAGAGACATCGATCAATTTACCTTTTATCACCGCCGATGATAATGGACCGAAACATTTAGAATTAGAATTATCTCGTCCTCAATTAGAAGAATTAATTGCTCCTTTGGTGGAAATGATCATTCCGCCTATGGAACAGGCTTTAAAAGATTCGGAATTGACGAAAGAAGAAGTCAACAGAATAGTATTAGTTGGTGGCTCAACTCGTATTCCTGCTATTTCCAATAAGATAGAAGAATATTTTGGAAAACAAATGCCCATAGATCGATCCGTTAACCCTGATGAGGCGGTGGCGTTAGGGGCGGCGGTACAAGGCGGTGTTTTAGGTGGAGAAGTTAGAAATCTTTTATTGTTGGATGTAACCCCATTATCTCTAGGATTAGAAACATTAGGAGAAGTATGTACTAAAATTATTGACCGTAATACTACTATTCCCACCAGTCGGACTCAGGTTTTTTCAACAGCAGTGGATGGTCAAACTTCTGTGGAAGTTCATGTTTTACAGGGTGAGCGCCCTATGGCAAAAGATAATAAAAGTTTAGGAAAATTCCTCTTGACTGGAATACCTCCTGCACCGAGGGGAGTTCCCCAAATCGAGGTTTCTTTTGATATTGATGTGGATGGAATTTTAAAGGTTTCGGCAAAAGATAAGGGTACAGGACAAGAAAAAAGTATTCTCATTACAAATACGGGGGCTTTGACTTCTTCTGAAATAGAGAGTATGAAAGAAGCGGCACAGAAATATGCAGATCAGGATCGTCGTCGTTTAGATTTAGTGGAGTTTAAGAAACAATTAGATAGTTTAATGTACAATTATCAGCTTATGGTGGAAAAAACTCCTAATTTAGTGGGGGAAAATTTTAAGCAAGAAATTCAAACTCTTGAACGCAGGGCAACTGAGGCTATGGAGAATCCCAGAGTCCCTATTTCGGAAGTGGAGTTTATGGTCAATGAGTTACGAGATAAGGTGGTTAATATTGGTGCTCAGGCTTACAATTCTGCGGAGGAAGCAACTGTGGTAGGGAGTGGAACTCCATCAGTAGAATCGACTGTTTATGAAAGTTTGGAGGATGATGACGACTTTAAGAGTATTGAGGATGAAATTTTAAGCGGTTTAAGTCAAATATCTGAGGATGATAGTGATTTAGACTTTGATTATGATAAGGATGAAACTATTACGGGAGATTACGAAACGGTAGATTAATAAAATAAGTGGGCGGCAAGGTAATTAAATTAAATTCCAAATAAAGTGCGATCGCATCGAGATAATAAAAAAATCAACAAGATGCGATCGCTTTTTAGTCTATATGAAATTAACAATTAATAGACACCAGCGTTATAACGCTCATCACCCTCATTGAAAACATTAGACTGAGGATTAGCAGTAAAGTTATCCAAATTAGCTTGTAATCTTTCTTTTTGGTTTTCACTTAAACCGGGGATATTCAAAACATCCTCTACTTGCTCATAGGGAGCATTCTGAATAATAATACTAGCTAACTTAGGATAAAAGCCTTTCAACTCACGAAAATCACGAATATCACTGTTATTAATGTCGATTTTTTGACCGAATTCAGTGGTTAACAAATCATCAGCCGCATTGCGACGAGTTGTTTCCGCCGCCACTATGCGAGGACTAGCCTGTAATACGGTGTTAAAATCTAAAGCCTGTACAGGTGCATGAAAAACTCCTGCACAAAAGAAAAAAGCAACAGCAATAAAAGTAATAAGGTTACGCCATAATTTCATCAAAATTTGACCTCCAAGAATTGAGATTATTTTAATAATTATCTTATATTTATTGATCTTATTGAACCAGAGAAATTCCCATCTTCAGGGGAAAATACTCCCACATTTACCAAATGGACAGTATTACTAGACTCGGTTGCTATAAGATTCTATCAGTGAAATAACCCTTTAACCCAGAAAATAAGTAAAGATTTGTAAAGAATAACAGAAAAAATGATAATTGGTACAATGAATACAGAAAAATATGAGACAATTTTAACTAGAAATTTTAGTTGAAATATAAACAAAGATAAAATTTATGACATTACAGTTAGGAGATCAAGTTCCTGATTTTACCCAGGCATCTAGCCAAGGAGAAATTTCTTTTTATGATTGGGCCGGAGACAGTTGGGTTGTGTTGTTTTCTCATCCTGCTGACTACACACCAGTTTGCACCACAGAATTAGGCACTGTAGCTAGTTTAAAATCCGAATTTGATAAACGCAACGTCAAAATTTTAGCCTTAAGCGTTGATGGTGTTGAATCTCATCAGGGTTGGATTCAAGATATTAATGAAACCCAAAACACTCAAGTTAACTATCCTATTCTCGCTGATGAAGACCGTAAAGTAGCAGATTTATACGGAATGATTCATCCCAACTCTCTCAACAATCTTACTGTGAGAAGTGTTTTTATCATCGACTCAAATAAAAAATTGCGCCTAACTATCACCTATCCTGCTAGTACAGGTCGTAACTTTGATGAAATTTTAAGAGTTATTGATTCTTTACAATTAACTGACAACTATCAAGTTGCAACACCAGCTAACTGGCAAGATGGCGGAGATTGCGTAGTTGTTCCCTCCATTCCTACTGAAGAAGCTAAACAAAAATTCCCTAAAGGAGTAACAGAAATTAAACCTTATTTGCGCATGACTCCTCAGCCTAACAAGTAAATAGTTTAATTTTTTCTTTGATCTAATTTGAGGGTGGGCAATGCCCACCTTTCTCTTTTTTTATTGCTTTATTACTCGCTTTCACCTGTGAGTTTTAGTAAAAGAAAGCCCCAAGCTAAACCAATTAAAACAACAGCAAAACAAAGAATTGCCCCGTTAAACAACATACTTTCAGCAGTCATTGATTATTCTCCTAATAAATTTATTGATATATTTTTTGTTGATAGTTTTCTGCAATCAGTTAAAAAACTATTCTATATAATTCATTAATCCCATAATAAAGGGTTTTGTGATGGATTCCAAGATTTTTCTAATGAGAAATAAATTCGTAAAAAAAATAAGATGAACCATCGCCCATCTTAAAACTTACAAAGAATCTTTATTAACTCAAGTTGGAGATAAAGTATTCATTTATGCTAAAGTCTCAGAGAAATTGAGAAATTCGGAATCATAATTATTGATGAATACGCCATTCAGCATTGTCTATTACTTTTTGATTACTAATTACTAATTACCGATTGTTAATTAATTGTTAATTAACTTTGCTTCTCACCCTTAAACACTAATCTGAGATTTGATTAAGGTGCTAAGGCGTTACCTCTTAAAAGGCTACCGATGGTTTTAGCAGTAATTTTCATTTGTACTAATGGATTACTGGGTACAACGGTTTTGTAGAGATAGCTATCAAAGGTAATTTTTTGCACATCAATGTCAGCACACATTTCCACAAAAGCCTCACGAGTTGCATCACTGCGGTAGAAGACTCTCTGTAAAATGTCTAATACTAAATAAGTAGCCCCATATTTCTTATCCCAACGTTTGATATAGGTTTTGAGATCAGCTTCAGAGGGTACTTTTTGACCGTTGTTACTAGCTTCCACAATCATTTCTGCACACATTCTGCCAGATTTAGCGGCGAAGTAAATACCTTCTCCAGAAGATTTGGTAACAGTCCCAGCCGCATCTCCTACAAGGGCAACCCTACCCACTACACGACGAGGGCGAGGATGTTCAGGAATGGGGTGAGCTTCAACTTTGATTATTTCTCCCCCTTCAAGGCGTTTGGCGGCACGTTTACGAATACCAGCTTGTAAGTCCTTGATAATGGCTTTATTTACTTTCATTGTACCTGTACCAACGGCAACGTGGTCATATTTAGGGAATACCCACGCATAAAAGTCTGGGGAGACATCATTACCAACATACATTTCTGCAAGATCTTCATAGTATGCCATTTTATCTTCAGGCAATCTAATTCTTTCTTGGAATGCGATCGCATAGTTGTAATCTCCAGCATCGATCGCCTTTGCAATACGAGAGTTAGCACCATCCGCACCAACGACTAAATCCACTTTTAATGTTTTCATTTCCCCTTGGGCTGTACCATTGGAGTGATCTGCATAATGAAGCACATAAGGGTCACGGTCGTTAGAAGGAATATCTAATTGATATACTGTACCATTAATTAAATTTGCCCCTAATTTAGCGGCGCGATCGCGCATAAAACCATCTAAAACTTCCCTACGACACATCCCGATATATTCATCATCTTTGAGGGTTTGACCAATATTCACCTCAATATTAGAAGGGGAAATCATCTTCATTTTACGCACACGGCGATCAATAATTTCGGGGGGTAAATCAAACTCACTGACCATACAAAGAGGAATTGCTCCTCCACAAGGTTTAGCGTTGTCTAACTTTCTTTCAAACAGATAAGTTTCAATACCAGCTTTCGCCAACACTTCTGCGGTAGAAGAACCTGCAGGACCTCCGCCAACTACTGCAACCCTAATTGTCACGATTTATCTCCTAAAAATTAATGTTGTTAAAATATCTTATTTGATTATAAATGGCTTATGTTTAGGAATTTAAGCTAAAACGGTCACACAGATAAATTTTTCTCTATTTTTGCAACAGTCTTTAACATTTTTCTTAATATTTCTTAATATTAATTGACAATGTATAGGCATATATCCATTATAGCTATTCTTTTTCATTAATGAATGGATAATATTGTCATTTCATCTGTCTGATATATAAAGGCAAAGTTAAATCGGCAACATACAATTGTCAAATATAACCTCATTTCGATGTAATAATATTTGATTTAGACAGGTTTTAGGTTTAAGACACTCGAATTTATCATTAGTTAGGCCATAATTAATCTTACTTCAAGTAAAAGAGCCAAAACAATTACAATCAGAATGTTAATCAAACTTTTATCAATTTCTTATTATTTATGAAAGCATTAATTCTATCTGGTGGAAAAGGAACTCGTTTAAGACCCCTCACCTATACGGGAGCAAAGCAACTTGTACCAGTGGCAAATAAACCTATTCTTTGGTATGGTATCGAAGCGATTGTGAGGGCAGGAATTACGGATATAGGTATAATTATAAGTCCTGAAACAGGGGAAGAAATACAGAAAAAAACCGGTGATGGCAGTAGATTTGGAGCAAAAATAACTTACATTCATCAGGATAGCCCCGACGGTTTAGCCCATGCAGTAAAAATCGCCCAGCCTTTTTTGGCAGATTCCCCTTTTGTTATGTACTTGGGAGATAACTTAATTGCAGAGGACTTAGATTTATATTTACAAGATTTTAAGGAACAACAATTAGACGCTTTAATTTTACTTAGAAAGGTATCTAATCCTACAGCTTTTGGGGTCGCAAAAATTAATGAAAAAGGAGAGGTTTTAGAATTAATAGAAAAGCCAAAAAATCCTCCCTCTAATTTAGCTTTGGTGGGTATTTATTTTTTCTCTTCCGCAATTCATGACGTGATTAACAATCTAAAACCTTCTGCTAGGGGGGAATTAGAAATAACGGATGCGATTCAATCTTTAATTGAAAATAAAAAACCTGTTTCAGCTCAAGAATTAAAAAATTGGTGGTTAGATACGGGAAAAAAAGATGATTTATTAGAAGCTAACCGTATTATTTTAGATACGAATTTAACAGCAGATTATAAATATGAAATTACTGATAATAGTCAAATTATTGGCAGAGTTAAAATAGGAAAAAACACAACAATTATTAACTCAACTATTAGAGGTCCTGTGATTATTGGAGATGATTGTCATCTGGAAAACTGTTTTATCGGTCCTTATTCTAGTATTGCTGACAATGTTCACTTAAGCGAGATTGATCTTGAACATAGTGTAATTTTAAAATCGGCGGAAGTAAAAGGTATTGAGCAAAGAATTGTTGATAGTGTGATTGGGCAAAGAGCAAAAATACATTTTGTGCCAAAACGCCCTAAAGCCTTAAGTTTTATGATTGGTGATGACTCACAAATTGAGTTAACTTAAATCTATGAAATAAATAATTCATAATTATTAGGGATTGATGAAAAAGTGGTGTCGCCGAGGATAAGTAACTTCGCATCTGGCAAGAGGTAGCAGTTAAAATTCCTTATGCTCTCACCATAATCATATTTTTATGGAGCAACACCATTTAGGCAATTAACGGGTAAATTGCTATTTTCTGGACGTTGTGTAACGGTTACTAACCAACCATTTTCATTCCACCATTGACGACGGGGATTAGGCTCTAGCCAAAAATCTAAACTTTCGGGTTTGCCATCTTTGAGAGTAAGTTGAGGGTATTGGGGATAGTCGGAGTCTTTAGTCTCGTCATAGTTTTGATTAAAGAAATTCATACAGACTTTTAAACCATCTTCAACTGTAATCATTTCTTCTTCTGTACCTGTAATTGTTTCATCATCATAGACAATAAAGCCATTGTAAGTATTACCTTTGAGAGAGCCTTCTGTCACGTTAACGGTGAAATCATAAATTACAGGTTCTGCACAAACAAAATTTAGAGGTATTATTGATAGGCTAAGGGTTGTAAAAATTTGTTGATAAATATATCTTTTATTAATTTTTTGTTTCATTAGATAATTTGTTGATAAATTTCAGTCTTTTCATGTAAATAATATTGTATTTTTAGTATTAATGAAAATTCAAATAACCTTCGATTAAAAAATCAGTATCTATTTGACGAATATAAGTGTTTGTAAGAGCTAAAGCATTATTCATATTATCTATTTTCATATCACCAATGGGGGAAAAAAGACCTTTCCCACCGATAATTTTAGGAGCAATGAAACAGTATATTTTTTGAATATTACCAGATGCGATCGCATCTTTTGCCAAATTTCCGCCACATTCCCACAAAACAGAATTACATCCCCTTTTCGCTAAATTTTCCATAACCATAGTCGTGTTAAGATTCGCTATTTCCACAATTTCCACCCCCTGAGACAGTAAACTATCTTTTAAAGAAGAATCAGGTTGAGGAGTTGTAAAAATAACAGTTTTAGCCGTATCTTGTTGCCACAATTGGGCAGAAGTAGGTAAATCAAAAGAAGCAGTCATCACCACCCGCAAAGGATTATGAGACATTAAACCGTGAGTAGTAAGTAAAGGATTGTCTCGTCGTAAAGTATTACCCCCAATAATTACGGCTGATGATATACTTCTCAACTCATGAACAAAATGCCGTGCGGATTTTCCCGTAATCCATTGACTATGCCCCGTATCCGTCGCTATTTTCCCATCTAAAGTCATGGCATACTTAAAAACCCCAAAAGGAAATCCTGTTTTAACACGATGAATAAAAGCCTCATTCAAACGCAAACAAGCATCTTCTGCCACCCCAATTTTTACTTCTATGCCCGATTCTGCTAATCGTTTTATTCCTCTGCCCGAAACCCTCTCATCGGGGTCAATCATTCCTACTACAACCCTCTTTACTCCTGCCTTAATTAAAGCCTCAGTGCAAGGGGGAGTTTTACCATAGTGGTTACAAGGTTCTAAATTAACATAAACCGTAGCATT
Source organism: Cyanobacterium sp. Dongsha4 (assembly GCF_036345015.1). Classification (NCBI taxonomy): domain Bacteria; kingdom Bacillati; phylum Cyanobacteriota; class Cyanophyceae; order Chroococcales; family Geminocystaceae; genus Cyanobacterium; species Cyanobacterium sp. DS4. Next base: position 476,501 of record NZ_CP084098.1, on the reverse strand, counting down.
CTTCGCTTTTTCTCCTGCTTGTTTTAGGGCGTAAACTTCCGCATGGGGTAATCCTGCTTGAGGATGATACCCTTCTCCGACAATTTCTCCATTTTTGACAATAACTGCCCCTACTAATGGATTAGGAGATGTTTTTCCTTCTGCTTGTTTAGCCAGTTGGATACATCGATTCATCATTAAGAGATCTATATCTGTCATTTGAGAAATTATGGTTAAGTTTTACTAAAAGACAAATGTGCTGTCAGTATTAATCAAAAAATATTAAGGAAATAATCATGATTAGAGTCTTCTAAAAACTCCTTTGCTCTTTACTCCTTACTTTTTACTTTTTTGTCCGTTGAGCTAAATTATCTTCTTCTTTCTTGCAGTTTTTTGTAAACATCTCGTAAGTTAACTTTATGGTAAGCTAAAGCAACAAGGGTATGATAGAACAAGTCGGCAACTTCGGCGACAATCTCATCAGGGTCATTATCTTTACAAGCCATAACAACCTCGGCACTTTCTTCGCCAATCTTTTTGAGAATTTTATTATCTCCTCCTTCGTACAATTTACAGGTGTAAGAACCTTCAACGGGATGCTCTTTGCGATCGCATATTATTTTAAACAATTCTGTCAAAGTATCTGCAGAGGGGGCAGACTTAGAATGATCAATTTGATGAAAACAACTTCTTTCTCCCGTATGACAAGCTACATCGCCAACCTGTTCAATAGTAAGTAAAAGGGCATCATTGTCACAATCGTAGCGAATGCTTTTCACTTTTTGAATATGTCCAGAAGTAGCTCCTTTGTGCCATAATTCTTGACGAGAACGACTCCAATACCATGCTTCTCCTGTCTCAAGGGTTTTACGTAGAGATTCCTTATTCATCCACGCCATCATTAATACTGTACCATCAAGATAATCTTGGGTAATAGCTGGTACTAATCCTTGCTCATTGTATTGAATTTTATCCACAGGGATTGATTGACTGAGGGGAATTGAAGGATTAATAGACATTTGAGGATTACTGGTAACTATTAAATATGATTGGGTCTTTATAATCATATCAGTATTGGGCAACAAATTTCCCTCTTTTGATTACATTTTCTGTTCGATAAATAGAGTTAGTGTTATACTTATACATTGCACCTTTAAGCGTTTGTGATGACCATTAGACCCCGAAAACAGTTTGGACAACACTGGTTAAAAAGTCAAAAAGCCTTAGATACAATCATTTTTTCTGCTGAGTTAAACAAAAGTAATCCCCAAACTGGCACTCAGGGCGATCGCATTTTAGAAATAGGACCAGGTACAGGGGTTTTAACAAAAAGATTATTGCCTTTAGTTGACAAACTATTAGCTGTGGAAATTGATCGGGATTTATGTAAAAAATTAGTAAATGACTATGGAAAAACAGATAATTTTCTCTTGTTAGAAGGAGATTTTTTAGAGTTAAATTTACCAGAAATTTTACAACCTTTTCCTGATTTTTTAGCTTACAATAAAGTGGTTGCTAACATACCTTATAATATTACAGGTCCTATTATCGAAAAACTTTTAGGCACTATTAGTAAACCCGCAGAAAAACAGTTAGATGCGATCGTTTTATTAATTCAGAAAGAAGTAGGGGAAAGACTTACAGCAGAGCCGAATAATAAAGTTTATGGAGCTCTAACTTTAAAAGTGCAATATTTAGCAGACTGTGAAATAGTTTGTACTGTACCAGCTAGGGACTTTTATCCTCCGCCAAAAGTTGATTCTGTGGTGGTGAAAATAACTCCTCGAAATTTAGCTAGTCCTGCGAAAAATCCAGCGTTTTTAGACAGTTTAATTAAATTAGGTTTTTCTAGTAGAAGAAAGATGCTGAAAAATAATTTAAAATCTTTAATTTCTCCTGACACGTTAAATGACACTTTAGAAAAACTAAATCTCAATCCTCAAGCTCGTGCAGAAAATTTAAGTCTTGAAGAATGGATAAATTTAAGTAATTATCTAAACTAATATTTATAATATTTATAAATCACCCCTGAAAATCTGTTCAGTGTTAAGATTTAATCCGGGAAAAATAGTTGATTTGATAATTTGGATACCAGTCTATAAATTCTTCAAACTCTAAATAACTATCTCTTAATAAGCCTTGTATCATTATATTTTTTAGTTATTTATAATATTTTTTTTGCAAATAACCCTACTAAGGATAATTTGTCACGGAAGTTAATTTTTGACATAAATTCTTTTCAAGAAAGACATATCAACATTACCAAAATTAACACTAAAAGCTACATGGACTTTTTCTAAACTTCTAACTAACCAACCAGCACCTTCTCTGGTGAAAGACTCGTAGTGATTAAATAAGATGGAAAATCTTTTTTCTAAGTATGGTTTGACTTTACTGCAAACTAAGACTAACTTCAACATTAAGCCAATGGTTTTTGTTGTTCCCATATTACTAATCATATCCATAAACACTAAGTGATTTGGATTTTGAGGGCTTTCGACAATGAGGTAATTAAAAACCTGACTATAGGTACGCATTTTTAAAAATTCGTCGGGTTTGGCTTGATTATATTTAGGATACAACTCTTGCATTTTGTCATAAAGTCTTTTGTTAAAACTATGTTTGCCATATTTACCATCCACAGATTGTATTATATATTCATATAAATCATCTTTGAATAATTGATAATTACGCACATCGCTAGTATGGGTTAAAAAACTACGAGATAAATCCTGATAGGAATAGCCATTTTCCACAGGTCCTACATAATGTTTCAAACTTCTTCCTAAATCTCTGTCACTTAATAGAGTAGGATTAGTAACAGGTTTAATAATTCTTTCTCTTTCCTGTTGTGCCATTTTTTCTCTACCTGCTTGTGCTACCCTAATTTGATAAGTCACAAATTGCGATAATTCCGTTTCAAATTTTTTCTCTAGTTGATTTTTGACTTGATAAACAGTTTGTTGTTGTTCAGAACTACTGTCAACACTTAATAGACAATGATCATACAAGTAAGGATAACGAGTAATTAGGTTTCCCACTGTTTCTTGTTTCGGCTTTGTGGGAATGAGGTTATTTTTTCGTTCTTGATTCTCACCAATAATAACTGCGAGACGTTGAATTTGTTTATAGTAATCAGTGGTTAAAAAATGTCTAACCAACTGCACCATACGACTAGAATAAGATTTACCAATACCTACTCCAGAGGGAAGATAGTCGAATAGTTCAACTAACTCGACAATAAAGGTTTGAGTTTTTGGGTTTAACTGCCACATATTGATAAGAATATGGCAACAACGATTCAATACGGAAGAAAAATTTAATTCTGCTCGTTTATTGGCAATTAATTTGGCTAAAACTTCTAATACTTTTTGATCATCGTAATTTCTTGCCTGAATAAATAAATGTCTGAATCTATCCAATACTTGCTGAGGAGATTTAGTTTTAACACACTCTAGCAAATGATCATAGAGGTATTGCTCATCCCCTATAATATTGTTGTATTGGCGTTTTGATAAAGAGTTGATATTCACGGCAGTTCATGATGTGATATATTTTTGTTTAAATTATTTTTTGAAGAATTTTAGGTACATATATTTTTACCTCTAATTAAAATTCTAATATAAATGGTTATTTTTCATATCGTTTAAATTACTGATTTTTTATATTTTCTTTTTATGAAAACTTTTGCAAATGTCGATTTTGTACGTGAAATTACTGAGGCTAAATGTTCTTCTTTTTCTTCTCAGATTTTAGCAGAAAATTGTGTAGGAATTAGTACCGATACTCGTACTTTAAAAAGAGGAGAAATTTTTTTAGCTTTAGAAGGAGAAAACTTTAATGGTCATGATTTCCTTGATAATGCTTTTGAGAAAGGTGCGATCGCATCTATTGTTAATGAAAAATATAGTAACTTAATTAACAAAAATTTTCCCATTTTACAGGTAAAAAATACTCTTGAAGCCTATCAAAAAATAGCTCAATGGTGGCGGCAAAATTTAGGATTACCAGTTATTGGTGTGACTGGTTCAGTAGGAAAGACAACGACAAAAGAATTAATTAGTGCTGTTTTAAAAACACAAGGAAAAGTCCTAAAAACAGAAGCCAATTATAATAATGAAATTGGTGTCCCAAAAACTCTTTTACAAATAGATGAAAACGATAATTATGCTGTTATAGAAATGGCAATGAGGGGAAAAGGGCAAATTGCCTTATTAACTGAAATTGCCCAACCAAATATCGGTGTAATTACGAATGTAGGAACTGCTCATATCGGTTTACTTGGTTCACGAGAAGCCATCGCCGAAGCAAAATGTGAATTACTAGCAAATATGGATAATTCAGGAGTCGCAATTATTAATGGAGATAATGATTTATTAGTATCAACGGCAACAAAAGTTTGGACAGGAGAAACTATTACCTATGGTTTGAAATCGGGAAATTTTTTGGGAGAATTAATCAACGACTCCACCCTTAAAGTAGATAATCAACTTTATCCATTACCTTTACTCGGAGAACATAATGCCCTAAACTATTTAGGAGCAATAGCTACAGCTAAAGTTTTAGGGTTAGATTTAACTCCTTTACAACAAGGCATAGAGGTTAATTTACCAAAAGGAAGAGCAAAACGTTATTCTCTAGCCAATGATATTCTGGTGTTAGACGAAACCTATAACGCTGGTTATGAATCTATGTTGGCTTCTTTAAAACTTCTAGCCCAAACTGATGGAAAACGCAAAATAGCAGTATTAGGAACTATGAAAGAATTAGGAGATTATGCCCCTATATTACATCGTCAGGTAGGAGAAACCATAAAAGATTTAAACCTTGATTTAGTCTTAATTTTAGCCGATGAAGAAGCAACAAAACAAATTGCTGAAGGTGCAAATGGTATTCCTTCACAAATTTATAGCAACCATAAAAATTTAATTTCCGCTTTACAAAATATAACACAAGAAGGCGATCGTATCTTATTTAAAGCATCTAATTCCGTTGGTTTAAGTAAAGTAGTAGAAGTCTTTATTAATTAAAAATCTGGGCAATAAGTGCAAAGTATTTTTTGCTCTCGAAAACTCAACAAATTTCATACATATAAAAAACATATAAAAAAAGAAAAGTTATGGAAATTATCACTACTGAAATCCCCGAAGTTTTCATCATTCAACCTAAAGTTTTTCAAGATGATAGAGGTTTTTTTTATGAAAGTTTTAATGCTCGAACTTTTCAAGAAAAAACAGGCTTAAATCCCAACTTTGTTCAAGATAATCACTCCCATTCTCAACGAAATGTCTTAAGAGGATTACATTATCAAGTACAACAGAAACAAGCCAAATTAGTCAGAGTAATTAACGGAGAAATATTAGATGTAGCAGTTGACATAAGAAAATCATCCCCAACTTTTACAAAATGGGTTGCCGTTAAACTGAGTGCAGAAAACCAAAAACAACTCTGGATTCCAGAAGGTTTTGCTCACGGCTTTTTAGTGCTTTCTGAAACTGCTGATGTTTTATATAAAACCAATAATTTTTATAGCTCACAACATGATAGATCAATTCGTTGGAATGATCCAGAAATTGCCCTTAACTGGAATTTAAAAGAAACTCCAATTCTTTCGGAAAAAGATAAAAATGCTCCCTTGCTGAAAGACGCAGAAATCTTTAATAATTAGCTATCAAGCTATCAGCAAAAATTGAAAATAAATTTTTCTCACTTTAGCCTATTATTTCTCGCTTCTTACCCACTGCAACCCAACAATGTTCTCTCAAACAGAAGTATAGCTAAGTGGGCTTAATTTTTTAATTAAGAATAACTAATCTCTGTTAGAAATTAAATAAAGGAATTGTACCTCCTTGATTAACTGGAACATCACCTTTATTTGTGTTAATTTTTTCCTCTGTAGAAGTTTTGGTAGGTTCAGATTGCTTTTGTAATAAAGAGTCAAAAAATTCATTCCCCGTACTAAAACTGGGTTGTTTTTTTTCTCTTTCAACGGTTACATCCCATTTTGGAGTATTGGACTGATTTCCAGCAAGACTGCTAGAATCCAAACCCTGTAAAGAATCTCCCGTAATTGATACATCTTCTTCTATGGGTGAGGAAGTTTGAGCAAAACTAGGTTCAACCATTAAACTATTGATACTTATAAGCGATAATATGACAAAAATTCCTAAAGAATTTGTATGACAGTTCAAGTTATTTTTTAACATAATTATCATTTCAGTCTTGAATTCCAAATTTCTGACTGCCTCTTAATTAATATATTAACTCTAAATTAAGAAAAATGAGATCTAGTAATTTATTTTTGTCTGTGGATAAATAGAGATACTAAAGATTAAATTATTTTCAATTTTTTCAACTATATATCTGCTGAATTAGGCATAAAGAATATTTATCTTCTTCTTTATATATAGCACTTCTAAATCATTGACAAAAAATCATCTATTAGAAAACAAACACCGAATATATAATCTTTCTTGCCTTTTGGCTCTTGACTTTTGCTTTTTACAACAAAAAAAACACAACTCAAATAGCATTGCTATATAAGACACTTACTTAAAAAATACTGTAGAATCACTGATAAAAAATACTAACCATTGAAAATAGTAAATATTTATCTAATTTCGGTCAATAATGTTAAGATTTACCCTATAAAAATATTTTAAGAAAGTTTAACAATTATAAAGTTATTATTCCTAATGTCTCAGAGAAAAATACTTGCCTTAGAGCAAAAGAATAAAGGTTTATTATCAAAAACCCTGTCATTGTCCTTTAAAATAAAATTGATTATAAATAATAGCCATAAAAGCAAGACGATGCAAACTATTGATAAACCTCTAAGGGATTTAGACAATAACTTATTTGATACGACTATTCATAGACGCAAAACCCGCCCTGTCAAAGTCGGAAACGTAACTGTTGGGGGCAACAATCCTGTCGTAGTACAATCTATGATTAACGAAGATACTCTCGATGTGGATGCTTCCGTTGCGGCTATCCGTCGTTTACATGAAATTGGTTGTGAAATTGTTAGGGTGACAGTGCCAAGTCTTGCCCATGCGAAAGCGGTTGGGGAAATTAAAGCTAAATTAGCACAAAGTTATCAGCCTGTTCCTTTAGTTGCTGACGTGCATCATAATGGAATGAAAATTGCCTTAGAAGTGGCTAAACACGTTGATAAAGTCAGAATAAATCCGGGGTTATACGTATTTGAAAAACCAAGCAGCGATCGCACCTCCTATTCTGCGGAAGAATTTGCCCAAATTGGGGAAAAAATCAAAGAAACATTAGAACCGTTAGTTGTTTCCTTAAGAGAACAAGGAAAAGCAATGCGTATCGGTGTTAATCATGGCTCTTTATCAGAAAGAATGCTTTTTACCTATGGTGACACTCCCGAAGGGATGGTAGAATCAGCCCTAGAGTTTATCAAAATTTGTGAGTCTTTAGATTTTCGTAATCTAGTCATTTCCATGAAAGCCTCCCGTGTGCCTGTCATGTTGGCGGCATATCGTCTCATGGTAAAAAGAATGGATGAGTTAGGAATGGAATATCCTCTACATTTAGGAGTTACCGAAGCAGGAGATGGAGAATATGGCAGGATTAAATCCACAGCAGGAATTGGTACTTTATTAGCAGAAGGTATCGGCGACACCATCCGAGTATCTTTAACAGAAGCCCCAGAAAAAGAAATTCCTGTTTGTTATAGCATTTTACAGGCTTTAGGATTACGGAAGACAATGGTGGAATATGTGGCTTGTCCTTCCTGCGGACGTACTTTATTTAACTTAGAAGAAGTATTACATCAGGTTAGAGAAGCAACCAAACACCTAACAGGATTAGATATAGCTGTAATGGGCTGTATTGTTAATGGACCGGGAGAAATGGCAGACGCAGACTATGGATATGTAGGTAAGCAACCGGGTTATATTTCCCTGTATCGTGGTAGAGAAGAAATCAAAAAAGTGCCAGAGACAGAGGGAGTAAAAGAGTTAATTAATCTCATCAAAGCCGATGGTAAATGGGTTGAACCCTAAAATTGTCCTCCTAGTTTTGAGGGTTTAGGATGTTAGGGGAAATAGGCAGGGCTGTTTCAAAGTAGAAATACAAAAACGCTAAAACTATTGCCAGTAAAAGAATATAGCGTTTTAGAACTTTGAGGATTAAGAAGTAGTTAAAAATGTTTAGATTATCAATTTATAACCATAAACCATTAAAAACTATTGCCCATTGCCTATTCCCCATTCCCTGCCTTAACCAGAAAATTTTAGAATGAAACAGCCCTGGGGGAAATAAGGGCTTGGGGTTTAGGTTGCAGATGTTGGGGTGTTGAGGTATTGGGGTATTAGGGTATTAGGGGGAAACTAAATTAATTACCTTTGCCCTTTCCTCAATTGCTCAATGTAAATAAATATTATTCAAAATATTATTCAAAACGATGACAAACAACGAAAGATTAAATCAATATAATGATCAACAAATTTCTGCATGGTTACGAGGTTTACTAACTGTTGCCTATGCCGATGGTCACTTTGATCCTGAAGAGAAAGAATTTATTGCTAGTTTAACTCAAGACGAGTTAGCACCAAACACAAATTTAGGTGATTTAGAACCTATTACCCCTCAAGAATTAGCCGATGCTTTAGGGAATGATCCCAATACTAAGGAAAATTTCCTACGTACCGCAGTAATGATGGCGATCGCAAATGGGGTATATAGCCAATCAGAAGCCGATGCAGTTCATGCTTTTCAAGAGGCTTTGGGCTTAGATATTGAAGCGTTAAAGTCCTTAGAGGCAACTTTGTGGAATCCAGACAGAGAAGATGTAAGCCAAGAAGAAAGTCACCCCCCAGACTTATTAAAACCTGTTAAAAACTGGTTAGATGACATGGATGTTCAAGATCCTAGATTAGCTCGTTTTATTTGTAAAATGGTACCTTCTCAATGTCCTTTTGAACGTGATATTGTTTTATTTGGCAAAAAAATTGTTCATATTCCCCCTATGTGTAAATTAAATCCCCTATATGAACAGTTAGTAGGTTTAAGATTTCGCTCTTTATCCTTTTTAGCTGATGAGTGTAAAGAAGATGTTACCCCTTATGTTTAGCTTGAGTTCAATGGGAAAATATGAGCAGTAAGCCATTAAGAATTAAGAATTAATTCAAGCCTGAAATCTGCTACCTGACACTTGACATCTACCTCCCTGACATTATCAACCCTCATTAATAGTTACCATAAAGAATGAACATAAAATCAAGGCTAACTATAATGGATAAATATATTTTGGCAATTGATCAGGGAACAACCAGTTCAAGGGCATTAATATTTAACAAAGATGGTAAAGTTATTTCTTCGGCACAGCAAGAGTTTACTCAATATTATCCTAACCCCGGAGAAGTAGAACACGATCCCCTTGAAATTTGGCAATCTGTTTTATCAGTGGTAGAAAAAGCCATTGAACAAGGAAATATTGAAAAAAAACAAATAGAGGGTATTGGCATCACCAATCAACGAGAGACAACAGTTGTATGGAATAAGGAGACGGGGAAACCTATTTATAATGCAATTGTTTGGCAAGACAGAAGAACTTCAGCAAAAATTGACAATCTTAAGGAAAGAGAGTTACAAAAAGAGGTTAAAAATCGCTCAGGATTGCTTTTAGATGCCTATTTCTCTGCCAGTAAAGTGGAATGGATTTTAGATCATGTCGAAAACGCTCGAAATCTAGCAAATCAAGGGAAACTGGCTTTCGGTACGATCGATTCTTGGTTAATTTGGCATTTGACGGGGGGCAAAAAACATATTACTGATGTTAGTAATGCTTCTCGCACCCTTTTACTCAATGTCAATAAGGTACAGTGGGATGTTGTTTTATTAGATTTGTTCAATATTCCCGAATCTATGTTACCTCAACTATGTGATAATAGTGGTATAGTTGCATACACTTCTTCAGAAGTTTTTGGAGAACAAATACCCATTTCAGGAGTTGCGGGGGATCAACAAGCGGCAACCTTTGGACACACGGGCTTTCATAAAGGTATTGCTAAAAACACTTATGGCACGGGTTGCTTTTTAATTTCTCCCACAGGTAAAACTTTAGTACCTTCTGCTAAAAGTCTCTTGTCAACTATTTGTTGGCGTTTTAATAACGAAATTACCTACGGTTTAGAAGGCAGTATATTGGCTAGTGGTTCGGCTATTACATGGTTAAGAGATGGTTTAGGTATCATCAATAATGCTGATGAAGTAAATACCCTAGCTAATTCAGTGCCTGATACTGGAGATGTTTATTTTGTTCCTGCTTTAGCTGGTTTAGGTTCTCCTTATTGGGATCAATATGCTCGTGGTACAATCATTGGGATAGACAGGGGTACAACAAAAGCTCACATTGCAAGGGCGACTTTAGAGGGTATTGCTTTTCAAGTTTATGATGTAGTAAAGGCTTTAGAAGAAGACTCCCATACACCCTTAGAATTATTAACTGTTGATGGTGGAGCGGCAAGAAGTAATTTTCTTTTGCAATTTCAAGCTGATATTCTCGGTATTCCCGTGGAAAGACCCCAAGAAATTGAGTTAACGGCAAAGGGTGTTGGTTATCTTGCAGGTTTAGGAGTTGGTTACTGGGATAATTTAAGCCAAATTCAGCAGATTAAAAGTGATACTAAAGTTTTTGAGCCAAAAATGTCCGAAAATGAAAGAAAACAAAGATGCGATCGCTGGTTAGAAGCGGTTAATCGTGCTAAAACTTGGGCTTCATAATAGATAATCTCAGTTCGGTTTAAGAGTATCGGGTAGGTGTCAGGGTTCGGAGTTAAGAGTTATTAATTATCAACTATTTACCTTTGCCCCTTGCCCATTGCCCATTGCCCTTTTTACTTTATTCTTCAAATACTCATTAGTGTACCTCTTGGGATATTCTTGTCAAGATAACAGCAGTTTCGACATGGGGAGTTTGAGGGAAAAAGTCAGCAGGTTGCACAAACATAATTCGATAATCTCCTTCTTGACAAAGTAATTGTAAATCTCTGGCGAGGGTGGCGGGATGACAACTAATGTATAAGATGAAATTAGATTTGATCTGTTTTAAGGATTCAATAACTTCTGTTTGACATCCCTTGCGGGGAGGATCAAGAATAACTAAATCTGGTTTTGTCTCTAAAGTAGGTAAAAATGTTTCTGTAGTTTCAGTTATAAATTCTACATTGTCGATGTTATTAATTTCTGCATTTCTTTGGGCTTGTTCAATGGAAAGAGAATAAGATTCAACACCGATGGCTTTTTTCACTTTTTGAGCAAAAGGTAGTGTAAAAGTACCAACTCCACAATAAAGATCAAGAACTGTTTCTTCTCCTGTTAGAGATAATTTATTTAAAATAGCGGTCAATAAATCCTCAGCAACAGTAGTATTAACTTGAAAAAAGGTTTCTGCTCTTAAATGGTAATTTAATCCTGCAAATTGCTCTATTAAATAAGGTCTTCCTGCCAGTAGTTCTGTTTTTTGCCCAAAAATGACGTTTGTTTTTTGAGGATTATAGTTAAGAGTTACTCCCACCAAATTAGGATAACGTTTCATCCATTTTTCTGCCTGTTTATCCATGGTATCATCGCTTAATTCCCCACTAACAAGGGTTAGTAATATCTCTCCCGTATTTTTGCCAATGCGAAAACAGAGATGACGCAATGCACCCTTATGGGTTTTTTCATCATAAATTGGTATTTGCAATTGCTGTAAATCCTGCTTTATTTCTGCTAGAAGAGGATTTAAACGTTGATCTTGAATAGGGCATTGATTTATGTTAACAATTTGATGACTGCCCTGACGATAATATCCTGCTTTAATTTGTCCTGTGTGGGAAATTCCGAGAGGGTAGTTAACTTTGTTACGATAGCCTAAGTCTTCTCCTGAAATAATGCTTTCTACCTGTAAATCAGCAAATCCACCGATGCGAGTTAGGGTTTCTTTTACTTGATTTTGCTTCAGTTGTAGTTGATATAAATAATTAATATGTTGCCACTGACAACCACCACATTTATCGGCAACGATACAACGAGGGCGAATACGATAAGCTGAGTTTTTTCTGAATTCTTCTAATTGCCCTTGAGCATATTTCTTTTTAACTCTTAATATCCTACTAGAGATGCGATCGCCTGTTACGGTATTGGGGATAAAAACTACTTGTTGATCAACCCTTGCCACTCCACTGCCTTCGCTACTAACATCATCGATTTCAACTTCTACCAAATCCCCTTGCTTAATCATCAATCTATACTTTTGAACTTAGATAATAAATATAATTATAGCCTCGATGATGAGGATAAAAAAAGTAGTATTTATAAGGGGTAAAACCCCCTACTCACTGAAATTTGATGATAATTTAAAAATTAATTAGTGGAGTTGGCATTTGGAAAAAAGAGATGAAAAATCTAGGGAATTAGGCAAAACGGCGACTTAAAAGGGGTTTAATAGTTAGTAGAATAATTAAGTCAAAAGTAAATAAGATAGACAACACCGTAACTAAACTAAAATCAATCCAAGGAGTATTCATCACGATACTAGAAAGACTCCAATCACTATTTTGGTAAATATAGCGTATGGGTTCAATAGCATAGGTTAAAGGGTTGAGACTGGCAACTATTTGTAACCATTTTGCCATGAAAGATAATGGTGCTAAAGCAGTACTAGCAAACAATAAGGGTAAATTAATTACGAAAATGACGGCAATTAATTCAATATGCCCCGGCAAGGCAAAAGCAAATCCTAGACTTAACCCTGTAACTCCTAAAACGATTAAAAAGACAATAAGTGCGATCGCACTTAGTCCAGCAAAACTGGGCAAACCAGCACCAATAAAGGCACTAGCAATGACGATTACGGCGGTTTGAATTAGACTAAGAGTAATAATATAAATTACCGAAGCCATGACAATGGAAAAACGAGAGGTTAAAGGCGCAACTAAAAGACGATTTAAAAAACCAAATTCTCGATCGAACATTACAGGTAAACCTGCATTCAATGCTCCGGAAAAAGCAGTAAAAACTATAATACCCGGAGCTAAAAATTGAGCATAATTAAGATCATTACCAAATAATCCTTGAGGTGCACCCCTAAATAATGCCCCAAATAAAATTAACCACATAAAAGGCTGAATTACACCCGCTACAAGGGTTGAAGGACGACGTTTTAACTGTATGAATAAACGTTTGTTTAGAGCAAAAGTCTCCTGCCAAAATTGAGAGATAGAACTACTCTGAGCAACTGTCATATTTCTTCAAAATAAATAATTTCTCTTCTATTTTAGTGGAGATAGGAAAAAGAAAAGAGAGAAGAAGCAAGAGTGCTAATTTCTTATATTTTAAGGAATTATTATTATTCAAGAAGGTTTATATGGTAACTAGAAAATCTTAACCACAAAAAGCATCTATTCTATCGAGTTAATATGTGATCGATGACAAATAATTTGTTACTGTACAAACAGTTTCAGTTTTTATAAAAACTCTTAGAATGCGGACGGAGAGACTCGAACTCTCACATCAGAGATACTAGAACCTAAATCTAGCGCGTCTACCAATTCCGCCACGTCCGCTTAAGACCAAATACTATCATAACAGTCTTAATAGAATAATTCAACGATTTTGGCTAAATTTTCTTTATTCACCTCCAAATCTCATCTTCACCAATGCCTGTTGAGTTTTACTATCAAGGGAATTGAACAGAAAACGACTTTGAGACTTTGGTCGATAACGTAAGTTTTTTTTCTGTCTTATACTTGTAAAATCAATTTCTTTGGCTAGTTTTTGAGCAGACATCCATTCTGCCCCATAACCTACTACAGTATGACGTTGAGCTTGATCTGATGTTGCAACTATTATCCTTGTGCGACTTTCTGGGTTTTGACGAACAAAAGAAGCACAAAATTTTTCTATATAAGTATCTGCCGTTTCTGAATATGATGTGTAGTGAACAGAAAGACTTTTACTGTATTTTTCTTCGTTTTTAACAGTTTTTTGATAATGGGCATCAAAAACTATTTTTGTTTCTAACTCTTTGTAACCAGAATAGTTAATTAAACTTTCAATTAAAGAGTTTCTGGCGTATTCAAGGCCTTTTTGGTCTCTTATACTCTGGAGGTAAGCCCATGAACCGATGACATTGTAGCCATCCACTAATAAGATAGCCTGAGAGATAGTAGCATTCATTTCCTTGCATATATATTTTACTAAGATTAATTTTTGGTGCTGTCATAATGGTAGATTTTAACAAAAATTTAATCTTGAAGTCGTAACAATTGCCACTAATTCTTAAACAATTCCCTCGGATTTCCTTGTGATACTACTTTACCTTCTTTTAATAAAAAATAACCATCTGCATAATTTAACTCTTCGAGACGATGTGTCACCCATAACGCCGTAATATTTCTTTCTTTGACAATTTTTTGGACGAGGGCAACCAACTCTATTTGAGTATCTGGATCTAATAATGCTGTCGGTTCATCTAATAATAATACCTGACAATGACGTGCGATCGCACCTGCAATGGCTATACGTTGTTTTTGTCCACCACTGAGGGCATAAATAGGTCTGTCCTGTAATTCGAGGAGATTAACGGCACAGAGGGCCTCTTTGACCCTTACTTTAATCTGAGATAAGCTCAATTTTTCCGAAACTAAGCCAAAGGCAATATCTGCGGCTACAGTTGGCATTACTAACTGGTGATCTGGATTTTGGAAGACAAAGCCGAGAGGAGAATCGGTATAAATATTACCTTCATCGGCAATTAATAAATTCGCCAATAATCTCAATAAAGTAGATTTACCACAACCGTTATTTCCCAGTAACATCCACAATTCACCTTTTGGAACAGAAAGGCTACAAGAGTTTAACACCGATGCTTGTGGACTCCAAGAAAAATTGAGATTTTCAACTGCGATCGCAATATCTGATTTACTCAAAATAAAAATTTAGAATGTAGAATCAAAAAATTTTCCCTAATACCCCAACACCCGAAGACCTTAAAAGTATAACCTTAAACTATGTACTCAACTTACTTCTCGGCAAGGGCGGCAAAGAATCCGGGTACATTATTACCCTTACTTGTACCGTCTTTCTGAGAAATTACTACTCCCGTAATTTGATCACTAATAACAGCAATTTTTTTATCAGTTTGTTTATCGCAAGTGAGTTCCACAATTTGAGTTTCCGAGCTTTTCATGGCTTCAACAATTTGATTGTAAAGGGCTTGAGCTTCACTTTCTTCTTTTTTTTCTACAGATAAAGGAACGGGAATATATCTCACTAATAAATCAATTGTAATCATGTTAATAATTGCAGTGTAATCTTACAAATAGGCTCTAATTTTAGCTTAACCGATTTTAATATTTTTAATCTTTTTTTAACAAATGAGTTGTCAAATTTTGATTTTTTCCCATAGAATGGTACTATAAATATAACGTTAAGAAAAGTAAACTTTTCTCAGTAAGTCATTTTAAACTGATTTTACCAGTAATTTGGACTTGAGAAACAAAAAACGTTGTTGTAATTATATTCATTCGGAGTTTATTTTATGACCATTGCAGTCGGACGTGTGCCGGAAAGAGGATGGTTTGATGTCCTTGATGACTGGCTTAAAAGAGACCGCTTTGTATTCGTTGGTTGGTCTGGTATCCTTCTTTTCCCTTGTGCTTATTTAGCTTTGGGTGGTTGGTTAACTGGTACAACTTTTGTTACTTCTTGGTACACCCACGGTTTAGCTAGTTCCTATTTAGAAGGTGCTAACTTCTTAACCGTTGCTGTATCCTCTCCTGCGGATGTTTTTGGACATTCCTTATTATTCTTATGGGGTCCTGAAGCTCAAGGAGATTTCACCCGTTGGTGTCAAATCGGCGGTTTATGGCCTTTCGTAGCATTACACGGAGCTTTTGGTTTAATTGGCTTCATGTTACGTCAGTTTGAAATTGCTCGTCTTGTGGGTATTCGTCCTTACAATGCGATCGCATTTTCTGCTCCTATCGCTGTATTTGTAAGTGTATTCTTAATGTATCCTTTAGGACAATCTAGCTGGTTCTTTGCACCTAGCTTCGGTGTTGCGGGTATCTTCCGTTTCATCTTGTTCTTCCAAGGATTCCACAACTGGACTCTTAATCCTTTCCACATGATGGGAGTTGCAGGGGTGTTAGGAGGAGCTTTACTTTGTGCTATTCACGGTGCAACAGTAGAAAACACCTTATTCCAAGACGGTGAACAAGCAAACACTTTCCGTGCTTTTGAACCTACTCAGGCAGAAGAAACCTATTCTATGGTGACTGCTAACCGTTTCTGGTCTCAAATCTTCGGGATTGCTTTCTCTAACAAACGTTGGTTACACTTCTTCATGTTATTCGTTCCTGTAACTGGATTATGGATGAGTGCGATCGGTGTTGTTGGTTTAGGCTTTAACCTTCGTGCTTATGACTTCGTATCTCAGGAGTTAAGAGCGGCAGAAGATCCCGAATTTGAAACTTTCTATACCAAAAACATCTTATTAAATGAAGGTTTACGTGCATGGATGGCACCTCAAGATCAACCTCATGAAAGATTTGTCTTCCCTGAAGAAGTATTACCTCGTGGTAACGCTCTCTAATTTCTTAAGATTAATCTAATAAGAAGTTTTAAGCCCCAATTATGGGGCTTTTTTGATGGTGATTAATGACAGAACTTTTGAATCAAAATACTTTTTCATCAACCCTTAATTAATGGCTTTTTTGCCTGAATAACCTGTAAACTGCCTCCTGCATATAATTTTTGTTTTAAAATACTAAATCCAGAATCAATTAATTTAACCGATAAATCCGTCTTCAATAACTGCCATGCTGTATCGGTTTCAAATAACCACATAAAAGCAAAAATACCCGGAATAAATAGAGGATTATGAGGCTTATGTAAATCAATAAAAGTAAATATCCCTTCTGGCTTTAAGACTCGATAAACTTCTGCAAAGATTGCCTCTAATTCATCTGTCGTCATTTCGTGTAAGGCAACGCTG
The DNA here is from genome assembly GCF_036345015.1 of Cyanobacterium sp. Dongsha4. Lineage (NCBI taxonomy): Bacteria > Bacillati > Cyanobacteriota > Cyanophyceae > Chroococcales > Geminocystaceae > Cyanobacterium > Cyanobacterium sp. DS4. The sequence continues at coordinate 459,511 of NZ_CP084098.1, read as the reverse complement.
GTATGTACAATATCAAAGTATTGATCCGGTAAAGGCATTTTTTGAGCGAAACCCTCAATATATTTTGCTTGAGGAACATTTTTTTTTGCTTTTTCTAAGGATAGAGGGGAAATATCTAAACCTGTTACATCAGTGGAATAATTGACCAAAAATTTAGTAGTTTGTCCTGCACCACAACAAAGGTCTAATATTTTGCTGTCTTTGGTTATTGATAAATCTAATAAGGCTAATTCACGAAATTTTTTTTCTCCCCCCACAGGAATTGCCGCCAGACGAGAAATTGTATCGTATAACCATTGATATTTATAACTTAAAGGACGAAGAAAGGTTGCCATGGAGTTTAAGTCTTAAAATTTTGTTGAAACGGCTCTTAATTCATCAGGGATTAAGACATCGTCCTCAAATTCTAACATGGTTTCGCGATCGCCCAAGTAACCAGAATTATAGAAAAATAACAACATCCTACCTAAAGCAATCCAAATTTCACAACAAAATTCCCAATCACCATTAAAAGGTGCATAGTCGCTAATAGATTTTAACGCCCAAAAATAATTATTTCTAACGACAGATTTCCCTTTTTGATATTCGGGAATATCCTCTTTATTGATGTAAAGAATATTATCTCTAATGTATGCTTTCATTAGTTTAACACCTCGGTTTCATGCAAAAATATCGGATAAGGCTAGGTTTCAGGGTGTTGGGGAGAAACTAATTTACTTTTGCCCCTTGCCCTCTTGCCCTTTTAACTTTGCCCATTGCCCTTTACTCTTTACCTGTTGCTTTGTCTTAAATTCCTCTTTTTAATCCGCTACCATAACCAGACAAATTTATCCTGAACTCGGGTTAATTTTAAATTCATAGCCAATAAACTGGGTAAATTCATTGATTTTTAAGGAAATTTGGACGAGAAACCACAGAAGAAAAAGAAGAAAATTAGTAAAATTATAAGAAACAACCTACAAAAATAAAAATTATGGCATCATCCTCCATTGCAGTAAGAGAATTACCATTATTTCCCCTCCCTGAAGTAGTGCTATTTCCGGGGCGCCCTTTACCTCTACATATTTTTGAGTTTCGTTATCGCATGATGATGAATACAATTCTTGAATATGATCGACGTTTTGGAGTATTAATGATAGATCCTATTAGTGGAGAAATAGCAAAAGTAGGATGTTGTGCTGAGATAATCCACTTTGAAAGATTACCAGACGATCGCATGAAAGTGCTTACCCTAGGACAACAAAGGTTTAGACTACTTGAATATGTGAGACAAAAACCTTATAGAGTTGGTTTAGTAGAATGGTTTGAAGACCAACCTCCCCAAGAAAATCTCCATCCAAAAGCCGAGGAAGTAACAACTTTACTTCATGATGTTGTTAAACTTTCAGCCAAATTAACAGATCAAAAAATAGAGTTACCTGAAAACTTACCTACTCAACCGATAGAATTATCCTACTGGGTTGCTAGTAACCTTTATGGGGTAGCGAGTGAACAACAAGCACTGCTAGAGATAGATAACACAGGGGAAAGGCTACAAAGAGAAGCCGACATTTTAGCAACCACAAGAAGTAACTTAGCGGCCCGTACAGCTTTAAAAGACGCTTTTAACTAGGTGTCAGGTGTCGGGTTTCAGGTATCAGGTTTTAGGTTAATTAGGCATTTTTTTGAGCTATACAAGATTAAAGTTGAGACAGAGTAAAAACTTACCCAATGAGATTAATTAGGAAACAGCAGAAGCGTAGGTTTTAGCAAAAATCATTCTACCAGCAGAAGTTTGTAAAGCTGAAGTAACAACAACTCTTAGCTCTTCTCCCACATGGCCATTTGCTTCTTCAACTACGACCATTGTACCGTCATCTAAGTAACCAATTCCCTGAGTGGGTTCTTTTCCGTGTTTAAGAATTTTGAGGTCTATATAATCGCCAGGTAGATAAATTGGGCGTACTGCCTGAGCTAAATCATTAACATTGAGTATGGTAATTTTCTGCAAAGTTGCAACTTTACTCAAGTTAAAATCATTGGTGATTAAAACTGCATTAATATCATGGGCTAAATGAAGTAGTTTAGCGTCCACAGTTGTAACGTCTTCATATTCTTCGGGATGGATGACTATTTTATCGGGATATTCTTCCTGCATTTGATTGAGAATATCTAAGCCTCTTCTGCCTCTTACTCTTTTTTGGTCATTAGTGGCATCGGCTAGTTGTTGCAATTCAGCGAGAATAAATTGAGGGACTAAAATTTGACCTTCAATAAAACCAGTGGCTAATAATTGTTGTATTCTGCCATCAATGATACAACTGGTATCTAAAATTTTTGTGGCAACGGGGGTTAATGTGCCTTCTGCAACTAACATTGACTCAATACTGTTAGGATTAATCAGACGTAAAAAAGTACGTCCGTGAGTGTCGGCTAAAGATACTCCTAAAACGGTAAACATAACGCTACCCAAAATCGCAATCATGGGTTTTATAAAGCTAAAATTGTTTGGAACAGGCAATAAGAAAATAGGTGCTAATAATAAGTTTGCTAATAATAAACCCATTGCCAAGCCAATAGCTCTGGTGATAATAACTTCAATCGGTGTTTGACGGATTTTTTGTTCTAAACGACGGTAGGTAGTTTGTGCCACTAAACCTATGGCTAAACCAATAATGGATGCAAAACCTGCCACTAACCATCTTAAGGCTTGGATGTTCGATACCTGATTTTGAATCTCGGAGGGGAGAAGTTCGACTATGTCAAAACCAACACCTCCAAAGGCAAGGACAAAAATTGTAATAATAATTATATCAATCATAGACTTAGATCCTTATGGGATACTGATAACTAATTATAGGCGTTTAATCCAGTTCATTTTGTTAACTATAGTTAACCTAGGTTCTATTTTAACGTTACTAAAAAAATAAAGAGCGATCGCATCTGTGTGGGTAGTTCACAGACTCGATGAAGCAATAAAGGATTGATTAAGCTAGGAGTACATTTAAGTTGTCTGGTTAAGATAGGGAAAAGGGAAAAGATAAGGGTTTGAGTTATTTTCAAAAACTAAGGAAAAATGCAAGTTAAGTGCGTCTTAGCTTAGTAAAGGTTGATGAAAAAGTGGGTTCAGGAAAGTAGAGAACAAGAAACAGTCTCAAAGACTTAAAAAATAATTATTATTTTTCGTAAATTGCTATTTTTTCTCCAGACTATAGTAAATAGCCCATACTGCCATTGCTCTTAAATAATGACTTGCCCGAAATGTGCCTACTGCTGTGATGGCTTCAGGGGTACGAAATTGTAGCCCATTTTCATAGACTTGTTTAACTACAGTTTCTGCTACTCTTAATCCTTCTTGTTTCATGCCGTTGAGAATCATAAAAGCAACGATACCATAGTTAATACCTGTCCACACTTCTAAAGGATGAGTGTCATTTTCTTTAACTGGTTTTCCATCGGGCTTTACTCCATTAGCAATACCAAATTTACCATCATGAAATTTTAAGAAACAAGCATCATATACTTTTCTGAGGGTAGATTCTACATATTTCGATTCCACAACATCAGGTAATCCTAATAATTGAGCATAAAACTGTCCGCATAGTTGGTCAGCCATAACCACATCCGAACCACTTTCACTGTCAAGGCGGTAATATTCCCCGTTCCAAAGAGTTTCATGATAAAGACTTCTCGCTTGAGTTAACCATTGTTGAAAAACTGCGATCGCATCTTTAATTCCTTGAGGGTAATCATCAGGTTGTAAACGAGGATTCATAGGGGGATTAGCAATCAACGTCTTACCAATAGCGATAGCCGCTTCTAATCCTGCAATCCATAAACCGCCACAGTAAGCACTAATACCTTGTAAACGCCAATCATCAAAAGTTTGATCAGGAGCTCCAGAATTTTCGGGGATACCATCACCATCTAAATCAAAAGTTTTCACATAATGGAGAGTTTCCACTACACTATCCCAACATTCCCACAAGAAATCTTGATCTAAACCACCAGTAAATAAATAGTCTCGATAAACTAGCAAAACAAAATCACAGCCCAAATCTTTCCATAAATTACAATCTTGATAACTGGTATAGTTACTTTTTTCCCAAGGATGCTCATTGGGTGCACCTAAATCGTGGGGAGTTGCTCCTTTTGCTTTCCTGATAGCTTGTGCCTGATTATAGCCAATAATACGAGGGGTTTTATCTTCCGTAGGAATTGCCCGACTAAAAGCCTCCATAATTGATTTATCTAAACGAGGCCACATCATAATTAGAGGAAAAGAACCATATAAACGTACATCTAAACTTTCATACCAACGATAATCAATACATTCTAAAACCCCAAATTGTCCCACAGGGTCATTTTCCGTTGCGGCAGTCCATAAACTTCCCCCTTCACTCAACAAATATAATTCGTTAAATAAAGCCATTTTTAGCCATTCTGGTAAATCAACTTGATCTAGGATTGGTTTTTGCCACTCTTTTATGCGATTTTGCCACATATCATGGTGTTTCAATGCTGTGCGTACAATTGCCCAAGCATTACGCCCATTTCTACCAAAAAAATCTGTGTAACGGCGATAATAAGTGATTCCCTGAGCAAATTCGGTTACGGGAAAGTCCCATGCTAGGATAAAAGGAATTTTTTTCGTTTTCCCCGGTTTAACCGTAAATCTAATCGCCATTGCCCCCGCAATTTGTTCTCCTGGTTCGGCGGGCGTCTCATCCTGATAATCTGGTAAAGAGCCATTCATAGCAAAATAATCCCATATATCTGCACCATCTCCCTTGGGATTCCAACGACTATGATAAAAGACTTCTAAACTAGGGTTTGTGATGCTAGAAATTGCCCATTGCCCTTCCCCCTCTTGGGGTTGTTCTTCCATACGGATGCGATCGAACAAACATCCTACCCTAAAATTATCCTGAATCCACTGATTCAAATTACCTGTGCTATCTCCCCATTTTGGTCGATATTCATACTCAGGACTACCATCATCTCTAACTTTTACCGTAGGAGACTTAATAGCATTGGTAAACCAACCCACACTATTTTGCCATGTAAACATAATACTCAGAGTGATTTCCTTATCAGTAGGATTATGCACACTCCACTCAAACACAGCCAAAGGATAACTAGATTCTTGATAACTTCCTGCCCAAATAGGGGAAAACTGCTCACAGATAAGACGAGATTTAAACACCCCTTGATAGTCAAACCAACTACGAGGATAAAGTGCGGAATATGTGCCTTTTCCTTGGGGATACCAAGCCCAACTTGATAAACTACCATCAGTCGGGGAATTGGTACTCATGGCATATACTTGAGGAGTTTCTCCTTCTACTTGCTCAAAAACACTAAACTGACAGGCTGGTAAAGACTGATAAATATGATTACCACCATCAATGTGCCAAAGATTAAATTCACCATTTACTCCTCTACCAACACAACCACCACCAAAACCACCCAACGGCATACCATGATTAGCCCCATCATCTAAATTACTAGCGTAGCGTACTGTATAGGGTTTTTCCCATTCTTTTCCGATTTCACACTGCCATGCGGGGGAAGGAATTTGAGGTAGTTCGATTTTGAGCATAGTTATTTAATTAAGTGTTCATTAATCATCAATATTATCAGCAGAAATACCAGTTGGACATAACATTTATTGGGTAAAAAATAAAGACAATTAATAAATAACCTGAGTTCGGGATAAATTTTCATCTATAGAGTGATGGAGAAAAAGGCAAAGTTAAAAGGGCAAAAGTAAATAGTTGATAATTAATAACTCCTAACCCCTAATACCCATATAACCTACTTTTCTCTTGCTTTTTGTCTAAGTTTTGGGGTTATTGAAAAAAATTTTTGTGCAAAGTTGATTTTTTTGTTGACATTTTAAAAAAGGTTCGTTATATTAATATATGTGCGTTAAACGAGTGAAAACAAAGCAAGTTAAACGTTACAAGTCCAAGCCCCCATCGTCTAGAGGCCTAGGACACCTCCCTTTCACGGAGGCGACAGGGATTCGAATTCCCTTGGGGGTATATAGTAAAGGAGGGTTAACAGCCCTCTTTTTTTGTGTAAAAAATCATTGTGGTTGTCTGGGGTGTTGTTTTTTTCCTTTTTAGTTTTGTTTAGAGGATAATTCTCAGAAATGATTTAGGATTGCTATATATGATTTAATTTGATCTAATCTTAAGATTGTTTAACCAAGAAGAATGAAACTGCCTTCTGTCACAGATACCGCTAAAAAAGCACTTAATTTATTTCGAGTTGATGAAGAAGAAATAAAAAAAATATTAGCAGAGGTGCGATCTCAACTTCCCACCACTGAAGCTCTTTTAATTGGAAAACCACAAGCGGGAAAAAGCTCTATTGTGAGGGGATTAACAGGGGTAGGAAAGGAAATTGTGGGGCAGGGGTTTCGCCCCCATACTCAACACACCGAGCGTTATGCTTATCCTTCGGAAGATTTACCTCTATTAATTTTTACTGATACCGTTGGTTTAGGGGACATAAATAACAGTACGGAGGTCATAATTGAAGAATTAACGGCTGAATTAGAGCAGGAAAGCAAAAAAGCTAGAATATTAATTCTTACGGTAAAAATTAACGATTTCGCCACGGATAGCCTTAAAATGGTAGCGGAAAATCTCCAGAAAAAATATCCTCAGATTCCCTGTTTACTGGTAGTTACATCGTTACATGAACTTTACCCTAGTTATGATACTAATCACCCCGATTATCCCCCTACTTTTTCTGAAATAGAAAGGGCATTTACAGAAATTAAAAATACTTTTCAAGGATTATTTGATCAAGCTGTTTTAATTGATTTTACCTTAGAACAAGATGAATATAATCCTGTTTTTTATGGTTTAGAAGCCTTAAGAGATTCTTTGGCAGAATTATTACCTTCTGCGGAAGCTCAAACAATTCACAAGTTATTAGATCAAACAGTGGACTCTCAATTAGGAAGTATTTATCGAGATGTTGCCAGACGTTACATATTAGCCTTTTCCATTATGGCTGGTACTGTTGCGGCAGTGCCTTTACCTTTTGCGACGATGCCCGTTTTAACTGCCTTAGAGGTGACGATGGTGGGAGTATTAGGTCAACTTTATGGACAGAAAATCAGTGCTTCTCAAGCAGGTGGTATTTTAAGTGCGATCGCAGGAGGATTTTTGGCACAAGCCATAGGTAGAGAGTTAATTAAGTTTGTGCCGGGATTTGGTTCTGTGGTGGCCGCATCTTGGGCTGGTGCTTATACATGGGCTTTAGGAGAAGGAGCTTGTGTTTATTTCGGGGATTTAATGGGGGGCAAAAAACCAGATCCAAATCAGATTAAAGAGGTTATGAAAGATGCTTTTGATAATGCGAAAAAAAAGTTTAAATAAGCGATATTCGGTATTGAGGAAATAAAAGAAAAAAGGGAAATTTATTATTCAAATTGTCTGCAAATACTGCTCTAAGTCTTCCACTAAACGGGTTAACTCTGCTTCGCTAGTAAGTCGTATTTGAGGGCTTCTGAGGGTGACTAATACTTTAGCAGAGAAAGGACTAGGATAAATATTGGGATTACAAAAAAGTTCTAAAAATACATCTCCTGTATATTGATACTCCATTGCTGTTTTTGGGGTTGGTTTACCTCCCGTTTTATTTTGCAAGGCAATTTCTTTAAGACTTTGCATTAAATTATTAATTTCTGTCTGTAAATTTTCCGCCGCACTGGAGGTAAAGTTAAAGGAAACTGAACCTTGAATTAAATTAAGTGTTAATTGACTCATATAACTACTAATTGATGAATAGTTGACCGCTAAAAACTCCTAATGCTGAACCCATAACCCCGAATTTTTCTTTTTTTAATTGTCCTCGTAATCTTCAAAAAGCAATTCTTCGAGAATCCAACTTACTTCTTCTTCTTGAGACTGTATTATATTTATTTTACCAAAACCGTCTTTCTCGCCGATAAATAAAATGGGGCTTAGAGGGGTGCAAATATTATATTTTTGTTCTTCTGAGTAAAAACTGGCTAAAAACTGTAATTCTTCGGGTTCTATTTCTGAGGTGTGTTCTTCGATTTCTAAGCTAATAATATTATTTTCTTCCAAAGGTGGTAATTCTCCACTAGCAGTTAAGATAAAACCTGTCCGCTTCAAATATAAGTTTAATTCTCCTAAAACAGCTTTTGCATCATCAAATATACCATCAAGTTCTTCATTTTCTTCTACCATAACGGTTTCACTGTATTCATTATCATCGGAATCTATTTCTTCCGTTAAAATGACGATGGCCAGATCAATAGGCATTAGTAAAACATATATTTTGCCATCATATTCAATTTCATTCTCAATATAACAATCGAGCGATCGCCCCTCATCGTCAAAGATGGTGACAATCTCAGTATCATCATATTGCCCACTATCAGAAGAAAATCCAGGGGAGGACATAATTTTTTATTTAGCTAGAGTTTAGGTAAAAATGGTTTGTAAAATTCAGAATATCATGGTTTGAGATCAGAATGTTAAACTGATAAGGAAAATTAGCTTGAAGACTCTTATTTTTCCTAATATTATTAATTATTTATCTTTGAGTACTAAATATTTTGAGTTAAAACAGTGGTGGATGAAACAACAAGTTCCTTTGCAGTAACAGAAAATGACGAAGAAGAATTAGCCCCTGTAGTGGCCGTAAAAAAAGGTAGTTTGCCAAAATTCTATTTAAATGTTGTTAAGCGTCGTTGGTTAATTATTCTTATTTTTGCTATTTCTGGTTTTGTTCCTGCATTTTTATGGAGTAAAACAGATTCTGTTATCTATTCAGGTAGTTTTGAAATGTTAGTTGAACCTGTAACCTCCGCAGAAAAACTAACCGAACCGACAACCTTAGCTCGAACTGGCGGCAATGTAAATGAGGATTTACTTTCGGTTGATTATCCAACAATTTTAAGAATTCTTAAAAGTAATAATATTCTTCAACAGATAGCGGAAAAAGTTAATCAAAATTATCCTTTATATCCACCTGCTTATTTGTTAAAAACTTTTGGACAAGATTTAGTTGTAGAGAGAGCCCAACAGGGAAAAAGTCGGTTTGATCAAACTAAGGTTATTTCTGTACGCTATCAACATGAAAATCCTGATTTAGTGATGTCAGTCTTAGAAACTGCGTCAGAGCAGTACCTACGATATAGTCAAGAGGAACGAGAAAGAAATTTAGAGTCCGGTGTAAAGTTTATTAATGAACAATTGCCCGAAATTCGCCAAAGAATTGACAAACTACAAAATAGGCAAAAAGAGCTACAGTCTCAGTACGAATTAATCAGTCCTCAAGTCAAGGGAGATACTTTATTTCAACGCAATACAGAATTTACTCAAGAAATTTTTAATATTGAATCCCAATTAAAGGAATTAAATATACTTGCCAAAAATCTCCAGAAAGATTTAGGTTTAACACCGGCAGAGTCTCTGATTGCTTCTACTCTTAGTCAAGATCCCAAAAGACAACAGTTATTATTGGATTTACAAGCCATAGATTCACAAATTGCTCAACAATCAGCACAGTTAACAGAAAACCATCCCACGATATTAAATTTACAAGACCAAAAAGATAATATTAGTAATTTATTAGACAAAGAAACTACCAGAGTTTTACGAGAAAATAATATTGATCCTAATGTTAATCCTAGGGTTTTCGCCTATCAGGATGCTAGTCGTTTGGCTTTAATTCAAAAGTTAATTGAAACACAAAATCAAATTGATACTCTTTCTTCTCGTTATCAGTCTTTAAAAAATAGTCAGGCTCAAACCAGTTCTCAATTAGCAGTAATGCCTGGTGTCATCAAAGAATACAATGATCTCGATCGTCAAATTACTTTGGATACAAATATACTAAACCAATTAACTAATCAACGGGAAACTCTAGGAGTAGAAGTTGCTCAAAAACAAATTCCTTGGCAAATTCTTTCTCCTCCACAAATACCAATTGATTCCAGTGGTAACTTGACGGGTTATTCCCCTGAGCCTGAGAAGAAATTAGCGTTTGGTACTGGTTTGGGGGCGATGTTGGGTTTATTAATTGCGATCGCACTTGAGAAGAGAAGAGATATAATCTATGAAACCAGTGATTTAGAGTATGCTTTTGGTTTGCCCATTTTGGGAGTGGTTGAATTAGAAGAAAAGAAAAAAGACCAAGTTACCCTTGAGGAAGAGAATTTTTTTCGTGACTCAAAAAACGTTTATCAAAAGATAACTCCCATACACATATCACTTTCTCAAGTTTATACAAATCTTCATTTTCAATTACCTAACAATCATAAAAATCGTATTCTTGTTACTTCCTTACATCCTACCGATGAACAGGCATATATTGCCGCTAATTTAGCAAAAACAGCAACCGAAATTGATCAAAAAGTATTATTAATTGAAGCTAACACCATTCAACCAGAAATACATGAATTTTTTAGCAATAACACTTGCTCTAAGTTAAAAGATTTGTTATCCATTCCTGCTTTAGAGCTATCTATCCTAGATAAATTAGGAAAACAGGAAAATGTTACTATTCTCAGTGCTGAAGACGCCGATTCGGAGAAGCCTTTACATTTAAGTTCAGAAGTAGCTCAAAATTTGGTAGATCAAATTGCACAACATTATGCTTTAACTATTTATAATAGTTCGTTCTTTCTTGAATCTTTCGATTTGAGTTTACTTGCTCAAAAAACAGAAGGTATTATTATGGTAATTAAATTAAGACAAACCTCTTTTTCTCAACTTAAAGATGCGATCGCACGTGTTCAAACCTATGATCTAAGTTTTTTAGGTTTTGTTGTCATTGAATAATAATTAACCTCAGTTCGGTTGAAGAATATTAGATAAGAGTAGGTGTCAGGGTTCAGGTAGTGTTAAATTAATGGTTCAAGAATTTAGATTATCTTAACCATTTGTTATCCTCAACTTGCTATATTGCCAAATCAAACCATTGGAATAAAAATCATGTTTGAAAAAATACTATTATCTAATCCTTGTGCTGAAAACCCCACTTCTTTACGTCCTCGGAAGGGCATTATTATTGGTTTAGGACAAGTGGGACTAGCTTGTGCTTACTCAATGTTAATTCAAGATTGTTTTGATGAATTAATTTTGCAAGACATTGCCTCAGATAAATTGGAAGGGGAAGTCATGGATTTTTCTCATGGAATGCCCTTTATTGCTCCCACAGACATCAAATCTGGAACAATTGCGGATGAGGGCAGAAATGCAGATATTGTGATTATTACGGCAGGAGTTGCTCAAAAAGAAGGGGAAAGTCGCCTGAGTTTGCTAGAAAGAAATATCGCTATTTACAAAAAAATTCTTGCTGATGTGGTTAAGTATTGTCCTGAAGCAATTATTTTAGTGGTGACAAATCCTGTGGACATTATGACTTATGCAACCCTTAAAATTACTGGGTTTCCTAGTTCCAGAGTTATTGGTAGTGGCACTGTGCTTGATACTGCCCGTTTTCGTACCTTATTAGCTAAAGAAATGGATATTGACCCTCGTAGTGTTCATGCTTATATTATTGGTGAACATGGAGATAGTGAAGTACCTGTGTGGAGTACCGCAAATGTTGGGGGGATGAAACTTGTGCCGAATACATGGGCTGATTTGCCTGAAGATGAAAAAGCTACTTTGTCGGGAATTTTTCAAAAAGTTCAAAATGCGGCTTATGACATTATTAAGTTAAAAGGCTACACTTCTTATGCTATAGGTTTAGCAACCACAGATATTGTTAAGGCTATTCTTAATTCTCAGGAAAGAATTTTAACGGTTAGTGGTTTAATGACGGGAATATATGGTATTGAGGATGTTTGTTTAAGTATTCCTAGAGTTGTTAGTGAAAGAGGTATTATCAAGACGGTTAACTTGGCTCTTTCTGAAGAAGAGGAAAAATTATTACAGCAATCAGCAAAAGTTTTAAAAGAAGTGTTTGATAAGATTAATTACTGAAAATGTGTTTCATAAATACTAATGAATCTAAGTTACTTATCCATAGAGGAACTCTTTTTAATTTTTGGCATATTAATATTAGCCAGTGTGTTTGCTAGTAAAATAGCATCTCGTTTGGGAGTTCCTGCTTTACTTTTATTTCTCTTGATTGGTATTCTGTCTGGAAGTCAAGGTATCGGTGGCATTGATTTTGAAAGTTATGGTGTCAGTCAGTATGTTGCCGACTCTGCTTTGGTAATCATTCTTTTCTCAGGGGGATTGGATACTAAATGGCAAGAAATACGTCCTATCATCAAAGAAGGTTTAGTTCTCTCAACCGTGGGAGTTGGTATCACGGCGGTTTTAGTCGGTAGTTTTGCATGGTTTATTCTTGGTAGTTTTTCCAGTTTTAATTTAGGAGTTGAGGGTATTAGTTGGACAGAAGGATTATTATTAGGTGCGATCGTATCTTCTACGGATGCGGCGGCGGTTTTTTCCGTGTTAAAGTCTAGCAACATTAAGTTAAAAAATAATTTACAACCTCTGTTAGAACTGGAATCTGGCAGTAATGACCCCACCGCAATACTTTTAGCAACTTCTATCATTGGAATCTTAGCCCAAGGGGTATTTAATCCCACCGTGATCATTTTAAATTTATTGCTACAAATACTGATCGGTTCTTTTTTGGGCTACTATGGCGGTTTATTTATGGTATGGGTTATTAACCGTGTTCGTTTGGTTTCGGATGGGCTTTATCCTGTTTGTGGTTTTGGTTTATTACTCATGATTTTTAGTATCACAGCTTTTGCTCGTGGTAATCCTTTTCTTGCTGTTTATATTACAGGTATCGTTTTTAGTAATAGTAATGTTTTAAAAAAGGAATTAATTGTTAGTTTTCATGATGGTTTATCGTGGTTAATGGAAATAACAATGTTTTTAACTCTTGGTTTATTGGTTTTTCCTTCTGATTTACTTTCCAATATTTATGTTGGAATTGCGATCGCACTCTTTTTAATTTTGATAGCTCGTCCTATTAGTGTATTTTTATGTCTTGCACCTTTTTCTAAGTATAAACAGGCTGATAAGCTATTTGTTTCTTGGGTTGGCTTAAGGGGGGCAGTACCAATTGTACTTTCGATTATGCCCATTACTCAGGGTTTTGAGTACGCAGATCAAATTTTTAACCTTGTATTTTTCTTGGTAATTATTTCAGTTTTGATTCAAGGATTATCTCTCACACCGATGGCAAAATTTCTCAAAGTCATAGAATAATTCTGAACAGGGTTGTATCAGCACAAAGCAAGGGGCAAGGGGCAAAGAAAAGAAAAAAGGTCAAAAGGCAAAAGTATTTATTTAATTAACACGCTTCCCTAATACCTGAAACCTCTTTCCGAACTCCTAACCCCGAACTCCGAACTCCGAACTTCTTTAAGATTTATCATAATCTTTCCATGCTTGAAGACCTGTTTTTAAGCCAATCCAAAAACTTTTACTTTTTGTTTGCGCACTTTCTACTTGTTTTTTTGCATTAATGAGAGTGCGATCGACTTTTTGTACTGCTCCAGAAGCACTTTTTACTCCCCCTTTCATTTCTTCGCTCAATTCTGTGATTTCTATATTGGTTACTCTAATCGCTTCTAAGGTATCAGGAAATTCTCTATTTAAAGTATCAAACAGTTTTTCTGCACTACGAGCCGCTCTGCTCAATTCCTGCACTACTGGTATAAGTGCAATTAAGACAGCAGTTAAGCTAGTGGCTACAAGACAAAGGGATAAGCCGAGCCAGAATAGGGGTTCATTCATGGGGTGTTTTTTATTTGAGATGAAATAGTTGTATATTTGTTATACATTTTTGATGTCTTTCTGATTTCAATCATCTTTAAGGCGACTTGCTTCAATTCCAGCAGCGATCGCAACTTGTAGTCGTTCTAATGTGTTATGCCATTTTGCGGTGACGGAAGAAGATAAACGAAGAGTGTTATTTTGCATGGTGGATGATATATCTTCTGTCATTTCAGGTAAGGCTTGAGCTGTTTTAGCAATAATTTTACGGTTTTCCTTACCAGTTCGAGGAGTTAGTAATAGAGTAGCAATGGTAGCGATACTGCTACCGAGTAGTAGTCCTATTAGAAAAGTCATGTTTTTTTCTTCTTGACTCATTATTAACCCCTTTTAATAAATTAGACTGTATTTTTATAATTTTATAAGTGCATCCTTTAACACTGGTGGCAACTGTCGCATAATTTTACCTTTTTCCCGATCAATTCCCACTAAGGTAATTTTACCCGTAACATAAGTTATATTTCCTCGCCACGCTGTAATTTCATAATCCCAGTGGATTCTTACTCCTTCTAAATCATTGACTCTGGTTTTAACAATAGCGCGATCGCCCATTTTCAAAGAACGATGATAACGAATATTTACTTCTACAACTGGCAACTCATATCCTAATTCCACTAAATGGGCATAATCAATACCAATAGATTGTAAACACTCAACCCTAGCCTCCTCCATCCAAGCAACATAATTACCATGCCACACAATCCCGCCATAGTCAGTATGATGAGGATGTACAACAATGGGATACTCGAACCATTTTTCTGTATTTGCTCGATAACTATGATCTAATTCAATATCTGCACTAGGGGGTAACTGTGGTTTTTCTCCTTGAGACAATTTTTTACTCCCAAAACAAACACATTCAGAATTTTCTTGTCTCTATTTTTGACCATCAACTCATCATTGTCAATCAAGACTTGTAGAAATGTGATTTAATATTTTTTTAATATTTTGTGTGTGAGGAAAAATCAATGGCAAGAATCAAGTTTATAAAATCAAGGGGCGGTTTAACTACTACAGAAAGAATTTTACAAATTATTCAAGAAAACCCCAAGGGATTAACCTTAAAGTCCTTAAAACAAGAAATTAATCGCCCAGTTTCTATGTTGAATATCTGCTTAAAAACCCTTATCCAAACAAAGCAGATTAGAGTAACAGTAGAGCTTAGTGAAGACCAAATAAAAAAGATATATTCATGTAACTAAGTTTATTTCTGGGTAATAGGGATTTGTCAAAAATTTTAGAATTGAGAATAGACAAAATAAGCAATTATTGCGAGAGAGAAAAGCTGTTCTAAAATTAGTTTTATGATTAAGATATGAGTTAATTGTCATGTCGGAACAAACAAATTCCTATTACTTAAGTATTGTTATTGTTAATTATCGTACTCCGAAGTTAACTATTGATTGTTTAAAATCACTGGCTTCAGAAATTGACGGTTTGCCACCAACAAGGGTTATTGTGGTAGATAATCACTCGGAGGATGACTCCGTCAGTTTAATAAAAGATGCGATCGCACTTTCAAGTTGGGAAGATTGGGCATTCGTCATCGAGTCGGAAGTTAATGGAGGCTTTTCCTATGGAAATAATTTAGGAATTAAAACGGTAAAAGCTGAGAACTATTTGCTCTTAAATAGTGATACTATCGTCCGTAGTGGCTCAATCAAAATTTTATTAGAAGCAATAAATAAATATCATAGAGCAGGGATAGTGAGTCCTCGCTTAGAGTGGTTAGATGGTGAACCTCAAATTAGCTGTTTTCGAAATCGCTCTCCTTTAAACGAATTGATTAACTCAGCTAAAACAGGAGCAATAACCAAAATTTTGCATAAATATGATGTGCCACTACCTGTTACGGATCAAGCTATAGACGTTGAATGGACAAGTTTTGCTTGTGTTTTAATTAGACACAAAGTCATTGAACAAATAGGCTTAATGGATGAAGGTTATTTTATGTATTTCGATGATATAGATTACTGTCGTCGGATAAAAGAGGCAGGGTGGCAAATCATTCATTATCCCTTCGCCAGAGTTGTTCATCTCAGGGGCGGTAGTGGTTCTGTTAAAAAAGATATTTCCTTGAAAAAACGTCCTCCAGAATATTTATATGCTTCTCGCTCTCGATATTTTACTAAGTTTTATGGCATTTTCGGTTTATGGATGGCAAATTTATTGTGGTTAGTGGGGCGAAGTATATCTTACACAAGGGAAATTATCGAACGTAAACCTCCTCAAACTTGTACATTAGAAGCAAGAGATATTTGGCTCAATTGGTACAATCCTTTAAAACCATATTTAAAAGAGAATAAAAAAGATGAACAAAAAGCCTGATTTTTTAATTATCGGGGCGATGAAATCCGCTACAAGTACCCTGCACGAACAATTGGCTTTACAATCTGGTATTTTTATGACCGATTTAAAAGAGCCTAATTTTTTTAGCAATGATGAGATATATCAACAAGGTATAGCATGGTATTTATCTCAATTTCAGGATGCACAATCAAAGGATATTTGTGGGGAATCTAGCACTCATTATACAAAGTTACCTACATACCAACACACTATTGAGCGAATCAGTCTTCACGTACCTGATGTTAAATTTATCTATGTGATGCGTCATCCTATTGATCGTTTAATTTCTCAATATATTCATGAGTGGACACAAAGGATAATTAGTATCAATATCAATCAGGCAATTTATGAATATCCTGAATTAATCGCCTATAGTCAATATTCTTTTCAACTACAACCTTATTTTGATACTTTTGGACGAGATAGAGTCTTACCAGTATTTTTTGAAAGACTTTTAAAATATCCTCAAACGGAATTAGAAAGAATTGGTAAATTTATTGGTTATCAATCCGAGATAAAATGGCATGATTTGTCAGCCGTTAATGTTTCCACAGAAAGAATGAGAAAAAGTGAATGGCGAGATTTTTTAGTGGAAGCACCTATTCTTAAACAAATTCGCAAAAGTATTATTCCCCAAGTAGTGCGCGATCGCATCAAAAGTTTATGGACTATGAAAGAAAAACCCCACTTAACACCAGAAAATATCAAACACTTACAATTAATTTTTGACCAAGATTTAAAGGTGCTAGGCGAATGGTTAGGAGTAGAAATAAATTGTCAAAACTATAAACAAATTGTCAATGATTTCTCCCTAAACTGGTGAAAATATGACCAAAGTAATTGTTATTTTATAATTATCATGACATAATTTTTTTATTACAAATTAATATCTAAAATTAAAATACCCATAAATTATAGAAGTTTGATAACATCAATATATTACTTACCGAGTTTTTAAGCACCAAAAAAGTGTGGCGTAATTGGCAATTCATTTCTGGAGTTCTCAAAATAATTTTCCGTCATCCTGTCATGGGTGTTACCCTTGTGCCGATTTTACCTGACGGCAGAGTTGTCCTTGTTTATCGTAGAGACTGTCAACAATGGAGTTTACCCGGAGGAATGATTGATTGGGGTGAAGATGTTCCCAATACTGCCCGTCGAGAGTTGAAAGAGGAAACAGGTTTAGATTTAGTCAATATTTCACGCTTAGTGGGTGTTTATTCATCTCCAGACCGAGATCCCCGTTTACATTCTATTTGTGTTCTCGTTGAAGTTGAAGCCACTGGAGAATTATCAGTTAAAGATACTTGGGAAATTACCCAAGTTAAGGCTTTTTCTCCCCAAGAAATTCCCATTGGCAATTTAGCTCATGATCACGATCGCCAAATACAAGATTATTTACAGGGGAAAAATACTATTAGCTAGGTTTTTTTTACTATTCTTGATGGTCTGCGGATTTATTCTGAGAATTATGAGGATTATCTTGCCAGTGGGATTTTGTCCAAGGAGTAGGAATAGGGGTATGAACTGGTTTTAAACTGTTTAAAACTTCGGGTAAACTCAGATCGAGAGATTTAGTTTCTTTTAGTTTATGCCATACAGAACGAGACATTAATAAATTGTGATCTTGACGGGTTGCTCCTAACTGCTCTAAAAATTCCTCTCTTTCTGCTTGATAGTCTGCTGAGGATAATATTAAAGATTGAGAGGGATAAACCTTAATTAAGGTTGCCATTTGTGATAACAATTTAGGATATAGCCATGTATAGGCAGGATGTACTGTTAGCTTTGCTTTGTGAGGATGATTTCCGTCTTTACATAAGTTAATTTCAAAATAGCCGATCGCAGCTTTTCTCTGAGGTTCAAACACATAAGCACTAACTACCTCTGTATGATTAAATAATTCTTGTATTTTGCCCGTTAAATATTGCCATAAATTAGTTTTAAAATCATCCACATGGCGATCGAAAATTTGTCTTAACATCGGGGGCATAGAAACACAATCTAACTGGTAAATAAGTTTTGCATCTGCATTACTCACAGGTAGTAAATTCGGTAAATTAGGTTCTTGTTGTGCTAGTTTTTCTAAGGTATCCCCATCACATTGCCAATAGGTAATCTGTGCCATCGGCTGAAAACCATTTTCCCTATATAAACCAATAGTATTTTTTTCATTCACATTAACTTCTAGTACCCAAGTTCTAGCTTCCCAGATTTTCTCAAAACAATAACGTAATAATTGAGAACCAATACTGCAATTACCGATTAATAAGTGACTTAAAGAAGTATTGTGATTGATTAAAACCTGTTCAACTTTCCAAGTACTGCGATTATGGTTAATGGGATAAACTTGAATTAATCCCTGAATTTGCTGGTGTTTTTCCGCTACATAAACATAAAAATCTTGATCAACAGTCCAAGGTAAAATTTTTGTTAATTGTAATAAACCATAACAACTTTGATATTTTTGAATTTTCTCTAATAAAGCATTTTGACGACTGTTAAATTCGATGGACAAACGTTCTTGTAATAAACGTGCGATCGCACCTAAATCACGATATTGAATAGGACGAATTTGCATAATAGACTTAGATTTAGAGTAAGTATTCATAGCTGAAAAAAATAAAAATAGTGCGGTAAAATATAATGAATAATAAAATTATTTCTTCTAAAAAAGCAAAATACGAAGAAAAGCTAAAACAGCAGTAATATCAAATACTAAAAAAGCAAAATTTAATAGTTAAACAATCAATATTCTAACAGTGAAGAAAGGATTTTGAGTTAAATTATCAACAAAAAAGTAGTTAATGGTTGCTATAGTAATTATTGTAATTCCCATTTTAATCTTAACCGATAAAAAAAGATCTGAGATCCACCGAAAGAATTAAAAATTTGTAACCCAACATTTTTGATTAGATAACAATAAAAAATCGATGGAAATTTTATGAAAAAACACGCTCCTGCAACAGTTAATAATCGTGAACCCATACTAGAGATATTGAAAAACATAATTGTCAATAATGATACAGGTAATATCTTAGAGGTTGCTAGTGGCACAGGAGAACATTCTATATTTTTTGCACCTCATTTTCCTCAACAAAAATGGATTCCCTCTGATCAAAATCTGGAATCTATCGCTAGTATCAAAGCATGGAGAGAAGAATACCACTGTGATAATTTACAATCACCTTTAATAATTGATGTTATGGAGAGCGATTGGTATCTGCCTTTAAAAACAGAAAAAATAAGCACAATTATTTGTATTAATATGATTCATATTGCCCCTTGGGAGGCTTGTCTCGGCTTAATGGAAGGTGCAGGGGAATTATTACCCCTCAATGGTATTTTATATCTGTATGGGGCTTATAAACTCAACAACCAGCACACTGCCCCCAGTAATAAAGAATTTGATTATTATTTAAGAAGTCAAAACCCTGCATGGGGGGTGAGAAATTTAGAAGACGTGGAAAAAATTGCTAATAAATATCATTTGAATTTGGAGCAAAAAATAGCCATGCCCGCTAATAATTTTTCTTTAATTTTCCGCAAAACAAATATTAATTAACCTCATTTCAGTTTAAGAATATCGGATAAGGGTTCGGAGTTCAGAGTTTTTAATTCTTAATTTTTAATTCTTAATTATCAACTATTCACCCCAACACTATTCATCTTTGCCCTTTTTACTTTGCCTCTTGCCCTTTTCGCCATCACTCATAGATGAACATTTATCCTGAACTCAGGTGATGTTAGGTTTTAATATATAACTTTAAAATACTTGAACATGAGTAAATTATCATTAAATCCACAGGTTTGGATATTAGCAGGAGGAAGATTATTATTACAATTTGGTACGGGATTTACTTTATTTTATGCTCCGATATTTTTTGTTAATGAGTTGAATTTTTCGCCCACAATGGTGGGTATTGCTCTTGGTAGCTCTTCTGTATCAGGAATTGTAGGAAGGTTTTGGGGAGGTAGTTGGAGTGACTCCCTAAAGTGGGGAAGGAAGAAAACCTTACTTTTATCAGCGTTAATTTCGGCAGTAGCAGATATATTTTTGATTCTCACTCATAACTATCTTTTCCTATTACTGGGTAATTTGTTGATGGGTTTAGGAATAGGTTTATATTGGCCTCCGGCAGAAGCGGCAGTGGCGGATTTAACTACGGAAAAACAGAGAAACTCGGCTTTTGCCTTAAGCCGTTTGGGAGATAATATTGGTT
This sequence comes from Cyanobacterium sp. Dongsha4, assembly GCF_036345015.1. NCBI lineage: Bacteria > Bacillati > Cyanobacteriota > Cyanophyceae > Chroococcales > Geminocystaceae > Cyanobacterium > Cyanobacterium sp. DS4. The sequence continues at coordinate 439,155 of NZ_CP084098.1, read as the reverse complement.
TAGGTTTGGGGGTTGCCGTGGGGGGTTGGTTAATTGCCCTTACTAATAATTATCGCTTGTTATTTATTATTGATGGTTTTTCTTTTATTTTATTTTATTTAGTTATTAAGTTTACTATTAAGGAGAGTTATCACGGAGGAAAAGAGGGAGATGAGGATAATTGGCAAAATTGGCAGAAGGCTTTGAAAGATAAAAGATTATGGGTTTTTTGTTTTATTAATATTCTGTTTACTACTTATATTTCTCAAATTCAGTCCACTTTACCTCTATACTTGACTAATTTTACCAACAGTAATCAATTTTCTATTACTAATCTTAGTGGTTTATTTAGTTTACATATTGCTTTTGCCGCTTTGTTTCAATTACCTGTGGTGAAAATTCTTAATCGTCTTAGCCATCTTCGTGGTTTAATGTTGTCAGCTTTAATTTGGGGCATTAGTTTTGCTCTAGTATGGTTGACGGGAAATGTAAATAATTATGCTTTTTATTGGGGTATATTAGCGGTTTTATTAGGTGCGATCGCACTTACTACTTATAATCCTGCGGCTTCTGCTTTTGTGGTGGATATATCTCCTGAATCTTTACGAGGAATTTATTTTGCTATTAATTCTCAGTGTTGGGCAATCGGTTATTTAATTGGCCCTCCTTTAGGGGGTTGGGTTTTAGATCAAGGAGAGGTTTATGCTCACAATTTTTGGTTGATTCTAGCATTTAGTGTTGCGATCGCAATTTTCACTTTACAATATTTAATCTCTCAAGAATAAGGAGAATTATCGACTCTCAACTAGAAGGTTGTTTTAAATTTTAGTTACAATTATTTAGCCTAGTTGATTTATATTGGTTTTGTTATCTTTTATTACTATTTTTATATGACTAGAGTTATTGTTATTACTTCTGGAAAAGGCGGAGTCGGGAAAACAACCATTACGGCAAATCTTGGCACAGCCGTTGCCCAGTTGGGGAAAAAAGTTTGTCTGATTGATGCAGATTTTGGGTTAAGAAATTTAGATTTATTATTGGGTCTGGAGCAAAGAGTCGTTTATACTATTATTGATGCTTTATCTGGTGAATGTACTTTAGAAAAAGCGATCGTTAAAGATAAAAGAACAGAAGGCTTACATCTGTTACCTGCGGCACAGAATCGCACTAAAGATGCCATTACTCCAGAACAAATGAAGGAAGTAGTCGAGCAACTTAGTCCTAATTTTGATTATATCTTTGTTGACTGTCCTGCGGGGATTGAAATGGGCTTCCGTAATGCTATCTCGGCGGCAAAAGAAGCCTTAATTGTTACAACTCCTGAAGTTGCGGCAGTTAGGGATGCGGATAGAGTTGTCGGCTTATTAGAAAGTGAGAATATGAGTAATATTCGCCTTATCGTTAATCGACTGCGTCCAGAAATGGTACAAATGGATGAGATGTTGAGTGTAGAGGATATACTTGATTTATTAGTTGTTCCTTTAATTGGCATTGTACCTGACGATAAAAAAATCATAACATCTTCTAATAAAGGAGAACCATTGGTTTTAAGTCCTCAAGATTCTCTCCCCGCTATGGCTATTAAAAATATTGCCAGAAGAGTTAATGGTACTGATGTTCCATTTTTAGATTTAATGGCAACTCAAGATAATCTCATTACAAGAATCCGTCGTTTTTTTGGTTTTTCTTCTCAAAAATAATTTTTTCTGTTTATACCCATTTTCTTGCTAAAAAATATCCCCCAACTGAATATGTTTAAAGAAATTGTTGATACTATTAATTCATGGACTGGCTCGAATAAAACTCGTAATCAGGCAAAAAGTCGTTTAAAATTGGTATTGTCTCATGATCGCGCCGGTATTAATCCTGAAATCATCGCCAAAATGCGTCAGGAAATATTAGAAGTTGTTAGCCGTTACCTAGATATTGACGTTGACGAAACTGAATTTTTTATTCAAAGTAATGACCGTAAAACGTCTTTGAGTGCCAATTTACCCATTAAAACTTTTAAGCGTACTCAATCTCCCTTAAATCAAGATAATATAAGCTAGGGAATTTTAAAAATTCATAGTTCAGGATTCGGAGTTCTGAGTTTTTTAATTGTTAAATTCTTAATTGCTAATTAAAACTCAATATCTGAAACCTGAAACTCGTCCAAATCTTATATTCTTATGTAAAAACTGGAGTTTTTTATTCTTTAAAATCTAGTATTATAATCATAAACATGGAATTGATTTTATATAGCAAAGCTGGTTGTCATTTGTGTGAAGGATTAGAGGAAAAACTAAGAACTATTGATGATATTGACATAAAATTAGAGATAAGAGATATTACAGAAAACAAACATTGGTGGGAAAAATATCAATATGAAATTCCTGTTTTGTATATGATAAAAGATGGACAAGAAAAGTTAATTCCTCGTAATTCTCCTCGCATTTCTGTTAGTCAATTAAGTAAAGTTTTACAAAAGTTTGCCAATGAACAATAAACTTCGATCGAACTTGACATAATAATTAATTCTTGTTAGGAAAACGTCAATATTAATCCTATTGCCTGACTTGTTGAAGAAGTCTAATAAACCAAACTAGATACCAAGTAAGCTAAAGATATGGAATTTATCGAACATTTAGAAGGGGGCTTAGTATATATTGCGACATTGGCGAAAATTTTTCTCGAAGCACTGGGGATAATCACCGTAACTATGGGCATTGTCATCAACCTTCATCATATAATTTATCTTTGTCACCATCCTAATAATCACATCTATAATATTGTCAGAACTCGTGTGGCTAGGTCTTTAGCTTTAGCATTGGAATTTCAATTAGGGGCAGATATATTAGCGACAACGGTAGGTGCAACTTATGAGAGTTTGGGAAAATTAGCGATCGTTGCTATTATTAGAACATTTCTTAACTATTTTCTCTCCAAAGAAATTAAAGAATTAAATTTAGAGAATCATGATCATTAGCAGTCAATCAGGAGTTAGGGAGAAGTTTATTAAATAACCTCAGTTTGGTTTAAAAATATCGGGTAAGGATAGGTGTCAAGTATCGTATTATTGAGAGATTGGGGGAAGTGGGATATTCGGGTATTAGAGAGAAACTAATTAACCCTCTTTTATCAAACTCCGCAAACACTTACAATTTATAGATTCTGGAAATATGGTATATCAATTGATCGATAGAATCTTTAATACTATAAAATCAATCAAAACTTTAAATTAGTAAATTTTACTCTGTAACATACTTTAATCCTTAATTACCAAGGTGTTTGAAAATATTTAATAATAGTTAAAATCGGAAACTGACAAAAGAGGGATAAAGAGGGGTTTGCTCCTTGCCCTTTGACCTTTTTCTTGCTTACTACTTAAAAATTATCCTTCATTCCTCGTAAACGTGCGAATACTCTTTCAGGCTCTTCAAATCCCATCAGAGATTTAATTTTGGGGTCATCCCAACGCATAAAAGGATTAGTTAATTTTTCCATACCGATAGTTGAAGGCACAGTAGCTATATTGTTTTGTCTTGCTTCTTGAACATCTTTATAACGTTTATGTAGATGTGGATTATTTTGATCAACGGTAAGGGCAAATTTTAAATTACTTAAGGTATATTCATGGGCACACCAAACTCTAGTGCTTTCAGGTAATTGACGGAGTTTACTTAATGATTCAACCATGTTGGCAGGTGTTCCTTCAAATAAACGCCCACAACCTCCAGCAAATAAGGTATCTCCACAAAATAATTCTCCTGATTCTGATTCATTGATTGGGGGAAAGTAATAAGCAATGTGGGCGAAGGTATGTCCGGGAACGAAATAAACATGAGCTTTTCTACCTGCAAATTCGATCGCATCTCCGTCTTCGAGAAATACATCTTGACGGGGTATTCTACCTTTATCTTTTTTTCCTCCGTAAACTATTGCTTCGGGAAAATGTTGTAATAATTCTTTATTTCCCCCCACATGATCTAAATGATGATGAGTGTTTAATATTGCAGTTAGTTTTCCCCCTAATTTTTCTATTTCCGCTAAAACTGGTTCTGATACCGCAGGATCTACTACAGCAATTTCATTAGTATTGCGATCGCAAATTAAAAATACATAATTATCAGTTAAAACAGGAATTCTAATAATATTCATTGCTTTTCTATTTTTTAAATAACATTTCCTTAATATTGACAACTTTTAAACTCATACTGCAAGTTTTCTTAAGTTAAGACTTGTTCCTAAAAATGATTCAAACTTTTACTCAATGCGAAGTTACTTATCACTTCCTGACGATTTACATGAGTCCTAGCTTACTATTCAATTATTTGTCTAATGACCTAATAACAATACAATTTCTTCCCTTACTTTTTGCTTCATATAAGGCTTGATCCGCTTTATTCATGAAATTTTCTAATTCCGATAAATCAACAGACTCTGGAATAATAATATAACCTCCTAAACTAGCTGTAATCCCTTTGCTAATAGGCGAATTTTCGTGGAGAATTGACCTTTGACGAATATTATTTAAAGTTCTTAGCGCGATCGCATCTAAAGATTGTTTATTCGTATTAGGTAATATAATGACAAATTCTTCTCCTCCATACCTAGCAACTAAATCATTTTCACTTCTAACAACTTCGCAAATAGCCTCTGCAACTTTTTTTAAACATTCATCTCCTTTTTGATGCCCATAATAATCATTATAATTTTTAAAATAATCTATATCGAGTATAATTAAGCCCAAATAAGACTGATTTTTGTATGCTATTCTCCATTCTTGAGACAATTTCAAATCAAATAAACGACGATTCGCAACTCCTGTTAAAGCATCTAAATAAGAAATCTTTTCCAATTGACTATTGAGCTGTAAAATCTGATATTGTGCCTGTTTCAACTTTGTTACTTGTTCCTTAAATTTTTGAGTTAACCAAATTGTTGCCCCCAAAACTATAGAAAAAATAACCCCCATAATTAAAATACCCTCACTAATCAGATTATGCCGATAAGTAACACACTCAGCCCTAATCATTGACTCAGATGCTTCCAAACTCTGCCAAAAAGAAATAGTGATAGTTAAACCAATAATACAACTGGTAATAGGCAACATAAGAAAAGGTAATCGTTGAAAACGTCTTAAAGAAATACATTGAGAATCAAAAATAATAGAAAATCCAGCCATGATGAAACCCACAGAAGTATGTATTGCCATCTGAGTGAGCTTACCCCAACCGTAAGCCGTCTCGACTTCCGATAAATAGCCAAAAAAAGCTACTGTACCTAATCCTGTTACAAATGCACTAAGAATACTAGCTGTGGAAAGAAATTTAATGCGAGGAGGAAAATATGTCAAAAACCAAAGAGATAAACTACTCAACAAAAAGCAAAGGGCAGTGTTAGGAGCCATACGACCCGGATGAGAAGTGGCAACAGTAATATAATGCTCTATAAATAACTGATCAATTCCTATATTAAAACTTAAAATATATTGAATTAAAGTCAGAAAACCCAATAAAAAAACCAATGAAATGAAACATCGAGCAACAAAATAATATTCATAATTAATACCAAAAATAGATAATCCTAAAAAAATAAATCCCAATGCTGTATTAAATTGCATCGGTACAAAATCGGGATGAATTTGAATTAAAGAATCAATCTGGTTATACCAACCAAAACAAACTGTTAACCCCATGACAATGAGGAAGTATGCCCCTATATTAAGACAGGATGGCTTCGGCATAAAAAAAATACTGTAAAAAAGAATTGAATTATCTTTCTACTTAATTATCGAATAGTTAATACAATTTATCATCTTAATTTATCAAATATTGACAATTAGATTTCAAATCTTTTTGGATTAGTGAAACGCAAAAATTAATTATAAATGTAGGTTGAACAAAGTTTATTATGTGGAAAAGTTATCTGGCGAATTGAAAAGCACTGTCCGAAACTAGCTATCTCGTAACCAAAACTTGCCTACATTGGCGATTTCTGCTTTAAATTGAGGTTTTTTGAGTTTATATAAAACGAAAAAGGAGTAGCAGTGAAGTTTATTACTCAACATACGACCCCTCTTTACCTGAGTTTGCGATAAATTTTCATCTATGAGTGATGGCGAAAAGGGCAAACTCTTCTGTGTCTCCCCTTAAAAGGCTAGAAGGGCAAAGGTTCTAAACAATTAGTAATTAGTAACTTCTAACTCTTAACACCGAATACCGAATACCGAACCCCTAACTCATTACTTGTTTCTCCCTAAAACCCCAATACCCCAACAACCTGACACCTACCCGAAATTCTTAAACTGAACTCAAGCCCCTTGTTATAACTTAAGTTTAGTAAAAAATGCTTAGAGTTTTACTTCAATGTCAACACCTGCAGGTAAATCTAGCTTCATTAACGCATCGATAGTTTTAGAAGAAGGTTGATAAATATCAATTACACGGCGGTGAGTACGAGTTTCAAAGTGTTCTCTGGAATCCTTATCAACGTGAGGAGATCTTAACACACAGTAGATTTTACGCTTTGTAGGTAAGGGAATAGGCCCAATAGGTTGAGCATTGGTACGAGTAGCTGTTTCTACAATTTTAGTACAAGAAGTATCAAGTAAACGACGATCAAACGCTTTGAGACGAATACGAATTTTTTGTTGTTGTAAGGTTGCCATGATATTTGTTCCTAAATTTTCAAGGTACGATGATTAATGATTAAATTTGAATTGAAAAAGATATAAGTTTTGAGTTCGGAGTTCGGAGTTCGGAGTTTTTTGAAGTAATGAGTAATGGGTAAATATTCAGTACCAATTATCATTTCGTCCTACATTCTACATTCTTTTCTGCTACCTGAAACCTGAAACCTACCTCAAACAGATATTCTTGCATCCCATTGACGCAAAATGAGGGCGCACCAGAGAAATTAATCTAAAGTACGCCCTAAGAGCATTATTCAGTTTTGATTACTGTAAAATTTTAGCTACAGCACCTGCACCGATGGTACGACCACCTTCACGAATCGCAAAACGCATACCTTGTTCGATCGCAATGGGGCAGATTAATTCTACGGTCATTTTGATGCGATCGCCAGGCATAACCATTTCAGCCGCACTTCCATCGTCAGCAGTGAAGTCACTGATAGTTCCAGTTACGTCAGTTGTACGAACGTAGAACTGAGGACGGTAACCGGGGAAGAAAGGAGTGTGACGACCACCTTCTTCTTTTTTGAGAACGTAAACTTCAGCCTCAAATTTGGTGTGAGGAGTGATAGAACCTGGTTTAGCTAATACCATACCACGCTCAATATCATCCTTTTGAACACCACGAAGAAGTACACCGACGTTGTCTCCAGCCATACCTTCGTCTAAGGTTTTTTGGAACATTTCAACCCCAGTAACAGTGGTGCTACGGGTGTCACGAATACCAACGATCTCGATGGTTTCACCAACTTTAACTTTTCCTCTCTCAATACGACCAGTAGCAACAGTACCACGACCAGTAATAGAGAATACGTCCTCCACTGCCATTAAGAAAGGTTTGTCAATATCACGCTCAGGAGTGGGGATATAAGCATCTACTTCATCCATTAAAGCCCAGATTTTATCGGTCCACTCGTTTTCACCTTTTTGGGTAGCGGCATTAGAGGTCATCTGTTCAACAGCTTTTAATGCAGAACCAGCGACAATGGGAATATTATCACCGTCGAAACCATATTCGCTGAGTAACTCACGAACTTCTAATTCAACTAATTCTAATAATTCATCATCATCTACTTGGTCTTGTTTGTTTAAGAAAACAACTAAGTTAGGTACACCAACCTGTCTAGCTAAGAGGATGTGTTCACGGGTTTGAGGCATAGGACCGTCAGCCGCAGATACTACTAGAATAGCACCATCCATTTGTGCCGCACCAGTGATCATGTTTTTAACGTAGTCAGCGTGTCCAGGACAGTCAACGTGAGCGTAGTGACGATCAGGAGTTTCATACTCTACGTGAGCAGTATTAATGGTAATACCACGAGCTTTTTCTTCAGGGGCTGCATCGATTTCATCGTATTTACGAGCTTTAGCCTGACCAGCCGCCGCCAAAGTTAAGGTAATAGCTGCGGTTAAAGTAGTTTTACCATGGTCAACGTGACCGATAGTACCAATATTAACGTGAGGTTTCGTTCTTTCAAATTTTTCGCGTGCCATTTTCTGTGTCTTTTCCTTTTTTCAGCTAATTAATTAATTTATAGAATTCCTCTATTTTTGGCAATGATGGTATTCGCCACATTGCTAGGAACTTCAGCGTAGTTGCTGAATTCCATGCTAAATATACCACGTCCTTGGGTCTTTGAACGAATATCAGTCGCATATCCGAACATAGTTTCTAAAGGAACTTTTGCAGTTACCTTAGCCAAGCCGTCTTCATTATTCATTCCCTCGATCATACCACGACGGGAGTTAAGATCTCCCATTACATCTCCAAGGAAATTTTCTGGTACTTCTACCTCTACTTTCATCATCGGTTCTAACAACACTGGATCGGCTTTTTCTACACCATCCCGAATTGCCATTGAACCAGCTATTTTGAAAGCCATTTCCGAAGAATCCACATCATGATATGATCCGTCTATTAATGTGACTTTAAGATCAATGACTGGATAACCAGCAATGATTCCAGAATCACAGGCTTCTTTTATCCCTTGCTCTACGGCGGGGATAAATTCCTTGGGAATAGTTCCTCCCACGATTTTTGAATTAAAGTCAAAACCGCTTCCTGCTTCTGCAGGTTCAACTTCGATTACCACATGACCGTATTGACCTTTACCACCGCTTTGGCGAATAAATTTGCCTTCTACAGTGGTGGCTTTACGTATGGTTTCCCGATAGGCCACTTGGGGTTGTCCTACATTTGCTTCAACTTTAAACTCTCGCAACATGCGATCGACTAAAATCTCTAAATGTAATTCTCCCATCCCTGCAATTACAGTCTGGTTAGTCTCAGGATCAACACTAACTTTAAAGGTAGGGTCTTCATCGGATAGAGATTGTAGAGCTTTAGACAACTTGTCCATGTCTTGAGTTGTTTTTGGTTCAACTGCCACAGAGATAACTGGTTCTGGAACATATAAAGATTCCAAAATGATCGGATGATTTTCATCACATAGGGTATCCCCAGTGATAGTTTTTCTTAATCCGATCGCAGCCCCCAGATCTCCTGCTCTTAATTCATCTACCTCAATACGTTCATTTGCTTTCAACACAATCAAACGAGACATTCGCTCTTTTGTGTTTTTGGTTGAATTATAAACATAGTTTCCTTTGGTCAAAACTCCAGAGTAAACCCTTAAGAAAGTCAAGCGACCAAATGGATCTGAGGCGATCTTAAAAGCTAAAGCAGAAAAAGGTTCTTCATCGCTCGAATGACGAGTTTCCTCTTCCCCAGAGGGTAAAAGACCTTTAATAGCAGGTACTTCTGTCGGTGCTGGAAGATAATCCACTACCGCATCAAGCAATAACTGTACCCCTTTATTCTTGAAAGCTGAACCGCATAGCATCGGAACTAAAGTTCCTGCGATCGTTCCTTTACGGATAACCGCTTTTATTTCGTCTTCGGTAATTTCTTCTTCAGCTAAATATTTTTCTAAGAGACTTTCATCAGATTCTGCGATCGCTTCTAACAAATATCCACGATATTCCTGTACTAGCTCTTTTACCTCATCAGGAATTTCCACTACTTCAATATCTTGACCGAGATCGTCCTTGTAGATGTAGGCTTTTTGAGTAACTAAATCCACAATTCCTCGGAAGTCATCTTCGCTACCGATGGGAATTTGAACTGGAATAGCGTGGGCTCGCAAACGATCCTTAACCTGTTGATAAACCTTGAAAAAATTTGCTCCCGTGCGATCCATCTTATTGACGAAGGCAATACGAGGCACATGATAACGATCTGCTTGACGCCAAACCGTTTCTGACTGAGGCTGTACACCACCCACAGAACAAAACACCGCAATTACACCATCGAGAACTCTCATAGAGCGCTCAACCTCAATGGTAAAGTCAACGTGACCAGGAGTATCAATGATGTTAATATGATGCTCCTTCCAACTGGTACTAATGGCGGCGGCGGTTATGGTTATTCCCCTCTCCCGTTCCTGTTCCATCCAGTCTGTCACAGCATTGCCTTCATGAACTTCTCCGATCTTGTGTACAATACCAGAGTAAAAAAGTATTCTTTCTGTCGTTGTGGTTTTACCCGCATCAATATGAGCCGCAATACCAATATTACGGACTAAAGAAAGCGGAATTGTCCGTGCCACAGTTACCTCCTTCTTTTAAGAGTGAAACATCTGGGATGTTTGTAAAAAATTACCTTTACAATTCTACACTTTTCTTTACATTTATTACCAAAGAAGTTGTATCAGTGGTAAAGATGATAAAGAAAAAAAACTGTAACGATGATACTTGAAAGATTCTTCACAAAATAGAAGTGCAGTTCACATAGTAAATCAGGAAAACATTAAACACTGTTCCCCGTTTCCCGTTCTCTGTTCCCTCAATTCTGCAAGAATTTTAATAACGATAGTGAGCAAACGCTTTATTTGCTTCAGCCATTTTGTGGGTTTCTTCTCTTTTCTTAATCGCCGCACCAGTTTCGTTAGCCGCGTCCATAATTTCGTTAGCCAATTTCATGGACATACTTTTACCGCTTCTTTTACGAGCAAATTGAGTCAACCAACGTAAGGCTAAACTTGTTCCTCTACCGGGGCGTACCTCCATCGGTACTTGATAAGTAGCACCACCAACCCGTCTAGCTTTTACTTCCACTAAGGGAGTTAAATTCTTAATGGCTTTTTCAAAAGTTTCCATGGGTTCTGTCCCAGTTCTTTCCCCAATAATACTTAAAGCATCATATAGAATTTTCGCCGCTAAAGATTTTTTACCATCTTTCATAATCCGACGTACAGTCATATTCACTAAACGACTGTTATACACTGGATCTGGTGGTACTTCTACGGTTTTCGCTTTACTTCTACGAGACATTAACTTATACCTTTAATCTGTTTTTTTCTATGAAATTAACTTAATGGTTAACCTTTACTAGGCTTTAGGACGTTTTGCACCATACTTAGAGCGTCCCTGCTTTCTGTCTTTTACCCCAGTAGCATCGAGAGTTCCTCTAACAATGTGGTATCTAACCCCGGGTAAATCTTTTACCCTTCCACCTCTGATAAGCACCACTGAGTGTTCTTGAAGATTATGACCAATACCTGGGATATAAGCTGTTACCTCAAACCCAGAAGTTAAACGAACCCTTGCCACTTTTCTTAAGGCAGAGTTAGGCTTTTTGGGGGTTGTTGTATAAACCCTTGTACACACACCACGGCGCTGAGGACATTCTTTCAGAGCGGGTGATTTAGTTTTCTTGGTGCTGAGTATGCGTTCGCTACGAATTAGTTGCTGAATAGTTGGCATGAGAGATGTTTTTTATACAGCATTTTTGTATATATAAATATAATTTGCCTCTAGTATAAATTACCAGTGACAATCTCTAATCTTATCTTATTTTTTATGAGTTTGTCAATAGTTTTTCTAAAATCAATTTTCTCAAAAGGTCATGAGAATAGAGCGAAAAATTATTATTATTTTTTCTTGAAAAAGTTGAAAGATTAAGAGAGCTTGAGAAATGATAATAAAAACAGATTTAGCACTTATTTTATGAGAAAAAGAAATAAATAAAATATTAACAAATATCAAAAATATCAGCTTTTTAAAAATAATTTGACTCTTTTCAAAAAAAAATGTTATCTTTAAGATGTGCTTTAAACCTTAGACACTTCTATTGGTAACACTGTTCTAAATCTTATTATTAGATTTCCTTATTGAGCATAAATAAAATATTAAGTAGAAGTAGAAAAGGTTTGTATTAGCAATAATTAAACTTAACAATAAAATATGAAAACACATTACTACTGATTATTTATTGCTGTGAGCTAATTAGTAATAATTTGTTTTTTGTGGTCGAAAAAGAGAATTTTTTAAGTGGAGGAACTGAAAATTATGAAATCATCTTTAGTTATTCTTTATCATCGTCAACCCTATGATGAAGTAATGGAAGACGGCAAAATAGTTTATCGTCAAAAGAAAAGTCCCAATGGTATTGTACCAACATTAAAAGGTTTCTTTTCCTATGCCGAGCAGGGTACATGGATTGCATGGCGAGAAGTAGATGAGACTGAAAAAGAAGGATTTGAGCCTAGAATTACCAGTGATGAAGAGGAAACTAACTACACTGTTTTACGTATTGGTTTAACTAAAGAGCAAGTTAAGGATTTCTATCACATCACTTCTAAAGAAGCATTTTGGCCGATTCTCCACTCTTTTCCTTACCATTTTACTTATGAGTCGTCTAATTGGCAAAACTTCCAAGAAATTAATCGCTTATTTGCTGAGGCAGCTTGTAATGAAGCGGCAGATGACGCTTTAATCTGGATTCATGATTATAATTTGTGGTTAGTGCCTTACTACATTAGACAAATTAAGCCTAATGCCAGAATTGCATTTTTCCATCATACACCTTTCCCTTCTGTGGATGTTTTCAACATATTGCCTTGGCGCGAGGAAATTATTAATAGTTTGCTTTGCTGTGATGTGGTAGGTTTCCATATTCCTAGATACTCGGAAAATTTTGTTAATGTTGCCCGAAGTTTGCTACCAGTGGAGGTAGTGGAAAAACAGCCTGTATCTGGCCATATTACTCCTGTGGGCAGAGCCTTAGCCGAGCCAGAAATGGTAACTAAGCTAAAGTATAAAAATCAATATGTCAAAGTAGATGCTTTCCCTGTGGGCACAAATCCAGAGTTTTTCTTATCAGTATTAAATCAACCTGAAACTAAACAACGTTTGAAGGAGTTGGAGGCAGAATTTGAGGGGAAAAAGTTAATTATTGCGGCGGGTAGAGTTGACTATGTAAAGGGTAATAAAGAAATGTTGGAGGCGTTTGGGCGTTTGTTAGAGCGTCGCCCGGATTTACATGGAAAGGTTCATTTTATCGTTAGTTGTGTTTCTCCTGCGGCGGGAATGCGGGTTTATGAGGAGGCACAAAATCAAATTGAGCGTTTAGTTGGGCAAATTAATGGGCAGTTTGGTCGTTTAGATTGGACTCCTATTCTTTTGTTTACTAGAGTTATTCCCATTTCTGAATTGCTATGCTACTACAAAATTTCTGATGTGTGTTGGACTACTCCTTTAAGGGATGGTTTAAACTTAGTGGCAAAAGAGTATATTGTTAGTCATGAAGGGGAAGATGGAGTTTTGATTCTTTCTGAGTTCGTTGGTGCTTCTGTTGAGTTACCTAATGCTATTCAAACTAATCCCTACTCGACAGATTTAATGGATAGGGCTATTGATAGAGCTTTGTCAATGTCTGGGGAAGAACAAAAAGAGCGTATGCAAAAAATGTACGAAGTTGTTACGAAGTATGATGTAAAATACTGGGGCGATCGCCTCTTAGAGGTATTTAAGGAGTTGAGTCACGAAGTCGATGAATAATTTAGGTATCGGGTTTTAGGTGACAGGTATTAGGTGTCAGTAAAAATTCTTATATATCAATTTATGTCAAAAACTCTTATCCATCAATATCGCCGAGACTTGGAAAGCCGAAAAAGATACGGAGGTAGCAGTAACGAAAGTTCGATTCGCTACGCCTTTGCTACTTTACTCAACGGTTATTGTAAGCCGAAGGATTTTTGATTGGTGGAGGAGTTGACGATTAATAGTCGTTTTCAAAAGCCTATCCGTCTCGATTGGGGATATTGGGAAGCAAAAGACGAAAAAGATTCTTTAGACGCTGAAATTAAGGCAAAAAAAATTCAATAAAGGCTATCCTAACAATAATATTCTCTTTGAAGATAGCAAAAACGCCGTTTTAATCCAAAATGGTACGGAATCCCTCCGCATTAACATGGAGGATGATGAGGCGTTAGACGCTTTACTTAATCAATTTTTAGATTACGAAAGGGCAGAAGTTAAAGACTTTCGACAGGCAATCAGCAATTTTAGTCAAGATTTGCCCATCATAATAAATACTCTCAGAAAACTGATCGCAAGATTAAAGAATTGGGTAAACAAATCGGCGGTTTAGGTATAAAATTTGGTAGTTTTATCGAGGGTTTAGCTTTGCCTTCCATGACATTTGAGGAGTTTAAAGCTGAGGTTAATCAAGCAAAAATAACATTAGGAATAGATCATTAATGATTATTGTTTCTGATACAACTGCTTATATTTAATAAATTTTCTCTAACTTCGTTCGATATTTCTGTATTAATTAATAGCTTTAATAACTGTACCTAATTTTTCATGATAGATTTCTATTTGAGAAGTCAATTTCTTGATTAAATTATTGGTTTCATCTTCGATTCTTTTTTCTCTAATTTTTTTCACCACAGAAAACACCGTATAAATAAAACCTGCACTAATCATTCCCTGTCTTAAAGTAATTAAATCAAAGTTAAAATTACTCATATCCTGCCCCCATAATAAGATTATTATTCCTATGATCACAGCAGATGCGATCGCACCTATTTCTTTTTTTGACCATAAAAACACAGGTTGAGAGGGAATATTAATCTCCATTTGATTTAAACTATCCACAAAATCTTGCCCCATTATCGGATATTCTCGCATCAAAATCTCTAACCAAATCCCTTGATCTTCTTTCTCACTTTGCCATAATTTCAAATAAAATTTAACTATATCATTAATATAATTATTCAAATCCTCATTAGATTTTATTGACTTTAATTTTTTTGGATATTCAGAAGAGAAACTATTAATTATATTTTTTGCAAAATCTTTCCAAACAATATCAAATTGCTTATTCCAGTCTTGTATATCTTGAGTGATTTTTACCATAAAATCTAAAAATTGCGTTGATTGAGAGATGATATTAAGATAAGTTTCTTTGTCAGAATAACTGTCTAATAATTCTTGAGGTTTTTCTAAAATAGGTTCATATTCTTTTTCATATATTTTAACACTTTCTTCTAACTTAACAAAATAATTATCTATATTATTTCTTAATACTTGCTCTGTCTTAGTTACTTCTTTTTTTACATCTCCAAAATGTTCTTCTCTCCAATTATTATCTAATAAATTACCAATTCCTCTAATCATTCCTAACATAAATGAGCCACCCACAACACTACTAACCTGACTCCCAAAATCTTCCTCTAAATTGAGATTAGAAATAAAATATTGATAACTATTAGGTATCTTAATATTAATATTATTTAGAATATTTTTTATATTTTCTGATATGCGATTAGCATAAACTTTATTATCAGCATTCCAATCTCTTTTAACTGTATTAACCCATTCAGGGTTATCACTATTAATAATATATCTAGCCTTACTTAAACTACCACTAATTAATGTTTGTAGCTTATTAATTATATCTTGTTTTTCTTTCTCTAAATTTAATCTTATATTGCTAACTTCTTGACTAAAAATTACTTTTCTTTCTTGCCAATCTTTCTCTGCTAAATCTTCTAAATTTTTAATCTTTATATCTAACCATGATATTTGTAATTGAGAATAATTAATCAAATGATTAAGATAGTTATTAATTACCCCTATTCTTGACAATAGGATTAATCTTTCAGTTAAAAAACAATTAAATAATTGAGTTAATTGTAACTTTAAATTATTAACTCCTTGTCGATAAATAATCCCTCTTGTAGAAGTGTCATTTTTAAGAATGGATAAAGCATCAGTAGTAATAATAGCAGGTTTACCAGAAAAACTATTGCCACAATCTTGTAAGGTTTTATTTGCCAACTTTAATAACTTTTCTTCTTGGCGTTTATTTTCTTCTTCTTCCTCCTCATCATCATCACAAATTACCCCCATTCTATTAATGATAAAGATAATATTTCCTTTGAGTAAATTATTTACATAACTAATCGCCTCTCTTTCCTTTTCCGAGAGTAACTTATCCGCCCTTAAAGCGAGAATAACCAAGTCAGATTTTTCTATTTCGCAGTAACTTAACTCAGTTAAATATTGATTATCTAATAATCCGGGAGTATCCGTTAAATAACAATCTTCAGGTAGAAAAAAATCAGGTAATTTTATCTCAACTTTTTTGATATTTTCAGGAGGTTTAGCAATGACATCCGAAGTATTTAATAAAATATATTTATCAATTTTATCGACATCAATTCTTTCATCTCCATAGCCTAAAAAATACTCAAATATTATATTTGCGTATTTTTGAGAGTCATAGCTAATAGAAGTAATAACTCCTGTTGCTCGATTTGTACGACTAGGCAATATTTTTTGATCTAAAATAGCATTAATTAACGTGGATTTACCAGATTTAAAAATACCAAAAACAGCTATGTTGCTCTCTTTTCTTAATAAATTTAATTTTAATTCGGGAATTTTTTGAAATAAATCCTCACGATTATTATTTTCACTATCTATTTCTAGTTTAAGTTCATTAAAAGTATTACTGATATTAGTAAGACAAGAATTAATATGTTCTACCTCTTGACTAAAATAAACAAATTTGAATACATTTTCTGAAGTATTAATATTGAAATTACTACCATTTATCATGGGATCTAAATAAAATAATGAGATACACAAAAATTTAAGATCGAGTTTTTTAATATCGATATTTAATAAGTATTTAAAACTCGAAATTTTATTCTAAGTAAAAATTAATATTTAAACTTTTACCTGTTCTTGAATTAATTGTTTCCCTTGATAAAGCCATTTAATTTGTTCTAAAGAATACTCTCTATCATAAGCATTTTTACAAATTTCATTGAATAAATAAATTACTTCATCTTGAATAGCAAAAATTCTCGCTTTTTCTTGGGCAATAGAAAATTCTTGATTCTTTTTATCCTCAATAATTTTTTCTTGTTCTTTTCTTACTTCTTCTATTTGTTGCTGAATAGCGGAGGTAACTTGATTAGTTAAATTGGTAAATTGTTCATTAGTTTTTTCTTTAATTCTCCAATGTAATTCTGGCAACTCATCCTCAATTTTATCAAATATTTTTTTACCGATATTAATAACTAATTTTTTCTGAGCTTGACTTTGATTAAACATCCCCATTCCTATCTCACTAATAGCCAGAAAAATCCACTCCATAGGACCAGTAAAAATGGTTAAAATTGCACTAACTAATACTGCTTGTTTGATCGTTTCCCAGAAAAAATTAGACCAATCATTATCCCCCATAATACAGCTAGACATGGTACTAAAATCACCTAATATTGCACTAATTATTAACTGCATTACTGTATCCGAACGATTTTCCACTACATCCACCAAATTTTCCCCTGCAAATAGAGATTCAATCAAAGAAATTTCCCTCGCAAAGTCTTGAATAGAGGTATCTAATTGTTTTTGTAAAGAGTCTAAATCTTTATTAATAATAATAGGAATACGATTTGACCAATCATTAAATTTAGTTTCTAAGTATTTTTTTAGACTTTCATTAATTGATGTAGTTGTCGAATCACGAGACATATCATCTATTGTCATAGAGAAAAGAGTAAACAAATTAAGTTCATCTAAATTAGTAAATTCTTTATAATCAAATTGCCAATCATCCTTCATTTTAATGATATAAGTTTCCAAATCAAAACATAATTTATCTGTGATGGTATTGGCATATAAATCGATAATTTCTTTAATCCGATTTTCCCTTTCTTCTAGTAGCTTTAATTTTTTCTCAGCAACAATTCTTCTTTCTTCTAATACCGATAATGGTTCACCTAATAATTTTTCTTGTTGAATTATTTTCTGTTCTAATTTATCAATAGTTAAGATTAATAAGTCAACCACAGAACTAACTCTCGCCCTAAATTTCGAGCCTGTAGTTAAGAAATTTTCTAACTCTTTTTCAAAAGCTAAAATTCCTGATTCTTCTACTAAGGATTGTTTAATAGGATTTTTTCTTCTACCTTTTAAAGCAGATTTAGAATTGATTAAAAATAAACGTTTATTCAGTAATTCTTGATTTAAGTTACTGTTTTCATCTAAGTATAAATTTTTAAGGTAATTAGCAAAATATTTCCCTATTTTTTCTTTACCATCATTATCTTCATCATCGTCATCATCATCATCAACTAAATCAATTTTATTGACCACAAAAAAGATATTTTCATTATTATTACCCTGTTTAAAATTAGCCTCAATAAATTCTCTTTCTTCCTGCCTTAATGGGTGGGTTGCATCAAAAATGAAGATAACTGCATGGGATTGTTGTAAAAATTCTGTGGTTAATTTTGTTCGGGCAATTTGTTCTCCAATTCCCGGAGAATCGATTAATCTTACTCCTCCTTTACACAGGTTATAATTACATTCTATTTCTGCAAATTCAATGTCTTTAAAGCGATTAATATAATGGGTTGTATGTAAGGTTTCTTGATCTTCAATATCTAAAACATATTGTTTATCAAACTCTTCAAAAGAGATATATTTAGGCTCTTGATTGTTGCTATAATATAGCTTAACATTTTCTTCTTCTCCATAAACTAACATAGTAATAATGGCAGTAGCAGGACAATTATCCATCGGTAATTTGCGACTGCCTAACATAGCGTTTAAAAGGGTACTTTTACCATTACTAAATGTGCCTAAAACTAGAACATTAAAGATACCATGTTTTAAATCTTTTGACCGTTGTTGAAGGTTTTTAGCCTCACTAATTATCCCCAATCCAGCCTTAACTTTTTCTCCATTATGGAGTTCCATTTCTGTTTCTTGATAATCCCCAATTAAGAGGGAAATTTTATCTATGGCATTGGTAATATTTTCTAATTTATGACTAATATTTTCATAGCCTTCTACGGTGTTATCATTCTCAAAATGACCCATTAACATGGAGGTAAAATTGTTAATATTACTCTCTATTTCTATGGCTTTTTTGATACGGTTAATTATTTCTTCTTCCGTGAGTTTATTATTATTAATTTCCTGTTGTAAATTCTCAATTTCTTGCAAAGCGTCTTGATATTTTGATTCGGCTTCTTGTTTCAATCTTTCTATTTCTTCTTGTTTCTGAGATTCCAGAAGTGCGATCGCATCTTGTTTTTGTTGTAGAATCTGCTGATATTTAGACTCAGTTTCTTGCTGTAAAATACCTATTTCTTCTTTCTCTTTTGCTTCTAATTCAGCGAGTTTTTTAATTCTTTCTGCTTCCTGTTTTAGTTCCTTTAATTCCCTTTCTCTTTCAAGGTTAGGATTAGAAGGAGTAACAAACTTTTGGAAATGAAAATTCTCATCATGAAATGAGCGATAATACCAAATACCCAATTCCCAAGCATATTGGATATGAGTTAAAGCGGTATCATAATCAGGTTGATCATAATTAATATGAGTAGCGTTATTTCCCTCAATTCTAATTTTATGAAATAGAGTTAGTTGTTCATATAAATCTTTAATTTGATGCCGAAATAAACCACTATTTTCTAATTTTTTGAGAATGGAAAATTGTTCTTCATTATTATTTATATAAATCCCTACTTTTAAAGCCACTTGTTTAGCTAATAACTCCCCAAATTGTCTCAGTTTAACTAAGCAAGTATTCGTATCGATATGTAAGAAATACTCCGCTAAAGAGGCTAAACGAGCTAATTGTTGATTCTGAGACTGTAGAAAGGAGAAATTAGAAGAGACTGGTATCATGGTTAATCTATGCGAAGCTGAATTATAAGCATATATTTTAAGTATTAATAATACAATAGCATAATCAAAGACAATAGCACTATTTGTCTTGAATAAAGCACATTTCTTATTTCTCGCAGGTAATCATATTTAAGAAATTTTCTCCAACTTTGTATGACTAGGATTAATAATTTTTCTTCCCACTTCAAACTGCACAACTAAAGTATTTTTACTCCCCAAGCCTAATAAATGAGTCACAACCCCATTACCGAAAGTAGGATGGTACAAATGATCGCCTTCCTGCCATGATTGAGAAGGAGATTTTTTCTTCGGGGTCGTTTCTTCGATAATATTATGACGGGAGGATTTACGAGGAGGGATATTACTAGAAAGCAACTCAGGGGGTAACTCATCCAAAAACTGAGATGGTGTACAATAGTCCACATTACCCCAAGAATATCTTTCTCTGGCATGGGTAATAAATAGTTGTTCTTTTGCCCTAGTTATGCCAACATAACATAAGCGTCTTTCTTCCTCTAATTCTAACGGATCTCGTAAACTACGGTTATGGGGTAATAATCCCTGTTCAAATCCTACCAGAAAGACAATGGGAAATTCCAATCCCTTCGCTGAGTGTAACGTCATCAAAGAAACCGCCTGATTATCTTCATTGAGGTTATCCAAATCCGAGGCGAGAGACGCGCTACTTAAAAACCCTTCTAAACTGCTATCCTCATTATCCTCCTGAAATTGTGACATGGCGTTTGCTAACTCATTGAGGTTTTCTAGTCTGTTTTCCGCTTCATCGGTGTTTTGTTGTTGCAAATCTTGACTATACCCAGAGGCTAATAACATATGATTCAACACTTCTACCGCCGAAGATTCTTTCATCATTTCCTGACAATCGAGAATCAGTTGGGCAAATTCATTCACTCTTTTTGCCGCCCTTCCTGCTATAGTATTAACAGAGGTGCGATCGTTTAATATCTCCCACAATGGTACACCTAACTCCACAGAAGCCGTCAATAGATTATCAATAGTGGTTTTACCGATTCCCCTTCTTGGTGTGTTGATGATTCTGAGTAAACTAACGGTATCCGCAGGATTGACAATCAAACGCAAATAAGCCAAAGCGTCTTTAACTTCCTTCCTTTCATAGAATTTTAAACCCCCCACAATATTGTAAGGAATATTCTTTTTAATTAACTCATCTTCAAAGGCACGAGATTGAGAGTTAATGCGGTATAAAATGGCAAAATCACCCCAGTTTAAATCAGCATTTTCTCTTACCAATTGAGCAATTTGCCGACAAACAAAAGTGGCTTCATCCCTTTCATTATCCCCTCGATAAAGATAAATACTTTCTCCTTCTCCTCTGGTGGGTTTTAATACTTTATCAATTCTTTGGGAGTTATGTTCAATTAAATAATTAGCCGCTTGTAAAATGTTTTCCCTTGAGCGATAATTTTCCTCTAATTTGATCATAGTTTGAGTTTCTTGATCTGGTAAATTATCCCCAAAATCTTCCTGAAAATTAAGTAAAATAGTAAAATCTGCCATACGAAAAGAATAGATTGATTGATCCGCATCTCCTACTACAAAAACTGATCTATTATTCCAATTCCAGTATTTTTTATCTGTCTCATTATTAGTAGATAAAAGCCTAATTAAATTGTATTGAATCTGGTTAGTATCCTGATATTCGTCAACAAGGATATGATGGAATTGATTATGCCAATAACCTAAAATCGACTCATTTTCTTGAAAAATTCTCACTGGAAT
This sequence comes from Cyanobacterium sp. Dongsha4, assembly GCF_036345015.1. Classification (NCBI taxonomy): domain Bacteria; kingdom Bacillati; phylum Cyanobacteriota; class Cyanophyceae; order Chroococcales; family Geminocystaceae; genus Cyanobacterium; species Cyanobacterium sp. DS4. The sequence continues at coordinate 417,743 of NZ_CP084098.1, read as the reverse complement.
TAACAATAAATCATCAAAATCAAGGGCGTTATTTTTTGCTAACTCATTTTGATATTCTTCATAAATTTCTGCTATTACCCTGCCTCGATAGTCTGAATTTTCTAACGCATATTGTCTGGGAGAAAAACCAAGGTTTTTAATATTACTAATAGTGTAACGAATTTTTCTAGGTTCAAACTTTTTATCATCTAAATTTAGGTTTTTAGTCACAATTTGCTTAAATAAACTCTGCACGTCAGACTCATCTAAAATCGTGAAATTTTTTTGCCAAGTTCGCCCTTTGTCATCTTGATATTTATTTATATCGTAGCGTAAAATTTTGGCACACAAACTGTGAAAAGTACCAATCCAAAGATCTTTTATTGTCCTTCTATAAACTTTTGATTTAATCTGTTTTTGTTCTAATTCCCCTAAAAGTTCTAATTTATTTCCATGCTTCTCTTCAGCTATTTGTTGAGCAAAAATTAACTCAATTCTTTCCTTCATTTCCCGTGCCGCTTTATTGGTAAAAGTCACCGCTAATATATTTTCAGGTGCTACTTTATGAGTTGAAATAAGGTTGGCAATACGATAGGTTAAAGCCCTTGTTTTTCCTGATCCAGCCCCTGCAACGACTAATAAAGGACCACAAAAGTGTTCTACTGCCTGACGTTGAGACAAATTAAGGTGACTGAGGAAATCAATACGAGAATTCATGGGTAAAGGCTAAATTTAATGTATTTAATGTCTGCTATTGTATCATGTTTTTGACTTTGTTCAAGATCCAAATAATTTAGATAAAAAAGAAAGAAAATATAAATTTATTATTTGATACGAAATAAATAATCAACAACTTTGATATTATTATTTATTAACTAAAAAACGATAAAAATACTCTATTTTTATAATTAATTATTCGCAATTTAAAGTGATTCTTTCTAATAATTATTATTTATTGCATTAATTTTTATGCTTAATTTTTAATAGTCATTGTAGAAGAGCCATTTTTATTGACTCTTTTTTACATCTCAATACCTAATAAGCTAAAACAGGAGTGCCTATTGCCTATTCCCTGTGTTAACCCAACAACTCAAATGCAACTCAAACTGGCTTATGAGTGAAGGCGGAATCAATATCAAAAAAATCAAACCTGCAATCCACAACCTGATACCTGAAACCTGTCCAAATCAGATATTTTTATATTGAACTGAGTTAAAAATAAACTAGCTGAACATTTATTCAAGAAATGATTTTACTAAGTCAACATCCTTACAACTGCCGAGTATTGCAGGGGTGCGTTGATGGATTTTTTGAGGTATAACATCTAAAATATCTTCTTTGCCCGTGGACGCTTTTCCCCCAGCCTGTTCAATAATAAATGCTAGAGGTGCAGTTTCGTAGAGTAGTCTTAATTTTCCTTCTGGTTTTTCTGTCGTTCCGGGATACAAAAATACTCCTCCCTGCATCAAAATACGGTGTATATCGCCCACTAATGCACCACTATATCTTCCTGTATAACCATCATGACGATGAACGTACCGAACATAATCCCTTAAAGAATTATCCCATTTACAGAAATTACCTTCATTAACACTATAGACAGAACCATGATTAGGAATTTTGATGTTTTCTTCCGCTAATATAAATTCTCCTAAACTGGGATCTAAAAAGAAAGAGTGTACACCTTTGCCAATAGTGTAGACTAACACTGTAGCTGGTCCGTATAAAATATAACCTGCGGCTACTTGTTTATGACCATTTTGCAGTAAATCCCGTGCTTCTCCGTCTAAATCATCCCCTTCTTGTTGTCTAATGGCAAAAATTGAGCCTACATTTAAGTTGATGTCAACATTAGAAGATCCATCGATGGGATCATAAAGTAAAGTATATCTACCAATGGGACAATTTTCAGGAATATAGTAAGGCTTTTCCATTTCTTCTGATGCCAAGCGACAGACTAAACCACTTTGTTTAAAAACGGAAATAAATACTTCATTAGCATAAACATCCATCTTTTTGACAGATTCTCCCTGAATATTATCCTCCCCTGTAAAACCGAGTACATTCGCCATTAAACCAGCACGACTGAGACGACGGGAAATTAATTTACCTGCTAGGGCAATTCTATTCATAATGGCACTTAAATCTTGTGCATCGCCAGAAAAGTCATTTAATTGTTGTAGAATGTGGCGGGAGAGGGTTGTACAATCTCGATCTAAACTATGTTCAGGAATGCTTAACTGTGGCTTTTGAGTAGTATCCATTGATTTTCCTCTTATTAATAGTTCTTTTCATTTTCATTGTACTCAGATCTCATATTTTACGATTCTCTAAAGTTAATAAAACAAATTGAGATAGTATAATATTAAGGAACAAAAAACATAGAATATACGTCTTACTTTAAGCTCGGCAAGTCTTATGATGCTAGAATCGCAATCACCTCAATTCTCCATTGACAGTTATTTCCATTTTCAGATGACTTCTCAAAAAGAGGAGAAAATATACAATAATGCGGTGCCGATGGTTGTGGAATCTTCCGGCATGGGAGAAAAAGTTTTCGATATTTATTCCCGATTGCTAAGAGAGAGAATCATTTTTTTGGGTACTGCTATTGATGATAAATTAGCTGATTCGATTGTAGCTCAACTTCTTTATTTAGAAGCAGATGATCCGGAAAAAGATATATTTATATATATAAATTCTCCTGGCGGATCAGTTTATGCAGGAATGGCTATTTATGATACTATGCAACAAATTAAACCAGATGTTTCTACTATTTGTTATGGTATCGCTGCTAGTATGGGAGCGTTTTTGCTGTCTGGTGGTGCAAAGGGAAAACGTTTAGGATTACCTAATTCTCGCATTATGATCCATCAACCTTTAGGAGGAGCGCAAGGACAAGCTAGTGATATTGAAATTCAAGCCAAAGAAATTCTCTACATTAAAAATAAGTTGAATCAACTATTAGCTGATCACACTGGTCAACCTTTAGAAAAGATTAGTCTTGATACGGAAAGGGATTTTTATATGTCCTCAACAGAAGCTCAAGAATATGGATTGATTGATGAGGTGATTATTCGTGAAGGTATTAGTCTTCCTCTTAGTCGTAGTTCCATCGATTTGAGTGAGGCACTCTAGGGATTATAGTTTTGTCTTTATATATACGTCTAATATTACTTTTAATTTTATGTCTAAATATGACTCTCATCTAAAATGCTCATTCTGTGGCAAATCTCAGGAACAGGTAAGAAAATTGATTGCTGGTCCGGGGGTTTATATTTGTGATGAGTGTGTAGAATTGTGTAATGAAATTTTAGAAGAGGAATTGATGCCGAGTAATCGGAGTCAACCTAGTCATTCTGGGGTTAAATCTAATCCTCGCCCTTCTAAGAAAACAAGTTCTACTCGTAAGCCTCTTTCTTTGAGTAAATTGCCTAAGCCCAAGGAAATTAAGGAATTGTTGGATCAGTACGTCATTGGTCAAGATGAGGCGAAAAAAGTCCTTTCTGTGGCGGTTTATAATCACTATAAGCGTTTAACGGTTGCGGAAAGTGAACAAAAAACAGGTAAGAGTAAAGAAGAAACCATCGAATTACAAAAGTCTAATATTCTTTTAATTGGTCCTACGGGTTCTGGTAAGACTCTCTTGGCTCAAACTTTAGCGAATATTCTCGATGTTCCTTTTGCGATCGCAGATGCCACAACTCTTACTGAAGCGGGTTATGTGGGAGAAGATGTGGAAAACATCCTCCTGCGTTTGTTACAGGTTTCTAATTTAGATTTAGATGAGGCACAACGGGGTATTATTTACATTGATGAAATTGATAAAATTGCTCGTAAAAGTGAAAATCCTTCTATTACCAGAGATGTTTCTGGAGAAGGGGTACAACAAGCACTTTTAAAAATGCTAGAAGGTACAGTGGCAAATGTTCCGCCCCAAGGAGGAAGAAAACATCCTTACCAAGACTGTATCACCATCGATACTAGCAATATTTTATTTATTTGTGGTGGTGCTTTTGTGGGACTAGATAAAATTGTGGAACAAGATCAAGAGAAAAAAATTCTTGGTTTCCAAATTCCTGCGGAGAATACCACCAAAGAAGAAAGGGTTTCTAAAGCGGCTCGTCAACTGCAACCAGATGATTTAGTGCGTTTTGGCTTAATTCCTGAGTTTGCTGGACGTTTGCCCGTAGTAGCGGTGCTAGATCCTTTAAATGAAGAAGCCCTAATGGAAATTCTTACTCGTCCTCGTAATGCCCTTGTTAAACAATATCAGAAACTTGTGGGGATGGATAATGTTATTTTAGAGTTTGAACCTGAAGCCATAAGAGCGATCGCACAGGAGGCTTATCGTCGTAAAACTGGGGCAAGGGCTTTAAGGGGTATTGTGGAAGAAATTATGCTTGATGTAATGTATGAAATTCCTTCTCGCCAAGATGTTCAACATTGTCTGATTACCAAAGAAATGGTAGAAAAGCGTAGTACCGCAGAGTTGATTCTTCATCCTTCCTCTTTACCTGAACCAGAATCCGCTTAGGGGCAATTGATATATTAAATAAAAAACCCCCAAAAATAGGGGGTAATAAATTTTATTGTTGTGGGCTTATGTTTTTATAAGCCGTTTTTTTGTTTGCTGATAGATTTAAGCCATCGCCGCTAATTTAACATCACTGCTGTTTAGCAACTCTTGCAATTCTTCTGAATCAACGGTTTCTTTTTCTACAAGCATTTGTGCTAATGTATCTAACACTTGACGATTGTTTTGTAAAACATCTTTTGCTCGTTGATAAGCCACATCTACTAATTTTTTCACTTCCTCGTCAATCATGGCGGCAGTGGAGTCAGAGAAATCTCGATCCGAAGCAATATCACGACCTAAGAAAACATTACCATTTTGACGACCTAAAGCCACAGGTCCTAAACGCTCACTCATACCAAAACGGGTAATCATTTGACGAGCTACTCTGGCAACTTGTTGTAAGTCGTTAGATGCTCCAGTGGTTACTTCTTCTTCCCCGAACACAATTTCCTCGGCAATACGTCCGCCTAATGCTACCGCCATTTGATTTTGAAGGTAAGAACGAGAGTATAAACCAGATTCCATGCGATCTTCGCTAGGAGTGAACCAAGTTAAACCACCTGCACGACCACGAGGAATAATGCTAATTTTTTGAATAGGATCATAGTCGGGCATTAATGCACCTACTAAAGCGTGTCCTGCCTCATGATAAGCTACTAACTCTTTACGTTTTTGACTCATTACACGATTTTTCTTCTCAGGACCTGCTAAAACACGGTCGATCGCATCATTAACTTCATCCATAGAAATCTCAGTTAAGTTGCGTCTTGCCGCTAAAATAGCCGCTTCGTTGAGTAAATTAGATAAATCTGCACCAGTGAATCCGGGAGTACGACGAGCAATTTTTTCTAACTCCACATCTCCGGCAAGGGTTTTACCACGAGCATGAACATTGAGAATTTCACAACGTCCAGCATAATCAGGACGATCTACTACTACTTGGCGATCGAATCTTCCGGGACGTAATAAAGCCGCATCAAGAACATCAGGGCGGTTAGTTGCCGCGATAATAATAATACCAGTATTACCCTCAAAACCATCCATTTCGGTTAATAATTGGTTTAAGGTTTGTTCTCTTTCATCATTACCACCGCCTAAACCTGCACCCCTTTGACGACCTACTGCATCAATCTCATCAATAAAGACGATACAAGGAGCGTTTTGTTTTGCCTGTTCAAATAAATCACGGACACGGGATGCACCCACACCGACAAACATTTCCACGAATTCAGAACCAGAGATGCTGAAGAAAGGAACACCTGCTTCCCCTGCCACAGCTTTGGCTAAAAGGGTTTTACCAGTCCCCGGAGGTCCTACTAATAAGACACCTTTAGGAATTTTTGCACCGATAGCCGTAAAACGTTCCCCATTTTTTAAGAAATCAACGACCTCAGTTAGTTCTAATTTAGCTTGTTCAATCCCTGCCACATCACCAAAAGTTACCTGAGTTTGAGGCTCCATTTGTACTCTGGCTTTGGATTTCCCGAAGTTCATTGCCTGAGAACCGGGGCCACTAGATGCACGGCGAAGTAAGAAAAATAGACCTACTAAGAGCAGAACAGGGAAAAATAAACTACTTAAGGCTCTGAACCAGAAACTATCATCACTTTGGGGCAATACGGAAATATCTACCCCATTATTAGACAAAATATCGATTAATTCAGGGTCATTGGGTAAGTTCACTGTATAACGTTGTCCATCCCTTGCAGTTGCGATCGCAACGCTACGATCAGCACTTAAATTAACTCTTTCTACCTTGTCCCCTTGAACTTCATCAATAAATTGACTATATTTCCAACTTAACTGACTGTTTTGAGGACGATCTAAAAAAGCAGTGCCTAAAGCCACAACGACTACCGCTAAGATTGCGTATAGTCCGACATTACGCCATTTTTTATTATTTTTGCTCACGCTTTTTATAGCCTCCTGTTATATTTGTATTTATTTTATCAATAACTTTTGTAAATCTGAGTTTTGAGCTTTTTTCATGATTATTAATTCTATGTTAACTTATGTTAAGAATTTTTAGGTTTATTGATAACCTCACCTTAAAAAAACTTCCGTTCGGTTTAAGAATATTGGATAGGAATAGGTGTCAGGTTGTTGGGGGATTAGGGGGAAATGAGTTCGGAGTTCGGAGTTCGGAATTAGGGGTTTTTAATTCTTAATTCTTAATTCTTAAAACGCATCATCGTTATTAATTACTAATTGCTAACTACCAACTTATAAATCTATTCCTTTCAAATGTTTTGCTACTGTTTGCACATCTTTATCTCCCCTGCCAGAACAGTTAATGACAATACGAGGACTTCCTGACACTTGAGGGCAAAGAGTTTCTAAATAAGCAAAAGCATGGGCGGTTTCCAAAGCAGGAATAATACCTTCTAATTTACACACCAATTGAAAAGCATCTAAGGCTTGAGCATCAGTGACGCTATAATATTCAGCTCTTCCCAAATCTTTTAAGTAACTATGTTCAGGTCCTACCCCCGGATAGTCTAAACCAGCACTAATGGAATGAGCTTCCACCACTTGCCCTTGATTATCTTGCAATAAATAGCTCATTGCTCCATGTAAAACCCCCGGTTTACCATGAGTTAAAGTAGCGGCGTGTTTTCCTGTATTAATACCGCTACCTTCGGCTTCAACTCCAATTAAACGCACAGAAGATTCATCAACAAATTCATAAAATAAACCCATTGCATTTGAACCACCTCCCACACAGGCAATTAAAATGTCTGGTAAACCGCCCCATTTTTCTAAACATTGTTTACGGGTTTCTTTACCAATAACGCCATGAAAATCTCTCACCATCATCGGATAGGGATGAGGTCCTGCCACTGAGCCTAAAATATAATGGGTATTTTCAACATTTGTAACCCAATCTCTAATGGCTTCGGATGTAGCATCTTTTAGTGTTCCCGTTCCAGCGGAAACGGGCTGTACAGTAGCTCCAAGAAGACGCATACGAAAAACATTCAATTTTTGTCTTTCCATGTCTTCTACACCCATATAAATGACGCATTGTAAACCAAAACGAGCACATACCGTTGCTGTTGCTACTCCGTGTTGCCCTGCACCTGTTTCAGCAATAATACGTTTTTTGCCCATACGTTTAGCCAATAAAACTTGCCCAAGGGCATTATTGATTTTATGAGCTCCTGTATGGTTTAAATCTTCCCTTTTGAGATAAATTTGTGCGCCTGTGCCGTCAGGTTTCGCATAATGTTGGGTTAGTCTTTCTGCAAAATAAAGGGGGTTTTCTCTTCCTACATAGTCTTTGAGAAGTTGATTTAATTCATTTTTAAAGTCTGAATCTTCTTTATATTGATAGTAAGCTGTCTCCAATTCCGTTAATGCGGGCATCAGAGTTTCAGGTACATATTTTCCGCCGTATTGTCCAAAACGTCCTAAGTTATCTGGTACTTGAGTAAATTTATTATTTTTAATAGGTGTAACAGTCACAATTTCTACACAAATAAGTTTGATATTTTTCTTTTCTTATTTTACTCTTATGTTTGCTCTTTCATGGTGAATTTAGACACTTATGTGATTAATGATAATTACCATAAGAGTTGCAGAAAAAGTGTTTAGGTGATGGATAAAGGGCAAGGGATAAGGGAGATAATTTTTTTCTAGGCATTAATTTTTTATAAATGATTTAGAAGTGCTGTGACTAACAATTTTATTTTTAATTCACTAAACCAAAGCCTCCTCCTCCCGGAGTTTCTATCACAAAAACATCATTTATATCTAAAAAAACAGAATCATTAGATAATAGTAATTGCTTTTCATTATTATTTTTAATAATATAATTAACTCCTTTTTTTCCTTCCTTTCCTCCTTCTAAACCTTGAGAAGAAACAACCCTTCTACTAGACAAAATTCCTGCACTCATGGGCTGTAAAAAACGAATTGCCCGAATTACACCATTACCCCCTCGATATTTTCCTTCACCGCCACTATTTTCCCTGATTTTAAACTCCTCAACCCTCACAGGATAGCGAGTTTCTAACACTTCCACATCCGTTAAACGGGAATTTGTCATGTGAACCTGAATTGCATCTGTACCATCATGGTCGCATACTGCCCCCGAACCACCGCAAATGGTTTCATAGTATTGATATTTCCTATTACCAAAAGTAAAATTATTCATAGTACCCTGAGAATTTGCCATAATTCCTAAAGCCCCATAAAGACAATCTGCAATATTTTGAGATGTTTCCACATTTCCAGCTACCACCGCACAAGGATACTTCGGATTTAACAGACAACCTTCAGGAATGATTATATTTAAAGGTTTTAGGCAACCAGCGTTAAGGGGTATATCATCATCAACTAAAGTGCGAAAAACGTATAAAACTACTGCTTTTGTGATAGAAACAGGGGCATTAAAATTATTATTTTGTTGAGCAGATGTGCCAGTAAAATCAATATTTGCCGTTAAATTTTCCTGATTGATAGTTATTTTAGTTTGAATTTTTGCCCCATTATCTAAATTAATAGCATAACTACCATTACTCAGATTTTTAATGGCTTTTTTAACACATTTTTCTGCATTATCTTGAACAAACTGCATATAATTATTGACAGTTTCTAAACCATACTTATTAACTAGATTAATTAATTCTTTAACTCCCTTTTTATTAGCGGCAACTTGGGCTTTTAAATCCGCTAAATTTTGTTGATAATATCTCACAGGATAAGCATGATTTGTTAATAAATCTTGCAATTCTTGCTCTTGTAATTGACCATTTTTAATTAAACAGAAATTATCGATTAAAATTCCTTCTTCTTCAATATTGGTACTATAAGAAGGCATGGAAGCAGGAGTTATACCCCCAATATCCGCATGATGTCCACGGGAGGCAACATAAAAATTAGGTTTTGCATTATCATTAATAAAAACTGGAGTAATGGCAGTTATATCTGGTAAATGAGTACCGCCATTATAGGGATTATTGGTTAAATAAACATCTCCTTTTTCTATGGTTATTTTCTCATCATTAATTAAGGCTTTAACACTCTCACTCATTGAGCCTAAATGGACAGGAATATGAGGGGCATTTGCCACTAATTCCCCTTGAGAATCAAAAATTGCACAGGAAAAATCTAGTCTCTCTTTTATATTTACTGAATAGCTAGTATTTTGTAAAGTTATGCCCATTTCTTCGGCAATAAAACGAAATAGGTTATTAAAAATTTCTAGTAAAATAGGATCAGGTTTTGCTATGTCTTGATGATTAATATTTGAATCTGATTGATTTTCTAAATAAGTTAAGATTAAATGCCCATTATTGTTAATTTTTCCTTGCCATCCTTTTTCAATGACATTTGTGCCAGTGGATTCTATAATTAAAGCTGGACCAATTATTTTTTGATTAACAGATAAATTATTTCTCTCATAAACTGGGGTATCATACCACTGATTTTTACTATACATTTTCACGGTGGTAATGGGTTGAGCATGAGAGTTAATCTTATTGGTTAATGGTTGATGATTTTCTCTATAAGTAGGAGATATTAATTCTAGGGAAATTTTTTCGATAATTAACTGTTTTTCTGGAAGAATAAAGCCATATCTTTGTTTATGGATTTGATTAAATTCTTCGATTATTATTATATAATTTTCGTTAAAGTTAATGGGTAAACTAAAATCTGTGCCTTGATATTTGAGATAGATTTTTAAGTTAGTTTGATAATGGCTATTTTCTCTATTAATTTGCTTTTCTAAGTCTTTATATGCTTTTATTTCCAATAGTTTATATTCTTTTTTTATATCTTCAATAACATCGAGATTAAAGTTAAGATTAAGGCTTTTTTCTTTGATAATGATGATTTCTGCTAAACCAATACCATAGGCGGATAAAACTCCAGCAAAGGGATGAATAATAATAGTTTTCATGCCCAAATTTTCGGCAATTAAACAGGCGTGTTGCCCTCCTGCACCACCAAAACAACAAAGGGCATATTCACTGACATCATAGCCTTTTTGTAGAGATATTTTTTTGATTGCATTTGCCATGATTTCGACAGCAATGGTTAAAAATCCTTGGGCGATTTCTTCCAGTTTTATCTCAGTTTTAATAGTTGCTTTTAACTGCTGAAATTGTTTTTCTACTAAACTTAAGTTTAAGGGTTCATTGGCATTTTTACCAAATACTTTCGGGAAAAAATCCCCTTGAATTTTACCTAATAATAAATTACAGTCGGTGATGGTTAGTTTATCCCCCTTACCATAGCATACAGGACCGGGGTTCGCCCCTGCTGATTCTGGACCTACTCGGTATCTTTCACCGTCAAAATGGCAAATTGAGCCTCCTCCTGCCGCTACGGTGTGAATTGCCATCATGGGAGTGCAGATTCTTACTCCTGCCACTTCTGTCTCGAAATTCCTCTCATATTCTCCTGCATAGTGAGCAACATCGGTGGAAGTGCCTCCCATATCAAAGGTAATAATTTTATTGAATCCTGCTTGTTGTGAGGTTTTGACTGCACCGACAATTCCTCCCGCAGGTCCTGATAATATGCTATCCTTACCTTGAAAGTATTTACTGTCAACCAATCCGCCGTTGGATTGCATAAACATTAATGATGGTTGAGATTCCTTCGCATTCGCTCGGAATGACAATATTTCATTGTTAGTATAGGCTGAATATATCTGTTGGATGTATCGCCGTAAGACGGGGGAAAGGTAAGCATCAACTACGGTAGTGTCTCCCCGACTCACTAGCTTCATTAAGTTACTGGTTTGATGGGATAATGATATTTGTGTATATCCTATTTTAGATGCGATCGCACCTATTTGCAATTCATGATCAGGATAACGGTAACTATGGAGTAAAACTATAGCACAACTGCGAAAACCTTGATCATAAGCCTGTTGTAAATCTTGTTCGACTTGGGGTAAATTGAGGGGTTGTAATTCTTCTCCCGTAGAGGAAAAACGTCCTTGAACTGCGATCGCATCTTGGTACAACATTTCAGGTAAAATGATATGACGGGCAAAAATATCGGGGCGATTTTGATAACCAATCCTTAAAGCATCCTTAAAACCCTGATTAATAACTAAGATAACTGGTTCGCCTTTTTTTTCTAGTAAAGCATTAGTAGCCACCGTTGTCCCCATTTTTATCACTTCTATATTATCAATGGGTAAAGGTTGCTCATGGGGAATCTGGAGAATTTGCCTAATACCCTCAATGGGGGCAGATTGATAATGTTCGGGATTCTCCGATAATAGTTTATGAGTGATAATCTCATTTTCAGGGGTAAGGGCTACTATATCAGTAAAAGTTCCCCCTCTATCAATCCAAAATTGCCATTTTCTTTTTTTTAGTATGGAATTATTCATGATTTCAGTAGTTTGAAAATAAGAGAAAATTAATAGACAAAATGATTTAGGATTACTATATGATAAAGACTTATATTGATACTTAATAATTGTTACAAGATATTCTACTAATTCTTGGATTCGGTTACTTTGGGGGAGAATTTGCCCGTCGTCTCAAGATTCCTCCTTTAGTTGCTATGATTTTCACTGGGATTCTTCTCGGTAATCAAGTTACAAATCTTCTAAGTAATAATATATTGCAGTCTGCCGATGATTTAAGGGTAATTGCTGTTGTTATTATTTTGATGAAAGCGGGGTTAGGTTTAGATCGACAAAAGTTAAAATCACAAGGCTCTGTTGCTTTAAGATTGGGCATTCTACCCGCTTTAGGAGAGGCGATCGCAGTTTCTATTTTAGCGGTGATATTTTTGGATTTTGATTGGGTGACAGGATTGTTATTGGGATGTATTTTAGGGGCGGAATCTCCTGCGGTAATAGTGCCGGGGATGTTACGGTTAAAGAGTTTAGGTTGGGGAGTAAAAAAAGGGATACCTGATGCAATTTTAACGGGAAGTGCTTTATCTGATGTTTTGTTATTGTTGATTTTTAGTCTATTGATGGGCTTATTGACTAGGGATGGGAATAATCTGGGGTGGCAATGGTTGCCGTTGCAATTTTCAGGGCAAATTATCGGCGGTGTTGTTATCGGTTGGTTAGCTAGTAAGATTTTAGTGTGGTTGATAGTTAAGCAGAAGTTAACTGAAAATACCTTGCAAGAAACAATAGTTACGGGTTGCTTGACTTTATTTTTGGTGATTATAAGTGAGAGATATAACTTTTTCTCTGGTTATCTGGCGGTAATGTCAACAGGATTTTTCTTAATTGAATTTTCTTCTCCTTTAGCCCGTTGTTTACGCAATGGTTTTGATGTTTTATGGCAAGTAGCCCAAATTTTCTTGTTTGTCTTATTGGGGGCAACCATTCCCCTTAATGTTTTAGGTAGCAGTTTTGGAAAAGGATTAATAATAATAATTCTTGGCACTTTAATCGGTAGAATGGCTGGTTGGTATCTCTCCACATGGAAAAGCAACTGGAATCAAAAAGAAAAACTCTTTCTCCTTGCGGGTAACTCCGCTAAAGCCACTGTACAAGCTGCGATCGCATCTATTCCTTTAGCACAAGGCATTACAGGAGGAGAAGAAATATTAGCCATAGCCGCCTTATCAATTTTAGTTACAGCCCCCCTTGGTGCATGGGCGATTCCCACTTTTGCACCTCTTTTATTAACTAAGGGTGAAGTTGATCCCACCAAAGTATCTGTTGATGATCATGTTATATTACTAAGTGCGATCGATGATTCCCCTTTAACCACTCCTGTTTTAACAAAAACCGCAGAAATAGCCCGTCGTAGCAATGCTGAAGTGATAGTATTGCATATTATTGATGATAGTCAGAATAATAACTTAGAGAATTTGAAGGAGAAAATCACCACATTACTAGCAGATATAAACTATCAACTTTTAATCGTAGAAGGGGTAATAACAGAAGAAATATTAAGAGTTAGTCAAGAATTTCGGGTAAAAGAAATAATTATGGGCAAAAGAGGACATAAAAACTGGCATGATATTTTAATTGGTTCTGTTTCTCAAACAGTTTTAGAATCAAGTCCTATTCCTGTAATTATCATTGAGCAGTAAATAGAAATTATTAGGCTTTTTATTTTCTTAGACAATAGGCAAAGTTAAAAGGGCAAGGGGCAATCATTTGAGTTAGGAGTTAGGAGTTAAGATAAAAAAGAAATTGCCCGTAAGGGTTGAATATATTCAACCCCTACCACTTTAAACCTTAAAAAGTTGGAATTAGTGTAAATGAGCTTCTAAAAACCAAAGACGCTTATCAATAGTACGAGATATTTCTGTGTATAAGTCTGCCGTATCTGCATCGCCTAAATCATCAGTTTTAGATATAGCCTCTCGCACATGAGCCGCATAAGTAGCATAACGATCAGCTAAAGCAGAAACATGATCTAAACCTGCGGTAATCTCTAACGGATATTCTTGTAAAAGTGAGGTTTGAGACGCAACTCTAGCCGTGCCTAAAGCAACTCCTGCCAATGCGGTAACTCTTTCTGCCACCATGTCCACATATTCTTCCAATTCTCCCGCCATCTCGTCAAAGAGTTCATGAAGTTGAAAGAAGTCATTACCTTTTACATTCCAGTGGGCTTGTTTGGTTTGAGTTTTTAAGTCCAGCGTTGTTGCTAATGTGAGATTGAGAATTTCTACTACTTTTTCTCTTATTTCTGTACTTAAGTCAAGACGAGTATCGTATAGTTTAGCGTTCATAAAATATTTTTAGGTTTTTTTGCTTTATTATGTCAAGCATTTGACATTTTCTATTTTTACTATAGCAATCCTTTTTTTTATTTTGTCAAAAACTGTTTTATTTTTACCTGAGTTAGACATAAAATTTTCAGTGAGGGCAAGGTGTCAGCTGTTAGGTATTAGGTTAAAGAATTGACAAAAAATATATATTAATTGATTTTCTTGTTTTAAATTCTTGGATAAAATAAAATAATCTTATGAAAATTAAACCTGCTACCTGCAACCTGTTACCTGATGCCTGAAACCTCCCTTAACTTAACACATGAATAAGTGCGTAACGTCGGTAAATAATAGAAAATACTTGCAACCCGACACCTTACACCTTTTTCCTTAGTCGTTACTCATTTTAAGAATTATTACTTTTTCCCCTCAGACAATAATCCCCTGAATAGATTGGTATATAAAGGAAACTTAACTTTGATCTATTAAACTAACTATACGCTCTGAAATTAACTATCGAAATTCACAATTAAATTAAACTTAAACTATTAATCATGGCAGAATCTAAATATAATGGTAAACAATATCAAGCAAACAATGCTAACGATACATTACTAACAACCCCCTCAGCAGAAAATAACTCTGGCAATGGTACAACCGAAAGCTCTATCGATTTAGATACTTCTAACTTTGAAAAGGATGTAATTTTAAAACCTTCTCCTGTATGGTCACGGGCAACAATTTGGAGTATTGTGGGTGTAACCACTTTTGCAGTAGTTTGGGCTTCTGTGGCGAAAATTGAGCAAGTTGTAACCGCTCAGGGGCAATTGAAACCAAGACAAACAGTAAAGGAAATTCAAGCTCCTCTTAATGGGGTGGTAAAAGAAGTCAGAGTGGAAGATGGCGATCGCATCCAGAAAGGTGAATCATTATTAGTGTTCGACTCTCAAGCTAGTCAAGCAGAATTGGAATCTTTGCAAAAAATCAGAAATAGTTTGATTCAAGAAAATAAATTTTATAGAACCCTGTTTAATGCACCTTTAAGCCCGAATATTGTGGAACAAGAAGTCATAAGACTAAAATTACCCCCTGAAATTTCTGCACTAGCCTTAAATCGCACTGCTTTGGTGACAGAAAATCAACTTTATCAAATGCAACTATCCGAAGATTCCAATATCGCATCCTTAAAACCAGATCAACTTGCTAGACTACAAGCGGCATTTGCAGAATTAGATTCCCGCTCTAAGGCCGCAGAGTTAGAAATTGAACAACTGGAAAAACAATTAAACCAAAATCAGGTACAAATTGAAGATGCAAAAAAACAACTAGCTAATGATCGTCGAGTATTACAAGAAATAGAACAACGAAATAGAGAATCCATTGCTCAAGCGGAAGAAAGTTTGCGTATAGATAAGGAAATATTAGAAAGCATTTTACCTCTTTCCGAAGAAGGGGCCTTAGCTACAATACAAATTGAAAGACAAAAGCAACAAGTGCAAGATCGTCAAAGGGATTTAGTCGATCGCCGCTCTAATGGTACGATTGAACGGGAAAACCAAAAACAACAAGTACAAACCCGTTTAGCAGAAATTCAACAATTAGAAGAAGAAAAATCTCGACTGTTACTTGACATTAATCAGGCACAACAAGAATTTCAAAATACCATCGCTATTACAGAAAAAGATGTGCGCGATCGCATCGCCGAAAATAAAAAACGCATCGCAGAAATTGACAGTCAAATTAACAAAGTAGTTGTGGACAATGAAAAGCGTATTGCCGAGTTAAATAGTCAAATTAGTGCCGCTCAACAAACTATCAAGTATCAAGAATTGAAAGCCCCTGTATCAGGAGAAGTATTCGATTTACAAGCTAGTCCGGGGTTTGTGCCAAAAAGTGGTCAAGCAGAAGCACTATTAAAAATAGTGCCTGATCCCGGTCCTGATAATCCCCTTATTGCTGAAGTTTATGTTACTAATCAGGATATTGGCTTTGTTCAGCCGGGGCAAGAGGCAGATGTGCGAATAGACTCTTTTCCCTATAGCGAATTTGGAGATATTAAAGGCAAAGTATATTTTGTTGCTTCCGACGCTTTAGAACCAGATCAAATTTATAATTTTTATCGTTTTCCTGTCAAAGTGGAATTAGATGCTCAAAACTTAATGATTCGTGGTAAAGAGGCTGATTTACAGTCGGGAATGTCTGTTAGTGTCAATATAAAAGTAAGGGAAAATCGCACGGTACTAAGTTTATTTACAGAACTATTCACCAAAAAAGTGGAAAGTTTGAAACAGGTTAGATAACCTGAGTTTAGGATAAATTTTCATCCATAAGTAATGGCGAAAAGGGCAAGGGGCAAAGTTAAAAGGGCAAAGTTAAAAGGGCAAGGGGCAAAGGTAATAAACCATTAGTAATTAGTAAGTAACTTCGGCACTTTAAGAATTAGTTTCTTCTAATCCTCTAACTCCTAACTCCTAACCCCTAACTCCTAACTCGTTTCTCCCCAATCCCCAACAACGTCACACCTTTTTTGGAAAATAATTTATCATAACCACAGTCTGAAGAACCATTTTTATCATTTACATCGAAATTAGATTCAATATTGTGAAAAAAGCCATTGTTTTATTATCAGGAGGATTAGACTCTGCTACCAGTGCTGCGATCGCAGTTTCTCAAGGATATGATACTATCGCTCTTTCTTTTCGTTATGGGCAGAAACACGCCAAAGAACTGGAAATAGCCCAAAATCTCGCCCCTAAACTGGGAATAAAAGAACATTTTGTCATTGATGTTAACTTATCTCTTTGGGGGGGTTCATCTTTGACTGATAATAATTTAGCCATTCCCCAAGAAGGAGTGAACCCTCAAATTATCCCCTCAACCTATGTGCCGGGTAGAAATACCGTTTTTATTGCGATCGCACTTTCCCTCGCTGAAGCTGTGTCTGCAGAAGCAATATATTTAGGCATTAACGCTGTTGACTATTCTGGCTATCCTGATTGTCGTCCTGAATATTTACAAGCATTTCAAAATTTAGCAAATTTATCGTCTAAAGTAGGTATTGAAGGTAAAACCCCTCAATTAATAGCTCCTCTCATCAATTTATCAAAAGTAGATATTGTCAAAAAAGCCCTTAGCTTAAATGTACCCATAGATGAAACTTGGTCTTGTTATCAAGGAGGAGATACTCCCTGTGGTGTTTGTGATTCTTGTCGTATTCGGGATGAAGCCTTGAAACAATTGGAAGGGTATAATTTGAGTTAGGAGAAAGTAGGCAAGGGGCAACAGGCAACAGTAAAAAAAATTGATCATGATGAGAAAAACAGAGCTATTAATCATTGTTTTTAATAGAATGAAAATCTCTTAATTCTCACCATCTTCATGGTAGATTTAGTGGTATGAGAAATAATTTTGATTTTGTTCTTCAGAGAGAAAATTTTTTTGAGTAAAGATGATTGAGAGACAGTGGTGGGTAGAAAAATGGCTAGAGTTGCTAGACTCATACCGTTTTAAGAAGAGGTTAGAAAGAGGACGTAACTATTCCAGAGAAGGAAATGTTCTTAACATAGAGTTTAATAAGCAATCTCAATTAATTGCACAAGTACAAGGTACAGAAGAAAAACCCTACCGAGTTACTTTAGCTTTAGATGCTTTTTCCGATGAAGATTGGGGATATGTGATTGCGACGATGTCAGATAAGGCGATGCTTTCTGCTCAATTATTGGTGGGAGAAATGCCTTTAGAAATTGAACAGGTTTTTATCAAAAATGGCTTAAGTCTTTTTCCCTTTAACTTAGCTGATGTGCGATCGCGCTGTACTTGTCCAGATAAGGCTAATCCCTGTAAACATATCGCCGCCGTCTATTACCAATTAGCAGATCGCTTTAGTGAAGACCCTTTCATTATATTTCAGTTAAGAGGAAGAAGCAAAGCCCAAATTTTAGAGGCTTTAAGAGTATCTCGTAGTTTGCAACTATCAGGCAAGGAATTTGAACCCGAAAAATTGGGCAAAATTAAATCCTTACCAAAACGGAAAACCAACCCTCACAAAACTTCTGCCCCCTTATCCATTGATAATTTTTGGGAATATGACGAGCCTTTGGATTCTTCTTTAGTCGTAATTACCCCTAGTTCTGACAATAAGACCATTATTGACGTTTTAGGAGATATTCCCCTACCTTACAATGATTCTCAAGCAGTTATGCAATATCTCACCCAAGTTTATCAGCTTGTTCCTTCTAAAGCAATGGCGATTGCAGAAGGGGCTAGTTCATCATAGGGAGTTTATTATCATTTAACAAGAAAAAATATGATGCTCAGGGATAAAGTCAAATTGAGGCAAGGATAAGAGTAAGGCTAATACTTCCATCCTCTCTTATCATCTCCTCATCATCCTAACACCTGCAACCTGACCTGAGTTCGGAGTTCGGAGTTAGGGGTTCGGAGTTAAAAGTTATAGTTATTGACAAAAAAGCTGAATAAATTAATTTCATAAGAATTTATTTAATTATTTTTTCTCGCAAAATTTTCTCTGCGATAACTCTCAACTTCTTATTTTTCAAAACTTTCTTCATCGAACTCAGGTAACCTGCAACCTGAAACCTGACACCTAATCTTATCGGATATTCTTAAACCGAACTGAGGTTAACAGAGTTATTTTTATGACTGTTATCAGTAGATTACACCTAGCAGTCATCACCTTAACTGTTAAATTCTTAGCACCACCAACTGGTTAAATTTTCTACTCGGTTGCAGTACATATCCAACACATAAAGTTTCACAATCCGATAATAAAGTTTTAAAGATTTATCACTAAATAAGCGTCTTGAAATTTAGCACCTTTGACAGATTGACCTTTTAGAGGAGGGGGTAAAAATATATTACGTCTTTGATCTCCTGCTGATATAGTAATTTCAGGTCCTGATTGACTTAGTTTTACTTGTTTTTTATCAAATCCGGGAAGAAATACTTTTACTTCTCTGGCTACAGTATCAATAATAATTGGTCTGGGAGCTTGTTTTGCTTGAGATTCAAAATCAGGTAGGGCTTGGGTCAAACTTTCCCAGTTATCAGATTTTTTCGAGGGAATACTACTAATGCTTAAAGGTTTAAAGGTTGTGGTTATGTCCTCTGTTATTGAGTCTTGGTTTAATAAAACTCCACCGACGGTTAAATCAATTTGTTGCGCACTTCCCCACCAATATTTACAAGTTGCGATCGCTTCTTGAGTTTGATTAGTGACAAGAAAAGCACAAACTCTACTGGGGTCATTAATTGCCTTTTTACCTTGTTCTAAAATTTGATCCGCTTCTTTAGTGGATTCATTGCTAAGATTATCAGGACTCCATGTAACATTAAGAATAGCACTGCTGACAGGTTGAACAAAAGGAGATAAAGCCCTAACAATGTCAGAATTTTCTAACAAATTCTTCACTCGGCGAATGTACCAACTAAGAGTATCTGGAATACCAAACATCCGTAGAGAATTAAGACTGGTTTTTCCGTCATAGATAATAACATCATATTTAGAATCTTGTTCCCGTATATAGTTAAGTGCCAAAGCAGAATCCATACCGGGTAACAAGGCTAATTCTTGACCATAAATATTATTTAACACTGGAGAGCGTAAATATTTCGCTTCTAACTGCTTTAATTGTTCCCAACTAGCTTCTAATAACTGGGTACTGTGTAATTGAATTACATCAAGATTCGGACTAATTTCGCTAATTTCTGAGGTAACATTTGCCCCTAATTGTATTGAAAATGAAGGGGTTGAATCTTGGACTGCTAGTAATACTTTTTTACCGATTTGGGCGTATTTTTTCGCAGATGCGATCGCCATTGTGGTACAGCCTACGCCACCTTTACCTAAAAATGTGAGAATAAAAGCCATTGTGTTAAATAAATGAAGTTATGATGAAAAGTGTAGGTAGGAAAAACAGATTAATGTCAATCCCGAAATTTCCCACCCCATCAAACTATTTTACAACTTGAACCTCATCTTCAAAAAACCAACCAGTGGTAGAGTCGGCAAACTCGACAAAAACGCCAATACCGCTACCATCAGTCATTTTAAAAGATTTAATTACTGCAGGTTGTCCTTCTTGAGCTTTTTTGAGAATCTCAGGGGATACTTTTTCTCTGAGACGACAAATTTTAACTTTTTGTCCTACTTCCATAGTAATTTTTCATATCAATTTTTTAACAACTCTTAATTTTAACGGAATTTGGTCATTTTCCATCAATCAGCTTTTTTGAGCAATATCTTTTGACTAACGGGATTTACTCAATAAAAAGATAGAATACGGTGCGCCAATAATTGCAGTGATTATTCCATAAGGAAGCTCAAGGGGAGTAAGTATTTGCTCATTATCCAAGTCACCACGTAAAAAATAATAATCCAAGGCAATCAGGATTTTTGGTAAAAATACAAAATTTCTACTTCTCAATCATTTATCACAGCGATCGCTTGTATTATACACAATACTACTATAACGACCGTCCATCGTTCCAACTTCTACACAGTAACCAGTTTTATTTTCCACATAATAAGCACTTTTTCCACCCTCAAAAGTGACGGTGTTGCGATAAGTATAACCTCTTGATATTAAGGTATTTTCTGCTTGTCCTGCTTTGACACCAACTAAATCTTCTAAAGCAGTAGGAGTGGTGCTAATCAAATTCTCTGGGGTTTGTGCCAGAGAGTGGGAAGAGTTATACGATGAGGGTGCTTTTTCCCCTTGATATAAGTAAACAGATTCTTTCTGAAATCGAAAAATTAAGGTGTTACCATCCATTTCTTTTATAACTGTTTTGCCATTTTGGTCTATATATTGATTATCATTTGGCTCTAAATCATAGGTAACACCATCTTCACGAGTGATAGTAATAAAACCTTGACGCTGAGAAAATATACAATTAACAACTTTAGAAACCTTATCTTCTCCTTTAGGATAAATGTCACAACGAGATTGAATACTATCTGCTTTAACTATATTAGAAAAAGAAAAAGTGGAACATACAGTAACGAAGGATAATAGTATCGGATTTATTTTCATTTTATTTTGAGTTGAAGATTATTTTTTGAGATTAATCATAACTTTCTAGTTTGAGATCAAGATTATGTTGTGATATGAAAATTAATATAGTTTTCACTATATTTTTAATATTCTTTAACTAATATGAAATTGATTTTATTTTTATGATATATATTGAGAAAATTTTTATCTTTATTACATAAATATGGAAATTATTTTAAATAAAGATTAATTATTAGCAATAAACTATCAATATTAGATGTGTTTTTCTCTACTGCATGATTTTCAAGAAATAATATATTTCATATAGTTTGATATACTGAATTATTTTTTTATTTTTCCCTGAATGAGATAGATAAAAAAAGGTGTTCCTAAAATTGGTAAAATTAAGCCCACTTTATCTTAATTCTTAGCTCCTAACTCAAATGATTGCTCCTTACCCATTGCCCTTTTAAATATTTAACCATTGTGCTAAGGTGGGGGGTAAAGGTAAGAGAATGACAACTAAAAGTGCGATCGCAACTAATCCTAGAAAATCTCTACCATTATCTAATTCTGTCACATCATTTAAGGCAGGTTGATCGGCAATAGGCATAAACATAAGAATAATTGCCCAAATTAAAAACTCTCCTCGCACAAAAGCTAAAAGTATCATCAATAAACGGGTTATTTGTCCGATGACAAGTGCTTTTCCTTGTCCAAACATCGCATGAACAATATGACCGCCATCTAATTGTCCTACAGGAATAAGATTTAAAGCGGTAACAATAATACCGATATATCCTGCTACGGCGGCGGGATGAAGGGCGATGGCTTTCTCGGCTACTAATTTACTACCTAAAACCAATTTACTGATAGTGGCAAGAAGGAGGGAAAAACGGGGGTCTAATGCTTGAAAACTAAGCATACTAGAGTTATCAGTTAAAGGAACAATATCTGAGTAAGCTAAACCCCATACAAGTACAGGTAATGCTACTAAAAAGCCTCCAATAGGACCTGCGATCGCAACATCAAAAACGGCTTTACGATTAGGCATCGGTGATCTAATGGAGATAAAAGCCCCAAATGTACCTAAAAAGAAAGGAATCGGGATAAAATAGGGTAAAGTAGTTCTTATTTGATAATAAACAGCAAATAAATAATGACTTAATTCGTGAACTCCCAAAATGGCAATTAAAGATAAACTATAGGGTAAGCCTTCTAAAACTAATTCGGGATGAGTTTCTAATTCTGTGGTGGTGACACCGCTAATTTCTGAACCAATAATAGTAGTTGTGATGAGAGTTAATAAAAGTAAACCCAATGCCATTAAAGGGCGAGTTAATTTTTCTTCTTCTTTTTGTTTCTCTTTTTCCGCTTGAGAATGAGGATTCGGAATTAAAGCAAAAAATGGTTGTCCTTGTAAGGTTTCTTGAAAAATAATTAAGAAGCGATCGTGAAATACTTTCTCTAAATTAGCCTTAATGGTAGTATAAGCCTTTTCTGGGGCAGTCATTAACTTCCCAAGACACAAAACCCCTTGAGGTAAATAATCAACTTTTTGTAAATAATAAACACCCCAAGGAAAACAATCTCTTAAAGCCTTTTCTTCTTCTGGGTTAATGGGCTTTACTTTTACTGTTGATTTGTCCAGAGTCTGTTGAGTTTCATCGGTGTTAAGAATAATTGGAGTATTGGAATTATTATCTTCTGAAGTTTTAGGGGGTGATGATTCCTGCTCAGTTTTATGATTTTTGGGTCTGCCAATTTGTATTAACCATAGATACACCAAAGGTGATAAAATGAGGGGTATTAAGATTAAACTGCGGGGCATGGAATTTTGATTCCCATTAGCTAGATACCATCCCACCCAAATACAAGGGGGACTCATCAAAGCTAACCAAAGTAGCCAAATCGGTGTCTTGGTGAGTTTTCCTACGCTTTTTTTGATGGCGACATAACCGATGGCACTGAGGATGAGAAAAAGAATTACTAATTCCATGTTTTATTTATAATAACGCTGTTTTTATTGTAGAATTTTTATTTCCTCAAGACTAAGTCAAGCTGAAAAAATAATTACTGTTTTAATAATGGACTCTGATCTCAATTTTACAGAAAAAGTTAATCAAGAAAAAACGAAAGTCCCCTCCCGTGCTAAATATCCTAAATTAATTTTAGAAAATATTTTTGCCTTTGCCCCCAATCGTGATACTTTAGGGGGAACATCCTATCTTTTAATTCACCCTCTAGGTAACATTTTAGTCGATTGTCCTTTTTGGTCTGAAGAAAATAAAGATTTTTGTCTGTCTAATGGTGTTAAATATTTATTTGTGACTAATCGTGATGGTATTAGTAAACATATTAGCCATATAAAAAAAGAACTTCATTGCGAGTTAATTATTCAAGAACAAGAGGCTTATTTATTACCTAATTTAAGTCCTATTACATTCTCTGAAGAATACCGTCTTTATGATGACTGTTTTGGTTTATGGACTTGTGGTTATAGCCCCGCTTCTGCTTGTTTATATTATGGTAATTATGGAGGAGTTTTATTTTCTGGTCGTCATTTATTACCTGTTGGCAATGATAAAATTTCCGCTCTCAAATTGAAAAAAACTTTCCACTGGTTAAGACAATTACGTAGTGTTCAAAAATTGTGCGATCGCTTCTCTGAAAAGACTTTAGAATATATTTGTCCGGGGGCAAACACTGGTTATTTAAGAGGTCAAGGCTTTATGAATAAAGGTTATCAAAAATTAATGGAATCAAATAAAAACTATCTTGTGTCAGACAATCGCTAATGGGAAGAAGGGAAAGCAGAGTTAGTAGTTCAGGGTTAAAATTTGATATATGTTATTGATAAAAAAACTATGGGGAAAAGAAATCTTTTAGTCACTGGGGGGGCTGGTTTTATTGGCTCTAATTTTGTTAACTATTGGCACGAAAAACACTCAGAAGATAATATCATTGTCCTTGATGCCTTAACCTATGCAGGAAATCTTAATAATCTTAGTTCTTTAAAAGATAGTCCTCGTTTTACTTTTGTTCATGGTAATATATGCGATCGCACTCTAGTCGAAAAGATTTTAGAAGACTACAGTATTAATACAGTTGCCCATTTTGCGGCAGAATCCCATGTAGATAGATCAATTTACAGCCCTGAAACCTTCATAAACACCAATGTTATCGGTACATTCACCCTCTTAGAAACCTTCCGCATCCATTGGCTAAAACAGAATCAATCTTCGGATTATCGCTTTCTTCATGTATCGACAGATGAAGTTTATGGAAGTCTTAACCCTGAAGACCCCGCTTTTACAGAAAATACCCCCTATGCACCGAATAGCCCTTATTCTGCCTCAAAAGCAGGAAGTGATCATTTAGCAAGAGCATACTATCATACTTATAAGCTACCAACAATTATTACGAACTGTTCTAATAATTACGGAGCATTTCATTTTCCTGAAAAATTAATTCCTCTAATGTGTATTAATATTCTTCTGGGTAAACCCTTACCCGTTTATGGAGATGGACAAAATATCAGAGATTGGTTGTATGTAGGGGATCATTGTAGTGCTTTAGATACTGCCATTAATTACGGAGTAGCAGGAGAAACTTACAACATTGGCGGTAATAACGAGGTTAAAAATATAGACTTAGTTAATATCATCTGTCAAATCATGGATGAAATCGCCCCCAGTTTACCTGTGAAACCCTCGCAACAATTAATTACTTTTGTCAAAGATAGACCGGGACACGATCGACGCTATGCTATAGATAGCAGTAAAATTCAAAGAGAATTAGGCTGGAAACCCCAAGCGACTCTTGAGTCAGGTTTAAGAACAACTTTACAGTGGTATGTTGACAATCCTCAATGGTGGCAACCTCTTTTATCTGAAGATTATCAAAAGTATTATGCTCAAGTTTATGGGTAAGGGGTAACGATGCACAAGGCAGAAGGCAAAAGGCAAATCCCCCTTATTTAGGGGAGAGGGCAAAAGTGTTTAATTAACTTCTCGCAACATCCCAATACCCTAATCCCCTATTTCCCCCTAAAACTCCAAACCTACCATCCCCAACTACCAGCAACGCCCTTAAAAGGACCGACAATATTAGAGGTAATCCAACCACCATAGAATCCTCCGGGTTGGGGAGTTACTAATTCTCCGTTAACGTAACACTCAGACATTAATCCTGCATAAAAGGCAACATAATGTGCGATCGCATCAAACTCTGGAGTAGGATTAGGATAGTACCAAGCGGCTTTATAAATTAATTTATCATCGACACAAACATCATAATATTTCGCAATTCCTTTCCATTCACAAAAAGATTGTCCCTCACGGGGAATTAGATACTGTAATTGTATATCTTGAGGAGGTAAATAATAAACAGGTGGATGGGAAGTTTCTAAAACACGATAACTAGAAGTGGTATCGGCGATTTTAACCCCATTTAAAATAATTTCTATTCTACCTGAGAATGCTTCTAAACGAGGGGGACGAGGATAATCCCACACAGATTCTTGCCCTTCTTTTGGTTCAATTTTTTGGACTTTATTAAACATATATCAAATTAATTAGGGGTTGATGAAAAAGTGATGTCATAAAGCCAGACAACAGGGGATAAACAACAGTTAAAATACTTGTAAATCAAAGACTGTAGTACAATTTACAAACCTCTAGCCCTTCATTTCGATGATTACTCATCATGGGATTCTCCTGCCATAAAAGCCTTCTCAAAATTCATTCTCTGCTCTGCATTACGCAAAAAATAACCACTCATCATTGCCGAGGCGAGAAGTTTGCCTAAATTTTCCCTGCTGGTACTTACCATCACTCCAAAATGTTCAGGTGGTAAACTGCCTAACATTCCTACAATGTTACGTTCCATAACTTGGAAGACTTCTGATGATTGAGGTTTAGATAATTGAGCGATGGTTTCGGGAGTCAGAGATTGAATATATTCTAAAAAATTATTGTCTCCTTCTCCTGTTTGAAAAAATTTATTGCCATTACTT
Source organism: Cyanobacterium sp. Dongsha4 (assembly GCF_036345015.1). Taxonomy (NCBI): domain Bacteria; kingdom Bacillati; phylum Cyanobacteriota; class Cyanophyceae; order Chroococcales; family Geminocystaceae; genus Cyanobacterium; species Cyanobacterium sp. DS4. Next base: position 391,495 of record NZ_CP084098.1, on the reverse strand, counting down.
TGATAGTTCACTGTTTTTACTCCTAAAAATAATCTATATGTTTTTTTATAAAGATTTAATATTTACAATTTACCAATTAGATTATTGTTCATGGTTAGGTTAAACCGAACTTAAAGGATAGGTTTTTCCTGAAAATTCTTGATTAAAAGTTGAAGTTTATTTAATTTCTTGTTTCATTCTTTCTAAAGTCATGTGCATTTGTTGAAACATTTGATCGGGAGTAGTGCCAAATTGACTTAACTGAGTTTTTAATTGTTCAACGGTCATTTTTGCCATAAAATCTTCAGAGAGTTCAAAACGTTTCATAAAAATACGATAACGTTCCATCATATTTTCCATTTTTTCAATAAAAATTTTCTTTCCTTCCCTGTCAAATTTTCCGAACTCACCGCCCAATTTCATCAGTGATTGGTAATCCTCAAAAAGTTGCTTTGCCTCTTGTTGAACGACCTCAGAATCAAAAAATCCCATGTTAACCTCTTTATCTCAGTAAAATATAGATGTTTGTTTTTCTACAAATTTTTATAAAAGTTTCGTATATTCTAATTATAGAATTATCGATATTGTTTTGAAACATACGGATTTCCGTAACCAAAAAATTATGGTTTCTCAGCTTTTTAATTTTTATCAACAACCTAAGAAGAAAATTTTTTCTGTTATTTTAGCTTTGATTGGTACTGTCACTCCTTTAGTGGGACTACATAAACTTTATCTTGGACAACCATTATGGGGTTTAATTTACTTTATCCTTAGTTGGGAAAGTCCTATGGCTAGAATTGCTTGTGCGATCGATGCTGTTCTATACTTAGCACAAGACTTAAATTATTTTCATTCTCGCTTTAATCCTGAGTTACCTTTAAATGAGAATAATTCAATAGATGCAAAACAAATTACGGAAGTGGCACAAGCTATTAGAGAATTAGAAAAATTACGTCAAGATGGGTTGATTTCCGAAAATGAGTTTGAGCAAAAACGCCGTAAATTAATTGCTTAAATTAAAGATAGCAATATTTTTGGTGAAACCAAGTTTTATTATGATTAAGAGATTGAGGTTTTTTATTTTTGGTTTTTTTCGTTGGTTAATTATTGTCTCAACTATATTTATACTTTCTTCTATCGCTTTAATTACTTATATTTATCAAATAGAACCTCAATGGATTCAAATTAAAAACCTTGACATAACCCTGCCTAATTTAGAGGAAAATTTTGAGGGGTGGAGAATTTTACAAGTTAGTGACATTCATATTAACCAATGGATGACGGAAGAAAGATTAACCAATATAGTTAATTTAATTAATGAACAACAGCCCGATATAATCGTTTTAACGGGAGATTTTTTTTCTCAATCAGGTAGCTATTCTACTAGATTAGATAGATTAGAAGAAAGAATTATTCCTAAAATTCCCTATGCAGAAGAACATCCTAGCTTGATTAAAAGAGTTTTAAATAAGGTGGGTTTTCCTGTTCAAGATACTCCCCGAAGAAGATATTTTGATGATGATAAAATAACTTTAATTAACAGTTTAAGCAAACTTAAACCCCATTACAAGAGTTTTGCCATATTGGGAAATCATGACTATGCCACAAGTCGTAAGTTAGTTAGAGAAGGTCTAAAAGATAGCGATATTATTACCTTAAGAAATAGAGTTTATACCATTGAAAATAACAGTAGTTATCTTAATATTATCGGTGTTGACGATGTTTTATATGGTAAAGATGATTTAGATAGTGTGTTAACACAAATACCTGATAGGGGTGCAAATATTTTATTGGTTCATGAACCAGATTTTGCGGTTTCGGCATGGAAAACTCATCGTTTTCAATTACAGTTATCTGGACATTCTCACGGTGGGCAAGTAAAAATTCCTTTTAGAAAACCTCCTTTTCTTCCTCCTTATGGACAAAGATTTCCTGAAGGATTATATCGATTTAGCGATTTGCTACTATATACTAATCGGGGTGTTGGGATGGCTTACCCTTATATTCGCTTTAACTGTCGTCCAGAGATTACTATTTTTACATTACACTCTGTGAAAGGTAATTAACCTGAGTTCGCAATAAATTTTCATCTCTAAGTGATGGGGCAAAAGGCAAGGGGAAAACCCTAACACCCCAATATCAAAACATCTGAAACCCGCAACCTGAAACCTGACACCTAACCTTATACAATAAATATTCTTAACCAAAACTGAGGTTAACTAAATCCATCCTTTGAGCTTATAAATAATAATTCCTAAATATTCTTTTAAAGCTAGGTTAGTATTGTACAAATATGTAGAACTGGGAAAAAGATTAATAATTATATTTTGCCAACTGTCATCTTTGATAAAATCTTGTTCGGTTACAAGAAAATCTGTGGGGGCAGGTATAACATCAAAACCTTGTTTTTGAAAAATTTTCACTGATCGTGGCATATGTAATGCGGACGTAACCAATATAATTTGTTTAATGCCTTTTTCTTCTAAGATTAAACGGGTATTAACGGCATTTTCATAAGTATTTAAAGATTTCCCTTCTTTGATAATTGCTGATTCTGGAACACCAAGTAACACCAATAATTTAGTCATATCAGAGGCTTCTGAATTTTCGCTCTCTAAGCCTTTCCACGGTATTCTTCCCCCCGAAACCAGAATTAAGGGTGATTTTTTCATTTTGTAAAGTTGAGAGGCATAAATGACGCGATCGCCCTGTTCTGCTAAATCAATCATTGGGCGAGGGTAAATTAGAGGTTTGATTCCGCCACCTAATACAACTAGGGCTTGTGCGTTATCAATGGAGCTAGGAGAGGCTAAATATTGCCATTCAAGGGATTTAACCAGTAAATTACTAACAAAAAAATTACTCGACAGAAATAAAACTAACAGAGCCAAGATAATCGGAATGGGTAAAAAACGGGGAAATTTCCACCACAAAACTAGGGCAATTAACAAAGAAAAACAGGCAAATCCCAGAGGATAGAAAAAAAGAGGTAATAATTTTGATAAAAAAAGAAAATCCATAGCAATTTTGATTTGACTATTCTTCTTCAAAACCTTATTGTAAAGTGTTTAGTTAATCGATATTACTTACTCACTGCTTCACACATCCCAATACTTACCCAACTACTGGCACCATCGGCAAAATGTTCTTTTTTCCAAATAGGTGCATTATGTTTGAGAGTATCAATGGCATATTGACAAGCCTTAAAAGCCTCCTGACGATGAGGGCATCCTACGGCGACTAAAACACTAATATCTCCTATGACTAACTTACCAATACGATGATGAATGATAATACTATTGATTTGGGGATACTGGTTAACTAAATTTGCTCCTATCTGCTTAAATATTGTTACCGCCATCGGTTCATAAGCCTGATATTCTAAGTATTCTACCTTTTTTCCTTCTGTTTGACAACGGACTGTACCACTCATAAGTGCGATCGCACCATTGGCAGGATTATCAGCTAATTGATAAACTTCAGTTAAACACAGAGGGGCAAAAGTAATTTTAAAATCAGTAAAATAACTCATGATTGTTATATCTATCTTTTTTCCCAGCGCACCACATACCATTGTAAGGAGTTATCATCATCAATGTTAAATTCGCAATAGTTTTCTAAAAGATACTTTGCTTTTTCCGAAAGAGAGTCAATACTATCGATGTCTGAAGGTATATCTTGGCAACTTTCGATAACTTGTTCTAATTTTTGCAATAATTCCATCTCTGTTAATAATTGTTCAGGTTGATTAGTTTCTAACACAACATAACCATCCTCTTGATACATAATCGAGTCAACCATTATGAGGTATATCCTTAATTAATATTTAACTTTTACTTTATTATTTTCACATCTTACTCGAAAAAGTCGGTAGCATTTCGGTTCGAGATAATATAGGGATTGATTAAAAAGAGGTTGATTAATAAAAAATGGTGTCAGGAGGGTAGGCAGAAAGTTAAAAGGGCAAGGGGCAAAGTTAAAAGGGCAAAGTTAAAAGGGCAAGGGGCAAAGGTAATAAACCATTAGTAATTAGTAAGTAACTTCGGCACTTTAAGAATTAGTTTCTTCTAATCCCCTAACACAATACCCCTAACTCCTAACTCCTAACTCGTTTCTCCCCAATACCCCAGCTTATTTAATATTAATACATTAGTATTGAATCTTAGTCTTAGCTCATAACTTGAATCGATTATTTTGTCGCAATCCAATATTTACTAAAACCGTGAACTTCTTCCCGAATATTTCTAAAACCGGCTACATTCAAACGAGATTTTAAATCATCCTGAATATAGTCATTGTAAAAAGGTTCATGAAAAGCAATAGGAAAATTAGTCATCATCGTTTCTAATTCGGGGGAATCAGATAATTGCATCGAATCGGCAAAAATACAGATTCCTCCTGTTTGTAAAACACGGTAGCATTCATTAATTACCTTTTGTCTGACTGGATTGGGTAACTCATGAAAAAGAAAGACACTGGTGACACCTTGAAAATAGTTATCTTGATAAGGTAATTCTTCCCCGTTACCCTCCACTAATTGGGGTAATTCTTGAGGAAGTTGGGATAATAATTCATTTGCTTTGCGTAAGTATGGGGCTGATAAATCTATCCCGTATAAACTGGCATGGGGGAAAGTCGCCCGAATAAATTTTAACGTTCTACCAGTTCCACAGGCAACATCTAATATTTTCGGATTGCTACTAGAATTTAAAGTATTTAAGCCTTGTTTTAAGGGTTTGAGAATACGGCGACGCATGGCATCAGTAACACCGTTAAAAAGAATATCAACTTGTAAATCATAGATGTCAGCAGAATGTTCACTCAAATAGCCATCAGTTTGATAATGAAAATTGCGACGATAGTATTGAGGATATTTATTGGAGTCAATATTAGAGGGTAAGTCTTGAAAGTTATTATTTTTGATTCTTTGCCATGTCTGAGGATAATCGAACCAAAGAGCGATATATGCTTGTAAAAATTTTCCCCAATCCGCATCAAATAGAAGGTTAAGGGGATAAACTCCTTCTTTTGCATCCTGCCAATCTTCTTCAATAATTTGGTCTAGTCTAGCCTGTAAAACTGTCCATGTTTCTGATGAAACTTTTTCTAGGGGTAGTTGATAAGGAAATATTCTTTGACGAACTTCGGTGCTAAAATTTTTGTGGGCTAAACTTAACCCTGCTTTTATTTTTTGCCAACCTTCGTAAATGTTTTTTAGTAATTCGTAGTTAATAAATTGTTCGAGATTAAAAATGGATTGCATAATTGCGGTTGATGATTCATTGATTCAAATGTGTATTGTTAATTATTGTAAAGGTTTATTGATCTTAGTCGGTGTCGAGTTAACGTTCAATTAGTAAATATCTTTTCACTAAAGATTTTCGTCCAGAATTGTTGCCTTTCTTGAGGAGTTTCGGAGGCAATATTCCAAAGACTTTCATAGAAAAAGAAAGAGACTCCGGCAAAATTTTGTTCTCTGGTGGTGCTAATTTGTGCTTCAATTAAGTCGAGATTAACTGGTCTTCCTTTCAATCCTGTTAAGATACCGATCGCAGTTGGAATATGATCTTTGGCTAATTGTAAGTCTTTTTGGGACAATTCTCGGTTAAAAGCCTCCATGTTATCTCGATAAATTTGTACTATCAATTCTTCAATAAAGCCTTTTCTTTCCCATTTTGCCCAATCTAGTAAAAACATTTCTTTGGAAAACTCTTGAGGATTAGGAGAGACGGAAACTATTACATTCTGCTTGACTGCTTTTATTTTATGGAATAGGATTTCCATATATTCAGTAATTTTGTGCGATCGCCACTCAATCCATTCGGGGTCAAGATAGTCTAAAGGGGGTAATTTACCTTGGTGTTCTCTACGATATAATCCAACTGTATAGCTATCATAACCAAACTCTGATGGGTAGCCAAAATGATCATCAAATTGAATCCCATCAATATCGTAATTAGTAACTATTTCTAAGACTAAATCCGTGATAAATTCTTGTACTTGGGGATGAAGAGGATTTAACCAAACTCTTTCATGGGTTTTGCCTTCCATCCAAATTTCACTATCATCTTTTCTTCTGGTTAACCATTGAGGATGAGACGTGGCTAAAACAGAATCGGCGGGAGCCATAAAACCAAATTCAAACCAAGGAATAACCCTTATATTACCCTGATGAGCTTTTGTAATAATTTCAGCTAAAACATCTCTATTTTGCAAACCTTCGTGGGGATCAATTTTACTGCCGATAATTTTTTCTGCAACTTGACTGGGATAAAGAGTATAACCCCAATTCCAAACGGTAGGATAAAGACTATTAAAATTTAGTTCCTTGAGAGATGCGATCGCATCTTTTGTATTTTGAGAAGAAAAAAGAATCTCACTGTCAATATTTGTTAACCAAACCCCCCTGATTTCACCTTGATTGTCAACTATAGGTTGACTATAACTCCATTTACTCCAACTATAAAAAATCAAAACTGTAGCTAGAAACAAAGAGATTAATTTTAAATATTTCATCTTAGAGTTTGTAAATAAGTTGCATTATTAAGATTTTGATCAACAGTGGCAAGTATCAAATTATAAAGTTTCACGATAAAGCATCCCAAGTAACGAGGTTAGATGTAGGTTCAACTATATCATCTAATATTTTCCTCTATGTTTCATCACCCCAAAGGTTGCCCTTTTTTTCTCTTTAATAGGTTGAATAACTGCTAAGGGTTTTCCTTTGTTATTCGAGCTTGTTTAACTAAGTTTTGGATAGTTTCGGGCAAGTCTGATAAGGCTATTTGAATCATAGGAGTTTATTTTTTCAATATATTTCCACTTTATATTACTTTCCCTTTAACCAAATTCTCCAACTTCATTCACATTTGCAGGGCATATACTCCCTCTTAATTTTTCATTCCTATGGGATAAAACGGTTGATGTAAACTAATCAAATGAGCAAGAGTTTTCTTTAATTGAGTACGAGATACGATCGCATCAACAAAACCATGTTGTAATAAATACTCTGAAGTTTGGAAACCATCGGGCAATTTTTCTCTCAAAGTTTGTTCAATTACCCTTCTTCCCGCAAAACCAATAGTTGCATTAGGTTCAGCTAAAATTAAATCTCCCAACATCGCAAAACTAGCAGTTACTCCCCCAGTAGTAGGATGAGTTAAAACAGGAATGTAGAGAAGTTTTTTTTCTTGATGTCTTTGCAACGCCCCTGAAATTTTCGCCATCTGCATTAAACTTAACATTCCCTCTTGCATTCTTGCGCCACCAGAAGCACAAATAATCACCACTGGCATCATGTTAGTAGTAGCATACTCGATCAAACGGGTCAATCTTTCTCCCACCACAGACCCCATACTTCCCCCCATGAAACGAAAATCCATAACCCCTAACGCAATGGGTAAACCATCAATTAAACCAGCACCAGTTTGTACTGCATCGGTAAGAGAAGTTTTTGTTTTTAATTCCAAGAGGCGATCGCTGTAAGCCTTACGGTCATGAAAATTGAGCGGATCTGTGGGATTGATATGATGATTTAAAGGTTGCCATGTATCGTGGTCAATTAACTGACTAATTCTTTCATCACTATAAACAGGCATATGGTGTTCACACTCCAAGCAAACCATATTATTAGCCTGTAAATCTTTTGTATAAGATAAAACTCCACACTTAGGACATTTTGTCCATAAACCATCGGCAATTTCTCTCTCTTGCTGAGGTTTTATCTCTGGTTCAGACTTGCGCAAATTATCAAACCAATCAAATAAAGACATTATATGAATAGAATTTAGAATGTAGAATTTATAGGAATTCAGGAGTCAGAATTTTTTTGAAGAAATCAATAAGGAATTTATTTTATCTTTTCTTTTATGAGTTTATATGCTTCCTCATTTTGATTTTAACCCCGAACTCCGAACTCCGAACTCTGAACTAATAACCTTAGATTTGGGGTTCTAAACGAGCATAGAAAACACCACGAATTTTAACTTCTTCAGGTTCTTCCGCACCTAAATCAGTAGAGGAAGGTTGTTCGCTTTCAAATACTCCAGAGATTTCCCCAGTGTCACCATCAACCTTAGTGATTTGTAAAGAAATTTCACCATTTCTGGTTTCATACTGTTTTAAATTACTGCGAAGATAATCTTCTTTGTCCGCACCAGCAGGTAAAGCAACAGCATTATCATAACCGGTACTTAAACCACGTCCTTTAGGATCTAAGAAAGAAGCACCACGATAGGAAGGCACTTTAAACTCACCACTAAAGTCAGCAGAAGTATTAACCGCACTGAAGCCGGGTTCAGTAGTAGCAACCATTTTTTTGATGGTGAAGAAGAAAGGTACTTGTTCGCCTCCGGGTAATAAAACTGTAGCGATTTGGAAGTCGATTCCGTCTAATTCAGTTAAGGTTAAAACCCCTTCTTGATCAACACTTAATGTACCTCTGATTTGCTCTAAGCTGGTAGTATCTCTGGTTAAGAGCTTACCTTGAACAAATTTAGCTTCTTGTCTTTTGTTAACAGGTTCTTCTTTTACAAAATACTCTTGTGGTTCTAAGCACATATCCACAATAGTTAAAGGTTCATCAGGAGAAATAGCAATGCTACCACGAGTAAACTCGGAAATTTCGGGGCATTTATTTGCTAATCCAGTATTTAAAATTTCATCATAAGTAATTGTATTAGGATCGTATGCTTTGGCTACATTGTCGCTACAAGCATTCAAAAAACCTAAGCAGACGATGAGGAAAGCCACTAACAGGCTACGAAATCTCATAGTTAAACCTCTCTTTGTCAATCTTCTTTAAATTTTTAATCTTAATGAGTACTTAGTCTCTTTGGCTAAAGAATAAGTATAGTTAGATTTATCGTGATCTACTTTATCAAATTAAGAGTCTTTATTAACAATTTTTATCGGAATTATTCTTCTTTACTTAAGTTATTTAACCTTATAATCCCTATTCTTCTGCGATTTATTTTAGTTTTTTCTGGTTATTCATCCAGTCACATTTAATTAATATTTTGTTACAAAAATTAATATTAAATTTCTCTTAACTATTCACAATTGCAGAAAAAGTAAGGGGCAAAGTTAAAAGAGTAATGGGCAAAAGGGCGAACTCCTCTGTGTCTCCCCTTCCCCTTATTCTCGTGACACCCTAAGCCTCTAACTTAACGTCTTATTTTCTGAAATGTTGATTAGCAATTCAGATACTCTTAAACCCGTTACAGGATCAATCCAATGGGGAGCTATTTCTGCAAGAGGTTCAAGGACAAAGGTTCTTTCTCTCATTCTCGGATGAGGAATTTCTAGGGTGGGAGTGTTTAACGTTAGGTTTCCATAAAAGATTAAATCTAAGTCTAGGGTGCGTGCCCCCCATCTTTCTTTTCTTTCTCTACCAAATTTTTTTTCTATTTCGAGCAAAGTGTTGAGCAAGTGATGAGGGCTAAGGGTTGTATTGATAATGGCACAGCCATTTAAGTAGTCTGGTTGGGGAGGTCCTACGGGCTTGGTTTGATACCAATGGGAATGATTAATTAATTGTATTTTTTCTGTTTCTTTGAGGGTGAAAATGGCTTCATTTAAGATTTGCTGACTATCCCCTAAGTTACTCCCCAAGGCAATTGCTGAGAGGGTTTCATTGGGGAACGCATTTTGGTATTCTGATGAAGTACTTATTTCTTGGTAATTTTTCGTCATAATTGATACTAAGCTATTAACCTCTTGGGGCTGATCATGTATCATTAATTTATATGAATGATCTAAGTTTAAAGCAAACCGCTATTGATTTTGATTCCGACCTCGATCCATTGGACGACATTGAGGTTGAGTCTTCTCCTGCTCCTGATCCAGAATTAATGTTACAGTTGATTCGCAGTGATAATAAACAGGAGCAAATCCAAGCTGTTCGGGCTTTTTGCGAAATTAGCGAACCCAGAGCGATTCCTATTTTAATCGAATTTTTGAATAATAATTGTCCTTTAATTCGGGTTAGTTCTGCTTATGCCCTTGGAAGAAATACCGATGAAAGTGCTGTTGTTCCTTTAATTAATACTCTCAAGAATGATTGGAATGGCTATGTGCGTAAAGGTATTGTTTGGGCTTTGGGTAATAATGGCGACGAGCGAGCTTTTGAACCTTTATTAAATGCCCTTAAAACGGATATTAGTGCGGTTCGTTTATGGGCGGCTAGTAGTTTGGCAAATATTGCTAAGTTGAATTATGAGGATGCCATTACTGCCCTGCCAGTGTTAATTAAAGCCTTGAGACAAGATGAAGTTCCGGCGGTTCGTAGTAATTGCGGTTGGACTATTGGACAATTGTGTCGTGAGTTGCCTTACAATGTTGTTTATGCCACTGCGATCGATGCTTTAATTGAGGCATTAGTAGAGGATAAGGATTTAGGGGTTAAGGAAGATGCGAAGATGGCTTTACTAAAATTGGGTGATCCTCGTGGTTTACAAATGATTGAGGAGTTAGAATTAGAGGGGATAATATAACCTCAGTTCGAGATAAAAATATCTGCTAACCAGTGGGTATTAAGGTATCGGGTAGCAGGTTTAACGGTAAAGATTTTCTGAGCATTTACTTAGTGAATCAAAGAATTAAAAAAAAAAATCAATTTATTTATCTCTTTCATCAATATCGGTTTATTTTAACTCTGAATTCAAGTAATATAGGAATTTTAGTTTGTTTATAATACCCGAATTCGCTTAGAGTTTTGATACTTTTATGACTTTCTGGGACTTACAATCTTGGCAAAAAATTTCTACATTACCCTTTTTTTTGCTTCCTTATGATGTTCACCTTTTTTATGGTAATACTAATTATTTTTTAGATTTTATGCCTTTTTTTCAAGGTATTTTATCTGATGATGAACTAGATAAAGCTCAGTCTTTTAAATTTCAAGAAAGATGTAATAACTACTTAGTAAATAAAGGTATTTTAAGAGTTATTTTGGCAAATTATTTATTAATAAAACCAGATGATATACTCTTTTTTTATAACGATAAAGGTAAGCCTATATTAGATTTTAGCATAAATAATATAGATTTATATTTTAATTTATCTCATAGTAAAACATACATAATTTATGGTTTCTCTCTATTTAATTTAGGGGTTGATTTAGAGAAAATAGAAGATAATGATAATTTATTAGGAATAGCAAAAAGGTTTTTTGTACAAGAAGAATATCAATATTTACAGCATTTAAAAAGAGAAGAACAAGTTAAAACTTTTTACCAATTTTGGACAAAAAAAGAAGCCTATTTAAAAGCTATAGGAGAAGGTTTATCTGGCGGATTAGATACTATTAATTTCTGCAATAAATCTCACTCTAACTGGCAAATCAATAATTTTTCTGTGGATGATAATTTTTTAGGTGCGATCGCAGTTGAAACACAACACAAGTGTAACTATTATTGCTTAGAATTATTACCAGAAACACTTGAGCAGTTAATTCTTAATCTTAGCAACCTGTAAATCATCTAGTAAGTGAAAGAAAGTGGAATTAATTTTCAGGAAAAGAAAATAAAAAGAATTATTTGTTAAATAAAATACTTATTTACAGGAGGGTATTCGTTTATTTAAGTTAAATTAATATTGTTATTGAAAAACTCATTTCTAAATGATTGCATCAGTAGTCAACTTGCTCTTTATTTTTATAATGCTTAAATTGCTTCTATTTCGTCCATAACTTTATGAAAAAATTTATTAGTCTGCGGACAAAAATATTAATCAGCTATACCATTATTTTCACCCTTTTTTTTCTAATTCTTTATGAATGGTCTTGTAGAAGTAACACAAAAAGAAGTTTGGAACGATTAAAAAATAATTTAAGACAAGTTGCGATCGCATCTTCTCAACAGATTGATACAAAAGAGTTAAAGCAATTATTTCAAGAAGGCAAAGCCAATGAAGAAGGTAGTTCAGACGATCCACGCTACAAAAGTCAACTACAATGGATGGAACAGATAAACCAGTTACACCCCAATATTTTTTTATTTACTTTTACCCACCCCAATATCTCTCAATTATCCCCTACTGATAAAACCGAAATAATTTATTTAGTAGATGTATGGAGAGGGAAAAATCCTCAAAAAAGCGTTAATTTTTTAGAATCTGCCCCCGCCACATCATATCATTTACAAACTCTTGCAGAAGGGGCTACAGTTTACAGACATTTTTACAAAGATAAATGGGGGAGTTGGATAACTTATTATGCACCCATCAGAGATTCATCAGGACAAATAATTGCGGGAATAGGTGCGGATATGCAAACAGAGGAAATCAATGAGATACAAAATGATATTCGTGAGAGATTTTTATCTTTTTTTGTTATATCCTATCCCATTTTTTTCTGTTCCATTATCGGATTATCCCATTTTTTAACTACCCGCTTAGGAAAATTGCAAAAATACGCTCAAGCTGTGGGAGAAGGAAATTATCAACCAGATATAGATATTTCAGAAACTAATTTCATGTTTTCCCTGTTTCGAGATGAAAGAATGGTATTGAGTAAAGCCTTACAGGAAATGACAGGAAAAATTAAGCAACGAGAAGACTTATTAAATGGCATTTTTAACCAAGTAGCCGTAGGCATTGCTATCCACGATATTGATTACAGATTAGAAATAGTCAATAATACCTTGTGTACATTATTAGATTACTCAGAAAATGAATTAAGACAACAATCAGGTTATTTTTTCATTCACCCTGAAGATACGGTATCTACCCAAGAATATTTGCGAGAAATTTGCTTTTCTACTAATCTTAATCCCGCTTCCCTTGAAAAACGCATTATCACGAAAAAAGGGCAAGTTAAGTGGCTAGAAATAACAACTACCATTATTGGAGAAAGGGAAAAACAATCTTTCGTGACTATTTTTCAGGATGTTACTAAACGTCGTTTTATGGAAACTAAGTTAATTGAAGCGGCAAACACCGATTTCCTAACTAAATTACCTAACAGGGCTTATTTCATGGCAACCTTAGAAAATTTGTTACAGGAAGCTAAGAATACTCCTCATCAGCTATTTGCTTTACTATTGGTTGACTTAGATAATTTTAAAACTATTAATGATAGTCTTGGACATTTAGCAGGAGATAAATTTCTCATTGATATTGCCTATAATTTACGCCGTTGTTTATCTTCTTCCCATATGGTGGCAAGGTTAGGGGGAGATGAATTTGCGATTCTTCTTGATTCTATCAATAAAGTCGAAGATGCGATCGCAGTTGCGGAAAAAATTCAAGCAGAAATAAGTTTACCCTTCTATATCCATAATCAAGAATTTTGCACCAGTTGCAGTATCGGTATTGTTTTAAGTCATAATCAAACTACCAATTCTCCTTATCTTCGTGCAGAGGATTTATTCAGAGATGCCGATATTGCCATGTATCAGGTAAAAAATAAAGGCAAAGGAGATTATCAAGTTTTTGGTAGAGAAATGTATGATGATTTTATCAGGCGTTTAAAATTACAGAATGAGCTAAGAAAATCTATTGAAAAAGATAATTTAATTATTTACTACCAACCTATTATAGACTTAAAAACAGGTAAAATAACTAGCATTGAATCTTTAGTTCGTTGGGAACATCCAGAATTAGGGTTTTTAAATCCTAATAAATTTCTGCCCATTGCTGAACAAAGTGGACTAATGATTAGCCTTGGTAAATTAGTTTTAAATAAGGCTTGTAATCAATTAAAACAATGGCAAGAAGCTAATTTAATTCCCGAAAATGTTTGTATAAATGTCAATGTTAGTGAGCAACAATTTGAGCAGGGAAATATCTTACAACAAATCCAAGATGTTTTAAACAAAACCCAAATTTCACCTCATAATTTACGCATAGAAATAACAGAATCAATCATTGCTCATCAAATTCAAAATGTTACGAAAATTTTATCAGAAATCAAAAAACTAGGAGTTAAAATTGCGATCGATGATTTTGGTACTGGTTATTCTTCTTTAGCTAGATTGAGGAATTTTCCTTTACATCAAATAAAAATAGATAAAGCCTTTGTTAAACCCCTAAATACTCATCCTAAAAATATTAAATTTTTACAAGGAATAATTACCCTTTGTCATAACCTAGAATTAAAAGTTGTTTGTGAAGGAATAGAAACAGAAAAGCAACTGGAAATTTTACAAAAACTAAACTGTAATTATGGACAGGGATATTTATTTTCTAAACCATTAAGTCAAGAAGATTTTGCTCTTTGGATAATGAATCAAATCTAAACCCCATATCACCTAAGCAAATAAACAATTGATTCTATACTTTCTGTAACGTCAAATTATAATAACCCTTAATTCAGGTATTAAGATAAAAAAAACATCTATCAAAATTAACAATGACAAATCAAGTAATAACTCAAGGAATTGCCACTCAAGATTATTGCGTTTTCGGATTAGCCACTTACTTTCTCAGAGAAGAAGGAGAAACCAAAGAAGTCAAAATAATTGAGCCTATCCCCTCAGCCGCCCTAGAAGCCTTATTCAAAGGCATTCCTACCTCCTACGAAAAAGCGATCGCACTTACTATTGGGGAAATTATCGAAGAAGATAAACTGATTAAACCAAGTCTATTCCCTTCAGAAAGTTTATTTTGCGAAGACTTTATCAACCGCACATTTGCCGCTACCCGCACCTACCAAACCAAGCCCAGTGCAAAGGAATTAATTAACTTAGGTGATTGTAAAACTGACTTCAACTATTCTACAGAAAGAAAAAGAATGCTAAATAACACCAATATTGTTTCCGATGATGATAATGTAAAACAGCACCCTAATACTCACAAAAGACTTTAAAGTATTAACTTTATAAATTGATTCATGGTGTGAGTAGTGAAACAATGTCTTGGCATAAAAGTTATTTTTGATTCTTGCCTTAATTGTTTCTGTTTTTTTCTGCTATATGTGTAAAAGCAGAGAATGTTTTTCAAAATTCCCATTCAAAACGTCATAATAGAGAGTATTTATCAGCAGAAATGAGGAAAAATACTTTTACAACGACGGAAACATTAACAGTAAATAATAATCAGCAAGAAATAGTAATGGATAGGAAAATAAAACTTTATGGAGGAAGTCGTAGTCGTGCTTCTATTATTCAATGGTATCTTGAGGAAATAGGAGTAGATTATGAGTTTATTCTCCTCGATATGGCAAATAAAGAACATTTATCTCCAGAATTTTTGAAACTAAACCCCATGGGAAAAGTTCCTGTAATTATAGATGGAGACTTTATTCTGTGGGAATCGGGAGCGATATTGTTATACTTGGCAGAAAAATATGGTCAAGAAATTGACTCTTTAGAAACAAGAAGTATTTTTAATCAATGGATTTTATTTGCTAATTCAACCCTCTCTACAGGTTTATTTATTGAAGCAAATCGAGAAAGGGAAATATCTAAATTACTCCCTCCTTTAGAAAAAATCTTACAATCCCATTCTTTTCTCTTAGGAGACAAATTAACCGTTGCCGACATCGCAGTGGGTTCCATGTTAGCTTATACTCAAATTTTATTGAAATTAAACTTGGGGGATTATCCTGCTATTAGCAATTATATTGACACTATCTCTCAACGTCCTGCTTTCACTAAAACAATCGGTAATAGATAATCTGAGTTAGGGGTTATAAGAGTTCGCCTTCGGTCATAAATGGAGTTAAAATCGACAAATTTTTATGAAAAACTGTCAGGAATTGATTTTATTATCTTCAATTCTTGGATTGGTTAATCATGAATTCAAGAGTATTTAACTCCAAACCTGCCCTTATTTTATATTCTCGTGTTCAACCGAGGCTATTAAAAAACTAATTACTAAAAACTTTCGACTTTTCACCTAAGAAACAATTTTTTCACGTCTCTGTCATTAAGTAATAATATGTTTATAAAAAATTAACATTACTATGAAGGGGATTTAAGATTTATAGCGGAGAATTACTATGATTAAATTTTATGCTTTTATATTAAGTTGTCTAACTTTTTTGTTGGTAACAACCCCTGCTTATGCGGGTAGATTGTTATTTTGGCGCTATGAAACAAATCAAAATAGATTACTTTTTACTACAGACCAAGGGGTGCAACCTACAGCTCAGTTAATTGCTAATCCTACTCGCTTGGTAATTGATTTACCCGGAACTACTTTGGGAAGACCAACTATTAATGAAACTTATGGCGGTCTGATTACCAGTTTAAGAATTGGTCAGTTTGATTCTCGTACCACTCGGTTAGTTATTGAATTAGCTCCCGGATATATTTTAGATCCCCAACAGATAAAAATTAAAGGCTTATCTCCCACTCAATGGTCTGTGGATTTACCTCAACCGCAACGGGGTAATTTTCCAGCTCCTTCTTCTTCTCCTTCTACTCCTTCTGACCCCTATAATTCTTCTAGTAATTCTAATAGTTCTAGCAATACCCGTAGTCTTAGTGCTAATAACAGTAATGACAATAATAGTGGCAACAACAATACTGCTAGTGGAGGTAATGAGATACAAGTTACTTCTAGTGGCTTAATTGTGGGTATTGACGGTGATCATCGTAATCAAATAAAAGTCGATCGCAGTCGAGACAGGAAAAAAATTAATTTTGAAATTAGTAATATCAACATTCCTGCTAATTTTCTTAAATCTTGGGCAGTAAATCAATATGGTGTAGAAAATATAGAAATTACTCAAAGACGCAATTCTGCTTTATTAACCTTGAATGTTCATCCTGATAGTCCAGACTGGCAGGGGAGTTTTAGTCGCATGGGAGGCTTTGTGTTGTGGCCTCAGGGGGGAATTAGTCGGGTGATGGACTTATCTAATAATAGTAAGTCTGTTGTGGCACAATCTAATGTTTCTCCTGCTCGTGGTAGTATCAATAATTCTCAAAAAACTCTCATCGAAGCGATCGAAGTTAATAATAACCAATTAGTGGTTAGAGGAAATCAACGTATTCAAGCGAAGGGAAGTTGGGCAACGGCAAATCAGGTTTATCAGTTACGGATGGAAAACACCGATTTAGCCCCTAGTTTTAAATCCCCCACTCTGCCTTCAGGAAGCCCCATTTCTCGTTTACGTATTTGGCAACCTGATGATAAAACTGTTGTTCTTTTAATTGAACCTGCTTTAGGAACGAGAATTAATAGCCCTAGTCAATTAAATGAACGAGTGGTGACATTGCCTTTAAGTGGGTATGTTAGTCGTTCATCCTCTACCCCTGTTACTCTTAATCGTCCAACTTCTTCTAGTAATAATTCCCAAGCTGTCACCAACATTCCCGTTACTCCTGCTCCTAATAGTATAAGTCCTTTTGATTACACTCCGAGGGACAACTCCCGCCCTGTTCTACCTGTTACCAATTCTGCTCCCTTACCTAATCGACCTGTTACTAATGGTAGAGTGGTCGTTATGATTGATCCGGGTCATGGTGGGAAAGACCCCGGTGCGATCGGAATTGGGGGAATACAGGAAAAGCATATTGTTTTAAGTATTTCTCAACAACTGGCTCGTATCTTAGAACAGCAAGGCATACAAGTACGAATGACAAGGGATAGTGACTATTTTGTCAGTCTTCAAGGGCGTACGGAAATGGCAAACCGAATCAATGCTGATTTATTTGTGAGTATTCATGCTAATTCTGCCGGAGCAAATAAGCCTCAAGTCAGTGGTTATGAAACCTATTATTTTCAAAATGGTAAGGCTTTGGCGGATACTATTCATCGTAATGTTTTGCGAAGAGTTGATGTAAATGATCGTAAAGTCCGACAAGCAAGGTTTTATGTTTTGAGAACTTCTAATATGCCTGCGGTGTTGGTAGAAACTGGTTTTGTGACTGGTAGAGAAGATGCGGCGAAGTTAACTAATCCTGCTTTTCAAAGACAAATAGCAGAAGCGATCGCAGCAGGAATTATTGAGTATATTAAAACTAATCGCCTCTAAGTGTTAGTGAAGTGTGTGAGTAATCAGAGGAGTGGGACTTAAGGTATTGGGGGAAGAGGAGTTAGGGATTAGGAGTTAGGAGTTATTAATTATCAACTATTTACCTTTGCCCTTTACCCTTTTTTCCCCTTTGATGACTAATTACTAATTTCTATTTACTTTTCTGAGTAGTTTTGCTTAAATTAAGATAATTTTGATTGCAATATTGAACGTTATATGAAAAATTCTTTGGGTAATAGAATTGGTGTGTTTGATAGTGGAGTGGGCGGTTTAACTGTTCTCAGAAAACTTTATCGTTATTTACCTCAAGAATCAATTCTCTATTTTGCTGATACCTTACGTCTTCCCTATGGCACTCGTAGTAAGGAAGAAATCATTTTATTTGTGCGTCAAATTCTCGATTGGATGCAGTTTGAAGGTGTCAAAATGGTGATAATGGCTTGTAACACCAGTTCTGCTTTAGCATTGGAAACAGTACAGTCTGAATATGACTTTCCCATTCTGGGGTTAATTCACCCCGGAGCAAAAGGTGCTGTTAAGGTGGGAAAAAGAGTCGGCGTTATCTCTACGGTGGCAACAGCTAAAAGTAATGCCTATAGAGATGCGATCGCAGAAATTGATCCCAAAACACAAGTATGGCAAATAGGATGTCCCGAATTTGTGCCTCTCATTGAACAAAATCGTATTTATGATCCTTACACCAAAAAAGTGGCTCAACAGTATCTCAAGCCTCTTATAGAAGCGAATATCGATACTTTAATTTATGGATGCACCCATTATCCTCACCTTAAAGGGGTTTTATCGGAAATTCTCCCCTCTTCAGTACGATTTATCGATCCTGCAGATTATGTAGTAAGAGCGGCAGAAAAAGAACTAGAACTGATGAACTTGCGTAATCATGGTTTATTGTTGCCTACCCGTTTTTGTGTTAGTGGTAACAGTGATGATTTTGCCATGACATCCAAGCAGTGGTTAGGTTTTACCCCTCATGTTGAGAAGATTCATTTACCCTCAAGCAAAGTAATAGAATTGCACAATTCAACAGAGATTGAGATAAATCAACATCATCTTTACGCAGAAAGTTTAATCGCTTAATCCATAAAAATTAAATTGAGAATTGAAGATTAAGAGTCGATTAGGGAGGTTTCAGGTTTTAATTAATTGTGGCTCTCTTCGCTCTCTTACTTCTCATTATGTCAATTATTGGTTACCTGAGTTCGATGAAAAAAGTATCGAAAAATAAAGCGTTGAGAGTTATCATCGAGCCAATTTTGGAATAAAAAATTATTAAATTTAGGAAAAACTCATTTAAAATCAATTTATTCAGCTTTTTTGTCAATAATTATTACTTTTAACTCCGTTCACGACCGAAGGGAGTGCATGAGAGCAGCGAACTCTCCGAACCCCGAACTCCGAACTCAGGTATTGGTTAGATAAGCTGATGGGCAACAGGCAACAGGGAATTGTTCAATAGTAAAAGATAAAATCGAAAATTTTATATCAAACTCAGGTTAAATATTCTTTAATGATATTTACCGATTCTTAATTCCTTAACCATTTTCTTTTGCTAATAAAAAACCTCCTATTAATAAGCCGATAAAATTGGGAATCCATGCCGCCATCAAAGGAGAAATAATCCCAATTAATCCCAAACTACTAATCATAAAACTACCTAAATAATAAAAGAAAACTATCCCGACACATAAGCCAAAACTGGTTGCTTTACTAGCATTATTCGGGCGACTTCCTAAAGATGAACCCACTAAACCAAAAATTACACAAACAAAAGGAAAAGATATTTTTTGGGCAGTGCGAACTTGGAACATTAATACTGTTTTATCATCTCCTAATAGTCTTAATAGTTTAATATATTCTAATGATTGAATGATATTCATTTCGTAGGGATCTCTACTTTTGGACGCTAATTCTAGGGGGGTTTTTGGTAAAGAAATTTGAGTTTTTTCAAAGAATTTACCCTCAGCTTTTATCTGATTTTTGGTGATGTCATAGATAAATCCATTAAACAAATCCCACACTTTATCCTGATTATTCCATGTTCCTTTTTCAGAAATAATTACTTTATTTAGTCCTTTTTTTTCTGTGTCTAATATGGTCAAAGACTGCATATTTTCTCCATCAAATTCTTGGGCATAAAATAAAGTTTTTAAGTATTTATTACTCTTCCCATTTTTTTCTTTTACATTTACATATTCTGGATAAAAAATATCTTGTCTTAATAAAAATTTTCTTTGTTCGTTGATTTGTTCTACTAAAATTGTTGTTGCTTTATAATTAGCATTGGGTACAATTAATTCATTAAAAATAAAGGTTAATCCTGTCACTATTAAACTTAAAATTAAAGCTGGTGTTATCAATCTATAAAGACTTAAACCGCAGTTATAAAAAGCAATTAATTCGCTATCTTTACTCAGACGACTATAAGTCATTAATGTGGTTAACAATACAGAAATGGGTAGCGCGTAAGCCACATATTCAGGTATCTTTAAAAAGAAAATTTGTAACGCATAAATAAAGGGTAAGTTTGCATTGACTATTTTATAGCTTAAATCAGATAAAGTTGCGATCGCAACTCCTAATGTGGAAAAAATAGCAACACTAAAAATAAAAGGAGGAATTAACTCCTGAAATAAATAAGAATCTAAAATAGAGAATTTAAAAGGACGCATTCAACCTAAAATAATAAATTGATAACCCAAGAATTTTTCACCCTATATATTAACTTTATTTAGTTAGAGATTCATAACTAGAATCAATGATCAAATTAACAAAACTACTTTTTTCATCTTATCCAGTTGTTTTTATTCTGGTACTAGGATTAATTATCAGAATCATTATCGCTTTATTTTTATTTCCGGGATATGATGAAGCATACTATTTTCTTTATAGTAAAAATTTAGATTGGAGTTATTTTGATCATCCGATTTTGGTAGCTTTAACCACAGGTATAGGAGTGTGGCTAACAGGAGAAGTCAATCAGTTTACCATTAGAATTGGTACTTTAATTATTTCTACAGTTAGTTTTTATTTGTTATATGTAACAGGAAAAAAGTTATTTGGTTTTCAAAGTGCATTGTTTTCCCTGATTATAGCCTCTTTAATTCCCATTTTCACAGTTGCGATCGGAGTTTTAACTTTACCTGATGTCCCCTTAATTTTTTTTTGGACTCTTACTTTATACTATGCCAGTGAAGAATTTTTTTTCCATTCTCCCCAAGAAAAATATCAACCTAGTTTTCGTTTAGTTATTATCTGCATTTGTATTGGTTTAGCTTGTTTGAGTAAATATCACGGCTTTATTCTTGGTTTAGGATTAATCGGGTTTTGCCTTTTTAATTCCCCCTATAGACGGGTTTTTACTTCAGGTTGGCTATTATTGGGGATTATTTGTTTTATACTTACCCTGTTTCCCCTTATATATTGGAATTGGCAACACGATTGGGCCTCTTTTGCTTTTCAACTATCTGGGCGCTTTCAGTCAGAAAACCCTACTCCTTTCTCCATTAATCTGCTTAATATTCTAGTTACTGCCTTAGCTACTATTGGTTATCTATTTCCTAGTTTTGGTTTTCCTTTGTGGTGGGTTAGTGGAAAAAGTAGTTATCAAGAGTTAATTAAACCCTGTCACTATCCTTATCGACTAATTCTCTGGGTATCTTTACCTTTAACTGTTGGTTTTACTGTTTTAGGAGCGGTAACACAAATATTACCAACATGGTCTATGCCGGGTTTTTGGGGATTAACCTTGATTTTAGGCGACTATACCTCAAAATGGTATAAATATAGGCGTAAATTCATTTATCGTTGGTTTTATTTATCTTTTCTGTTTACTGTTACTATTTTTATTATTGGATTATTGCATTTTCAAATTGGATTACTGCAAAAACCGAATCAAAATACTTTTTTCAACGGTATTATTTCCCCTCAAAATGACCCTTCTACAGAATTAATTGATATTGTACAATTAAGAAAATTATTGGCAGATTCTCCTCAATTTAATCAAGCCTTAAAAGAAGCAAACTTTATCTTTACCAATCAATACTATTTAGGTGGTTATATTGGAATGGCGATCGCACCTTTAACCAATACTCCTGTAACCTGTTTTAGTAATGATAGTCGAGGTTTTGACTATTGGCATCCGACAAAAAAAGAATTAATCGGCAAAAACGGTATTTATATTACATCAGAAAGATTTGCGGAAAATCAAGAAAATGGAACAAAATATAGTCAATTTTTTAACCAATGGAATAAAATAACTCAAATATCCTTAAAAAGGTCTGGAGAAATCACGGAAACTTTTAATATCTATCTTGGAAAAAATTTTATCTCTTTCCCATAATTAAAGAGTAAAGAGTAATGGGGAAAATCTTGGAGGTTAGGGAAGACGAGTTCAGAGTTCGGGGTTAGGAGTTAGGAGTTATTAATTAAACACTCTTGCCCTTTGCCCTTTTAACTTTGCCTTAAGTAATAGAGCTATTAATTTCCAAACCATTTTTGATAAATTTCATTATAAGTACCATTTTCTTTTAAGGTCAAAATTGCTTCGTTAATCGGTTGGCGATAAATGCTATTTAATTTTAAAACAATGGCATAGTCTTGAGGATCAAAAACATTCCCTACAACCTGTAGATTATATTTTGTGTCTTGTTTTGCATAGTACATTAAAACAGGAGCATCATAAACAATTGCTCTAATTTCTTGATTTTTCAAAGCTGAATAAGCCTTATGAATATCATCATAAGTAATAACTTGAGCTCCAATCATCTGTAGAAAATTAGCTGAGGTAGTATTGGCTAGAGTCCCAACTTTTTTGTCTCGTAAATCATGATAAGTATGTATATTTGCTTGTATTCTGTGTAGTGTAAGATCTGAGGATACGGAAGCAGTAAAGTAAGAAATGAGCAAGATTCCTGTAAACATCCATAGGGTTGCTAATAATCTTCCTCCGAAAGTGATAGGGGTTTTATCTCCATATCCTACTGTTACTAAGGTTACTATAGACCACCAAAAAGATTCCCAAATACCTTTTAAATATTTTTGAGGGAACATTTCTGGATTTTTTTTCCTTTCTAAAAACCACATTAAATGGGCACAAATTATGGTAACTATGATTAAAAAACCAATGGTATTCCACAGTATTGGAGAGAAAAAAGAACGTAAAAAAACCACAAAAGGAGAGGCTTGTTTTCCAGAGACCAAAATCTTTAAACCTGACTCAAAAATAGGATGGGAAAAGTCGATTATTTTTTCCCTCTCAGATGTCATCGATATACCTGCTATGGCAACGTCTGCTTCTCCTGCTATAACCCCATCAATTAATTCTTGTACATTATTTTTTTCCTTTATAGTGTAGTTAATATTTAATTCAGATGCGATCGCATCCCACAATTCCATACTAAAACCCGTATATTTTTGCTTATCTATGATCACTAAAGGGGGGAAATGATTGGTGATAACTTTAAGGTTAGTTTCCGAATTTATAGGTTGATTTATATTGTTATTTGTGGTTTCTTGAGATAAACAATGATTAGGAAAAATGCTAGATATTAATAAGATTAAAGTATTTATGAGTAAAAATTTATTTTTAAAAATCATCAGTAACAAAAATTATGTATTCTTTCTTAAAAAATCCAGTAATCATACTGTTTAATAAAACTGAGAATTTAGAGCTTAATAAATCTTAAGAAGTGAATAAAATATTAACAAGATTTTAATTGCATTATGGGGAAAAGAAATAATCATTGTTAAGAAAAAGTAAAAAAAGCCTAAATAATTGACGAACTGAAGTAAGAATAATTAAATTATAATTGTTTCATTTCCATTCCTCGCATAGGTCGTTTTTGATGTTAAGAAAAATTAGCCTCTTACTCACCACTTTATCCATTTTTGGTCTTGAGTTTATACCAGTCCAAGCTCAAGAAATTATTATTGATGGTAGCACTGCCACTATTGTAACCAAAGAAGGCGATCGCATTTTAATTGATGGACAAACCCTATCCAGAGATGGAAAAAACCTTTTTCACAGTTTTCAGGAATTTGGCTTAACTCCTCAACAAATAGCCACATTTCTCACTAATCCTAACATCCAAAATATCTTAACCAGAGTCACTGGGGGCAACCCTTCTTATATACAAGGGCTAATAGAAGTCACTGGGGGCAACTCTAATCTTTTCATCATGAATCCTGCGGGGATTGTCTTTGGGCAGAATGCCAGTTTAAATGTTCCTGCCGACTTCACCGCCACTACTGCCACAGGTATAGGTTTTGGTAACGGTATATTTAATGCTATTGGTAACAACGACTATCAAAACTTAATAGGCAATCCCAACAGTTTTATTTTCAACACAGATAAACCCGGAAGCATCGTCAACTCAGGGGATTTAACCCTAGCAAAAGGACAAAATCTCAATCTTATCGGTGGCAATGTTATCAATACAGGAATTATCGAAACTCCCCAAGGTAAAATCAATATACAAGCAGTGCAGGGAACATCTAGGATAAAAATAACCCCAGAGGGTAGTTTATTGAGCTTAGAGATTGATATACCTAAAGATGAGCAAGGAAATGTATTGGGTTTCACCCCTCAAGATTTACCGACTTTG
The DNA here is from genome assembly GCF_036345015.1 of Cyanobacterium sp. Dongsha4. Lineage (NCBI taxonomy): Bacteria > Bacillati > Cyanobacteriota > Cyanophyceae > Chroococcales > Geminocystaceae > Cyanobacterium > Cyanobacterium sp. DS4. Next base: position 366,973 of record NZ_CP084098.1, on the reverse strand, counting down.
CTCACAGGGGCAAAAAATACGGGTTTGGAAATTAGTGATGTAACTGTTAATAATAATCAAGTACAAGTGGGAAATGCTACCATCTCAGATGGTGCAGATAGTAATTTAAGTGGTTATGCCGTTGCTTCAGGGGAAATCAGCACAACTTCTCAAAATTTGGGGGGAGAAATCACCATCTTAGGGGATAAAGTGGGAGTTATCCAAGGGGAAATTACCGCAGACGGCAATAATGGCGGTGGAAAAGTATTAATTGGAGGAGAAAAAAAAGGTCAAGGCACTATTCCCAATGCTGAAATTACCTATATTAGTCCTGATTCTCAGGTTTCTGCTTCTGCTACCCTTAAAGGCAATGGAGGAGAAATAATTGCTTTTGCTGATAATCATGCTAGTATTCACGGGGAGTTGAAAGCCAGAGGGGGAGAGCTTGGCGGTGATGGGGGATTTGTTGAAACCAGTGGGGTTAATTCTTTTCAGATAACGACTATCCCAGATACAGAAGCTATTGTCGGGCAACCGGGAGAATGGTTAATTGACCCTTCTAATATTGAGATTGTAGCCGAAGGTGAACCAGTTAATATTAATATTTTTAGTCCTTTTGAACCCACAGGCGATAGTGCCGTTTTACCCGTTGGCTTAATTCAAGATGGTTTACAAATTGGTAGTGTCACAGTTTCTACTCAAAGTGAAGGGCAAGAAGCAGGAAATATTATTTGGAATAGTGATGCCATTCTTAATTATGCAGGAATTGGCACAGATAGCGGCATAGTCAAAACTCTTACCCTTGAAGCTAATAGGAATATTCGTTTCGGTGGTGTTATTGAGAATCAAGATACCCTTTCCACAGATTCCCTCAATGTCGTCTTTAATTCCAATCTCACAGGAGAAACAGGAGGTGCGATCGCACTTTTAGAAGGTTCATCCATTAATACCAATGGCGGAAATATAGTACTGGGGGGAGGTTCAGACCCTTTAAATGGCTTTGCTGTAGGCACACCAGACTTATTATTTCCCGAAAATACTACCTCAACGGAAACCTTTAACAACGGTGTTGATATAAAAGGAAACCTCAATGCAGAAGGGGGAAATATATCCATCAAAGGAGAAGGCTTATCTTCTTCTACTGCCGTTAATAATGTAGGCGTTTCTATTGGGGGAGTCAATACGGTAATAATTAACACTAGGGGAGATGGTGTTATTGACATACAAGGTATCGGAGGCGATGGTAGTGCTGTAGATGTTGACGGAAATAGTAACAATATCGGTATTCTTTCAGCAGGGGGAGTTATCAAAACTGAAAATGGTAATATTAATCTCATCGGTAACGGTGGCACAGGCTTAAATGGAGATAGTGGCGTTAAAGTCACCTACGGCGAAATTACCACTTTAGGCAATGGTTTCGTCACCCTAGAAGGCGCAGCTAACAATGGAGTAGGATTTGGATTAGAAATAGGTGGTTCAGAAAATACACTAATTACCACAAATGGAAATGGAGATATTAACCTCGTAGGAAATTCCAATAGTAGAGATGGTGTTAGTATTGGTTCATCTTTAACCCCTTCAGGACAAACTACTAACATCACAACTAACGCTACAGGTTCAATTAATATTCTAGGAAATACCAATATTCCTAATAACGACAATCAGGGAATCGACATCAAGGAAGCCAGTTTCATTCAATCAGCAAATAATCTTCAACTCCTCTCTAATGGAGATATTTTACAAGATAGTCAATCTCAAATTACTGCCCAAGGATTCTCTACTATTGGGGCAATTATACCTTCAGGGGAATTTTCCATTCCTGCGAATATTTCCTTAATAGGTACGGAAAATGACTTTAACGTTTTAGAAACCAGTATTGCCAATAATCTTACGGTAATTGATGTTAATGATTTAATCCTCTCTAATCAAATCATCAGTGGAAATCTTGATATTTTAATAGGTAATACCCTAACCCAAATATCGGAAAGCAGTATCAGTGTTTCAGGTAATACCAGTATTACTACCAGCGATCCCAATTTAGCTGATGTCAATATAAATAACTTTAATCCTAGTGGCACAGTTTTAGATGAAGTTTTAATTGGTGGTAACTTTACCCTTAACTCCGCAGGAGAAGTAACCCAAACTCTCACAGGGAAAGTGCAGGTAGCAGGGGAAACCATTATTAACCCATCTTTGGATAATTTAACCAATGCAGATAACATCATTAATAGTGAAGCAAGAAATATAGTCGATATTGATGGAGATGGAAATATTTTTATTCGTCAATTAGGAATTGTTAATGTTTCTGAATTGTTGCTAAATGCAGAAATAAGTACAGACATTACAGGTAATTTAACGGTAATTAGCGAATTTCCCACAGGAAACCTTGCTTTTAATGATTCACCCATAACAGGAGGGCAAGTTATTAATTTAGCGGGGAATTTTGGTAATAATTTGAGTATAACAACCACTGCCCCTGAAGTTGTTCCCGTAACTGCAACTCTCCCCGCTATCATTCAAACTGATGCCATTAACGTTGCTGGTAATACTTTACTCAATGCTACTTCTCAAGGTGATATTACCCTCAATCAGAATAATAATTTTGTCGGGGCGGTAAGTATTGAGCAAGGAAATAATGTCAGTATCAGAGATGTTAACACTTTAAATGTTGGTAATTCTTTAGTTAGTGGTAATTTAACTTTAAACACCAATGGTAATTTAAGTGATAGTGGAGGGATAAATGTTAGTGGTTTAACTGCGCTTAATCCTAACAATAATGATATTATTTTCGATTCAGTTAATAACGACTTTCAGACGGTTAATTTACGCAGTGGCAATAACGTTATTCTCACAGATATTAATGACTTAACTTTATCTAATGATTTGGGAAGCATTAATCTTTTGGGGGATTTAGATTTAAGAATTGCTAACACGAATATTCTTAATACAGCTATTCAAGCTCAAAGTCTTCTTACTGATAGCAATGGTGTTACTCAAATTGATACATCTTTCATCACTACAACAGGTAATCAAACTTATAATGATCCAGTAATATTAACCAGAAACACTACTATTACAGGGGATAATATTGCTTTTAATTCCTCCATCGATTCTTCAGAAACACCTGTTAACCTAAATGTAAGAGCAACCAATAATCTTAATTATGGAGATGGTATAGGAAGCGATCGCATCGGTGGTAATATTGGATTAAATAACTTACAAAGCAGAGCTTTAAATACATTTCTCAATATCAACTTAAATGGTTTACCAGACTCTGCTGTGAGTATTCGCACCTTGGGTAATCAACTTTTCTCCACTTCCAGCGCTAACCCCAACGTCATTGCCAATGCCTTCTTGTTTCAAAACACCATCTTAGAAGGAAATAACATCGATATAATCCTACCCACTCAAGTAGATAGCAATTCCTCCACTCCTATTTCTTTCACCGTCAATGCTTTAGGTTATGTCAATATCGAAGGAGATGGCAATATTAACGATATACCCCTTGCTATTAGCACCGCTTTACCCAACACCAGTGGTAATATCAGCATTAATGCAGGGGGAGATATAGATATAGAAGGTTTAACAGAAACAGGCAAACAATTTGGTAATGCCTTTACCCTCAATAGTGGTAATATTTCTCTCAATAGTAATAATGGTCATGTTTTAGCTGGTGGATTATTCACCGCAGGGGCATTGCAATCTGGCGCTATCAATATCACAGGGGAAGAAATTGTAACAGGAGTAATTATCGGCAATCTACCTCCTTTCGTTGCAGGGGCAGGGGCAGATATTATCATAAATGCAGAAAATACCCTCGTTGTGGGTCAAATTCAAGGACAATCCCTCACTGTTGAAGGAAATCTAGCCCTAAGTAACTTTTCCGCCCTTGGTTTTCCTTTACCGCCTGATCCTGAATTAGCACCTTTAATGAGTTCTAATATTACAACTACTGGAAATCAAACTTTTAATGGTTCAGTTTTTCTCGATGATAGTGTAACTTTCACAGGGCAAAACATCAATTTTAACGGCGGTGTTGACTCTTTTAACTTCACTCTCCAGCTAACAGGCACAACGATTCCCCCTGAAGTCTTTACCGTCTTCTTAAGTGATATTCAAAACAGAGAAAGGGCAACTCCTCAAGCAGTAACAGTCAATGCAGGGGCAATTATTAATTTAGGTGATGGTATTGGCAATGATACTTTGGGAAATATTGCAGGTTTAGCGAGTTTAACCACCAATAATGTACCAACAAATATTAATATCGGTGGTAATGGTGATAGCATCGTTACTACAGGAGAGCAAGTATTTAATGGTGTCGTGACATTGCAAGATAACTCTATTCTGAAGGGAGGTAATATTTCTTTCAATCAAACCCTTAATAGTCAAGAAGGAGAAAATAATAATTTAACGGTTAACAGTAATAACCTTATTTTTAATCAAGCAGTAGGAAATATTCAACCTTTAGGAGAAGTTACTCTCAATGTGTTGGAAGAAGCCCAACTTAATCAATTTAATAGCAATAGTTTAATTACTGATAGTCAAGGCTTAACCCGATTAAATGCGAATGTTACTGCTACGGGCAATCAGACTTATAATGACAATCTTGATATTACCAATAACATCATCTTAGTTAGCACCCAAGGAAGTCTTAATTTTAATAACACCGCTTCGGTATCAGGAAATCTAACCTTACGGGGTTTCACTGCCATTAGTTTTCCTGAATTAAACTCTTTTGCAGGTAATGATGGTCAATTATTTTTACAAACTAATAATACTGGTTTTTCTTTTGGTAGTAGAGAAAATAGTCAAGTAATTGTAACAAATCTTAATAGTGTTAATGGTTTTAGTCGTGTCACTGTAAGCAATGATGTAGATAAAGCGATCGCAATTAATGAACCTTTAACAGTAAATGACCCCATAACACTAGAAGGTACTGATATATTTGTCAACGCACCCATTAACGGCAACGATAACGCTTCCATTACAATTAACGGGGATGGTTCAACCACAACTCTTAACGCTGACATTATCACCCTAGCTAATCCTATCATTATCAATGACAATGTCATTTTAGGAAATAATGTTTTACTAAGCACTACCAACGAGACAGAAAGTGCAGATATAAATATTTTTGGCAATATCGATGGCACTCAGAATCTAAGTTTTAATGCCCTTAATAGTAATATTTTTGTTAGTGGGGAAATAGGAGGCACTCAACCTCTAAATAATTTGACCATTACAGCCAATACGACTAATTTTACTGGTGGTTTTGTGGGAAGTTTAGGCAACCAAATTCTTAATAGTGAAATTTTGGTAACGGGCAGTAATATTGACTTTGAGGCTCAAGGAGAATTTTTCAGTGGTAATATATCAACCCCCGGATTAGATTTAGATATTAATGCCGCTAGTATCACGACGGGTAATATTAATACTTCTGCTAGTTTAGAGCAATCTGTTGCTCCCTCTGTGGGTGATATTAACCTTAACTCTTCGAGCAGTATTAACACAGGTAACATTGAAGCCAATAGTAATACTGGTCAACAAGGTGGGAATATTACCTTAAGTGGCGTTGGAGATATTAATGTTGGTAGTATATTATCTTTTTCTGATGGTTTTGATACCAGTGCTGAAGGTGGCACAGTTGATATTCAAACTCAGGGTAATTTAAGTACAGGTAGCATTATCTCTCGCTCTTGTGCAGGAGGAGAAAGTTGTGGCAGTTTGGGGGTAGAAGATGTCATTAGTGGTGATGGTGGCAATATTAGCTTACAAGCAGGGGGAAATATTCAAATATTGGGAAACATTGATTCTCGCTCTTTTTCTGGTTCTAGTTTTGGTAGTGCGGAAACGGGAAATGCTGGAGATATTTCTATAATTGCAGGTAATGATATTACTGTTAGTTCATCATCAGATACTCTAAATATTTTGGCTTCTTCCAGGGCATTAGCACCTTTTGATGTTACTGCTTCTAATGGGGGAAGTGTTAATGTTCAAGCTGAGGGAAATATCAATTTTAATAGTGACAATATTGGTTTAATTGAAACGACTTCTTTTGCTTTAGAGTCAGAAATTAGTGAAGTTGGTGATAACGTGGGGTTAATTAGTAGTGGCAATGGGGGAGATGTTACGGTTAATGCTTTGGGAGAAATCAATCTCGGAGTTTCTATTTTTACTAACTCAGGATATTTTTGTGATAATGGCTGTGAGTTTGGGGAAAGGGGAATGGGGGGATTAATCACCCTCGATAATACTTCTTCTGAGAGTCCTAATATTAACAATATTACTGTCAATGGTGAGTTGTTTTCTGCGGCTGTAGGAGGGGGAGGAAATATTGTTATCGAAAGTCGAGGAGATATTAATGTATTTAATAACATAAGTGCTGGTTCTTCTTCTGAAGCAATTAATGCTCAGGCATTAACGGGTAATGGGGGAAATATTACTATTGATACTATCGGCAACCTGAATATTACGGGTAATGTTGATACCTCCACTTCTGCAACTTCCAACCTAGATGCGATCGCAGGTAACGGTGGAAATATTACTCTTAATGCTCTATCAATCACAGCAGGAAATATAAATAGTAGTACCAGAATTAACTCAGAAACAAGTCAAGGAAATAGTGGTAACGGTGGTGACATCAACTTAAGTGCGATCGAGGATATTGAGGTAAATACAATTAATGGTAGTAGCCAAAATGGAACGGGTGGTAATATAAATATTTCAACTACTGGCAAATTAAGAGTGTTGAACACCATTGGAGAAACAAATATCAGCATTGATAGCACGGGCGAAGATGGGGGAGGTTCAATTCTAGTCGATTTATTCCCTAATGGTATCGAAGAAGGACAAACCAGTGATTCTCGTTTACCCTTTATCGTTGGCAACTCAGAAGATAACGGCACAGAAGGTCTTATTAGTAATACACAATTCAGTATTGTTGAAGGTGAGTATTTTAACACAGTCACAGAAGGAAATATTACTGTTAATTTATTACCCGAAACTCCCATAGAGCCTCCCGTAGAACCACCTGTAGAACCACCTGTAGAACCACCTGTAGAACCACCTGTAGAACCACCTGTAGAGCCACCTGTAGAGCCTCCCATAGAACCACCTGTAGAGCCTCCTTTAGAAACAGAAAGACGCTTCCCCCTCAGCAATCCGGATAACGCCATAATACGTCCCAATGAAGATATTGTTCAAAATATTGCTTTACTGCCCCAAGATGCACCCATTGTAACCATTAGTCAGGCGAGAACAATTTTACTCAACCTTGAAAAAGAAGTGGGAGAAAAACCTGCCATTGTCTATGTAAGTTTTACCCCTAAAGGCTATCAGCCATCAGACTTTGATGAGGATTTTGCTCGTCGAGAAATCAATAACACCAATGAATATAGTCAAGTTGAAATTGACTCCAATAAAGTACAACCAAATATCGCACCTCCTTCTTCTCCTGACGACATTTTAGATATTTTAGTTATTACTAATGAGGGTAATCCCATTCGTATGGTTTTACCAGTAACTCGCCAACAAATCACCCAAACCGCAACAGATTTATGGTCAAGTGTAGCGAATCCTTTTGATTTGAATGATAGCTACAAACCCTATGCTAGTGATTTATATAATTGGTTAGTGAAACCCATTGAAAAACAATTACAAGAGCGAGAAATTTCTAACTTATTATTTATTCTTCCTGCCGAGATTCGTTTTACTCCTTTAGCGGCTCTTTATGATCAAGATAGTCAAGAGTTTTTAGTGGAAAAATATAGTAGCGGTTTAGCACCTAGTTTAAATCTAAATGATAATCGTTTTCGCCCCATTCAAGATTTAAGTTTATTAGCTATGGGGGCTTCCGATTTTTCTTACCCTAATGTGACACCATTACCTGCGGTGTCTTTGGAATTACCAACTATCAGAAAAGTTTGGACAGGAGAAAATATTACAGATTCCCAAAACTATATCAATGAAAACTTTACCCTAGAACAAATCAAAAATAATTTAAGTCGTCAACCCTATGGTATAGTACATTTTGGCACTCATGGAGAGTTTAACCATACTGAGACGGAAAATAGTTTTATTCAATTGCATAATAGTCGTTTAAACTTAGAAGAAGTGCGTCAATTAGGTTTAAATGATCCTCTAGTAGAGTTAATGGTATTAAGTGCCTGTGAAACTGCTTTTGGTAATGAAATAGCGGAATTAGGCTTTGCAGGGTTGGCAGTACAAGCGGGGGTAAAAACAGCAATGGGCAGTGTTTGGCAAGTGAGCGATACTGGTACTCTTGCATTGATGACAGATTTTTATAGTCAGTTGAAATCAGCACCCATCAAAGCGGAGGCTTTAAGACAAGCTCAATTAAATCTTTTACGGGGGAAAGTGTATAAAACAGAGGATGGTAATTCTATAGTTACGCCTAATCTCTCTGTTTCTTTGGAGGGTTTACCAGAAAATTCTCGTCAGAGGGAAAATTTCTCTCATCCTTTCTATTGGGCTCCTTTCACGATGATTGGGAATCCTTGGTAATTTGATAGTTAACTAATCTGAGCTTGGTTTAAGAATATCAGATAACGTCAGTTACTAATTACTAATGGTTTATTACCTTTGCCCCTTGCCCTTTTAACTTTGCCCTTTTCGCTATCACTCATAGATGAAAATTGATCCTGAACTCAGGTTAATTTGTAATCAATTCATTTGCCATGATTGAATCATAAGCCTGTTTTGCCGCCGCCTGTTGAGATGCCTTTTTTGTTCCTCCCTTACCAGTGCCTAAAAGTTTGTCTTGTAACCAAACCTCCGCAATGAAACGTTCATTTTCCTTGGCAAAAGATTCACTTTGTCTAACTTTATAAATGGGAAGAATTTTATATTTTCCTTGAGTCCATTCTTGTAAGGCATCTTTATAATTTTCCCTAGCAGGATCAGCTTGTACTTGAATTGCTTTTTCTTGTAAAATGGGATCTAACCAAGGTCGAATTAAACTCATATCCTTAGTGCTTTCATATAAAGCCCCCAGCACAGCTTCAAAACAGTCTGCTAAACGAGAAGGCTTACCCCATTTATCATTTCTTACCCCTCCAGAAGCCAATAAATACATTTCTAAGCCGTACTGCTCGGCAATTTCAGCTAAAAAGCGATCGCTCACTAATATAGAACGAATAGCGGCAAAATCCCCTACAGGCAAATCAGGATAAGTTTCTAACAATAATTCTGCACAGGATAAACGAATGACAGCATCACCAACAAATTCTAATTGTTCATAGTTATCTTTAGGAGAGATACTAGGATGGGTTAAAGCTAAATCTAATAAGTGCCAGTTAACTGAAGATACATCTTGTAAGCCCAACTTTTGTAATAATTTTCTTAAGTCTTTCTTTCTGCGAGGGTCTTGAATCACTTTCATATACAATTAATCTATCTATATACCCAATCTCAAAATTAGCTTAGGGAATAACAACTCTCTTTTCTTAATTGTAAACCTTGACGTACCACTTGAGATCCTGCATCTCTACTGTTTCCTTTCTCTGATAAGTGCCGTTTCCAGATTTTACTGCCGGGTTGTCCTGCAAAAATTTGCAACGTATGCCTCATGATAGTATTTAATTTTAGGTTGCGAGATGTCCATAAGTCAATATAAGGATAAAGAGATTCAATAATTTCCTCTCTGGTTTTGATTGGTTGTGAACTTCCGTAAATTTCTTGATCTATAGATGCAAATAGATAAGGGTTATCATAAGCGGCTCTTCCAATCATTACCCCATCAACTTTTGTTAAGTGTTGTTTCGTGGCTTCAATGGTCTTAATTCCACCATTAATCTCTATTGTTAAATGAGGCAAATCTTGCTTAATTTGATATATATCCTCATAACGTAAAGGGGGAATTTCTCGATTTTCTTTCGGACTTAATCCCTGTAACCATGCTTTTCGGGCGTGAATTATGAAGCGATCGCATCCTGTACTACTAACTATTTTAATAAAATTCAATAAATCCTCATAGGAGTCTTGATTATCAATACCAATACGATGTTTTACTGTCACAGGAATATTAATTGCTTTATTCATTGCCTCAACACAACGGGCAACGGTATCAGGTTGAGCCATTAAACAAGCCCCAAAATTGCCGTTTTGAACTCTTGAACTAGGACACCCCACATTAAGATTAATTTCATCATAACCCCAATCTGCCCCGATTTTGGCACATTCTGCCAGTTGTTGAGGGTTATCTCCCCCTAGTTGTAAGGCAACGGGTTTTTCTTCAGGGGAAAAATCTAATAATTTAGTGCGATCGCCGTGTATTATGGCTTGAGTCGTAATCATTTCCGTATAAAGTAAGGTATGTTTAGTCAAGACACGCATTACATAACGAAAATGTCTATCAGTATAGTCCATCATTGGAGCGATACTAACTCGATAATAAGGGTTCGGAGTTCGGAGTTCGGAGTTCGGAGTTAAAGTTAACATATTAAAAATGAAGAAAAAGGCAATGGGCAAAGTTAAAAGGGCAAAAGGTAAAAGTAAATAGTTGATAATGAAGAATTAGTGTCTCCCCAACACCCCAATACCCTAATACCCTAATTATTCGCACCTTCAATAGGTGCAAAGCCTTGTCTCTGGATGTTTTCAGTCACCACACGGGGGTCTAAAAATTGTAACAAATAATCTGCTCCTCCTGCTTTTGAGCCTACCCCAGATAGTTTAAAACCACCAAAAGGTTGACGAGCGACGATCGCACCTGTGATGCCTCGGTTAATATATAAATTACCCACCTCAAACTCTTTACTAGCCTTATCGATATGGGCTGGAGTGCGAGAGTATAAACCCCCTGTGAGAGCGTAATCTGTACCATTGGCTATGTTGAGGGCATTATCAAAGTTTTCTGCCCGAATTACCGCTAAAACAGGTCCAAATATCTCCTCTTGGGCAATTACCGCATCTTCAGAAATATCAGTGAAAACAGTGGGAGGGACAAAATAACCCGTTTCAGGAGTAGGCACTTGAATGGCTAAATTACCTTCTTTCTTCCCTTGTTCAATGTATTCTAAAATACGAGCTTGGGCTGTAGCATCGATAACAGGTCCTACTTTTGTACTAGGATTTTTTGCATCCCCCACGTTAATGGATTTGACGGCTTCGGTTAAACGTTCCACAAAGCTATCATAAACAGAGTTTAGCACGATTACCCGTGAACAAGCAGAACATTTTTGCCCACTGAAACCAAAGGCAGACTGCACAACCCCGGCTACTGCTTGATCCAAATCCGCACTTTCATCGATAATAATGGCATTCTTGCCCCCCATTTCCGCAATGACACGCTTAAGATGCTTTTGTTTTGGTTGCAATATCGCCGCATCGGCATAAATTTTACAACCCACTTCCCTTGAACCTGTAAAAGCGATAACATGAATATCAGGATGTTTAACCAGATAATCTCCGACAACCGAACCTTTACCCGGTATATACTGGAAAACTCCTTTAGGAATCCCCGCTTCTACCAAAATTTCCGCTATTTTCGCCCCAATTACCGTGCTAGTTGCCGCTGGTTTAAGTAAGGCACAATTTCCCGCTACCAACGCCGCTACCGTCATCCCCGTAGCGATGGCAAAGGGGAAATTCCAAGGGGAGACAATTAAGGCAATACCTTTTGGTTGATAGAAATAGCGATCGGTTTCTCCTGCTACATCATAATTATAGCCTCGATCGAGCCTTTCCATCTCTGTGGCATAATAACGGCAAAAATCAATAGCTTCGGAGACTTCTGGATCACCTTCTTTAATGATTTTACCAACTTCATAGCACATCCACGCAATTAATTCATGGCGACGAGTTTCCATGATGTCACCTGCCTTGCGTAAAATATTCGCCCTTTCCTTGACAGGAGTTTTACTCCAAGTCTTGAAAGCCTCTTTTGCCGACTCCATCGCCTCATCTGCTTGAGAGAGGGAAATCAAGCCAATTTTACCGACAACTTCTGTGGGGTGAGAAGGGTTAACCGAGTTGATATAGCTTTCCGTTTCCACATATTCGCCGTTAATTAGGGGTAAATAGGTTTTTCCGAGCTGATTATGAACTTTTGTTAAGGCTTGTCGGGCTTTACTCAGGTTTTCTTCCCTACCATAATCCGTATCCGGTGCAGGGTTAAAATCTTTATCCTTCGTTATCGGCATCACATCCAGACTTTCTCCCCCCTTATTAAGATTATCCAGACTTTCTCCCCCCTTATTAAGGGGGGTTGGGGGGGATTCTTCCACAACTTGAGGAGGTGCGATTAATTCTGTGATGGGCTTTTCCTCCGAATTTTGCCTTAAAAACGAGCTATTAGCGGTATTTTCCAGTAAACGGCGGATTAAATAAGCCATACCGGGTAATAACTTACCATAGGGGGCATATACTCGTACTCTATAGCCTTTTTTCACAATCGCCTTAGCTAAACTCTCTCCCATGCCATAGAGTATCTGACACTCAAATCTGCGTTTCGGAATCCCTAAACTTTCCGCAATGGCGATCGCATTTGCTTGAGTTCTGACATTATGAGATGCGATCGCACCGTAGAGATATTGATGATTTTCGAGGAGAAGACGAGTTAAATTTTCATAGTTAATATCTGTTTCAGGTTTTTGATTAAATACGGGTTGATGCCAATGATTTTGACGAGATTTGATGGTTTCTTGATCCCAATATGCCCCTTTTACTAACCTAACAGTAATAGGATTACCCCGTCTTTTCGCCCAATCAATCCACTTTCTCAAATCATTTTCAGAATCCCTTAAATATCCCTGAATCGTCACCCCAATATCCGTGCGAGTGCGAAATTCATCTTCCATCAACAACTCTTGCAAAATGGCGATGGTGACATCTTTATAATTATACTGCTCCATGTCAAAATGCACCGCAGCCCCATATTCTTGAGCGTGTCTCAATAAAGTACGGATGCGATCGCACACTTTTATTTTACCACCTTCAGGATCAACGGGGTCAAATTGGGAGTAAAAAGCCGTTAACTTGACAGAAACTTGCACTTTAGGGAGATTTTCCCCGTCTGCGGTATCAATTTCGGGAACTGTTGCCCATTTTTGAGCCTGAGTGCCTAATTCGGTAATTAAATCCAGATAGCTTTGCAAATATGACTCTGCTTCTCCTTCCGTAATCACAGCTTCTCCTAACAAGTCGATGGTAAAGCCCATTTTCTCTTTACGCATCTTTTCTACAGCCTTAATTACTTCCTTGATGGTTTCCCCAGAAATGTATTTATAGGCGAGAGTTTCCACCGCTTTAGTGACAGTAGATGCGGCAAGTTGAGCAGGAGGGGAATTTGGTTCGGTAAAATTCAATAAACCCTTTAACTCATTGGGCAATTCCACCTCTTCCGCCGTCAAATACTGTTGCAGATGACGCATAACTTCCCCTTTACTCTGTAACGCAGGTAAGGCATCGATAAAACGGAATAGTTGCACCCTTAAACCGGGGTTACTCATCGTCCAATTCATCAGCTTATCATCAAACTGCATTTGTTCTTTGAGACGACTGAAAATATTACCTTTCTGTCTGGTTGCAATGATTAACTCTTCGGCAATTGCTTGAGTTTTTTCTTCATATTGAGAGGGATTTAATTGTGAGGAAACCACCATAATTTTTTGGCTAAAATGTAGCTGATTATACTTATTTTTTTGTGGATAAAATCTGGTTTTAATGCAATTTCTGCATCGTAACAGAATAGTTTTTCTAGGGTAATATCCTATCATATATAAATAGGCAAAAAAAGAAAAAAAATAGTTAATTATAATTACTTAATTCCAAAAAATTATAATACTTTTTAAAATCACCTCAGTTCGAGATAAGAATGTCTCCTAACTGGTAGGTTTCAGGTTTGATTTTTTGAATATTGACTCATTAGTAACTCATATTACAAACAAGAAAATCAATAAACATCACATCTATTTCTTGTCAACTCTTTAACCTGACACCCGACACCTGACACCTAAAACCAATCATGTATTTTATTTTTGCGTAACATCAGTTACTTATTACTTATGAGAATAACCCTGACATTACCTAAAATATTATATGAAACACAAGTTTAACCTAGGGTTAATGGTGTAAATTTATTCTATATAAATCAAAATTTAATCAAATTAAATATGAGTAAAGTATTATTAGTTGATGATATGAAAGCCGAACTAGATTTATTGAATCAATACCTGACAGAAGCAGGTTACGATGTAACAACGGCTAATAATGGAAAAGAAGCTCTTGAAATGGTTGATAATAATAAACCAGACATAATCGTAACAGATTGGATGATGCCAGAGATGGGAGGATTGGATTTATGTCGTCAATTAAGGAAAAATCCTAATACAGCAACGATTCCAGTGGTAGCTTGTACGGCAAAAAATAGAGATGTAGATAAAATGTGGGCAACAAAGCAAGGGGTTAAGGCTTATGTTGTAAAACCCTGCACGAAAGATGATTTAGTCAATGCGGTGAAATCGGCTATTGATTCTTAAGTCTTTTCTTTGATTGGAAGATTGGGGTGTTAGGGAAGACGAGTTAGGGGTTAGGGGTTAGGAGTTATTAATTATCAACTATTGACCTTTGCCCTTTTGAAATCCATACACTATATGATATGTCTGAATCTATTTCCATCTCTTCTAAGTTAGAACAATTATTACCGCAACTATTTGAAAATAAAGACCTAAAAGGCGATCGCTACTTAAGATTTCAGTTAGATGCTGGTATTACTGCTTTAATTTCTATTGATGATGTCAGAGAATCACTACTAATTGATAGAGATAAAATTACTCCTGTACCGAAAATGTCTCCTTTTATTATGGGAGTAATTAATTCACGCGATCGAGTTTTTTTCGTAATTGATTTGCCTTTGTTAGTTAATTTAAAGCCGATTTCTGGTTATGCACGAGAATACAATTTGATTATCATTAATGCCGCTCCTTTTATTCCTGATAATAGTTCTCATTCTTCTGAATTATGGATTGGTTTAGCGGTGCATAAGATAGAGGGTATCACTAGAACCGAGCAAAAACCAATTAAAAAGGATTTTTCTACCTTATCATCTTCAGAAAAAAGCCTAGAAGAATATATTAATGGCTGGATTATTGAGCAAAATCAAACTTTAGTAGTTTTAGATTTAGTTAAGATAGTTAAGAAAAGTTTTTAATATTGATTTAAAACTCTTATATTTAGTTAAAATTCATACATAAAAAAATGATTAGTCCCAATTCTACTTTTCCCCTACAAAACGAATCTTCAGAAAAAGAAGATATTTCTTTCCTGCAACCTTCAGGGCAAAATAAGCCAGAGGGTGAAGATATTATCAAAAAGGGGGGAACTTTTAGACAAAGACTATTAACGACAATCTTACCCACTACTTTAATTCCTTTAATTGTTGCTACTTCTATAACTGTAAATATCACGAGCTACAGAGCAGAAAGAGATGAGTTAAATCGCCTAGAAGAAATTGCTATTTTAGGTGAGGAGATAACGGGAGGATATTTTCAAAATGCCTTAAAGCTAAGAGAAGAATTACAGACAAATCCCTTGATTATTCAGGCAATAGAAGATAGTAGCCAAATTGTTGAATCTCAAGGATTATTGCAACAGTCTATTCCTCAGTTAGAAAGTAATTTTGCTCAAAATAAGTTATTGACACCGAATGTAACTCTTAATAATTATCTTAAAGGATTATCTCAAAGTCGGGGTATCTCAGAAATTATTATTACTGACCCCAATGGCTTTAATGTTGCTTATAGTTCCACTCCTAGTGATTTTGTGCAAAGTGATGAGCAATGGTGGCAGATAGGTAGTAAAGAGGGGGAAAAAATTCTTGATTCGGTATTAGATGAGTCAACCAACACCGTTGTGGTTGAGACGGTAAGCACCTTAAATGAATCGAACAATGGGGCAGTGTTAGGAGTTGCTAAGATTAGTGTACCAACACAAACTTTACAACAAACTTTGACTAATTTTTTAAATAGAGAAATTGTAGGTACAACAGTATTGCAGATTATTGATGGTCAAACAGGAAATGTATTAAATTCGATCGCACCAGAGACTTTTAATATACCGAAGGAAGAAATTGTTGGGGGTGAGGTTGTCGCTCAGGTGGGCAAAATCATGTTAGAAAATCAGTCGAATAATAATCTCCTTGAATTACAAAATCAATTAAACCAAATACCAAATTTATCAAATGTAGATTTAAGAGAACTAAGAAAAGCACAAGATTTGACGGTGCTAACTTTTCAGTTGAATGGACGATTTTTTAAAATGTTGCCTATTCCTGAAACTAATTTTTTAGGAGTAATTTCTGTTGATCAAAGTGAGATTTATCGAGAGGGAAATCAATTAGCTTTTATTTTTGGTTCTCTTACTTTTTTCTTAGCCATTCTTGCCATTGCTAGTATTATTCTTTTAGCACAAAACTTTTCTGAACCTCTAATCAATTTAACTAATAAAGCGAAAGAGGTAGCACAAGGAGATTTAGAAGTTGAGGCAACTTTAGAAGGAACAGAAGAAAATCGTATTCTTGCTTATAATTTTAATGGTTTAGTAAAACGGGTAAAACAACTTATTCAAGAACAAGAAGCGATCGCCAATCAACAAATAGAAGAAAAAGAAAAACTAGAAATGGGGATTTACCAACTACTAGAAGACTTACAAGATGCAGTAGATGGAGATTTAACGGTGAGAGCAAGTTTAAGTTCGATGGAAATGAGTACCGTCGCCGATTTGTGTAATGCTATTCTCGATAGTTTACAAGATATTGCTTCTCAAGTACAAAAATCTAGTAAACAAGTAATTTCCGCTTTAGAAAAAGATGAACAATCCATCAAAGAATTGACTAAAGAGGCGATCGAAGAAAACTATAAAACTATGGATACATTAGTATCAGTAAAAAATATGTCAGAAACTATCGCCAAAATTGCACAAAGTGCGAACCAAGCCGCCACCCTTGCAGATGATGCTTATTCTGCCACCGAAGAAAGTTCCAAAGGTATGGATGCAACGGTAGATACTATTGTTAGTCTCAGAAATACTGTAGGAGAAACTGCAAAAAAAATGAAACGCTTGGGGGAATCTTCTCAAAAAATTTCTCAGGTGGTGTCTTTAATTGAAGAAATTGCTTTAAAAACAAACCTTCTTGCCATTAACGCCAGTGTGGAAGCGAGTCGAGCAGGAGAACAAGGGCAAGGTTTTACGGTGGTAGCGGAACAAGTTGGGGCATTAGCGGAGCAATCTGCCTCAGCAACCAAGGAAATTGCTAAAATCGTAACAGAAATTCAAAGAGAAACCCAAGAAGTAACCAATGCAATGGAGTCTGGTACAACCCAAGTAGTAAGTACAACCCAAGTAGTAGAAGCAACAAAACAACAATTAGAACAAGTTTTAACTCGCTCTCGTAATATTAACCAGTTAATGCAAAGTATTTCTCAATCCACTGTCTCTCAGGCTCAAACATCCCAAACCGTACAAGAATTAATGGAACAAATAGCCAACCAGTCAGAGGAAAGATTAGACTATTCACAAAAAATTGTGGAGTCAATCCAAGCCACATCACAAATTGCTCAACAGTTAGAGTCGGCGGTAGAGCAGTTTAAAGTCAGCGAGGAAAATACCGTCATTAATTGAGTTAGATATAGAATCTTCGATTATTTTTATTAGGAATTAGGAGTGCGTGAACAATGTTATAAATCATAAAAGGAGATAATGTTAATGCTTTGGCTACGATGAATGGATTTATTTGTTTTTTCATTAGTGATAAATTCATCAACTTGAAGTAACTTAGCTGATGCAATATGTAAAGAATCCATTGCTCTGTACCATAATTACTAGCTTCCTCTAATGCTTTTTTTATTATATTTTCTAAGTCTGTAGCCCAATAAAATACTGCTTCAAAATAAGTTTGATAAAATTCTATTTCAGCTTGTTTTTTATTATAAATAGCCTTGGGTAATATTTCTAATTGAATAAAAATACTAGAAGCGAACTCTCTTTCTGAATCTTCTAATACTGATAGGGCTTTTTCTGCTAATTTTCCTTCGCCCCTAGCGGCAAAAATTAATACCCCTGAGTCAATAAAGGTCTTTTTCATAATTATTGGATTAACTTTGCCAGCATTCTCCTTGTCTCTTTTTTTTCTATTTCCACCTGTTCAGCAGTTAATAAAGGTTCTCCTTCAGCGATAATTTTTACTCTAATTGCCCTTAATTTTTTCCCCAATGACGACGATGGTTGTTTTTTTGATTGATAGGTCAATTTTTCTGTTGAATAATTATTTTCAATATAACTAGCTATTTCTTCTAATTTGGAGGTAGTAATTTATCTAAATAGTTATTAATTTTTTCTTTAATTTGCAATTTTGTCATTGGTTTTTCCTCCTAAAATTTGATATTTTTATCTTAGTTCACTCTCTCGATAAAATGTTCTTAAAATAAGTTACATAAATTAATTATACTTCCGATTTTAAAATGAAATTGCCATTCCAGTGCGATGCCAAAGGCACAACTACGCTGCCCGCACTTACCCTCACATACGAAAAAACTAAATAAATCAATAAAAAAATGGATCAAGAACAAATAAAAATGAATTTCCTCGATGAAGCCGAGGAGTGTTTTGATAGTATTGAATCTGCTTTATTGCATATTAGTTCTACTGTTGCGGAAACGGAAAAAATAGACTTAGCGTTAAGGGCGGCCCACTCAGTGAAAGGGGGAGCGGGGATGATGGGATTTATGACTTTAAGTGAAGTTGCCCATCGTTTAGAAGATTTTTTGAAAATTTTACGGGTACATTATTACTCGACTAATATTGATGTTGCGATCGAAACTTTATTATTACAAGGCGTAGATCAAATGCGTCACATCAGTGATTTGCATCGTCATGGATTAGAGATAGACGAAAATTTAAGTCGAGATTTGGAGATTATTTTCACGGGCTTACAAGAATATTTAGGAGAACTTACTCCAGAAGATGAGGATTTTTTGTTTACTCAAAATGAACAGGTTGATTCGGCTTCTTTGATGTTTGAGGAAGGGGCGCAGGCTATTATTGATAATTTTGCTCAGTCGATGGAAAATTTATCGGTCGAGGAATTAAAATTTGCTTTGCAATCCACCTGTGAACAACTATCCTTCTGTGCTCAGTTAGCGGAATTAAACTCAGTTATAGAGCTTTGTCAATCTATTCAACAACAAGCTGAAATTATTGAAACGGAAAATATTAAAACTCTTTGTGATGAAGCAATAAAGTCTTGGCGACGCACTCTTGCTTTAGTTATGCGTGGTAGTTTAGATAAATTACCTTCTAGCTTAGATGTCTCTTTTATGCCCCCAGAGGAAGATTTAGTTAGTTGGGATGAAGATGATTTATCCTCCTTGACGGATGCCCTTGATACCGTTACCACAGCAAACTTATTTTCTCCAGAAGAAACATTCGATGAAAATGATTTATCTTCTCTGAGTGATGCCCTCGATAACTTAACTTCTGAGGAAATATCCTTGGAGGAAGAGTTGGTAACGAATGACAACCGAGAAGATACTGAGGAGTTGTTAATACCCGAAGAAGAATTAGCCTTATTGGAAAACGCTTTATCTGAGGCAATTAGTGAAACACCTGAAGAAATTAATACCCCCGTTGTTAATCAAGCAAAGCCCACTATTTCCAAAACTTCTAGCCGTCAAACTGTCAGAATTTCCACAGAACAGATTGAGCAGTTAAATAATTTATTTGGCAAGTTAATTTTAGAGCGAAATCGGGTCAATTCCCATTTAGAGCAATTAAAAAACTTTGTGGAATTGATGAATCAACGGATGAGTAAATTAGAAGATTCTAATCGCCTTTTGCGTGATTGGTACGATCGCACTTCCATCGCAGATTTAATTACCGTTGCCCAAGGGGTTGGTATTGCCTCAAAAAACCTTCCCAGTAGTCCTTTAAATGAACAGTTTGACGCTTTAGAAATGGACAGATACACTGATGTTCATTTGATTTCTCAGGGGCAAATAGAGACGATTGTACAGTTAAAAGAGGTGGGAACTGATATTAACTTGGAACTGCTGGAAGTAAACCGAGGCATGCAAGAACTAAATCAAACGATGCGATCGCTGCAAAAAAATGTAACTCAAATTCAAATGCGCCCTTTCAGCGACTTAGTTAAAGGCTTTCCCCGTTTGATGCGAGACTTAAGTATTCAATATCATAAACAAGTAAACCTCTCCATTGAAGGAAAAAACACCCTGCTCGATCGCACTTTTATTGAATCCCTAAATGCACCTATGGTACATTTAATTCGCAACGCCTTTGATCATGGAATAGAATCTCCCCAAACTCGTCAAGAAAAAGGAAAAGCCACCATGGGGAACATCAAATTAAGTGCCGTCAACCGAGGAACAAAAACCATTATTACCATTGAAGATGATGGGGCAGGAATTAACTTGGACAAAATCAGTCAAAGACTCCAAGAAATGGGTTTTAGCCCAGAGCAAATACAGCAAATGTCCTCTCATCAACTGGTAAATCATATATTTGACGCTGGTTTTAGCACTGCTGATCAAGTTACCGAATTATCTGGGCGAGGAGTGGGGATGGATGTGGTACGCACCAATTTACACGAAATAGGGGGAGAAATTCAAGTTACCACCAAGATAGGAGAAGGGACAAAATTTACTTTAACTGTGCCTTTTAACTCTTCTATTTTGAGGGTGATGATTGTCGAAAGTGCGGGGGGATTTTTTGCTATACCTGTCAATAGTGTGCGGGAAGTTCTTAACCTTTCTTCAGAAATAGAGCAAAATTCTCGACAAATAACTTGGCAAAATCAAACTATTCCCCTCACATCCTTAAAAGAAACTCTTACTTTCAATCGCCCCTAT
Organism: Cyanobacterium sp. Dongsha4; assembly: GCF_036345015.1. Classification (NCBI taxonomy): domain Bacteria; kingdom Bacillati; phylum Cyanobacteriota; class Cyanophyceae; order Chroococcales; family Geminocystaceae; genus Cyanobacterium; species Cyanobacterium sp. DS4. The sequence goes on along the minus strand of NZ_CP084098.1, from coordinate 346,115 downwards.
CAATCTCGGCAAATATCAGGTAATCCCATCATCAATCAATCTGTAGCCATCGTTGTCGGTGAAGGAAATAACCTAGGTGCGTTAGAAGTAGAAAAATATTGGGGAGAACAAGAAGTCACCATTCGTCCTATTGAAACTTATATACCCTTACCAGAAGGTGTTATTAGTTCCATGATATTAGGAGATGGGCGAGTATTACTTTTAATTGATCCTATTTCTTGGATTCAATCTTCTATCACAGAAGAACAAACTTCTATCCCTTCTATTCCTCCTACATTTGCCGCTCCAAATACCAACACAATTCTTATTACCGATGACTCTATCAATATTCGTCGTTATCTTGCCTCTACTCTGGAAAAGGCAGGTTATCAAGTGGAGGAAGCCAAAGATGGACAAGAAGCAGTAGAAAAGCTATTAAGTGGCTTATCTGTTCAAGGGATGATTTGTGATATTGAAATGCCTAACCTAGACGGTTACGGAGTTTTAGAGGAAATCAAAGGAAAACCCGAATTTCAGTCTTTACCCATTATCATGCTTACTTCTCGCAGTAACGAAAAACATCGTCAAATAGCTCTTAATTTAGGGGCAAGTGCTTATTTTTCTAAACCTTACAACGAGGGGGAATTACTCGAAACGATCAAAAATCTCATATTAAGCTAGTTTGCATTGCACAAGGCAAGAGGCAAAGTTAAAAGGGCAATGGGCAAACCCCCCTTTATCGCTGGGGGCTGTTTCATTCTAAAATTTTTTGGTTAAGGCAGGGAATACCTGAGTTCGGAGTTCGGAGTTCGGAGTTAAAAGTAATAATTATTGACAAAAAAGCTGAATAAATTGATTTTAAATGAGTTTTTCCTAAATTTAATAATTTTTTATTCCAAAATTGGCTCGATGATAACTCGAGGGCGCTTTATTTTTCGATACTTTTTTCATCGAACTCAGGTAGGGAATAGGCACTCTTGCAATAGTTTTTAATGGTTTATGGTTATAAATTGACAATCTCAACATTTTTAACGACTTCTTAATCCTCAAAGCTCTAAAACCCTATATTCTTTTACTGGCAATAGTTTTAGCGTTTTTGTATTTCTACTTTGAAACAGCCCTGCCCTTTATCGCCCCTAACTAACTCCGAATTCATCTTCCCTGAAACCTGAAACCTGAAACCTTATCTCCCTCTCCCTTCATCATCTCATCTTCCTAACTCCAAATTCATTTGTCAAATTTAAAATGTATTTTTAATGAGTTTATTTATATATAAAAAATAAGATTCAAATATTATACTTAAGTAGGTTATTTAAAACTTTAAAAATTCGATAAAATTTTATGTTATAATTGGTGTCTAATTATATTTTTTTAAACAGCAATCATCCATAGTTTTAGATTAAAAGAAAACACATTAGTGTTGCTAAAATTTATTCTTTTTCTCTTAATCTTTATTATAAAAATTTTTTCTGATTAGATAGAGATCCTGTAATCTCTTTTTATATTTTCAATCTTTTGAGTATTTTTACTTATCTCAAAGTATTTTTGTTCTGTTCAAATTTCATGTTTTGAATTAAACTTATTTATTTTATTTTTATATCCAATGAATCAAGAATATCCTCCTTTGGAAATACTAAGGAAAATTTGTCAAAATCAACAAACTGGACATTTACAAATTCAAACAAATTACGTTAGATGGAATATTTATTTAGTGGAGGGTAAAATACAATATGCCCAACATAATTTACAGTTTATTGAAACTGTTAAAAATTACTTAATACATTTACAAATTCCTATTGCTAATAATATTTGGTCTAATTTAAGAAATCCTAGTAAACCGTTTTTATTACTTGCAACTGTTCAAGAATTGTTAGAACAAAATCAAATCAATAGGGGGCAAAAAAATATTCTATTAAATAAATTAACAGAAGATGCGATCGAATCTTTTATTTGTTTACCAGAAGGACAAACTAAATGGGAAGTTAATAATAATCTATCATTAATGGAAGCACCAAAGATATTCGATGATGAGGGAATAGAAGGTACTCAAATCATTGACTCACTCAAGGGGAAAATTAGTCAATGGCAAAAACTAAAACCCTTCATTTCTTCCCCCCATCAGCGCCCTTCTTGCCCAAATATAAGTCTGTTATCAACAAAAGTACCCGGGGGAACTTTAAACATTCCTGTCTTACAAAAACTTGTCAAAACCATGACAGGAGAAAGTCTGAGAAATATTAGTTTTCTGCTCAAACAAGATGATTTTAAATTGGCTCAAGTATTATATCCTTATATCAAACATCGCATCATTATTTTAGATCCTCCCAAATCCCCCCTTGATAAATTACCATTAATTCCGTCTGTTAGTAACCTTTCCTCTCTTCAAGTGCGTAATGTTAGGGGAAATTATTTCACAGAAAAAGCTGAAAATATATCTTCTTCTGCAAAGTCAACCATAGTTTCTTCTACCAATACTGTCAAAAATAATCTTCCCGTTTCTTCTACGATTAAACCATCTCCTTCTATTGGTTCTAAAACTCATAAAATTATTTGTATTGATGATAGCCAAGTAATGCTAGACACCATCAAGGATTATTTAGGAAGTGAAAATTATGACACTTTGACGGTAGCGAATCCCATGCAGTGTTTACCATCTTTGTTTGCCAGTAAACCAGACTTAATATTGCTGGATTTATCCATGCCAAATATTAACGGTAATCGTCTTTGTCAAATCTTGCGTAGCAGTCCCACTTTCAAGCAAGTTCCTATAATTATTGTGAGTGGAAATATTAATATGTTAACTCAAGAAAAAATAGAAGCGATCGGAGCTAATGACTTCTTACCCAAACCATTTACGAAAGAAGAATTATTAGTTATTGTAAATAAATACTTATTATAGGAATAAATAAATATTATCATGAATATTACTTACGACATCCCTCTTGTAATACTTTCTGCGATCGTTGCTGTGGGAGCGGGTTTTTTTACTATTGAAATGTCCAATGAAATAGTTTTAAATAAAGGTATTGAGCGTTGGACTTGGTTAATTATCAGTGCTATTACTATGGGTATGGGTATTTGGGGTATGCACTTTATCGCTATGACTGCTTTTTCAATGGGGGTTGAGATTAGCTATGATTTTTTGATCGTCGTAATTTCTCTTTTGGCGGCGATAATAGGCTGTGTACAAGGTCTATATATTATTACTCAACCATTAGTTAACCTGAAAACCTTAATAGCGGCTTCTATTACTATGGGGGTTGCGATCGCAGGAATGCACTACATTGGTATGGCAGCCATGAGAGTTCCAGGAACCATTAATTATGATCCGATCATTTTTACTTTATCCGTGATAATTGCTATTGTTGTCTCCTTTGCGGCGATGAAGATAGTAATTAGCCTAAGACAAATGAAAAAGAATTCCCGTTACTTCTTATATAAAGTAATCGCTTCTCTAATCATGGGAGGAGCAGTTCTTTCTATGCACTACACAGGTATGGCCGCCGCCAAATTCAAAATTGATGTCGGCTCTTTATTATCACTATCACAGTCTAACCTTTTGGATGCGCAAGTAATTGGCTCTTCCGTTGGTATTACCGTAATTGGGATGTTTGCCATTATTTATATAGTATTATTAAATGCGAGTTGGAATCGTTCTGTTTAGAATAATTGCCTATTAATTAATTAAAAAGTAATTATGAATTAGCAATTAGCAATTAAAAATTATCATTTCTCTATCGTGAAACAGGCATCTTGCCTGTAATTTATTCATTGTGTTATGACGATTCAAACTCTTAATCTTACTCCTCAACTTTATGAATATTTATTATCCGTTTCTTTAAAAGAAGCATCTATTCTCAAGGAAATAAGGGAAAAAAGCTCAACCCACCCCCTCAGCAAAATGCAAATAGCTCCAGAACAAGCACAGTTTATCTCTTTATTGGTAAAATTATTAGGGGTTAAAAAGATTCTTGAAATAGGAGTATTTTTCGGTTACAGTTCCACTGCGATGGCATTAGCTTTACCCGAAGATGGACAACTCATCGCCTGTGAGAATAATCCCGAATTTGCCGAAACTGCCCGTCAACATTGGCAAAAAGCCTCTTTAGAAAACAAAGTCATTCTCCGTTTAGGTTCAGCTTTAGAAACCTTAGACGCATTAAAACAAGAAGGATATAACGAAAAATTTGACCTCATCTTTATCGATGCCGATAAGAGTAATTATTATAACTACTATGAAAAATCCCTTAATTTATTAAGAAAAGGGGGATTAATGATTATAGATAACGTATTGTGGCATGGTAGAGTTGCCAATCCTGAAATTAACGATAATCGCACCAAAAGAATGAGAGAATTTAACCGCAGATTGTTTGAAGATGAAAGAATTGAATTGAGTTTACTTCCCATTGGAGATGGATTAACCCTTGTAAGAAAGAGCTAAATGTTTGTTGAATTAATTAGGCTTTGACTGAATTGACGTAAAGCAACGCTTGAACCCTTTTTCCATGCCAATTCAATATAATGAGGTAAAATATTCTTCACATCTATATCAGGAAATAAACGACTTTTATCACTGTCTAAATAACTCTCATTTCCCCAGATATAAATAATCAAATTTTCTTGACGATAAATCCATAACTCAGGAATTTTTAATAATTCATAAGCCTTAATGTCGGTTATAGAGGTAAAATCTACTTCTATAGCTAAATCCGGTGGAGGGTCAACAGTTAAATCGATTCTTTCTTTTCCTAAGATAGCTTCCATACTGTCAACATAGAAACAAGTATCAGGCTCTAAACCAGCTTTCAAAGGCATTTTAAGGGTGATAGGATCAAAACCTTGCCAATCTTTCCCTTGATGATTCAACATAATTTTCACCAAATCACCAAGAATATTAACACGATTTCCATGACTGGGTAAAGGCGACATAAGACGGATTTCTTGGGTGATAGCATTAAAAGATAACTTAGGAAGCACCCTCTCTTGACGAATTTCTAATAATTGCTCATAATCCCACCATGTTTGATGGGGAAAAATAACTTCCTTACCAGCTTCTAATATTAAGGTACTTTCATCTACGGTAATTAGCATTATTAGTTTTTCATCCGTATTATTATTTCACAACTTTAGCTATTATAGAACCTAACACCTAAACCCTAACACCTAAAGCATTAGGCCTCGCTTTCGATTTGTAAGAATAATAATCCCATTACAACAGCAGGCATAACTAAGCCAACAGCAGGAACTAAAATGGCAGGTAAGAAAGAAGCAGCAAAATCTCCAAGAATCATTTTTTTATTTTCCTATACTAAAAAAAGTTAACCTAGATGGATATTACTGCTAAGTTTAACCAAAAAGAATCAAATATAAAGATTCTTAACAAAAAAATGTGAATAGACTCCGATCAAGTTAAAGTAAGCTAAAAATACTTAATTATTTGATAACCAATTTAAGGAGATCGTATAAAAAACAATGAGTATAGACGTAGTAAACCACGGTGGAGATCCCCAAGTAGGAAACCTCTCTACTCCCGTTAACGGATCTGCTTTTACTAAGGCTTTTATTAATGCTTTACCTGCATACCGCAAAGGTTTATCTCCTAACCGTCGTGGTTTAGAAGTAGGTATGGCTCACGGTTACTTATTATATGGACCTTTTGCCGTTTTAGGTCCTTTACGTTTAACTGAATATGGACCTACTGCTGGTTTATTAGCAACTATCGGTTTAGTTTCTATTCTCACCATTTGCCTATCTATTTATGGTGCGGTGGGAGTAGGCAAACCTACTGAAACTTTGACCACCCCTGAAGTACCTATGGACTTAGCTACTAAAGAAGGTTGGAGTGAATTTGCTGGTGGCTTTTTGTTAGGTGGTTGTGGCGGTGCGTTTTTCGCTTTCTTCCTCTGTCAAACTCCCCATTTACAACCTTTAATTGAAGTTGCTAGTAACATTTGGTCTTCATAATATCGGTTAATTACTGTTAAAATTCAATCCCTCTCCAAAATTAAGAGAGGGTTTTGTTTTTCTATCGGTTTAGAACATCATTTCTATGGGATACAGCCCCGACAATCGCTCCAACTTCGTCAATTAAATTTTGTTGGATACCTAACTCTTTGAGAGTATTGATCAAATTTTCTGCAATCGCATCAAAGTGAACATCTGTTAAACCCATATTATCCACTAAATGTTTATGGGATTCTCGCATATCTCTACCAGAAAAAGTATCAGAACCTCCGAAAGCATAGGTCATAAAAGCCTTTTGATGAGCTTTTTGTTTCTTCATGTCCGTGTTGGCAAAGAAATAGTTAACTCTATTATCCTTTAACACTTTATCGTAGAACTTATCAACGGCAATATCTACAGCTTCTTTACCGCCTAATTTTTCATATAAACTACTCATTGATGGAATACTCCTTTTTATTGATTGCTAAATTGCTATTTAGTGATTATTAATATCTTCTCATATTTATAAGGAGTATAAATGAATAAAATGCAATAAAAGTATGTTGATAATGTTTATTTTGCATAAAATCAAAAAAGTATTAAAAATTAGACTGTAACCTTTGATTTATAAGTATTTCTGTAGATTAATGATTCCTCCCTTAACGAAAAAAAATTTGTTACTTTCCCCAATATAAAAGAAGCAATTGCCAGAAGTGCCAAAACCAAATATGATACAAATGATATTAGTTTTAATGATCAACGATGCCCTTTGCCAAAATCTTAATTGCGAACCGAGGTGAAATTGCTTTAAGGATTATTCATAGTTGTGAAGAAATGGGGATTGCCACCGTAGCGGTACATTCTACCATTGATCGCCATGCTCTTCACGTTAAATTAGCTGATGAGAGTGTTTGTATTGGACCTCCTCCCAGTAACAAAAGTTATTTGAATATTCCTAACATTATTGCCGCCGCTTTAACTAGAGGTGCAGAGGCAATCCACCCAGGTTATGGATTTTTGGCAGAAAATGCCCGTTTTGCTCAAATTTGTGCTGATCATAATCTTCAATTTATTGGCCCTTCCCCAGAGGCAATTATTGCTATGGGCGATAAATCCACCGCCAAGAAAACGATGCAAGAGGCAGGTGTACCAACGATTCCGGGTAGTAAGGGTTTAATTACGGACGAGGAGGAGGCCGCTAGAGTTGCCGCCGAAATTGGTTATCCTGTGATTATTAAAGCCACTGCTGGTGGTGGTGGTAGAGGAATGCGTTTTGTCTCTGATGAAACAGAATTAAGTCGTTTATTACGAGCCGCCCAAGGAGAGGCGGAAGCGGCTTTTGGTAATGCAGGAGTTTATTTAGAAAAATTTATTGAGTTACCTCGCCATATCGAGTTCCAAATATTAGCAGACAGTTACGGAAATGTGGTTCATCTAGGGGAGAGAGATTGTTCTATTCAACGTCGTCATCAGAAATTGCTTGAAGAAGCCCCTTCTCCTGCCCTTAGTGCTGATTTAAGGCAGAAAATGGGGGAAGCCGCCGTCAAAGCCGCTAAATCGATTAATTATGTCGGTGCTGGTACTGTAGAATTTTTGGTAGATAAGTACGGTAATTTTTATTTCATGGAGATGAATACCCGTATCCAAGTAGAACATCCTGTAACAGAAATGATTACTGGCTTGGATTTAATTAAAGAACAAATTGCGATCGCACAAGGGGAAAAACTAGCTTTTACTCAAGAACAAATACAATTGAAAGGTCATGCGATCGAATGTCGAATTAATGCTGAAGATCCTGATCATGATTTTAGGCCAAATCCGGGGAAAATTATCGCTTATTTACCACCAGGAGGCCCCGGTGTGAGGATGGATTCTTTTGTTTATCCTGATTATGAAATTCCACCTTACTATGATTCTTTAATTGGTAAATTGATTGTTTGGGGAGAAGATAGAGAAACGGCAATTAAGCGGATGAAAAGAGCCTTAAGAGAATGTGCTATTACGGGGGTACAAACTACTATTAACTTCCACCAGAAAATTCTCAACAATCCTGAATTTTTAGCGGGGAATGTTTATACTAACTTTATTGAGCAAAATTTATTGAAATAAAAAGGATTCGATTCGATCGCACCTGATACACTAATTACATCAGAAATATTCAAACCCGCCCGTTATCTCGGTAACGAATTGGGGGCATATCATCCTCTATAATATCATTAACACACAACCACAGCAGATGAGAGATCGCACTTTAATACTTTTTAAATTACCTAATAATCAAGATTAAAATACTAAAAATACCCCCGATTTAATACATCATTAATATTCAAGTCATTTTTGCCTATTGCTTTTTCAATTTGATTTAAAAATCTAGCAAAGACATCAGCAGAAAAAGGATATTTTTCAAGGTAATTTATAAAATAATCTCTATGTTTTAATCTATTTTTATAACTACTAAATTGACTGCGAATATTGGATGATATACGTTTAGCTTTTCGCAAAATAAGTATCTCATCAATAGCAGTTAAAGAAGAACTAATGGGAGTCATATCTAACCATTCACAAATTAAAAAATATTTAGCACCGGGTACACTATTTTTAACATCTAAAGCAGTTGCGGCACCTCCTTGAAACATCGTTTTATCTAAATTAGTTTTACATTCTGCAGCTACATAAGCAATATTACTTGTTAAAGAAATACTATCTCGAAAATCATCATAGTGTGATGTTTGAATAAAAATTTTTCTGCTAATAGCAAAATCTTGATCTTTAGAACGAATATTCACTCCTCCTCCTTTATAAAGATTAGCAATATTTGACTCAAATAATAAAGAAGAGAAACATTGAGTTGGTCCAATAAATATACCCTTATTCACTAAAAATTCAGAATAAATATTATTAATCAAAATTGGTAAAAATTCTTCAATTATAGAATTATCTAATTTTAATTGTCCTTTTTGACGATATAAAAAATCATTTTCACTATCAAATATTAAGTCAACATCAATATATTTTTTATATTCATTCAATTCTTTGATCATTAAATCTAAAGTATTAGCATCATTATTGATATTTATCAATTTATTACGCCAATTTTGATACTCATTAATTGTCTTTTCGATTCTTAACATATCACTTTTTGGCAATTTTTCATTATTTAATAATGCAAACAGTTTTTCTCCGTGAGGTTTAGGTAAATTTATCATATTTTTATTACTGATAATTATAATAAGGCGAAGGATTTACTTCATCAATCATATTAATTGCAGATTGTATATCTTTTTTTACATCATTATTAGCTTTCAAATAGGCTAATTCTAAAAAATTAATTGCTAATTGTTTAACCTGTTTTAAATTAAAAGTTTCAGCTTCAACTTTTTTTGAATAAAAATGTAAAATATCTTCTTTGATTATTCTACCAAATCGATTCATAAATTCCCTTTCCTGTCTTAAAACTAAATCTAAACCTAAAATTTGGTAAGCTATTTGAGCAACTAATTCACCATTAAAAAAAGAAACTCCCCTAATATTAGATTGTTGTCCTACCACAAATATTATTCTACTATTAGGAGAGCAAATACGCAAAATTTCTTGAAAAGTTAAAGCAATATCTAAACAATATTGAATCACTGTTAAAAACCTATTACTTCGATGTTTACGATTAGAGCCAATTTCTGATTTAGCTATACTTAAAACATTCCAACCTAAAAATTCGGCTGATTTTCTATATTGTTGATGATAATTAAAAACATTAATATAAGGTGGTGAAGTAATCACAAAATTAACACTGGAATCTTTGAGAGGAGTTTGTCGAGAATCTGCATGATAAATTTTGATTTTTTTCTCTGAATATGGTAAATTTAAAATTAAGGATGATAACTTATTACTTTGATTATGAATATCAGAAATATCTAATTTTTTATTATCAAAATCTAGGAAAATTATTAATGCTTCATAGAAAGATTTAAGCAAAGCTGAGTCAGAAAATGATTGACCTAAATTAAATATCTTTGACTTTATTCCTTCTGATGAATAATTCTCATCAATATTATTAAAAAGTGGTAAACTATTATCTGGTAATTTTTCATTTAATTTGTTTAAAAATATATCAATAATTTCTTGTCTTTGTGTAGGTAATATATTAATAAATTGATATAAACTAGAAAGAGTATATGCTGAGGGATTAATTTCTGTTCCGTATGCTTGTAATCCTAATTTACTAGCTTCAGAAATTACTGTTCCACTCCCTAAAAAAGGATCAAAAATAATACTATCTTCCTTAGAGTATCTTTTTAGCAAAACTTCTACAAATTGAGGTGAAAATTGTCCTTTCCATGAAAAAATATTACTTCTATTTTTGTTTTCTATATTGAGTAATTCTTGAGAGATATTTCTATAATTAATAGGTATTTGATGCAGAATACTAGATTGTAAAACCATCGATTAAGATTAGATTATCCTTAAATTCAAACCTTGTTATGATTTATGATAACTTATACTGATAACTAATCTGATAAAACTTTAAAATAAATAAAGTAACTCTCATATTTTAGAATTAAATTAATAATGTCGATCGCATCTGATACACTAATTACACCAGAAATATTTAAACCCGCCCGTTATTTAGGTAACGAATTGGGGGCAAAACATAAAGACTTTGACACCGCAAAAGTTAGATGGGTATTGACTTATCCTGAAGTTTATGAAGTAGGAGCGTCCAATTTGGGGCATATTATCCTTTATAATATTATTAACGCACAACCGCAACAAATGTGCGATCGAGCTTATTTACCTGCCCCCGATTTAGCCAGCAAGATGAGGGAGAGAAATATCCCCTTATTTGCCCTAGAAACAAAAAGAGACGTTAAAGAATACGATATTTTAGGATTTAGCTTAAGTTATGAGTTAGGAGCGACAAATATCTTGGAAATGCTGAGTTTAGCTCATATTCCCTTAACTTGGCAAGAAAGAAAAGACACCGATTACCCCTTAATATTCGCAGGAGGGCAAACTGCAACCTCAAATCCTGAGCCTTATGCTGACTTTTTCGACTTCGTGGCATTAGGTGACGGGGAAGAATTATTACCTGAAATCGGCTTAATTATTGAAGAAGGCAAACGAGACAGGTTAACCAGAACAGAGTTACTATTAGATTTAGCTCAGATACCCGGAGTATATGTGCCTCAATTCTACGATTTACAAGCCGATGGTAGCGTTAAGCCTAACCGTGATGATGTACCTGAAAGGGTATTAAGAAGAGTTGCCACACCTATTCCAGCCTATTCTATCGGTTTAGTTCCCTATGTGCAAACGGTTCACGATCGCCTCACGATAGAGATTAGAAGGGGTTGCACCAGAGGATGTCGTTTTTGTCAACCGGGGATGTTAACTCGCCCTGCAAGGGATGTTGAGCCTGATGAGGTGGTAGATAGCATCGTAGAAGGGATGAAACAGACAGGATTTAACGAATTTAGTCTATTATCTCTCAGTTGCTCTGATTATCTCTCATTACCTGCCGTGGGCATCGAAATTAAAAACCGTCTCCATGAGGAAAACATCTCCTTATCCCTTCCCTCCCAAAGAGTCGATCGCTTTGATGAAAATATTGCTAATATTATCGGTGGTACTCGGAAAACGGGCTTAACCTTTGCTCCCGAAGCAGGTACACAGCGAATGCGCGATATAATCAATAAGGGTTTAACCAATGAGGAATTATTGCGGGGTATTCAAACCGCAGTGAGGGAAGGCTGGAATCAGGTAAAACTCTATTTCATGATTGGCTTACCGGGTGAAACCGATGCGGATGTGATTGGTATAGCGGAAACCGTCAGATGGTTGCGTCAAGAATGTCGTCATCTCAGCAGTAAGCGTCTCAATTTCAACATTACCATTTCCAACTTTACCCCTAAACCTCATACTCCTTTCCAATGGCACTCCGTTTCTACTTCCGAATTTATACGCAAACAAATCCTTTTAAAACAAGAATTCAACGGAATGCGTGGAGTTAAAGTCAATTACACTGATGTGCGTATTTCTGCCATTGAAGATTTTGTGGGGAGAGGCGATCGCACCCTTGCTCCTGTAGTACGTCGTGCATGGGAGTTAGGGGCAGGTATGGATTCATGGTGGGAAAGCATCGATAAGGCTTATGGTGCATGGAATCAAGCCATTGAAGAAGCAGGTTTGAGTTGGAAATATCGTCAAGTGCTTCAGGGCGAATGGAATATATTTGACGGTTTACCCTCACCCCTAACCCCTCTCCCAGAGGGCGAGGGGAATACCCTCACCCCTAACCCCTCTCCCAAAGAGCGAGGGGAATACCCTCCTGTGGAGGGGATAAGAGGGGGGGTTTACGATGCCCCTTTACCGTGGGATCATTTAGATACGGGTATTGAGAAGCAATGGCTAAAAGAAGACTTAGAAAGGGCATTACAGGAAGCCACTGTGCCTGATTGTGCCTTTGATGGTTGCAGTAGTTGCGGTGTTTGTAGCCCTGATTTTGGTCATAATATAGTGGTAACGCCTCCTCCTATTCCTGACTATTTAGGAGATTTTCAACCCAATCAAGAGAAAGCCCAAAAAATTCGGGTTTGGTTTGGTAAGCAGGGGGATATGGCTTTAGTTAGCCATTTGGATTTAGTTAGACTATTTGACAGGGCTGTTAGAAGGGCAGGTATTCCCATATCCTACACAGGGGGATTTCATCCAGGACCGAAAATTTCCATTGCCCTTGCTTTATCATTAGGGATGACGAGTAATGGGGAGATAGTGGATTTTGAAAATCATACCCCCATAGACATAGAGGAATTTAAGCAGAAATTAATTGCTCAATTACCCCCACAATTACCCATCTTAGCAGTGGAAGAATTACCCGTTAAATCTCCTAAAGCTACCCAATTATTGAATAAAGCTGAATATTTAATTACCCTTTCTAGTGATAATAAATATAGCCTATCTCAATGGCAAAATTGGATTGAAGATGTGAAGAATTCTTCAGAAATTTTAATGTCAAAAACTGATAAAAAAGGCAGGAAAAAAATGGTAAATTTAAGGGTTAATCTTGATGATATTTCTTTAGTAAAAAATGATGATCAAGCAACAAATACCATTAAATTAAAATATCTCGGTAGTGCTGTCAATGATGGCTCTTTATTAACTCCTGATCATGTTTGTTATATGCTAGAACAAGTTAGCAAACAAGATTTAACCCTCATGAAAGCCCATCGGGAGAGGATTACTTTAGCTGATTATATAACTCAATAAATATTTTATTACTTAGTAGAAATCTATTTAACATTACAGCCAATATGGCTGTTTTTTATTTTTAATTAAATAATAGTAATTTTAAATACTATTTAAACAATGTAACTTGATTTTGTATTGGAAAATTAGATTAATATAAAAAATTCTCAGTGTAAAATTATTTGAGCAGGATTTTTAATAACTTCAAGAATATAATTAGACAATATAAACTAATCCATGAAAAATATCACTAAAATTTAAACAAAGAATTAGATAATAATGATGAATAATTTAAAAATAGTTAATTTGTATATTTATCCTATTAAATCTTGTCAAGGAATCGAAGTTAAATCAGCACAAGTTACACCAAAAGGTTTATGTTTAATCAATGATGCTTATAATTATACCATTGGAGATCACCGAAGGTGCGGCGTAGCCGATCGCACTTTTATGTTAGTTGATGAACAAGGTAAATTTTTAACTCAGAGGGAATATCCTCAGTTAGCAACTATAAAAGTAGATATTAGTGATAATAAACTAATTTTAAGTAGTGAAAATAATGATATTTCGCCCTTTGAATTAACTATTTTAGATGATGATATTCACAGAAAAGTGACTGTTTGGCGAGATGAAACTATGGGAATATATCAAGGAGAAGAAGTAGCAAAATGGTTTAAAAATGCTTTAAAATTAAATATTAATTGTTACTTAGTCAAACAATCTTCTCAATATATTCGCCCTATTAATAATAAATATAGTTTAAAAGATAATCAACCAGTAAGTTTCGCAGATGGGTTTCCTTTTTTATTAACAAATACTGCTTCTTTAGCTGAATTAAACCATCGATTAAAAGTGAAATATCCCCAAGATAATATACAAATCCCCATGAGAAATTTTCGCCCCAATATTGTTATTGATACAGATACTCCTTTCATTGAAGATACATGGGAAGAAATTGAAATTAACTATATTAAATTTAAGTTAGTTAAACCTTGCAGTCGTTGTATAATAACTACAACACATCAAAAAACGGGAGCAAGAAATCTTAATAAAGAGCCATTATTAACTCTTAGTAATTATAGAAAAACTCAAGATGGAATTATGTTTGGCCAAAATATGATAGCTTTATCAGAAGGTGTCATTCATACTTGGTGATATAAGAGACTTCTTATGGAAGTTAAGTAAGACAAAAAGGGGGGAAAATAGACTATTTCTCTTAATAAAGTAATTTTAATTTTGCAAGAAATTTTAAAAACAAAAATACTGTTGATGTTAAGTTTAGAAATTGCCGTCATGGGGCATATGCGCCCCCTACTGATTATTTTTGAGGTAAGTTAGATGCGAATACTTTAAGGTTAAACCATAGTTTCGGGTTATATTCTGGTAGCCATGATTCTTGAGAGGCTAACCATTGAGGAAACCAAGGGCTAAGTAAAAAGTTTTTGAACGCATCAATAGTAAAGTTATAATAAGAGCCTAACCATTTAAAAATATCTTTACTTCCTGCCATTTGCCAAATCCACAGGAGAAGGGGAGGATTCTGACTAGCCGCTTTTAGTGCTAATCTGTTAAAAGTTAGCCAATCTGTGCGATCCTTAATAAAGGTATCTGCTGTTTCAGGCTCCGAGGCAAGTAAACCAAAGAATGTATTTAACATAGAGTTAATTCTTTGAGGTGGCAAGGTTTTATGGGTAGGCACCATCATCCCTTTGGAAAACATCCAAGTAACGGCTATATTACTTTGATATGCCTGAATTTGATTCAATGATTCCCCATCAAGCAGGTTATATTTTAAGGCTATATCTAAAAGATTTGTTAATTTGCCTAAATTTCGCACTAATGAGCCAAATCCTGTAAAAATTAAAGGTGATTGCACAGATGCTGCATCTCCAATACACAAGATGCGATCGCATCCTATTTTTCGATCATCTTTAGAAACAGTGAAACGCCCCGGAATGTAACCGAAAGTAGGTTTTTTCCATGTTAATTTATCCAGATCACAACGACGATATTCTGGTAAAATTGAGAAGAAATCCTCATACATTTCTAATAATGAGCCGGGGTTATCAGGATGGACTTGATGATAATGGAATAAATAAATTGTTACCTCCTTACCTTCGGCAGGGAATAATTCCCAAATCAACTGCCTTCCCCTTGAAATATCCCCGTGAGAAAATAAAACATCTCCATAGTCAAAATCCCACACTTCAGGCTCAAATCCTTCAACAATAGCACCAACAGTGGGGCAAACACTATCAAAAGTCTTATCTCCTGCCAATTGCCAAGCAATAGGAGAAGCAGTGCCCATGGCATCAATTAACAATCTTCCTGTCGCTTCTTTTTCCTCTTCTGTAGGAGAATAAGTCGTATTTACTGTGACTAAATCTTTGCCAATGGTGACTCGATTAAACTCCGTCTCTTCCCAAATATCTGCTCCATATTGCTTTAATTTTTGTCCACATAAAGTTAACAATCTACTGGTATCAATAGCAATATTTAAAACCTTGGGAGTATGCAAAACTTTAGCCTTTAAATTACTAGGATTATGGGCATCAAAAAACTTACTAAAACCGTCTTTATATTCAGCCGCAATAATTGATTCAAATTCTTTTTTTGTAAATAAACCATTATCAATTAAAACCTGAAACTCTTCCCGTGAAATATTCCATTCTCGGTTCATTCTGCCAAATTTTAAGCGTTCAATTAATAAAACATGGTAGCCTAGTTTAGCCATTAAAGCCGCATGAATTGCACCTAAAGCACCTCCTACATAAATTAAATCATAGTCTGCTTTACCTGTAGTTTTATCTTTAAAGATAACTTGTTTAGGAGTTAAATTTATATTTTTATCTTTATTTTTAACGCTTTCACGCCAATTTTTTTCCCACCAATAAGCCCGTTTTAAATCATATTCTCCTTGGGGCATTTTTTGAAAATATTTAACAGTTTCAGGATAGTAAGATTCAAGAGCTGAAAAGATGTTATTTTGATTTAAGTCAATGTCAGGTAAGCAGGGATAATAAGGAGGAAATTGAGCTTTAATTGCTTTTTCAAATTCTTTTTTTATTTTATTTTCTGCTAATACTTGTTTTTCTCCCCAACGAAAGATTTTTAAATATGTAGTTCTCTGTAATCCCCAAACAAAAATTGATAAGTGATGATTGTCAGCTAATTCTAGGCGGATACCATCAGAAGTGTTAACTTTTTTACCGACACTCGGTTGCCAAGTATTGTGCAACCACTGACAAACTATATTAGGATTGGGCTGAGAGACTTCTATATATAAAATTTCTGTAACTTTCATTGCTAAGAGATATTTTAATTAATATTTATCAAGATTTTATGATTATTAATTAATTATCTCTAATTGATGGTGGTTTTTGCTATTCGTTAACTACTCCTCAAATTTTGGAGTTATGTTAGGCACAGTGAAAAGAGAAAAGTTGATGTAGGAAAAGGCAAAGGGTGAAAATTGAAATAAATGCGTTTTAGCTTATTTCCATCATTTAATTTTTTTCCACACGATTCAAATAACTGTCATAGGTATTTTGTAATAACATTGCCACTGTCATAGGACCTACGCCTCCAGGTACAGGAGTAATATAACTAGCTACTTCTTTAACTTGCTCATAGGCAACATCACCCACTAAATATCCTTTTCCGTCTTCGGTTTCTAAGCGATTAATTCCCACATCGATTACTACTGCAGAAGGTTTAACCATATCGGCAGTAATCATTTCTGGTTTTCCAACGGCGGCAATTAAAATATCAGCTTCACGGGTGACGGCTGCTAGATTTTCTGTGCGAGAATGGGCAATGGTAACAGTAGCGTTTTTCTCTAATAGCATCAAAGCAAGAGGTTTACCAACTAATATGCTTCTGCCAACCACAACGGCTTTTTTCCCTTCTAAATCAATATTATTATCCGCTAAGATTTCCATAACTCCTGCGGGAGTGCAACTTCTTAAACCTTTTTCTCCTCTCACTAATTTCCCTAAATTCTCTGGATGTAAGCCGTCTGCATCTTTTTCTGGGGCGATTTTATGAAGCAAGCCAACCGCATCAAATTTTTCTGGTAAGGGTAATTGTACCAATATACCATCTACATTGCGATCGCAGTTTAATTCTTCAATGACATTTTCTAATTCTTCTTGAGACACCGTATCAGGAAAGTGTTTCCCGAAAGATTCCATACCTATTTTCTGACAGGCTTTTTCCTTGTTTCTCACATAAACAGCACTAGCAGGATTATCTCCCACCATCAAAACAGCTAATCCGGGGCGTCTATTTTTTATTGCTACTTGTTTTTCAATGTCAGCTTGTAAACGGGATTGAATTTTTTTTGCTAAGTTTTTACCGTCTAAAATTTGAGCTACCATATTGTGATCAATTATTATATTTACTAAATCAAATATACTTGAAAATATATAGTCATTCTACTTTTTTATTTCACCTGACACCTTTTCCCTTTTTCAACTAACAATTTATCACGACGAGAAGTAATAGAGCCAGTTTTTAAAAGTGTCTCAAAGTTAATTGAAATAACCATAAAATTTGGTCTTTTATTATTTAAAAATCATTTGTTGCCTATCTAAACTAACTAATAGCAATGTCTATTAATTGATTAATATCTTTAACAGTATAAATTTTTGTTGTCAATTTTTGTTCTAATTCTTCAATCGTCATATCATCCAAGAATTTTTTTTCATCATGCTTCAGCATTAAAGAAGGTAAAAGAATCGGTTTATTTATGCTTTCTTTTTCTAAATGATATAGTAAATCTTGACCTGTTAAAAGACCTGTTACTGTAATTTCTTGTCCCCAATAAATACTATTAAAAGCTCTTAATTCCACTGTTAAATTTTCTACTTGATTAAGTTTTTTTACTAAAGGTTGAAAAGCTGTTTCTACTGCATTGCCTACTATCCAAATAAACTCTTTTTTTTGATTAATTTTACTAGGTAATTTAGCCTCAGCAATCATTCCAAATTCTTTAATAAATTGACGAATTGAACCTACACCGTTGCCAATTTGAGGATAATCTTCATAATGAGATTCTGGTGGTAATTCCTCTTGGGCAATTAAAAACCATTCATCGGCTAACCATGCAAAAGTTGAACCTGATTTTTTTCTAAATTCCTCTTGTAGTTGTTGCACTTGTTTAATTACTTCTCTTGCTTTTTCCCTACTAACAGGGATTAATTCATCTTTATCAGGACGAAATTTGGTTAAACCAACAGGCACAATTGCCGCACTAATTACCGCAGGAATATCTCCATTATGGAAGGAAAATAAATCCTGTAATGTTGTGGTTAAATGTTCACCATCATTAATATTAGGACAAACTACTACTTGAGCGTGAATTTGCAATCTTTTTTCTTCAAACCAAGCCAATTGTTTCCTAATTTCTCCTGCTCGTTGATTTTTTAATAAATGACTCCGAATTTCTGGCTCAGTAGCATGAACAGATACATAAAGAGGGGATAAGCGCATTTGCTCAATTCTCAACCATTCTTTAGTAGTTAAATTAGTTAATGTCAAATAACTGCCATAAAGAAAACTAAGGCGATAATCATCATCTTTGAGATAAAGAGTTTCTCTTTTGCCGGGGGGTTGTTGATCAATAAAACAAAAAGGACATTTATTATTACATTGAATTAAACCATCAAAAAGGGCTGTTTCAAACTCTAATCCCAAGTCTTCATCATAGTCTTTTTCTATCTCAATAAGATGATTTTTTCCCCATTTATCCTCCACTTCTATTTCTAAATATTCATCGGCACACAAAAACTGATAATCAATTAAATCTCTAGGTTTTATACCATTAATACTAACTATTTTATCTCCTATTTCAAAACCAATTTCAGATGCGATCGAATCTGGTATTATATGACTGATAGATGCTGGTTTCATTCCCTTTAATTCTGTAGATAAAAAAGCTGTACTGATAATATTTTATCTTTAAATTATCTCTTTTGCTCAAACAAATATTACTGTATAGGGTATTGAGCTAGTAAGGATTTATTGTTAGTTTTGAAGGGTTATGCTAAATTAAGTGAGGGATAAAATTTTAATTATCATATTTTCAACAGAGTAAATTTTCAGTTTTACTGCTCAGAAATAATGCTCATGGTTACATATTTATCTCTATTTGCTTCTTATGGGTAAAGACTATCTAACTATGTAGAATATACATAATAAAACAGGGGCATAATAGGATTATGCCCCAAGCAATTAGCAATTAGTAATTAACTTTAATTATAAATTATAATGCAAAAAAAAAAAAGGGTCAAATGTCCTCAACAATAGTTATTCGTGGTGCAAGGCAACATAATCTTAAAAATATTGATTTAGAATTACCCCGCAATAAGTTAATCGTATTTACTGGAGTGTCTGGCAGTGGCAAATCATCCCTAGCTTTTGACACCATTTTTGCAGAAGGACAACGCAGATATGTTGAGTCACTCAGTGCCTATGCCCGTCAATTTTTAGGACAACTAGATAAACCCGATGTGGATAGTATTGAAGGCTTATCCCCCGCTATTTCTATTGATCAAAAATCCACTTCCCATAATCCCCGCTCAACGGTAGGCACCGTTACAGAAATTTATGACTATCTACGGTTACTCTATGGTAGGGCAGGAGTACCTCATTGCCCTCATTGTGGTCATTCTATCGCCCCTGAAACCATTGACCAAATGTGCGATCGCATCTTGAGCTTACCTGAGAAGACAAAGGTACATCTATTAGCCCCTGTTGTCAGAGGAAAGAAAGGCAATCATCATCAACTATTATCTAGTTTACGCTCTCAAGGTTTTGTTAGGGTGAAAATTAACGGAGAAATTAGGGAATTAGGAGATAATATCGAATTAAAGCCCCAATTAAAGCATAATATCAGTGTTTTGGTCGATCGCCTCGTCGTTAAGGCTAATATTCAAGAAAGACTCGCTGATTCTCTTTCTACCTGTTTGAAGTTAGCGGAAGGAATTGCTATAGTCGAGATTTTAGACAAGGGAAAGACCCAGTATATCATTAATAATTTCAATATAGCAGAAAATGATCCTCCCCAGCCCCCCTTAATAAGGGGGGAGTTTTCAGAGGGTGACTTAATAAGAGAGGAATTTCCCGATGAGATTGTTTTTTCAGAAAACTTTGCTTGTCCCACTCATGGAGCGGTAATGGAGGAGTTGTCTCCCCGTCTTTTTTCTTTTAATTCTCCCTATGGTGCTTGTAGTCATTGTCACGGTTTAGGCAGTTTAAGGCAGTTTTCTCCTGATTTAGTAATACCAGATCCCAATGCTCCTGTCAAAGATGCCATTGCACCCTGGGCAGAAAAAGATAATCCCTATTATGCGTCTCTATTGGAATATGTAGCGAAGGAATATAAGTTTAAACTGACTCAATCTTGGTCAAGTTTAACTGAAAAGCAACAGCATATAATTCTCTATGGTGATCAAGAAATTTTACAGGTACAATATGGCTACTATCGGGGAGTTATTCCCATGCTCGAAAAAACCTATCAGGAAACTAACTCAGATTTAATTAAACAAAAATTAGAGCAGTATTTAGAGTATCAAACCTGTGAAGTGTGTCACGGTAAAAGACTTAAACCTGAAGCCCTTGCCGTTAAATTAGGACAATATTCCATCTTTGATTTAACCAGTGTTTCCATCGCCGAAGCCCTACAACGCATCGACAAAATTCAACTTACCCCCAAACAAGCTCAAATCGGTGAATTAGCCCTTAGAGAAATCAAAGACCGCTTAAAATTTCTTCTTGACGTAGGTTTGAATTACCTAAGTCTCGATCGCACTGCCATGACTTTATCAGGAGGAGAAGCGCAACGCATCCGTTTAGCCACTCAAATCGGTTCAGGTTTAACGGGAGTATTATATGTTTTAGATGAACCTAGTATCGGTTTACATCAACGAGATAATGATCGCCTCTTAGCTACCCTGAAAAAATTACGAGATCTCCAGAATACCCTTATAATTGTAGAACATGATGAGGATACCATCAAGAGTGCTGACCACATTGTCGATATTGGGCCAAAGGCAGGTATTCACGGAGGGGATGTTGTCTGTCAAGGCAATTTAAAACAACTACTTAACAGTAAAGAATCCTTAACAGGGGCGTATTTATCAGGGAGAAGAAAGATTGAAATTCCTCCCAGTCGTAGAGAAGGTAACGGTAAATCTCTCATATTGAAAAACTGTCATCGCAACAACTTAAAAAATATCGATGTAGAGATACCTTTAGGGAAATTTGTCTGTGTCACGGGGGTATCTGGTAGCGGAAAATCCACCCTTATTAACGAGTTACTCTATCCCTCTCTCCAACACCATCTTAACCGTAATGTGCCTTTTCCCAAACAGCTAGACTCTCTCGAAGGTATCGAAGCGGTAGATAAAGTCATTGTAATTGATCAATCCCCCATTGGGCGCACACCTCGATCGAATCCTGCTACCTATACAGGGGTTTTTGATGTGATTAGGGAATTATTTGCTCAAACCATTGAAGCCAAAGCAAGGGGATATAAAGCTGGAAGATTCTCTTTTAATGTTAAGGGAGGAAGATGTGAAGCCTGTAGTGGGCAAGGGGTTAATATTATCTCCATGAATTTCTTACCCGATGTCTATGTACAATGTGATGTGTGTAAAGGGGCAAGATATAACCGTGAAACTCTCCAAGTTAAGTATAAAGGAAATTCGATCGCAGATGTGTTAAATATGACCGTAGAAGAAGCCTTAAAAGTATTTGAGAATATTCCCCGTGCGGTAAATCGTTTACAAACCCTTGTGGATGTAGGCTTAACTTATGTCAAATTAGGGCAATCTGCACCCACTTTATCAGGGGGGGAAGCCCAACGGGTAAAATTGGCAACGGAATTATCTCGCCGCGCCACAGGTAAAACCATTTATTTGATCGATGAGCCGACTACAGGTTTATCATTTTATGATGTTCACCACTTATTAAATGTTTTGCAAAAATTAGCAGATAAAGGCAATTCTATCATCGTCATTGAGCATAATTTAGATGTCATTAAATGCGCGGATTGGATTATTGATTTAGGCTTGGAAGGAGGAGATAAAGGAGGAGAAATTGTCGCCATTGGTACACCAGAAGATATTGCAAAATCGAAAAAATCCTACCTCGCAAAATATCTTAAAAAATTATTGTAAAATAAGAGAATGTATAAAATTGAATATAGTAAAACAGCAATTAAAAAACTAAATAAAATTCCTAAAAATTTAGTTAAACGTATTCAAAATAAATTAACAGAAATAGCCCAAAATCCCTATAGAGAGAATCATAACCTAAAAAGCTAGTTGGTAGAGAAGGATATAGATTAAGAATAGGGGATTGGCGAATTATTTATGAGATAAACAATGATAGAATTGTTATTTTAGTTTTAGAGATTGATACCAGAAGAGGTATTTATAAATGACAACTGAAATTATTAACAAAAATGGCAAAGATTATGCGGTTATTCCCTATGATTTTTACCAAAAATTAATAGAAGATGCAGAAATGTTAGCTGATATAAAAGCCTATGACACTGCTAAAAATAAATCAGAAGAAACTTTCCCCTTTGAGGTAGTTGATAGTATATGTTTAAAGGGAGAAAATCCCATTAAAGTTTATCGTCAATATCGAGGTATAAGCATTATAGAATTATCAAAAAAAACCAAAATTGATGTTCAAGAATTAGAAAAAATTGAGAATAATATTTATATTGCCAGTCAAAAAAATTTAGAAAAAATAGCTGAAAATTTAAAGATAGATTTAGATATGATTACTTAACCCGAGTTTGGGTTAAGCAGATTGAAGTAAAAGCCATTCTAAATGGAGAGAATGCTTCTTAAATGTATGACAGTAGGCAATTAATCCACAGAGAAGATTAGTACAAAAATTTCTATTTGAAACGACTATAATTTTGCATTCGTGTCCATAGTAGATAAAAAAATATTGCTGTTAATAACTTTTTAAGAAAAAAATCTCTCATAATCATCGTGGCTACCAATCCAAAACCAAGTTACACTATTATTTTCAAAAATACCTAATGCACGATAATTTTTAGTAATTCTAACAGACCAAATATTTTCTCGACTATTAATACATTTAAAATGCAAAGAAGGGTGAAAAGGATTCTCTTTCCATAAAAAATAGCTTTTTCTTGCTTGTTGTCTAATCTTTAAATCAAGAGTTTTGTAACAATTCCAAAAAGATGGCAGAGTAAATGATTTCATAACTGCTCATAATCCATCAATTGAGCTTTTCCTTCCGACATTTCTTGTTTGGCTTTCCTTGCAAAATCTATTAATTTATTTTGGTTTTTGTTCACTAAACAATCCCATTCTTTTTCTTCTTGTAAAGTAGCTAGATATTCTCGTAAATATTCAATTACTTGCTCTTGGGTTGAATCAGGTAAGGATTCCATGATTTTGGTAATGGTTGCAATATTTTCTGATGACATATCATTAATTAATAGCTAATAAGGAAAAACCCTTGTTTTTATATTATCAATTTATAAATAATATTTACTATGACTATACACTTAACCTAACACAGTAAGGATTGAACATTGTTCAATACCCACAACCTAACACCTATGAATACAATTTTTTAGTAACCACTAATTATTTCCTAATAACCACATAACATTAAAGCCAACACTGACATTATTATCCTTTTGGCGAATAACATTACTGATGTTCGTACTTCCTGCGGCATTACTACCATAAACCCCAATACCAAAATTAGTTTTTGGAGGCATATAACGAGCCCCTGCCGCCCAAACTGTGGGATCATTACTTACCATGGGAGTAACTTCACCAATGAATTGTAAACCGGGGAAAGGTTGAAAATTGACACCCAAACCAGCGCCTAAAATACGATTATCTCCAAATAATCCTGCTTTGGGATTGAAGAAAAGGGCTATTTTGTCGTTGGCGGAATAGGTGAAAGCCGCTTCTGCGGAAAATGCACCAACTCCATCACCAGCATCAGATGATTCATCGAATGCTCCTCTAATACCAAAAGAAAAGGGGTCTCCGTTAGCCTGATTTAAGAAATTTAATTTGGTAGCCGCTCCTAATTTGAAGGAGTTACCGATGGGTTCATCATTATCTGCTAATTGTTGTCCTGTAAATTCTAGTTGAGCATTGTTGCTTAAACCATAACCCACTTGGAAATTATAGTTGGGAGATAGTCCTGTGTCTAGGGAGAAAGCACCCTGACGAATAGTATTCGGGGTTGTTAAGATAAAGCCGTCAAAGAGTAATTGTTTATCTCGACTGGTTAGGGGTGTCATTGGTGTATCTCCAAAACTGGGGGCATAATTGGCGAAAATGTCGGGGGTATAGCGCACATTTAGCCCAACTCCTACATTGCCACCATCGGGGGGAAAGGCTAATAGGCGAGTGGCAGGGGTGCTTCCTAATCTATTGGTGATGGATAAATCTACTCCTACTGCAGGGCTATGTAAATAGTTTAATCCTGCACTCCAAACTACGCTTTTACCAATATCTCCTCTGGTGTTGACGCTGTTGCCACCGGGGCCTAAGGGTATATTGACATCAGCAAAGAAGCCAAATTGTTCGGCAAATTTAAAACTTATGCCTGTACCGATATTGAAAAATGTACCGTAAAAGTCTCCGCCATTGTTGACAGTATCGGGGAAAATGCTTAATCCTCCGACAACGTGCCATTGATAAACATCGTCGAAGCTATATGTAAAAGGTACTTGAATTGTTCCTGCGAGAGTGTTATCTTGGGAAGAGCGATCGCCTCCGTTAAATAAGCCATTTTCTGAAGTTACTTTTAACCATTCCAGAGAACCAATTACGGCAACATCATAATTATCTTTATCAATAAATTTATACTTGATTCGAGGGGCAAGGGAGAAAAAACCTAAATCCGTTCTTTGACCGTTAAAACGGGTACTTAAAGTATCATCAAAGAAAGATAAAGCTAGTCCTATTTGTAAATCTTTATTAATTCCATAGTCAATAGAGCCATTATAAACCTGTAAACCAGTTCCCGCACCTTCTGAACCTGTACTAAAAATATTCGCTCCATAAGTGGTATAAAAAGCCCCTTGAGGTAGAGTATTAGCGGTTTCTACCGTCATGGGATCAAAAGGAGTAAGTTGTAAAGGGGTTAGGGTATATTCAATGGTGGTATTATTTTCATCTAAGATGTCCTGAGTTTGTGCGGTTTCTGAGTATGATTCTGAATCTGATAGAAGTAACTGTGCATTTTGATTATCTTGTAAACTGTTTGCAGTAGTCGGGTTTTTGATTATGATTGATTCTTCCATTTCCCCCGCATTTACAGGAATATACAAACTACTTATAATTAGAGTTAAACAGTTATATAGGGCAATATTTTTTATTTTCATAGTAATTATCAAATTCTTTAAAATAATGGCTTAATTATAATAATTGATGACTATTTGGAAAAAAGTCTTTTGTCTCATATTGGTTTTATCAAAACATGATAACCTGATTTCGTCCATTGGAATATTGGTGAGTTGGGGTATTCAACAATTAGGGAGAAACAAGTAATGAGTTAGGAGTTATGAAAGGGGTTTCAGGTTGAAGGTGTTGGGGTTAGTGTTAATTAAACACTTTTACCCCTTTAACTTTGCCCTTGTGAGGGAGTAAATTCTGGGAGAATATCATTTTGGCTACTGTGTTGAATCATTATCTCTAAAATATAATCTTTTACTTGTTGTGTATGTTCTAACATGGCAAAGTGTCCACAGTTATCTATCTCATAAACATTTTTTTGATTTTGTTGAAATAGTTGATGAAAACTGGCTAGATGCTTTACATATTGCACTTCCATTACTTTATCTTGTTTTCCTGCGATGAAATACACTGGTTGAGATAAACGGGATACTATTTGGGGTAAGTAGTGTACTTGTTCTTCTGTTGTGGATTCTAATAAAGATGCGATCGCAGCTTGTTCATTGGCACTGAGAAAATCTTTTAATCTTTGCTTTCCCCATTGTCTGCCTAAAGGACGTTTCACCATCATACGGGAAAATATATAATCAAAAAAAGGCACATTGACAAACCAAGAAGGACGAAATTTAACTAAATTCTCCCCTGCTTTGCGAAAACGCTCAAATTCTTCTTGTAAATAAATACCTCCTCCTGCATTAACACAAAACACTCCTGTAACTTTATCTCTACATATATCCGCAGTCCATAGGGCAACACTACCTCCTAAAGAATGCCCCACCAACCACGCTTTTTCAATGGCTAATTCTTGTAATAAAATCTTTAAATCTTGAGCATAACCCGATAAATCAAACTCACTATTTTTTAAGGACGTGTTATCATCCCATTGAGATGATCCAAATCCCTTTAAATCATAAGTTAAACAGGAATATTCGTGTTTTATTTGTTCAATTAATGGTAGCCAGTAATGATGACTTAATAACCACCCATGAATGAATACTAATACTGGTTTAGTTAAATCTTCTTGAGTTTTAATAAATTGGTAATGATGATTAATTCCATGAATATTAATTTTTTCCATGTTTTGACTATATTTTTTAGAGGATTTTTCTTCATTTTAGCTCTATTAAACTCAGATCTTGCATTTGATTAGGCAAAAATCAAAACTTTGATTAAGTAGTCTCACTTAATTTGCCATACTTTGTAAGAGCCAAGATTACTAATTTTCCCTCTCTGCTTAATAAAATTTATCCTTCATCGTTTACTGATAGTAGTTTTTCATCTAGTCTTTGCAAATATGGAGAGGCAACGTCATCGGGAAGTAATCCCTTAAAAATTGCGTCATTAATAGCTCCTTTTTCTGCTAAAAATAAACGACGATAGAGATTGTCTAAATAGGCTTTTTCCTTGATACTATTTCCTTGATAACCAATTTTCTGATTATAAATTTCCCTTAATTCTTGTTCAGAGGTTGCAATTCTGGCTTGATAGGCGGCAAATAATTCTTCATAGAGAAATTTTGGTAAACTACCTGAAGTGAGAAGATTTTTCAATTCTTCTTGGGCGGCTTTTGAGGCGATAAGGTTTAGTTGTAATGATTCTATTTGTTTGAGGGTAGGGGAGGGTTTAGATAGTTTTAATCTCTTTACTAGCCATGATAAACTTAAGCCTTGTCCGATGAGAGAGACAAACACTGTACTAAAAACAAGGGTAACTACTTCGTCTCGTCCGGGTAAAGTTGATGGTAAACTTAAGGCTAATGCCATTGATAATGACCCTTTTACGTTGCCAAAAATTAAAACGTGTTGCCATTTTAAGGGTAAGGGGCGATCAAAAAATCGAAGTAAATATGAAAAAGGATAGATAGAGAAAATACGCCCAATTTGATAAATTATCACCACTAAAAGGGCTAAAGGAATAGTTTTCACTAAAACACTAGGATTAACTTCTATTCCGACAAATAAAAAGATAAAGGTATTTACCCCAAATCCTGCATATTCCCAAAAATTGAGAAGGGTTACTTTAATCGAGGCTGAGGTTTTGCGGAAACCGATATTTCCAATAACTAAACCAGCAATCACAACTGCGATCGCACTTGAAACTTCTAGTAATTGACCGATTTGAAAAGTACCCAGAGAAATAGCTACGGTAAGTAGATTGTTACTTAAAGCATCATCTAACTGTCGAAATAAACCCACACAAAGATACCCTAAACCTAAACCTAGAATACTTCCCCCCACAAAAGCAATTAAAAATTGTTCTATGCCATCAGTCACAGAAAAACTTCCCTGAAGATGAATTTGAGCAATTATATTTAATAAGACAAGTGCGATCGCATCATTGAATAAACTTTCCCCTTCAACAATGGTGGCAAGACGACTAGGGACAGAAACACTACGAAAAGCCGCAATCACCGAAACAGTATCAGTAATGGTGAGAATAACAGCAACCGCCGAGGCAGTGATAAAAACTAAACCTAATGACCATTTTAACAACATAGCCGTAATTATTGCAGATACAAGCACCCCTGGTCCTGCTAGTAGGGAAATAGGTTTTATAGTACCTCTTAAACGGCTAATATCGGTATTAATTGCCGCCTGAAAAATAAGTATGGGCAGAAATAAATTTAAAATAACATCTGGATTTAAACCAACGGATTGAGGCAGTATTTCTTTGGGAATGATTAAACCACCTAAAACTAAACCCACCACATAAGGGATACGAAGCCATCGTGTAATTAAGGCAACTCCTGTGGCAACAAGCAGTAAAAAAATTAAAACATTAACTAATCCCGTAAAGTTTTCTTGAGATAAATTGACAGAATTTGGGAGAGGAGTGTTAATAAATTTGTATAAATATGAGACATTAATAGTCATGTTGGTCGAAAAATTACTGGAAAATAAAAGCCACTAGACACGCTCATATTTTAACTTCAGTATTTTGATTAAGCCGCCATAAGGGCTTCTTTGCCGTGTAAGCGTAGTAATTCCATTAACTCATCTCGATAGTCATGAAAAATACTATGGCGCTTGATGTGGGAAGTCCGTTCTGGTAAATTAATAGTAATCTCTTTTCTGACTGTACCGGGGCGTGAACCTAAAGCATAGATACGATTAGATAAAAATACAGCTTCCTCCACATCATGGGTAATCATAAAGATGGTTAAGTTTGTCCGTTGCCATAAATCAAGGATAAATTCGTGCATGGATTCTTTTGTGTGAATATCTAATGCGCCAAAAGGTTCATCCATTAGTAATACTTTTGGTTCTGAAGTTAATGCACGTGCGATCGCAACTCTTTGTTTCATGCCTCCTGAGAGTTGTTTGGGTAAAGATTTAGCAAAGTTAGATAAGCCAACAACGCTGAGATAATAACTAGCTTTTTCTTTTCTTTCTTTTTTCGGAACTCCTTGTAATTTCAAACCAAATTCTGTATTTTCTTGAACATTTAACCAAGGATAAAGAGTATAATGTTGAAATACCATTCCTCGATCGGGTCCAGGGGCAGTAATAAGTTGACCATCTATTTTTATCTCTCCAAAACAGGGTTTATCTAGTCCTGCAATTTGACGCAGTAAAGTTGATTTCCCTGAGCCTGAAGCACCTACAGCACAGATAAATTCACCCTCTTTAATGGTCATATTAATATCTTTTAAAACAGATAATTTGCCATTTTCTGTATCAAAACTTTTGTGTAAATTTTTAATTTGTAAAAACATAAAATCACCTCTTTTTATAATAGTTAAAACTTTTAAAATTAACGTTTTTGACTAGACCATTTACAAGAAACTCTTAGCAAATATTGAAAGAATAAATCTAAAGATAAACCGATAATACCAATCACAATTAAACCGACAAAAATCTCATCAGTTTTTAAAAATCTTCCTGCCACACTGATACGCCTTCCCAAGCCTTCAGTAGAAGCAATCAATTCCGAGACAATTACTAACTGCCATGCCGCCGCTAAATTAATACGACAAGCATCGAGAATACCGGGCAAAGAATGGGGTAATATCACCTGAGTGAGAATTTGCCACTTATTACCCCCTAGAATATACGTCGATTCGATCAAATCTTTTGATACAAATTTTACAGTATCCATAACCATTAGAGCGTTAAAGAAAAATACACCTATAAATATAAGAGTGATTTTCGGTTCTTCTCCGATACCCAAGTAAAGGATTAAGAGGGGAATAAACGCTGGTGCGGGCATATAACGCATTAAACCGAATAAAGGTTCTAATAAAGCCCGAATACTAGCAAAACTACCCATTAAAATGCCGATGGGAATGGCGAATAAAGCGGCAAGAAAAAAACCAACTCCCACTCGCCATAAAGATGCGATCGTATCTTGCATTAATTCACCGCTACTCCAAAGCCTTCCAAAAGCCTGTAAAACATTAGCAGGAGAAGGTAGAAATTTAGGATCGATATTACCAACAGTAGTAATAAACCACCATAAAAACAAAGGAAGCGCGATCGAACTTATGGTAAGGGTAATATAGAGAGGTTTGGGAATGTCCTCAGATAAACGCCAAAAACCATTGAGGATATTTACTTTTGACTTATTCATCTCTTTGGTTAACTTGGTTTGAAAATAATGAAAAATGAAGAATTAATAATTAACAATTAAGCTAGTTTGCATTTAAGTTGTCTGGTTAAGGCGGGGAATGGGGAATAGGCAATGGGCAATAGGTAGGTGTTTGAGTTATTTTCAAGAATTAAGAAAAAATGTAAGTTAAATGCGTCTTAGTTTAAGAGGTGTCAGAAGTTGTTCAAAAAGTTTTAAATCCCCCTAAATTCCCCTTAATAAGGGGGACTTTTCAAGATATTTTTCACTTATTCCCCCCCTTTTGAAGGGGGGCTAGGGGGGATAAATCACCAAAAAACTCAGAACCCCGAACTCCTAACTCCTAACTCCTAACTCCTATCCCTTCTTCTCGGCGTAGGCTTTGACAAAGTGATCGTCGAAAATGTTACTTAAATCAGCTTCTTGACTAGCTAAACCCACATCAACTAAAAACTTATTCATTTGTTCGGCGGAGTAAGAAAGAGATTTCATAGTATCACCGGGGGTAAAGGCTTCTAAATTCTCCTCAATGGTGAATAGTTTTGTGCCTCCTGCATATTCTTGGTATTCCTCCACAGAAACTCCAGCCCGTTTTGCCATAATTTCGTTAGCTTGATCGGGATTAGCTTGAATATAATCCATAGTCGCAAACCATGAATCTACCATTGCTTGTACTTGTTCTGGGTTTTCTTCCACAAACTTACGAGTAAACACAAGGTGATCAGAAATTGAACCGGGGAAGTCTTTAGAGCTAAATAACTCCTTACTGTTAGGGCGAGTTAAGGCTTGGGTTGTAAAAGGAGCAAATACTGCCACTGCGTCCACCTGCCCTGCCACAAAAGCGGCGGCGGCTGAACCTGTTTCAAGAGGTACAAATTCAATATCTTCAGGCGATAAACCTGCTTCTTTCATCCCTAAGAGCAAGAGGAAATGATCCACTGTACCTTCTTCGGCGGCTACTTTTTTCCCTTTTAAGTCCTGAATGGTGTTAATTTCTTCACTGACAATAATTTTATCGTTACCAGTGGAGTTATCATTAACTAGGACTATAACTTGATCTGCACCCCCTGCGATCGAACTTACGGTATCTCCTAAAGTTTGACTATTAGCGTCAATTTGTTCAGCGATGAGAGTATTAATAGATTCGAGATAACCGTCAAACCATTTTAAGTCCACATTGACATTATTCTGCTCAAAAATACCTTGATCGTTGGCAACCTGCCACGGAAACCAACCAGGCCAAGCACTAAAGCCTAATCGGACAACAGGGGTTTCACCGTTAGTACCTCCTCCTGCACTGGTGTTAGTGTCGATATTGGACGCAGGATTATTACAAGCAACGGTAAGGGTTAAAGTGGCGAAAAAGACTACTAGGTAAGAAAGAAAGGATTTTCGTTTCATAATTCTTTAATCCATTACAAGGATTGACAAGATTTGCTTAAACACTGATTAATTGTTGTTGATGTTGATGAATGAGAGAAACTTGATTTTTGACCCAAGTAAACCATTGATCCAAGCCCATTTCTGTTTTACTGGATACGGGAATAATGGTTACATCAGGATTCATTTGTCTAACATTGTTGATTAATTTATCTAAGTCAAAGTCCAAATGAGGGGCTAAATCCATCTTGGTAATGAGTAAGCAATCCGCTTCTTGGAACATGACGGGGTATTTTAAGGGTTTATCTTCCCCTTCAGTAATGCTCAACAAAGCTACTTTTGCGTGTTCTCCCACTTCAAACTCCGCAGGACATACCAAGTTACCCACATTTTCTACCCACAGCAAATCAAAATCTGAGGGGTTATATTGGGCTTTTAACTGGTGAATACCCCCCGATACCATTTTGGAGTCAAGATGACACGATCGCCCCGTATTAATAGCAATGACAGGGACACCATATTGCCGCAATCGATCTGCATCTAGCTCAGTAGTCATATCACCTTCGATGACAACCATATTTAAAGCGTATCGGAGGCGTTCAAGAGTTTTTTCTAAAAGAGCGGTTTTACCTGCCCCTGGGCTACTCATGAGGTTAAAACAAGTAATACCCCACTCATCAAAGTGCGATCGGTTATGATCTGCCCCTGCTTGGTTGGCATGAAGTAGATTAATTTCTAAAGCGGCATCAAATGTTTGGTGCATAGTTAAACAATTAAAAATAAATGTAAAGTCAAAAGAGTAAAGTTAAAAAGGCAATGGGCAAAGGTAATTAATTAGTTTCTCCCTAACACCCCAATACCCCAACACCCCACTGCACCCTCTAAAGAGAATACTCAAGGCGATCGATTTTTAACTCCCTCCCTGAGCGAATATCATCCATCGGAGAATGACATTTAGGGCAGGAATACTGTAAACCAATTTCTGGTTGATACTCCTCATCACAGCTATGACAAAAGGCAACTAGAGGAATATTTTTAATGGCTAGTTTTGCCCCTTCAAGGAAAGTGTTTTTAGTTTGCACTTCAAAGGCAAATTCCAGAGAAGCAGGTTCAACACAGGTAAAATCCCCCACCAATAAATGAACCTTGTCTATTTTGTATGGTTGCGGTTGTGACTCATACCAATCAGTAATAGTCATAATTAATGCCTTTGTCATGTCCGTTTCGTGCATAAGCAAGTGAGTAAAATTAATTGTGTATTTACTGTTCAGTTATAAGGCTTACTCCCCACTCCCTACTCCCTACTCCCTACTCCCCACTATCTCAAAAACCCCAATTTATTTTGTACCAGTAGTTATTTAACTCCAAGGTTGATCAACTACTTGGGCTTCTTCGTGGATATAGTCGGGTTTTTGTTTACGAGGTAATTGTCCTGATACCACTAAATGAGCCATAGTGTCACAAATAACACGGGTTGCCATTAAAGCCGTCATATCACTGACATCATAGGGAGGAGAAACTTCCACTACTTCGATACCGCAAACAGGAGTGTTTTGCACAATTTTCTTGAGTAGATATAAAGCCTCACGAGGCAACAATCCACCCGGTTCGGGCCATCCTGTACCTGGTACAAATCCAGCATCAATGCAGTCAATATCAAAACTAATCCAGACGCAATCAGTACCATCGGTTGCTTTTTCAATGGCGAAATCCGCCGCCGCATCTAAGCCCATTTCCGTTATGTCGGTAACAGTTAAGATATTAGTTGCCCTTTCTCGACAGACTTTCACTCCCTGACGGGGTACTTGCCAACCACCGATGCCAAGCTGAACAAGATTTTTCGCAGGGGCATTTTTCATGTTAGTAGCATGAAACCAAGGACAAGTGTGCATTCTTTCGTCTAAATCCGTCTCTTGGGTATCCACATGGCGATCGAAATGTATTATTCCCACCTTTTTATCCCCTAAATGACGACAAACCCCTCTCAAAGTGGGGAAACCAATAGAATGATCTCCCCCCAGAATGATAGGAAACGCCCCAGATTTGAAAATATGGGCAACCCCTTTGGAAATTTGATCAAAGGATTTTTCATTATTAGCAGGAATCGTAAAAATATCCCCCACATCACAGAGTTTAATTTGTTCTCGTAAATCAACTCCCAACTCAAAGTTATAGGGAGTGTATAAAGCACTTATTTTACGAATGCCTTGAGGACCAAATCTTGTACCGGGGCGATAAGTAGTACCTGAATCATGGGGAACACCGACGATCGCAACATCATAGTTACCCACTTGCTTAACATCTTCTAAATAAGGGGCTTTAAGAAAGGTATTAATTCCCGCATAATGGGGTAATTCTCCACGGGAAAAAGTGGAAATGGTGCGATCTTTAATGCTTTCTGCGGCTTCCAAACCATAGTCTAAGCCCTGTTGAACTTCCTGTTGCCATCCCGTGAAAGATAATTCAGACTCTTTTTGTAGTGCCTTTTGAGCTTCACTTTCTGGTAGATTGCTCATGGTTGTTTCTCCTTAAATATAATCAACTGTTGCCAAAAAACAACAAAACCCAGAAGGGTGACAGTGAGAACCATCACATCCTCCCGGGCTTTTCTCCCTCCGTGTAGCTACTTAATTCGTCGTCAATCAATTAGGAAATCTTTTATAGTAGCTTGTTTCTCTCGGACCAGTCACGCCCTAAGCATCGGAACCCTAGAAACCTTCTTTCTTTTATTGCTTTTGTTGTGGTTAAACATAACAAACCTCTGGGGGGGATACTGTATAAAAAAATACGAAAGAGAAAATTCGCAATAAAAAAAGGGACAAGGGGCAAAGGTAATTAACAATAAGTCTCTACTCCTTATTTTTCAATACTTTTTTCATTGAACTTAGGTTTACCAAGGACTACTAATTAAAGTAAATGCAGACCAATAAAAAGGATGAGATAAATCTAATTTTCCTTTTAATTTTAAATTGTCGGGTAGGTAAATATCTCCTTCAGGAGTGATTAAGCGATTATCTTCAAAATAGACTTTATCCTCAAGCAAAAGATTTTGAGCCTTTGTTAAAGCCTGTACTTTCGTCGGATTTTTCTCTGATTGATTAATTAACTGCTCGTAAAATTCAGTAATTAAAGCTAAAGTACCTAAGTCACTGACATACCATAAACTACCTAGTGCGGACTTAACTCCCGATTGTAGGGCAATACCTGTAAATCCCAATTCAGAATTATTGTCACCAACTGCAGTATTACAAGCACTGAGAATTAATAAATCTGGGGGTGTTTGCCAAGGAAGTTCGTACATTTTATCAAGGGTTAATTTTTTGTCCCAGAATTGAATATAAGAATTATTTGGGCTTCCGGGCTTAAAGTCTGCATGGGTGGCTAGATGGATAATTTCAAAGGGTTTTTCTTTTAGCCGTTGTTGCATATTCGCAAGGGTAAATTCTTGATTAAAAAGTATTTCTTCTTGATTTTGAGAAGATTTTTTTTGAACTTTTTGAGCAACTTCTTGTAATTCCACTAAAACTCCTGGTAAGGGGGTATTATCTGTAAAATTAGATGCTCCCATTGCTAAAACTGTGGGATTATTGAAGGGTTTATATTCAGGGTTAATTAAGTCAAATGCAGGTATGCGACTTAAATTGTATTTTTGCACTAGGAATTTTTCTCCATCATGGAGGGCGGCAAAGGGCAATAAACGTACACCTTCTCCCATACAAAATAAGATGTTATTGATTTTTTCTGGTTCTAGGATTTCTTTTTCAAAAGGGCTAATAATCCATTGATATAATTTTTGGGATAGAGTTAGGTCAAAAGGGGTTTCTAGTTGATTTATTTGCTTGTAAAAATCTGTAACTGTTCGGTTAATTGTATCAAAGGGTACTTCATAAAGATCTTTAACGGTAATAATACCTCTGGAAGTTATTAAAACTAAATGTAAATATTCTTTTTCTGGCACTACCCACATAACGGCTGATGTGGTTTGAGCAAGACGATCGGCGATCGCAATTTTTCGAGCTATTTCTGAAGCGTTTTGTCGATTGTGAGATGAAGTAATACGAACATTGACAGGATTAAATTGTTCGGTGTTAATTATTCTCCCAAAATATTCTTCATATTCATTACGGAAACTATCTTCCATAATTCCCATTTTCTGACTTTTAATTCTCTGTTCGATACCGTTTATTGCTTTAGCTTGAATTATTTGTCGAGATTGAGGTGTTGCTAGAACTAATAATAGTGTAAAAATGAATAGTATAGTAATTTTTCTGTAACTCGAAGATAAGTTATTTTTTATAAATTTTAGTAACGTTTTTACGGTTTTCATCTTTATTTTTCTTCATCTGCCCATTAAAAGTTTCTTGGTTTTTACTATAACTAATAATTTATGATTACTGAAAAATGAATCAGGTATTTTTTCTATTTAGCTCTAGTTATATTTTTCCTAGTAAGCTAAGACCTATTAAACTTACTTTTTATTAATTCTTAAAGAATGTTCAAACGCTCAACTATTGCCTATCAGCGTTGCCTATTTCCTAATACCACCTGATGATTTAGATTATTCTTCCCTTATAAATTGATTTCTAGCAATTTCTAATTGGTCAACGATTCAGGATAGAATAAACAAAAATAAAGGTTCGATCGAAAGAATAATATAGAAAATAATAATATGACCACAGCTACTCAAACCAAATATGAAGCAATTATTGGTTTAGAAACTCATTGTCAACTCAACACCAACAGTAAAATTTTTTGCAGTTGCTCTACTAACTTCGATAGCCCCCCAAATACAAATGTTTGTCCCGTATGTTTAGGACACCCCGGGGTTTTACCCGTATTAAATCAAGAAGTTTTAAACTCCGCCATCAAAATGGGTTTAGCTTTACAAGGGAAAATTGCCCGTTATAGTAAATTCGATCGCAAACAGTATTTTTATCCTGATTTACCGAAAAACTATCAAATATCTCAGTATGACTTACCCATTGTTGAAAATGGACAGTTAGAAATAGAAATAGTTGATCCCAAAACCCAAGAAGTAACCAAAAAAATCATTGGTATCACTCGCCTACACATGGAAGAAGATGCAGGGAAATTAGTTCATGCAGGTAGTGATAGATTAGCAGGTTCAACTCATTCCCTTGTTGATTTTAATAGAACTGGCGTTCCCTTACTCGAAATAGTTTCCGAGCCTGATTTACGCACAGGGCAGGAAGCCGCAGAATACGCTCAGGAATTGCGCCGCTTAGTACGTTATTTAGGTATTAGCGATGGCAATATGCAAGAGGGTTCACTACGTTGCGATGTTAACATATCCGTGCGTCCTGTAGGGCAAAAAGAATTTGGAGTAAAAGTAGAAATCAAAAACATGAACTCTTTTAGTGCCATTCAGAAAGCCATCGAATATGAAATAGAAAGACAAATAGAAGCAATTAACGAAGGTGAAGCCATTGTTCAAGAAACCCGTTTATGGGAAGAAGGCAGTCAACGCACCATCAGTATGAGAAGTAAAGAAGGCTCAAGCGATTACCGCTATTTCCCTGAACCTGATTTACCCCCCTTAGTTATCAATGACACTCAATTAGAGGAAATTAGTAAAACTTTACCTGAATTACCTGCCAACAAACGTAGTCGTTATGAAGCAGAATTTGGCTTATCGGCTTATGATGCAAGAGTATTAAGCGATGATAAAGACGTTGCTTTATACTTTGAAGCCGTTGTTGCTAATGGTGCAAGTGTTAAAGGTGCGGCTAACTGGATTACTCAAGATATTGCCGCTTATCTCAATAGCAATCCTGATTTAGATATTAACAAAATTGCCTTAAAACCTGAAATGTTAGCAGAGTTAGTTAAGCTAATTGAAAAAGGTACTATCAGTGGCAAAATTGCAAAAGAAATCCTGCCTGAATTATTAGAAAAAGGTGGTTCTCCTAAAGAAATTGTGGAAAATAAAGGCTTAGTTGCCATTTCTAATCCTGACGAATTAAGTACAATTATTGATAAAATCTTAGCAGAAAATCCTGATAAATTAGAACAATATCGAGCAGGAAAAACTAAATTACAGGGGTTCTTTGTTGGTCAAATTATGAAAGCCACTAGCGGAAGGGCAGATCCTAAATTAACTAATCAAATTCTAAATCAAAAGCTCAATGCTTAAGTGAAGTTCGGGATATTAGGGGATTGGGGTTTCAGGGAGCAATGAGTAATTATCAACTATTCACTATTCACCTTTGCCCCTTGCCCTTTGCCTACTCTCGGCAACACGACTTTTCATCAACCCCTAACTATTGGAAAAGATTATGCTAACAAAAGTAAAGAATCATTTGGTATAAACTGAAGCAATATATCGTTGAAATCACTATCTCCGGTTAAATCCATATCTTCAAAAGCGAAAAACCCTGTACCCATAGGTAAAGCAGAGATAATCCCCTGATTTGCTTGTTGGATACTAAAATGGACATAATTATTTGATGGCAAAGAGGATGAATCTTGCAACAACTCTAAGGCTTCATTGATCGTTCGATTCGGAGTAATGAAGCTAGCATAGTAACTATTTTCCGATAAACCAGCTATCATTTCCGAGCCATTTTGACCAAATTCGGGTAAATTTTGACCTGTAAAACCATCAACACCATTAGATAAAGCCCTTTCTAAGGCTTTCACCGCATAATCGTTAGTACCGGGGGAAAGTCCATCTATATCTCCGGTTAAAGTATCTACTCGGAAAAGACCATAACCAGAATTATACTCCCCTAAACGTGCAATATTGAGAGTATATTCCGAAGACTCCGCCGCAAATACTCCTCCTCCTGCAGGTGCTAATCCTACTTCTAATTTTTCCTCATTGGGATCGAAAATAATAGTATTATCTGCATCTTCATTAATAGCAAAAGCATCGCTTCCCACTGACACTAAACCGCTACCATCAGGAAATCTCAGGGATAGAGCAAAAGTTTCTCCTGTGGTAAATCCTTCCGCAATGTCTGCTTGTTGAACGTTACCATATCTTTGGGCTTCAGTTGTGATAAAAGAGGTGGCATCTACAAAAGCATTTAAAGCCTTTTCACTGTTCAAGGCTAAATTTGACTGAGGATTATTGGCAAATGCTAAATACAGGCTGTTTTCTAATGCTAAATCGATATAATCAGGATGATCAGAATTTATTAATTCCCCATTATAAGAAAATGAACCATCAATATTTACACCATAAATGCCCACTTGAGTTCCTTGAGGCAAGGAACTAGGCATCATCGCTGTTATGTTTCTTGAACCTGCGATTTCACCAAAATTATAAAAAACTCCTGATGTGGAGGTTTCATAATAACCGGGAGATACCCCATTAGGAAATAAAGTTATATTGCCTTCGGCTACTGAGTCGGGAAAATCGTTACTTACCACTTCCATTGTGGCAGTAATATCAGGTAAAACTAGATCTGGACGTTTGGTGGTAAATTCAAAGGTTAAGGTATCCACCCCCGCGACAAAGGTTAGAGGAATACGAATTTGATTATCAAATATCGCACCTTCTGTTAAATCAAATGTATGACTAACATCTGCATATAAGCCAATATTTTCTTGCCAAATACTCGGATCATTTAACACTAATTCAGCCGTAATGTCTTTATTTATCTGCTCAGGAGTACGATGTAATTGAACGCTAATCGCCCCATCAATACTACGTCCACGGCGATCGAACGAATTAGACTGGGATTGAGGTACTAAACTAGAAGTAATAGAAAAACCGAAATCAGGTTCAGGAGGAGTATCAATTTCTCCCGAACGACTCCAAATCCAAGCGCCTTGACCTAACATATTAGCAATAAGAACATCATCCACAGGATCATATTCCAAGTCCAAGTTCCAACTACCCGGACCAATATTTTCAGGCAAACCATCCCAATTCATAGGGGAAAAAGTGCTAGGTTGTCCATTACCGTCAATATTGCTAATCCATAAACCTCCTAAACCCCCTACCACTAACTGCTGAGGGTGAGTATCCGTTGCAGGTAATAAAGTAATAGTTTGCAGATTAACTTGGGGATCTAAACCTAATTCTTGATAAGTATAATAAATAGGCTCATTATTTCCGATTTTCACCGCTAGACGATTATTTTCCCCTGAAGGATTATTCTCTCCTAACAAATATAAAATAGATGTTTCCGTTGCCAGATAATAAAGATTATCACTATTAGATACAGAATCTGAATGGTGAGTAATATCGTTAATATATAGCCCTTGAACCGAATCAATTAACTGTAACTGGTAACTATTAGGATCAAGCATCGTAGATGATTCCGAGCCATTTCTTCCTAATAGATAAGAATTTCCCGTTTCTGGATCAAAATATGCTGTATATAGATCATCCCAACTGTAGGGTTTTGCCATATCAAAGCTACTCACCTCTTCCAGACTCGAACCCACATCCAAAGCGGTAAAATCCTTAACACTATTGGACTCAAAACTTTCTGGAAGTAAAGGCATTAAAAGTATTTCATTGGGATCTACTTCCCAATGAGGAATAACCGCCTCATAAATATTCCTTGTACCCGCAAAAACAACGTCTCCTGCCCGATAAGGGTTACTATTGGCAGGAAGACCAAAAGGATAACTTCCATCAGGATTAACACTTTTAAACCAGTTTCCTTCAAAAAATGCAATAGGAACTTCATTTCCGTCATAGTCAAAAGTGATTAAATTAACACTATTAACGCTTTGCCAAGTGCCTGTTTCATCAACAGTAGTTAAAGTAATATTTCCACGACTCATGTACTGCTGAGAAGCATAGTATCCCCGACTAAAACCATCCCCCTGAT
The DNA here is from genome assembly GCF_036345015.1 of Cyanobacterium sp. Dongsha4. Classification (NCBI taxonomy): domain Bacteria; kingdom Bacillati; phylum Cyanobacteriota; class Cyanophyceae; order Chroococcales; family Geminocystaceae; genus Cyanobacterium; species Cyanobacterium sp. DS4. The sequence continues at coordinate 305,722 of NZ_CP084098.1, read as the reverse complement.
AAAAAGCATCATCAAAGAAACCTAACGAACCATCCCCACCATAAACATTAGTCCATGTTAAATTACCATAACTTCCCATAGCTACGGAGTTATCCTGTATGGCACTAATCAACTGATTACCAATATTACTCCAATCTCCCGTCTTAGATTCCAAAGTCTGTAAACCTTTCCCACTTAAAGAAGTCCACGGAGATCGAGAATCAACTCCCTTCTGGAAAATTCCTCCGTCATCACTTTGTATCAGTTTTAATCCTTCTGGAGTTTCATAAAAAATAATACTGCGACTATCTGCATGGGGTGCAGTACCTCCGACAAATTCCTCTCGAATAACCCCATTTCTAGGTCCAAACCAATCCACTAATTGGGCATTAGAACCATCCGCCTGAAATTCTATTGCGACAACTCCCCCCGTATAAGGACCATTTAGACTATTTCCACCATAGTGATTTCCTCCAGCCAAAACTCTTAAAGCCAAAGGATCTTGAGGATCTGCTATAAAGGAGAAATTTCCATAAAAATACGTTCCTGCTCCTTGTCCACTACCAATATCACCCTGAACATTAACCGTCTCAAAATCTATTAATTCCGAACCATTGAGAATAAGTCTGTTAATGACAGATATTTTATTTGCTTGAGAAGCACCCACAAATAATATTGTTTGACCGTTAACCAGTTCAGGATAAGCACTAAGACGTAAGTTATCAAATGTTCCTAAAGAACTATAAAAGTCTCTAAGTTTATCTCCCGTTATATTTAATACAGTAGTTGTATCTGTGGAATCAATGTAATTAAAACCACCAGCACTTATTTTGTAAATATCTCCATTGTTGTTATTGGTCACTTGTACCAAAGAAATTTCTTGAGGATCTTGGGTTAATATTCTTAAGTTACTAACTTCTCCTTCCACAACATCTACAACCGCTAATTCATTAGGACTGGCGATAAAGAGATTATCACTAATCCAGTCTAAATCTCGAATATTAATTGTATTTTCAACAAATAGATTACTAATATCTGGATTAAGAATTAACCACTCTAAACTTCCATCCTCAAGTATTTTGGCGATTTGTAATCCTTTACTGTTACCTGAAGAATAGGCACTAAAATTAGAAGGATTACCTTGCCCAACGGCTAAATATTGTTTATCGGGTGAAACGGCTATTTTCGCAATGGATTGAATACCCTGATAACCAGAATTAGTATCATTACTAGGTTTACTCTGCCAAGTCCACTCACCCCAACTGTCGGTAGCGTAAGTATAAGGACGCATCCAAACCCCACCATTTACCGCACCGATATAGAGAAAACCATCTCCATTTTCTCCTTGAACCATTGCCAAGCCGTTAACCGCTCCTGAAATCAGAGTATCTCCCCAAATTTCTGGATAACTTAAACGTCCACGAATGGGATCTTGTATGGGGGCAGGTCCTACGGGTATCCAAGTATTTACTGTCGGTGTCATTAGATAAAAATACTTACTTATTTTTTAATATTAAAAAGTACAAATTTTATAATTATTTTACACCATAATCATACTTTTATTTCATTTATTATTAATAATAAATAATTTCATCTTTATCTATTGCTCTAACCCCAAAACTTCCCCCACACACAGGTAAAAATTTTTGTAGTAATTGAATAATTAGTCATTAACAACCTCTATAAGTGAATTCAGAGTTCAGATTTAGGAGTGAAAAAACAAATATTAAAGTAAATAAATTTATTTTTATTTTAAATTCTTTGATTCTCTAAAAAATGTTCAGAAAATATAACACCTGATACCCGACACCTGCCCTTATACAAATAATTGAGATTAACTAGAAATTACCGTGAGATTCGATCGCACCTTTAACTTTTTCTATGACCTCAGAAACTGCGATCGCACCTAAGTCCCCAGAGGCACGGGTACGGATACTAAGGGTATTATTTTCCACTTCATTAGCTCCCACAACCGCCATGACAGGGATTTTTTGTTTTTCCCCATTGCGAATCATCTTACCCAGTCTTTCACCACTGTTATCTACCTCAGCACGGATACCGAGACTTAACATTTTTTGACATACCTCTTGAGCATACCCAGAAAAATCATCGCTAACAGGCATTAAACGCACTTGAATAGGTGCTAACCAGAGAGGGAAATCCCCCGCATATTCTTCGATTAAAATACCGATCAGACGTTCTAAAGACCCGAAGGGCGCACGGTGAATCATGATGGGACGTTGACGGCTACCATCGGGGGCGGTATATTCTAAATCGAAACGCTCTGGTAAATTATAATCAACCTGTACCGTACCTAATTGCCACTCTCTTTCTAAGGCATCTTGGAAGATAAAATCGAGTTTAGGTCCATAAAAAGCCGCTTCCCCTTCCGCTTCAAAATATTCCATATCTAACTGTTTAACGGCATTACGGATGGCATTTTGGGCTTTTTCCCACACCTCATCACCGCCGATATATTTGTCAGAATTGGGATCTCGGAAGCTCAGACGGGCTTTAAAGTTCTTTAATTGTAAACTCTTAAAGACTGATAGAATTAAATCAACTACGCTGAAAAATTCGCTTTCAAGTTGATCGGGAGTAACGAATAAATGGGAATCGTCAACGGTAAAGCCTCGAACTCTGGTTAAACCGCCTAATTCCCCTGATTGTTCATAACGATATACCGTACCAAATTCCGCTAAACGCATGGGTAAATCACGGTACGATCGCAACTCACTTTTATAAATTTGGATATGGAAAGGACAATTCATGGGCTTTAAGACAAAACCAACCTCTTTTTCCGCTTCTTCTACGTTATCCGCCATCATGGGGAACATATCTTCTTTGTAGTTTTGCCAGTGACCAGAAATTTTAAATAAATCCACCCTACCAATATGGGGACTAACTACCTGTAAATAACCTCTTTTGATTTGTTCCTGTTTCAAAAAGTCCTCAAGAGTCGATCGAATCAAAGTCCCTTTAGGAGTCCACAATGGTAATCCCGGACCTACAGGATCGCTAAAAATGAACAATCCCAACTCTTTACCTAACTTACGATGATCCCGTTTTAAGGCTTCTTCCTTACGGCGTTTGTATTCGGCTAATTGTTCAGGGGTTTCCCATGCCGTACCATAAACCCTCTGTAACTGCTTATTATTGGCATCTCCACGCCAATACGCCCCTGCTACGCTTTCAAGTTCGATCGCCTTTGGGTTAAGATCTGCTGTAGTCTCAACGTGGGGACCTGCACACAAATCCCACCATTGATCCGCTAAATGATAGATGGTGATAGGTTCTTCTTTGATACTATCTAAAATCTCTAATTTGTAAGGTTCATTAATATCTTTAATTCTCTTTTGCGCTTCCTCTCTCGTGACAACCTCACGGATAACAGGCAATTTTTTGTTAATAATTTTCGTCATCTCTTTTTTGATTGCCTTGAGATCCTTTTCTGCTAAGGGTTCAGGTAAATCGAAATCATAATAAAAACCTGTTTCTGTCCAAGGACCGATGGTAACTTGAGCATTAGGATATAATTTTTGTACCGCCATAGCCATAACGTGGGAGGTGGTGTGACGGATTTTTTTTAATTCTTCTGATTCGCTGGTGCGGGGTAACTTAATTGCTTCCTGATTAGACATGGAAATTATAATATAACTATTAATTAATAAATACTCAATAAATACTGATCTTAACCAAAATTCACCCTATTTGAGTTGTGAGATTATTCTGATAATTCCAAAAACAGTGAAAAGCTATACAATCGATGAAATATCAAGAAAATCATAATGTATGCTTTTGTTAGTGATTTACTTAAGGCAATACCTCACTTCGATCGCCCCAATAGATGCAAAAAACGAATTAAAATTATGTGTAAAAAGAAAATAAGCCTTTATTTAGTAGTCAAAGTTACAAAATGTTAATAATCAAATTAATAATGTATTGGGCAGTTAAGTATATAAATCTTTAAATATTTATTTGTATTCAATATATTAATCGAGGACACATTATGGTTGTTGCTGTAAATACCACCACCACAAAAAAAGTGAAACTAAATAAAATTGAAAAAGTAAAAGAAGCAAAACACGGTTTAGATGTTAGGGAAGAAATAGAAAAGTTTGCTCAAATGGGGTGGGAGGCAATGGACGAAGATGACCTCATTGTGCGTTTGAAGTGGTTAGGGATTTTTTTTCGCCCAGTAACACCGGGGAAATTTATGCTTAGGTTACGCACTCCTAATGGTATTCTCAACAGCCAACAATTACGCACTTTTGCTGAAATTATTGAACGTTATGGGGAGGATGGAAAAGCTGATATTACCACCCGTCAAAATATTCAATTAAGGGGAGTTCATTTACAGGATATACCAGATATTTTTCGTAAATTAGAAGCGGTAGGCATGACATCGATTCAGTCAGGAATGGATAATGTGCGTAATTTAACGGGTTCTCCTGTTGCTGGAATTGACCCTCACGAGTTAATAGACACTAGAGAATTAAATCAAAAATTACAAGATTTGATTACTAATTATGGACAGGGTAGTTATGAATTTAGCAGTCTCCCTCGTAAATTAAACATTGCGATCGAAGGTAGCAAAGATAATTCTATTCACGCCGAGTTAAATGATATAGCATTTTTACCCGCCTATAAAGATGGTGAATTAGGTTTTAATGTTGTGGTAGGGGGTTACTTATCCGCTCAAAGGTGTGCAGAGTCTATTCCGATGGATGTGTGGGTAAGACCGAATGAAGAAGTATTGGAATTATGTGCGGCTATTCTTAGTGTTTATAGTGAATGTGCATTGGAAGAAGGTTTGAGGGAAAATAGAGCAAAAGCCCGTTTAATGTGGTTAATTGATAAATGGGGTATAAACCGTTTTCGCATTGAAGTGGAGAAAAAATTGGGGCAATCCTTACAATTTGCCGCTCCGAAAGATGAAATTACTTTAGAAAAAAGAGATCATTTAGGGGTTAATCCTCAAAGGCAAGAGGGTTATAGTTATATCGGTATTCATATCCCCGTTGGGCATTTAGATGCAGAAGGCTTATTTGAAATTGCTCGTTTAGCGGATGTTTACGGTAACGGAGAAATTCGGGCAACAGTGGAACAAAATTTTATTATTCCTTTTATACCGAATGACAGGGTAGAGGCATTTCTTGCTGAACCAATTTTAGAACGCTATCGAGTTAATCCTTCACCTTTAAGCCGTTCTGTAATTTCCTGTACAGGAGCTCGTTATTGTAATTTTGCCTTGGTAGAAACTAAGCAAAGAGCGGTAAAATTAGCCACAGAATTGGATAATGAACTAAATATTCCTTCTAAAGTCAGAATTCATTGGACAGGTTGTCCTAACTCTTGTGGACAGGCTCAAGCAGGGGATATTGGCTTAATGGGTACTAAAGCGAAAAAAGATGGGCAGGTGGTAGAGGGTGTTAACTTATTTATGGGGGGAAAAGTGGGCAAGGATGCTCATTTAGGCAATCTCCAACAAAAAAGTATTCCCTGTGATGATTTAAAATCCGTTTTGAAGGAAATTTTAATTAACGAGTTTGGGGCAACTGTTAAATAACCCCTGTTCGCCATAAGATATAGTCAGGTTTAAGGTTGCAGGTAGTAGGGGTTGAACATATTTAACCCTTACGGTGTTGGGAGAGACAAGTTAGAAGTTATTAATTATCAACTATTTACCTTTTGCCCTTTGTTCTTTTTACCTTATCATTCATTTTCACAGGTATAGCAGTCGCCAAGTTGTTTAAGACGCTCAGAGATTCTTCCCGTTTGTTCAAAATGACAATTAGAGATTTAAAAATGTCTTAACTAATCTGGTGGTTGCTATATTTATGGGAAATTAAAAGTTGATTTTTGTGATAATTGATTTACAATTATTTTTGGGTCAATTTCTACAGAAACAAAGTGAATGACAGTTTAAATCAGATTCAGCAGACTATCATTTTAATGAAATACTATAGCTTCGATCTTAATAGCTATCAGTTTAGAGAATTAATTGCTAAATGGACAAAGATTTATCCTCATAATTGGCTACCCTTAGCCGTTACTGAAGCTATTTATCAGGGTAGATTAAAAGCTGTTTCCGTAGAGCAAATTCTGAATGTGTGGCAAAAAAAAGGTAAAATTCAACACAGTTTTAATTATGAGTTTGTGAGGTTGATTAAACCTGATTTTACTGAGGAAGAATTAAATAAATATTTAGATATTGCAGGTAGTTTTATTTCTGATTTATTCTCGCCAGAAAATATGTCAAAGCAGTGGGATTATGATACAAAAGAGACTAACTATATTGAGGCAAACTTAACAGTTAATGATTTTAATCCTGTGGAGGATTTTTCTCATTGTTTTCAGAAGCTAAAAGGTTTTGTTGTAGAGCATAAGTGAAGAAATTCAACAATCAAATCATAGAAAAGGAAAGAGAGGCTGATTTAATTCAACCTCCGTTTTTCTAATAATAAAGTTTAGTCGATGGGAAATAGCTTTAATTTTTTCTAACTATTGTGAGATATATCTTAGCTATTGCGTCTAGTTACACGAGGATCAAAATAGTACGCGGGTACTCTCACTAAATAATTTGTTTCTTGACCTGTAATGGATTGTGCTAACTGATCAAAAGATTCAGAGTTCCAGTTACGTTCATGAATAGCTTTAGTTTGTTCTCCTCGGAAATAAGCCTGAGTACCAATAATAGATACTGCTAACCAACCAATTACAAATAAAGTGATTAAAATTGCCATAATGTTCAAGCTCCTTTGCTTGACTACACTTTTATATTAACTTATGTAAAGTTTTATTGCAATAGCTTTACAAAATGGATTTTTATGGTTAATAAGTCTTGACAAGTTCGGTTTGTACGAATATACGATTTCATAATGAACCTGAGTTCCACATAAAATTCTTGGTGGTGTCAGGGAGATGAGCAACAGGGAACAGGCAAAAGTTATAAGAATTTACAAAAAACTTATATTTATTGATTTTTTTACTTTCAATTTTTTAACGTAAATGGCAAAAGAAGTCCCTAATTTCAGCAAAGCGGATTAGAGGATGAATTTTGCCCAACAAAAAAAAATATCCGTAGGATTGATTCCACACAATACCAAAAATCTATGTTAGAATTAATTTATCATAAAAAAGTTTCTTGATATGCTAAAAATAGTCAAAGTTCGCTTGTATCCAACAAATCAGCAGAAAGAGTCGTTAGAATCAGCTTTTGGCTCGTGCAGATGGCTTTGGAATAGGTTTTTAGCCTTGACTAACGAAACATACAAGCAAACAGGTAAAGGATTATCCCGTTATGATTTACAAAAACAATTACCTTCTCTCAAGAAAGAATATGAATGGCTAACAGAGACTTATTCCCAATGTTTACAGGTGGTATGTCTCAATCTAAGTCGTTCTTTTATCAACTTCTTTGAGAAACGAAGCTCCTTTCCTAGATTCAAGTCTAAGCATGGGAAACAAGCTCTTAGCTATCCTCAAAATGTCAAAATCAAAGGGGACATAATTACTTTTCCTAAGTTGGGAGAGATTTATGCTAAAGTTCATCGCCCTATTGACGGTGAGATCAAGACTGTAACTATCTCTAAAAATAAAGCAGAGCAGTATTATGCGTCTATTTTATTTGAAAATGGAAAGGAACAACCATTACCAAATACAGAAGGTAAAGCAATCGGCTTGGATATGGGAATAAAACATTTTTGTGTAACCAGTGATGGTTCTAAGTTTGATAACCCTAGATGGTTAGAAAAACATGAACGTAATCTAAAGAATAAACAGAAAGATTTATCTCGTAAACGGAAAGGTTCAAATAACCGAAATAAAGCCAGAATCAAGGTAGCAAAAGTTCATAATAAAATATCTCGGTGTCGGGAAGATTTTCAGCATAAACTATCACGCAGGATAGTAAACGAGAATCAAGTTGTGGTATGCGAAAATCTAAACATCAAAGGGATGGTAAAAAATCATTGTCTAGCTAAGTCAATACAACAAGTAGGTTGGGGGCAATTTCAGACAATGCTCAAATACAAGTGTGAACAAGAAGGTAAGATTTATATTGAGATAGATAGATTTTTTCCTAGTTCTAAAACTTGTAATCATTGTTTGAATGTAGTTGATAGCTTACCGTTAGATATTAGACAATGGGAGTGTCCTAGATGTAAAGAAAAACACGATAGAGATATAAACGCATCAAAAAATATCAGAGATGAAGGACTGCGAATTTTGGCTTCAGGAACTGGAGTTTCAGCTTACTGCCCAGATGTAAGACGAGATAGCAGAGGACGCAAGAAATCTACTATAACGCATTCTGTTGGGTAAGAAGCTCACATTTCAGCGTAGCGAATGTGAGTAGTTCACCTGACTCATTACCATGTTAGAAAAAGAAAAGCACTTACCTGCAACTTGTCTAAATCCGATATTATTGTGCCAAACGGAGGTTAATTAAACTTATCTCCCAGATAATTAATGCTCAAAACGGTGAGAAAAATTGCCAAGCCGGGGAAAATTGCCATGTGAGGAGATGTGGGCAAATATTCTTGAGCTTCATATAACATTCTTCCCCAAGTGGGAATATCTGGGGGAAATCCTAGACCTAAAAAACTCAGAGTTGATTCAACTATAATCCCGTTTCCAACGGCAAGGGTAGCGGCAACAATAATTATATTAATAACGTTGGGGAGAATATGTTGCCACATAATGCGCCAAGAATTTGCACCTAAGCTACGGGCGGCACTGATAAATTCTCTTTCTTTAATTTGCAAGAATGAACTTCTGACTAATCTTGCTACGGACATCCAATTTAATAAGCCAATAATTAAAACTACTAGGGTAAAAATCCCTAATTCTGCTCCTAATAAGGATTTTACTGGATCTCGAAAAAGATAAATCACTAATAATAAAATAGGTAATTGCGGAAGGGAAAGACAAATATCTGTAATACGCATCAAGATATTATCTATAACTCCGCCATAATAACCTGCGATCGCACCTACCATTGTTCCGACGCTAATAGCGACTATCATGGAAGTAATACCCACTGTTAGGGATACTCTGCCACCAAATAAAATTCTCGCTAATTGATCTTGACCTAGATCATTTGTTCCAAATGGGTGTTGCCAATTAGGGGGTAAAGATGACTGACTAAAATCAATCATATCGATAGGAGTAGTATAAAACAGAGGAAAAAAAATAATCGCAATGATGATAAAACTTAAAATGATTAAAGCGAAGATAGCTGTTTTATCTCTTATCAGTTTACTCCAAAATAGTTTGAGCATTTATTTGAGAAAGGGGAGGATGAGTTCGGGGCAAAGGAAGATGAGGTAATGAAAGTGTTGGGGTATTGGGGTATAAGGAGGGGGTTAATTAAACACTTTTGCCCTCCCCCCTAGAGATGGGGGATAAAGAGGGGTTTCTTTTTAGGGGAGACATAGAGGGGTTTCCCTATTGCCTTGTCTTAATTACTAATTCCTAATTAATATAATTATCTTTCAATTTCCGCTAAAATTTCGGCTAAGATTTCTCCTGCACCCTGTTGCTTCAGTTTATCTGCCAAATCTGCTCCTAGCTTTTCTGCTTGGGTGCGATCGCCTGTTACACTATCTTTTAGTAATTTTTTTCCGTCTAAACTGGCAACCATACCAATTAAAGTTAAATTGTCTCCTTCTAAAGAACTATTAACACCGATAGGAATTTGACAACCACCCTCTAATACTCTTAAAAAAGAGCGCTCGGCTAGGGTACAATCACGGGTATCAGGGTCTTCAATGGATTTAATTATTTGTAATACTTTTTCATCTCCAGTACGGCATTCGATACCTAAAGCCCCTTGTCCTACTGCATGAAGGGATATTTCTGCTGGTATTACTTGATGGATGCGATCGCCCATTCCTAATCTTTCTAGTCCTGCCACTGCTAGGATGATAGCATCATATTCTCCTGCGTCTAATTTTGCTAAACGAGTGTTAACATTACCCCTAACATCCTTAAAGGTTAAATGGGGGAAGTGATGACGCAATTGTGCTAAACGTCTGAGGGAAGAAGTCCCAATTACAGAGCCTTCTGGTAAAGTTTCTAATTGTTTATCTTTATGTTTTTCATGAACTACCAAAGCATCCGCAGGGTTAACTCTTTGAGTAACACAACCTAACATTAAGCCTTCAGGAAGATTGGTGGGTAAATCTTTCAGAGAATGCACGGCAAAATCTACATCGCCATTAAGCATCCCTACTTCTAATTCTTTTGTGAATAAACCTTTATCTCCAATTTTTGCCAATGCCACATCTAAGATTTTGTCCCCTTGAGTACTCATTTTTTCCACTTCAAACTCAATATCGGGGAAACTATTTTCTAACTCTTTTTTTACCCAGTAAGTTTGCACTAATGCCAATTGGCTTTTCCGAGATCCAATTACAATAGTGTTTTCATTATCAACGGTTGCATTCATACTATAAACAGTTTTTATAAAAAATTTAGTGCCTTATCTAGGTTATCAGAAAAGGGGAAAGAGTTTGGAGTTCTGAGTTCTGAAGTGATCAATTTTGATTGTTAATTTTTATGAAAATAGCTTGACATAATTTCGTCTATTTGAATTAATAAATGACTTAAATCACCACTATTATCAATTACTACATCAGCTAACAGCACTTTTTCTGTTAAAGACATTTGACTATTAATACGTGCGATCGCATCTTTTTTTGATAAATTATTTCTGCTTTGTAAACGAGTTAATTGTTGTTCATAATCACAGGTAACAACCCAAATTTCTGAGACTAAATCAGTCATATTTGCTTCAAAAAGTAGGGGGATTGTAAAAATATTTATTTCTTCTGTTAATGTAGGAATTAAAGACCGAAAACAATTATAAACAAAAGGATGAATTTGACTTTCTAACCACTCTTTTTCTCGAATATCATTAAAAATAATAGTTCCTAATTTAGAACGATTTAAAGTATTATTATCTAGTAAAATATCATTTCCATATCTTTCAATAATGGAAACAAAAATAGGAGAATCCACTTTCACAGCATCACGAGCAAAAATATCCGCATCAAAAACAGGAATACAATATTTATCCCGTAAATAATTAGACACTGTTGATTTTCCAGTAGCAATACCCCCTGTTAAACCGATGATTTTCGATTTGATATTATTTCCTTTCATACAAAGATATAATAAACTATTTTAGATATTATTAAAAAAGTTAATTTAAAATAATGAAAATTTTTTTAGCAGAATTTGATCTTTTTCACAAAATTGGTGGAGGACAAACATTTTATCGTAATATAATAAAAAAAAATCCCCATCTACAATTTTACTATTTAACTATAGAAGAAAACGTTAATGATCAACGTCCTGCTAATGCTCATATTTTTCCTTATTACCAAAGATATATCAAATCTGATTTAAAAAAAATTGGAAACAATCTACCCCTAGAAAAAATAACCCGTCCTTTTTTACTCGCTTCAAATATAGCCTACTCTATTTGCTATCAAAACTTTGATATTATTGACTGTCCAGATTATGAACAATATGGCTTATTTTTACGGGATGCTTGTGACTATCATCAGGTAAAATATCAAAAATTAGCTCTTTCTTTACATGGGGTTGTATCTCAGAGTTTGATTCATGATTGGGTAATTGATAAAAACTATATAAACGCTCTAGAATTTGCCGAAAACTTACAATATCAAATAGTAGATATTCGCTATGGTATCAGTAAAAACTACTTAGAATTTTGGCAAGATAAATATGAGTTTTCTAACTATTATTATCATCCTCTAAACTTTATTGATTTACCCCATAAAAAAATAAAAAACTGTCATGAAGTTAATCAAAAACCCATCTTAAATTTTATTGGTAGAAAAGAAAAAAATAAAGGAGCAGATATATTTATTAACCTCTTAACTTTTCTTGAAAAAAAACTATATTCTTATGGCAATATTATCGGTGCTGATAGCCCAACTCTTGATGACAAAACAGGGGAATATTATCTGCAAAAAATGCTGAAATTAAGGAACAGTGAAATTAATCTTACACCTTCATTAACACCTCAACAATTAAATCAAAAATTTTCCGAGAATAGCCTTACTATCTTACCCTCTCGTTTTGATACCCTTAATTTTGTTGCCTTAGAATCATTGTTAAATGGTTGCCCTACCATTATTAGTGATAAAGCAGGTATTTGTCGCTTTTTAAAAGATAACTTTCCCCAATTACCTTTTATCCCTATTGATATAAATAACTTTTCTGAATCTCTTAATAAAATTAGCCAACTTTTAACTAACTATAATCAATATCGCAATAACCTAATTCAACAAGTCAATAATATTAGCTTTAATTTAGAAAAACTAGGATTACAGTTAACAGACATTTATCATCAAGACAATAGTTATTCAGCTCAAGAAAGAAAAAAAATTAGTGAATATTATCAACAACTTATCAATCATTGTTACAAAAAGCAATACTGGCAAAAAGAAACGATAGTTTATCTATCTAAACAAATTCTTAATCCTATCAATCATCAAAGTAAAGTCTTAATTAAAACAGTCAAAGAAAAAATAAAAACTCAGAAAAAACCGATTCATGCCCAATTAATAAAGAGCCTCTTTTTCTCCTCAGAATTTCATAAAATTAACAACTTAGCCGAAATATCAGCTAAAGATATTGATGATAAAATAACGCAGTTAAAAAATTTAAGTCATTCCCTCAATACTTCTGTGGAAAATAGACAAAAATGGAAAACAGGTTATTTCGTTAATAGGGTAAAAATATGGCAAGAAATTGCTAGATTAGAAAAATTAAGGGGCAATGATTTATTATCCGCTTGTTATGAAGCTAGAATTATTCGCAGTTTAAATCAAGACAAATTTCAGCAATTACAATTCATAACTGAAACCTTTAATAACTATAATTTGAATCAAGAAGCAGAAGTCATTAATTTACTCTATCAACCGTCACAAAACAACAGTAAATTATGTTATAAATACTTGCTAAATAATTATCAAAAACATCTTAACTATCAAGAAAAACTCTACGAATTTATTGAAGATTATCGGCAGAAAAAAAATTATCGAGTTTCGATCGCAGTTTCATTGTATAATGCGGAAAGTAAGCTGGGATTCTTCTTATCAATTTTAACCCAACAAAGTTTATTTCAGAAACAAGAAGCAGAAATAATACTTATTGATAGTGCCTCTCCTCAAAATGAATATCAACTTTTTCAAACATTATTACCCCAACTAAAACAACTAAATATTCCCATTGTCTATGCCCGTAGCGAAAAAAGAGAGACAATTCAAAGTGCTTGGAATAGGGCAATTTTATTATCTCAATCCCCCTATATCACCTTTTTGGGGGTTGATGAAATGATTACCTGTGATGGCTTAGAAAAATTAGCGGCAAAATTAGACTCTAATCCTGAATTAGATTGGGTTATAGGCAATAGTCTTGTCACCGAAGTTGATTACAAAGGTAACTGGATACAGGATGTAATGACTTATAGTCGGACTAACTTTAATCAAAACTTAGTTTACTTAGATACCTGTTACTTAACCTATGTAGGAGGGTTATACCGTAAAAGTATTCATAAGAGATTTGGTTTTTACGATGAAACATTCAGAGGTGCAGGAGATACAGAATTTAAAAACAGAGTGTTACCCTATATCAAAACCAGTTTAGTCGAAGATGTTTGGGGTATATTTTGGAATTATCCAGATGAGCGCACAACCCAAAACTATTTTACCGAATTAGAAGATTTACGGGCATGGTATGTATATCGTAGTTTGGGCGGGATTGAATATGGTTTCAGAGAAAAAAATCTTGAGGATATAGAAAACTTATTATTACTTTGCTTAAATTATCGCAAATCTTTTTTAGAAACTTATAGCACAGATTTTGATTTAGCATGGCAGATAATTCATTATTTAGAACAAAAATACCCAAACTCAAAATATTTATCTATTAAAAAAAATATTGACATTATCCAGCAGACTCTAATCTCTTTAGAATTGTTAAATAACACAAAAAATCTCGACAAATATTTAATTTTATTTTTGTATAACAATATGAAAATATATAAAAAAGAAACAAAAAAAATAATAAAATATACTTATTTTGATTTTTGCTATGAATTTTTATTATTTAATGATAATCGCTATGAACAACATTTTTATGCTTGGTAAGACTTAAATCTTACACCTCATTTAAAATGGATTTGTGAAGGTGGGGTTGGGGGGAATGATGTGCTGGATAATAGTAATAATATTTGACAAAAACAGTCCCTAAATTGATTTTCTTATGTCCAATGTGAGTGAATAATGGGTCAATATTCAAAAAATAAAACTTGAGACTTGCCCTTACCCGATATTATTGCGAAACAACTGAGCTTAACTTCTGCATCACCAAATATGTCTCTTACCATCTGGAAAAATAGTCGCCCAATTAGTAATACTTTGCTGTATTTGCTCTTCTGTAATATTTGCATCTGTTAAGTTTGCACCACAAAGATTAGTTCCTTCTAAATTAGCCCCCTCCAAATTTGCAGATTTTAAATTGGCATTGCGCAAATCTGCTGACTGTAAATCAGCCTTAAAAAAATAAACTCTGGTAAGATTAGCCTTAAAAAATCTTGCTCCTGCTAAATTAGCACAATAAAAATTAGCTCCTTCTAAGTTAGCCTCTTCAAAATTTACTCTAATTAACTGACAGTTACGAAAATTAATTTCAGGTATTTCCCCTTGAGAAAAATTAAATTGATTGAAATTTTGTCCATTAAAATCTCTTCTCCCATTGAGATAAGCATTCAAGACAGTACGAGGATTAACTTGAGTTATATATTTACTTCTACCCTGTCGTGATTTTCTTGCCCTAATTGCCATTGCTAAACGAGAAGTTGCAGATAAATGAGTATTTTGAGAAGTATTATCTTTTTCGTCTATTTCTCTTTTATCTTTCATTTGAGCATTCAACATTCCCTCTTCTAATTCCTTGGCATAGGGCATTATATCTAAATCCTTAATCACTTCATCCGCCGACTTATAGCGATCGCGCAAATTCATTTCTAACATTCGAGAAAGGACTTTTTCAAAACCCTTACTGACCTTAATTTCTCTTTGCCAAGCTAATTCCCCCGTTAACTCATCAATGGGAAAATCCTTTGGAGACTTCGCCGTCATTAAGTAAAGACAAGTTGCCCCCAAAGCATAAATATCACTGGCATAAAAAGGACGCATTGCCAATTGTTCAGGAGGGGCAAATCCCATTGTACCCACCGCAAATTCCGTTAACGCTGTTTGTCCATAAGTTTTAGCTAAATGGGTATTAACTTGATCCTTTACCGCTCCAAAATCGATTAAAACAAGCCTTCCATCCTGCTCACGACGAATAATATTTGCGGGTTTAATATCCCGATGAATAATCTTTAAGGAATGGATATATTTAAGTATTTCTAGGACTTCTAACAAAAATTTTTTGACCCTAGTTTCATTAAAAATCCCATCTTTTTTCACTTCTTGTTGTAACGTCTTACCCTTCACCCAACTTTGCACTAAATAAAATCTTTTATCTTGTTCAAAATAATCCAACAATCTAGGTATTTGAGGATGATCTAATTTCCCCAAAGTTTTTGCTTCTCTCTCAAACAAATCCAATGCCATTTCAAAAGCATCAGGGTCATTTGCAGAAGGTCTTAATTGTTTAACCACACATAAAGGATTACCCGGCAGAGATAAATCTATACTCAAAAAAGTTGCCCCAAATCCACCCTTACCAATTTTCTTAACTGCACGATAGCGCCCATGTAAAATTAAATCACCACCACAATTTTGACAAATCTTTAAATTAGATGGATTTTGTGGCAGAGAACAATCGGGATTTAGGCAATAACTCAGAATCATTCAGCATTTGTTATGTCGCTCTATTGATAATCAGTATAGCGATTTTAGTGAATAGTTAATAGTGAATCAATGAATAGATTTTAAAAGGGCAAGGAGCAAAGGGCAAAGGTAAATAGGGAATAGAGAATAGGGAATAGGCAATGGTTTAAGAATTAAGAATTAATAACTCCTAACTCCTAACTCCTAACTCCTAACTCGTTTCTCGTTTCTCCCCAATACTTCAACACCCTAACACCTGCAACCTGTAACACTCCTTTTATGGACAATTAATTATATTTTTGCGTAACGTCAGTTAAATGAGATAAAAGAAATTCTAATCTTTCTGGTTCAGAAATATACAAATAACCCAAAAGCGTTTCAAAACCACTAGCCGCTTGATAGGTTTGTAACGGTAAACGACGAGGAGATTTATTAACCGCATTTCTACCCCTACGCACCCAGTCTTTTTCTATGTCGTTGAGAAGAGGATAAATAGTTTGTAAATATGTTGCCTGAGACTCTGCCCTGACTTTACTGACGACAACATGATGGTAGTCTGCTATTTTTTTGGACGGCAATAAGTAGGAGGTTCGAACATATAGCTCATAAACAGCATCACCAATATAAGCTAGAGCATCAGGAGAAACTTGCGACAAGATTTTAGAAATGTCATCACTTTCAAATACCAATTTAGACAAGACTTTTACCTCATTCCGAGTTTCAGAGTGAGGTGGTGGAGAAAATGATAGTTGTGTTTTTTTCTTAGACAAATCCGTAAATAAAGATTATAGTTTAAGTTTATTTTGACACTTGATTGTTATAACAAATGTTGCTGTTGACTAAAATTAATTGATTTAACCGTAGTCATACTCGAATATTTATTACTTAACTTATCCATTAGTCATGGACGTAGTTAGTTTTCTACGCCCTTGTCAAACTCCTATCTTCACAAATCCATTTTTGATTGTAATAGTCAAGACATGAGTTACACATTTTTTAAAGCCTCATCAAGAGAGTTCTGTAATTTAAGAAACTTCTCTAATCTTACCATTTTCACAGTCTGGGTAACTCTAGGATTAGTAACAATTTGCATTTTTCCTTTCACATTCTCAACTTGTTTGGCAATGCGTACTAACGCACCTAGTCCAGAGCTATCAATAAAATCGATTTGAGATAAATCAAGGACAATTTTATTAGCTTTCTCTGAAATATATCCAGAAATGATTTTCTGAAAAGTTGGCTCAGAAAATGCGTCTAGTTGACCAATGAGATGAAAGATTTGACAATTATTTCTGACTTCACGAGTCCCTCTAAGACTAACAGTCAGGTTTAGTTGTTCGGAAATAGCAACCTCCTTACTTCTCGTAGTTGTTAAAATAGCGATGATCGGTTAATAGTATAATATAGCCTATTATTTGGGTCAATTAATTTTTTCTGTTTGTTTTTTTCTCAATTGGCTTAATTTTTTTCGTTAGGATCTTTTTTATGAGTTCTTTTTTGGGCAGATTCTCTTTTTTGTGGTTTTTATTCTTTTTTAGTCATTTTTCAGCTATTGCCTTACCCCCTCCTGATGATATTCCTGAAGAAGTTTTAGCAACAGAAATTATTACAGAAGCGCGATCGCCTCTCAATAACGAACCTCTTACAACCGAAGAATATGCAACCCTCACAGAAAAACAGGCAAAGAGTAAATATCCACCTCAAATAAGTTCCGATATACGCCAAACAATATTTTTACTAAGAGTTCTCAACCTCATCAGAACAATATCTCCCTTCTAAAAAGAAAAAAGCCCTACTATAAAAAATAAAGTAGAGCTGATGAAGGAATTTGTTTTATAACAATGTCAAATCCTAGTTAGAAGCCTGAGCGGCAAACATTTCTTTTAACTTATTGAGTTCATTCGCCCAACGAGGATCAGGTTGAATAGATTCAGAAACAGAAACAGCTTTTTGAGTTTTAGCCTTGCCACCTTTACGATTTTTCTTCGGTTTTTTATTGCCGTTATTGCGACGAGAAGGCTTGTTATCAGTGTTAGCCTCTACCTGATTATTGGTTTCAGCTTCTTCCTGTTGTTCCCCCTCTTCCTTACCGCCTTTATTACGGGGTAAGGCTTTTTCTATAACTAAAAGAAAGTCATTACCTTCTTCATCCTTATAGGTTTCACCATTATAAACCAATGGCTTCTCATTATATCTGCTAATAAAATCTTCCGCCGCTTCATCAGTGGGGACAGTTACAAAACCAAAACCACGACATTCTTTCTTTTTTCTTTCTTTAATTAACTTAGTGGTAAAAGAAGGCTCAAAATCACTAAACATTTTTTCTAAACCTTCCTTCTCTATTTCCGCCTTTGGCAACTTCACGTATAGACGTACAGACATTTAGATTTCCTCCATTAATATTAAATATTTGGTTGATTATTCGTAAAATTTATAAAACTACTACAGATTAACTCTTTCTATTCACAACAAATGAGCTAGTTAAACCCCATAAGGCACAACTAACTCTTAATCGCTGATGTTTTATTTTATTTTGTCCGTCAGATGAAGCTATTAAGATCATTGACTATTGGTTATCAACTTAGTTTAGAACTTTATTTTATCTTTATCGAGAATAATCTGAAGTATTGGTATTTGTTTTACTAACAGTTCTTATTTATTCCCTTAGATCCTATCACAGTTATTAATTTCTGTTAAGTATAATTGGGAAATATCTTTAACTTTTTTAACCTCAGTTAACTGACGAACTTTTTTACTATAAGTATTTATGCTTATTGTTCAAGATGAGCAGTTTAACGATGTTGGTTATGTTACTCATTAAGATAATTGATTTGATACTAGGTAAAACGCAAAATTTTACCCTTATCAAGGATAGCAGTTTTTACTTTGAAAGTAAAGGAGAATATGAGATTATGTCTAATTCAGTCGGTTTGTCTCTAGAGCAACAATTCAATCTTCGTTCTTTTGAAACTCAGGTGGAGAAAATGACAAAAGAACAAGCACAAGACTTTTTAGTCAAACTTTATGCGGAAATGCTTGTTAGGGAAAATCTTTACAAAGACACATTAAAACATCAATGGGGTTTAGAGTAAATTTTTCCTGCCATCATTAAAAATACAAAATACATCTATTTTTATACTAGCCTCCCTCTCTTGCTTGGTTCAAAAAGAAATAAGCCGGGGTTGTAGGGGTGAAAAAAATTGAAAATATTGTTTTTATCAACATCTTTTATTAAAAATATGGAATAATATTTTTAACCCAATTAAGAATTAATAATTATCAAAACACCAACCAATCTAAAGCTGTAAATATTGAATCTTAAAGTTTAATTTCTCCTCAAAAAAATAAAGTTTAAGACAAGCTACAATCAAGTGAATCAAGTTGCTAAATTGAAAAAGACTGTCAAACAAAAAAAAGCTCAGAAATAAAATTTAAAGCTAGTTGAAGTCAGTCTAAAAAATTAGTTAAAAATAAATTCAGTGAACTAAAATTAAAGACCAAAAACTAATATTAAAATTTATTCCAAGCTCTATCTATATAAATAAAAGGTATTAGCTTAATGAGTGGTAGATAAAATAGGAGTAGTTCCCTTAACTTGGGGTTTAATAATCCTCAAACTGGGAAAAAGAAAATGATTTTCCTCAACATATTGAGCTCCAAACAAACCTTTCTCTGCCCAGAAATAGCGATCAGTGGTGTGTTCATTTCTCTTGACAACTAAAACAGCAGGAGGTGTAATTCCATTTGCCCTTATGTGTTTACGAGCGGCGGTGACTGGTTTATCTTCACCACTTTCTATATGATAGTGAGGCACTAACTCTAATATTTTGCGTCCCTCAAGGCGGCGGCGACTTTTGCGTTTTCTTTTTCTTGCCAACCTTATGTCCTCCTTCATAAGTTAAATGTTATTTTTACTACATTTTGGGGCAATTATATAATGTTTGTTTAAAAATGTCAAGACAGTTTGACTAGCAATCAGGGCAAACGCATACTCAAGCAGACAAAATCTTAAGTAAATAATCGTTATCCCATCCAGCCTTAAGTCGTTTTGCCTTTTTACCTCGAGAGCAACTCTTTTCCTTATTCAACAAATTTAAAGCAATATGTCTAATAACTGCCATGTTTTCACTACCCTGACCTTTTCTGATTCGACTCTCATCCTCTCTAAACCCGACATCTAAGCACCAATGTAATTTATTCTCTATTCCCCAATGACTCCTGATTCCTTGGGCGAACTTTTCTACTCCTTGGTCTAAACTGGTTAAGTAGTACCTTCTTTCCAATGTGGCTTTTTGTCCTAATAGTTTTCTCTCTGATTCTACTATTCCGATCGTTTTTAATCCCACCCATTTTTCCCTGTCTATAAAATCTGTACCCGAATTTATTAGCCAATAACGGCGTTTTTCTATTCGACCATGATTCTTTTCTATCGTTTCATATTTTTCTTTGATAATTTCTTGATAGTTATTTTTTAATGTCCAATCAAATAATTGTTTGACATCCTCAAATAAATTACCTTGATTACCTTTGAGGCTCAGAATATAGTCTCCACCTTTCTCTATAATATTTTTGGCTATATTCTTTTGACACCCCATGGCATCAATGGTCACAATACAACCATTAAGTTCTAAAACTGCCAATAACTTGGGAATTGCCGTAATTTCATTGGATTTATCTTCCACTTTTAACTGCCCCAAAACCAAGTTATTATTACTAGCCCAAGCACTTACCATGTGAATGGCACTTTTATTTTGACTCCAATCATAAGAACTCCGTAATGTTTTACCATCAATGGCTATTATTTCTCCTTGCGTTATTTGAGCAACATGGTTAATCCAATCTAAGAAAGCTGATTGCAATTGCTTTGGACATAGACGAGCAAATAAACGAGCGATAGTATCATGAGAAGGAATACCATTGGGCAGTTCAAGAAACCTTTCGAGCCAAGATTGTTTACTTTTACCATATTCTTCAATTTCTACCCAAGAGTCGGCACCACAAATTACCGCCAGAATTGTTAATGCTACAATGTCAACTAATTTATGTTCAATTAAGTAACTGGTTCGTGGGTCTTCAATATTTTCAAAATGTTTCCACAGGTATGATTTCTCAGAAATCACGGCTATTAATTCCCTCTATAATCTTTACTATATTACTTTCTCATAAATTTTTAGTATGCGTTTGCCCTGGACTAGCAATTACCTTATTTCTGATCACACATATTGCTTATTGCCTTCTACTTTGATTATTTGTGTAGTTAAAAGCAGAAAAAAGGGAGCATCTCGGAAGTTGACAGTCTTGAGATGTTCCCTATAACATTGGAAATAGAATATAAGCTATGGACTTTTCCCAAATTAGTCCTTGATTTTTGCTTTGTAGTAGTTACGTACGAGAGGGGATAGGCTTAAATATATTGGCAGTATAGATAAATCTTTCCCTCATCGTCTTCTAAACTTGGATAGAATCCAAGGCTTTTTCCACACGACGGAAATCGAATCCTAAAGCCCGTAAGGCGTGCCATAAATGTCCTTGTAAGAAGAAAAAGGCAAGGAAGAAATGAGCATTTGCTAACCAACAACGAGAAGTATGTTCTCCAAAGGGTAGCTTAACGGTATCTGCAAAATAGGGTGTAATTCCCAATTTGACTTCCAAGGCAGGACCATAAAATTCCACGGGATAAGCAAGGGTATTCACTGCGCAAAAATAAGCGGCAACAAATCCAGCCAAAGCAATTCCCCCTAAAGAGTAAGATAAAATTGCTTCTCCCGAAAACATTAAGACTTTTCTTGCCCACTTTAGAGGGGGAACGAGAATATGCCAAATGCCACCAGCAATTAACATAAAACCAACATAAATGTGTCCTCCCACTAAGTCTTCTAAACTACTGATACTAGCAAAATGAGTTTGATAGCCGTAGATAGTCGCAAAGTCGAGGGTAGGATGTTCAACAAGACGTACTGTTTGGGTAGTTGCATCATAAAGTCCTCCCCAATACATCGCCTTGCCGACAAGAAGTAAAGCTCCCATGCCTAAAAAGAGAAGGTGATGACCAAGAATTAAACCTAATTTAGCAGGGTCTTCCCAAGAAAAATCGAACATTTTGGCTCTTCCTTGAGCAGATTTCAAGTTTTCTGGTGCTTTAAAAGCGTGGAATAATGCTCCAGCACCTAAAAAAGCAGAAGAAATTAAGTGGATTGCACCAACAACAAAATAGGGGTAAGTATCTACTATTTGACCTCCTTCACCAACTCCCCAACCAAGGGTTGCAAGGTGTGGTAAAAGAATTAAGCCTTGCTCCCCCATGGGTAAGGAAGCATCAAAGCGAGACAGTTCAAACAGAGTGAAACCTCCAGCCCAAAAAGTTGTTAGGGCGGCTTGTCCCACATGAGCGGCGATAAATAAGCCACTTTTATCAGCAAATCGGGCATTTCCTGCCCACCATTCGTATTTAACTTCAGGATTATCGTAAGTTTGCATACTATTGTCTATTCCTTTCTTTGCTTATTAATACTTATTTTTAATAAGCCTAATATAAATTTATCTTAG
Source organism: Cyanobacterium sp. Dongsha4 (assembly GCF_036345015.1). Lineage (NCBI taxonomy): Bacteria > Bacillati > Cyanobacteriota > Cyanophyceae > Chroococcales > Geminocystaceae > Cyanobacterium > Cyanobacterium sp. DS4. The sequence goes on along the minus strand of NZ_CP084098.1, from coordinate 283,316 downwards.
TTGCTAGTCTTTTGCAACAATTTTCGGTAAAGTTTTGTTACAAATTTTAGATGCCGAATTCACTTTTTATTTGAGCAACCCAAGAATAAATCCTTTCTTGTGTTAATTCGGATTGATTATCTTCATCTAGGGCTAAACCGACAAATTTACCATTTTTCACCGCTTGAGATTCATTGAAGTCATAACCTTCGGTTGACCAATAACCAATGGTTTGACCTCCCAAACTAGAGATTTTCTCTTCTAAAATGCCCATAGCATCCTGAAAATTATCCGCATATCCGATTTGGTCTCCAGCGCCGAAATAAGCAATTTTTTTACCATTAAAGTCGATTTTGTCGAGATCTTCGTATAATCCCTCCCAATCACTTTGTAATTCTCCCACGTTCCATGTTGGACACCCAATTATTAAATATTGATATTCACCCAAAGTATTTATATCTACATCAGCGACATCATATAAATCGACAATGCTATCACCTCCTAGGGCTTCAAAGATGTTTTCTGCAATGGTTTCTGTGTTTCCTGTTTGTGTACCAAAAAATAAGCCAATTTTTGCCATTTTATTTTTTCCAATATGTAAACACTATTAATTACGACTTATTGCTATTAACTACTAATAAGTCTATGACTAGATTAACTTAATTGACTATATTTAGCAATAAAAGAGATTGATAGTTTAATTATTTTGCTGAAACAAAGAATAATAGGATGAACTGGTTTTTTCCCATGACCAATAATTTTGAGCAAATTCGGAGACTTTTTCCCTTAAACTTGTGAGATATTCGCCTTGGGATACAATTTCTTCTAATTTTCTCGACCATTCATCTTCACTGTGAGAATAATTAACGGAAGCAGAAAAGATTAATCCTTCTAATTGAGGGTATTGGTTGGCACTCTCATCGCTAACAAAAGCAGGTGTACCACAGGCCATAGCTTCTTGAATCACAAGAGGGAAGGCTTCTCCTACACTAGGCAAAATAAGTAAGTCTGCACATTGATATAGGGGAGTTAGTTGAGATTTTTGTAAATTTTCCCAGACATGAACATTATTTAAGTTCCATTGTTTTGGATTTAAATTTCCCCATCCTGCAAATAACCATTCTATTTCTTGATAATTTCTCGCCAATTTTTCAAGAAGTTTTAAGCCTTTTTTTTCGACAAATCTTCCTACAAATAAAATTGTTAGTTTATTAGGATTTAAGTTGAATTGCTTTTTAATATGTAGTCTTTTTTCTAATTTTACAGGATAAAAGATATTTGTATCGACACCATTAGGAATAAAGGCTGGTTTTCTTTTATATTTTGTTTTCAAACTATCCCAGTAGTCTTCTATAACTTTACTACAAAATACGGTGCGATCGCATCTACTTAAAATATATTTACCAAGAGTATTATTAACCAATTTAAGCAGAAAAGAAAATAATTTATTACTAAAGGGAATAAAGCCAATATGCTGAGTAATAATTACAGGTTTACCCTGTTTTTTTGTGATGTAAAAAGCCATTAAATTGCCGATGTAAATATATTCATGAAGATGAACTAAATCAACCTGCTTAATTTGTCGCCATAGTTGACGATAAATAGTCAAACTCCATAGGGGATAAGCAAAACCAAATTTTTTTTCAATGATATTTGAAGTGGGAATAGATATACATTCTAAAAACTGATTATTTTGAGGCGGTGAGTCAGTATTACTAGCAAACCATTTGATTTCTACTTTATTTTTAGATAACTGATTAATAATTTCTCCAGCAACTACTTCTACTCCTCCTTTATGTTCAGGAAAATAATGAGTAACGACTAATATTTTCATATAATTAAAAATAAATTATTTATTTGAGGATGCTTCTTTTTTCTTAAAACTCCATTTTTTATGGAAAAAATAATTAAAAGGGGTTAAAACTGCCATAAGCAAAATATTAGCGTAAAGATACCATATATTAACTAAATCAACAAGGACATACATGGCAAAAACGTTAAGGATATAACTAGATAACATAACGCTATAGTATTTCCATAGCTCACGCCAAAATAACTTTTTTTTAGTTTGAAATGTATAATATTTATTGAGATAAAAACCGATAAAATTTGTGACAACGATAGTGATAACAGTGGAAATTAAATAATTAATATGAATGATAGAAGTCAATACATACATTATTATCAAACTTAATCCAGCACAAAATCCGCCTACCCCTAAAAATCGAAAAATCCTCAAATTTAATAAATCCCTAATTTTTTCCATGTTAAAACTAATTTGTATCCCAATTATTTGTTAAAATCCATAAATTACTAATATATCAATCCTATCTATGGGTTAGGTAAAATTTGAGGCGTTGGTGAATTAAACTGTGATTTTTATTTTAGGTCGGGAATGAAAAATAGGACAAAGTTAAAAGGGCAACGATTCACAGGGTAAGAGGCAAAAGGCAAGGTATTGAATTAATACTCACCCTAACATCCCAACACCCTAAAAGCCCCAACTTCCCCAATATCCTGAAACCTTTTTTAGGAATAACTTATCATATCCAAAGTAAAAAGCCTTTATTTTTGATTCGACCCAAGAAAATTTATATTCTCATGACTGAAGAAAAAAAACAAGATTTAGATCAAGATTTAGAATTACAAAGAGATATTTTTCAGGGGCGAGAATTCACTCTGGCGGATTTCATCGCTAAAGAAGGAGGGGATTTTCTGAAAGGGGAATCACCTGTACCTAAAATTATACAACTAAAAACAGAAATCAATTTTTTCATCAAAAATAATTTACAAGATTTATCAGGTTCGTTACAAGCAGTTTTACAGGATTGGGTGAATATTAGCGACGACAAAATTAGTTCAAATCAGGAAAATCCATTAAATGCTTTGAGCTTAATAATTGAAGAAATAATTAGTAATGATAATTTATATTATGAATTTGTTAGGCAGGTGGACTTAAAATGGGGTCAAATGTACCAAGAACGTCCTTACTTTCAGAAGCCGGGGCAACCTCCCCATCCCGAAGATGAATATACTCATGAGTCTGTCAAAATTCAATTATTAGATTTACTCGCTAGGATAAAGTCATAATTAACCTGAGTTTGGGATAAATTTTCATCTATGAGTGATGACGAAAAGGGCAATGTGCAAAGTAAAAGGGCAGAGGGCAATGGGCAAGGGGCAAAGGAAAAATTAAGAATTAAGAATTAAAAACTCCGAACTCCTGTAGGGGCGAATGGCCATTCGCCCCTACTTTCCCCTCTCACCCTCTCCCCTCATCTCCTCATCCCCCTACCACCTGCAACCTGAAACTTGAAACCTACCCTAATACTTTAACTGGGCAACATCGCTTTATTCATTAGCACTCTTATCCTTTACGTTTTTGACAATGCGGGATAACTCACTTTTTTCATCCACTGCAATGCGAGTAGGAGAACCGCTAATAATACGCTCATAGTTGCGGAAAGAGTCTTTGATGTCTGGACCTTCACGACTGATAGTATATTCTCTAATACCTTTATCATGCCATGAGCCGCGCATTTTGAAGACGTTTAACGCCCGTGACATTTCTCCTTTTATTTCGACATATTGCAACATTAAAATGGTGTCGGTAATGGTAGAAATATGAGATTCGGTTATGGAGTGAGCTCCCATAAATTGATCAGTTGTATTGGTGAAAAAGCCTGTAATTTCTTCCTGTTTAGCGTAGCCTGTTACGCCGATGACGAATTGACGGAAAGCATTATTAGTAACACCTCTAGCTAAAGCTGACAAAGAATCGATCGCAATTCTACTGGGTTTAAATTCAGCAATTTCTGATTTTATCATCTGTAAATGATCTTCTAATCCTGCCGATTCTGGATAAGAACATAATAGCTTAAGTAAGCCCTTTTTCTCCATTTCTTCAAAGTCTATCCCCCATGAAAAAGCATTACGGGATAATTGCGCCCTTGATTCTTCATAGGCAAAGAGTATCGCCCTTTCACCCTGTCGGCAACCTTCTTCGAGGAATTTACTAACCAATAGGGTTTTTCCTGTACCTGTTGCCCCTGTCGCCAAGATGATAGAGTCTTTAAAGAAACCTCCTCCGCACATCTCGTCAAGGGTTTTAATCCCAGAGGAAATACGGGCATTAGATGAGCGTTGGGTAAGTTGCATCGCACCGAGGGGAAAGATATTGATACCATCAATAGTAATAGTAAAGGGATATTCTCCCTTCATGTGAGTAGTACCCCGTAATTTTAAAATTTCAATAGTTCTTCTACGTCTCTCTCCCTCTAAAACGTTGCGTACAATTACCACGTTATCAGAAACAAATTCTTCTACCCCAAAACGTGCGATCGGACCATATTCATCTAATCTTTCAGTTGTCATTACAGAAGTCACGTCAAGGCTTTTAAGTCTTGCCACTAGGCGAAAAATCTCCCGTCTCACCACTGCGGCCGCATCATATTGTTGAAAAATAGCTGTAACAGAATCGATCGAGACTAATTTTGCCTTATACTTTTTAACAGCATATTGGATTCTTTCAATTAGAGCAGATAGATCAAAGTTACCAACAACTTCTTGCCCTTCAGGATCGGGAGAAGCATCTAAAATAAAGAGTTTACCCTGTTCAACTAGACTTTCTAAATCCCATCCAAAACTGTAGGCGTTCTTGATTATATCATTGGGAGATTCTTCAAAGGTGATAAATAATCCGGGATAGTCGAAGTATTTAATACCATGATAAAGAAATTGAATCGCAAAAAGGGTTTTTCCTGTACCTGAAGTACCACTGACAAGAGTTGTCCTACCCATTGGTAAACCACCATGACTGATTTCATCAAATCCTTCAATCATAGTGCGAATTTTTTTTACTCCTTTTGCTTTTAATTCTTCCTTATTTATATTCATTTTTTATAATTTGAGTATTAATTTGAATTATGTAAAAGTTAAATTTTGTTTTTTAAAAATGGTTTTATAGACTGTTAGTAATTTATCAGAAATTACTATTTTTAACTATTCTCTCTCTCTTATTTCTTCATATAATAAATCAAGGCCAATTAAAACTTTTTCTCGATCCGATAAATCTCCAATAATTTTTCTCACTGGAGGAGGTAAAACTTTTGATAAAGTAGGAGTGGCTAGAATTTTATCTTCTTCCGCCAATTGAGGATTTTTCAAAACATCAATTACTTTCAGGGCATATACACCCTTAAATTCTTCTTCAAGGATATTTTTTAGAGTTTTTAAAGCCCTAACGGAATTAGGAGTATTTCCCGCTACATATAATTTGAGGACATAGGTTTTTTTGATAGGACTCATGGATGTGATTTAAAAGATTATTAATGGTTATTTATTATTATTTATATTCTATAATTACTTATACACTTAATCTACTGTAAAGAGAACATCAAAAGGTAAATCTTCTTTAGGAATTGAACGACGATACATTTCGCAAAGATGAGCAATTATGTCAATTAATGCGAGACGATAATCTAATAAAATATCTTCATTTCTTCCCTCTAATTTTAATTGTTGAGCAAATTCATCCATTAATTCCATGTGAATTTCTAATATTTGAGAAACAGATAAGTCTGCAAAAAATGCCTGATTAACAAATTGATCTATCGCTTGATTAACTTCATTTTCCTGATTAAAATATTCAAGAATAATTTGGCGATATTGTTCCCCCATTTGTGTGATAAATTCTTCCTTTTCCGTCTGGGAAAGATGACGATAAAAATAACTAGGATTACGCTTATAATAAACCCCTAAATAACCTAGTCTTTCTTTTAGCTTTTCAGCTAGTCTTCTCTGTTGTAATAGTAAAAAATTCTGCTTTTCTTCTATTTTTTTATGGGTATTTTGATTCCCCGGATTTTCCGTAATTGAGCAACTAGGGGCAAGATGTAAAAATTGAGTAATTGCCTTATCTATATAGTGATTAATATGATTTAATCTATTTAGTGTTAATTTAACTTCTGCAGTATGAAAAGTGTGATTCCCTATAGGCGTATCAGTGGTTAATTCCAGAGGAATAGGGTTAGAGTTATGTTCTATCAAAGAAGGGTTTTCAAGGTTATCTGGTTCAAGAATAATCACAGGTAAAATCAATCCCTGTTCATAAAACTCGTTGATAATGGGAATACTTAAATCGTTTTTGAGGATAATAAGACAATCGAGGTTTTCTTTATTGTTTACGACAAAGCCTCCCAATTCACTGGCAGAATTAAGTATATGCAAATCATAGCGATCGCCACTCAATAATTCTGTTAAAGAGTGTACAATTTTGGTTTCGGGGGCAAAAATACAGATTGATAATCTTGAAGACAAGGGATTTTCACTAATCACTATATATTACTTTAACTAAGCTATATATTAACTTGAGTTTTTACTAATAATCAACTTTATGTCTTGGATATTTTAAGGATGAAGATGAGTTATTGAGAGTTTAGGGGATTGGAGCATTGGGGTATTGGGGAGTTTGGGAAGAGATGTCAGGTTGCGAGTTGCAGGTGTTAGGGTGTTTGGGTATTAGGGGTTCAGAGTTAAGAGTTAGAAGTTATTAATTATCAACTATTTACCCTTGCCCCTTGCCTCTTGCCCTTTTAACTCCATAGATTTGTTGCTGATTTGTTGCTATAGAGTCATTAGCCAGAAGTTGAATAAATGAGCAAAAAGCCAATACCTTGCCAATAAAACTTAATAAATGGACTGGTTCAATCAATGGAATTAAGTTGCAAATATGGGGAATATGGGTATTTTATGGAGTATTAATAGACTTTCGAACCAATGCTCTAACTCTAAAGTTTTCTCAGGTTTTCCGATAGTTGTCTCGCACGATTTGTAATTTCTTGCCAGTTATCCTCCATTATTAAATCAGTGGGAAATAAATCACTGGCTAATCCGATCGCGATCGCACCTGCTTTGATATAATCAACAGCATTAGTTATATTTACTCCCCCCGTAGGAATAAGAGGAATATGGGGTAAAGGAGCAAGAATATTTTTCAGGTAAGTAACACCCCCTACCGACTGAATGGGGAAAACTTTAACGGTTTTTGCACCATAATTAAAAGCTGTGATAATTTCTGTGGGAGACAAAGCACCCGGTATCATCGGAATATTATGATAATGAGCTAAAGCTAATAAATCTGGATCAAAATGAGGGGTAAAACAAAATTGTATCCCAGATGCGATCGCATTTGTCAAAAAATCATGACTTAAAATTGTACCAGCACCGATATAACAAGAAGGTAACTCATCTCTTAAAGTGGAAATTAACTCCAATGGTTGATAACTATTTCCCGTCACCTCAATTAACTTAACTCCTGCTTTTGCCATAGCATGAGCCTGTTTTCTGCCTAACTCCAAATTGTTACACCTAATTACCGCAATTAAACGATTTTTTTGTAAAACAGAAAGCCAACGATCTAACATAGGTAATAAAGAGAAAATAAAATTGATAATTATTCGTTCATAACTAATAATGAATAATTGATTAGTAGTTATTGGTTTAGGGACAACAAAAGTGAGAATACTGGTATTATCATGGGAGTTTCCACCGAGAATTGTGGGGGGCATTGCTCGTCATGTTGCTGAATTATACCCTGAAATCGTTAAGTTGAACAATGAAGTTCATTTAATTACGGTTAGAACAGGAGACTCTCCCATTTTAGAACAAGTGGAAGGCATTAATGTACATCGTTTAGAGGTTATTCCAGAGGATGATTTTTTTCGTTGGATTATCCACATGAATAATGTTATGCGTAGCTACGCTGAAGATTTGATTTCCCAGATGGGGGGTTTTGATTTAATTCATGCCCATGATTGGCTTGTGGCAGATAGTGCTATTCCCCTAAAACATCGCTTTAAAATTCCCTTGATTACTACTATTCATGCTACAGAATACGGTCGTCATAATGGTATTCACAATGAAACTCAAGCCTATATTGCCAGTAAAGAAGGTACATTAATTTACGAATCATGGCGCGTAATAGTGTGTAGTGATTATATGCGTTTTGAGGTTCATCGAGCCCTTGGATGTCCCAAAGATAAAATAGATATTATTTATAATGGCATTCGTCCCGAAAAAAAAGCTAGACTACCCCAATTTGATTCTCAAAAATTTAGGCGTAAGTTTGCTCAAGATGATGAAAAAATCATTTACTATGTGGGTAGAATGACTTACGAAAAAGGAATCCATGTCTTATTAAAAGCGGCGGGAAAAGTTTTACAAGACTTAAATGGTAAAGTAAAGTTAGTTATTATCGGTGGTGGTAATACTGATTTTTATCAAGATTTAGCCCATAGTTTAGGTATCTGGCAACATTGCAATTTTACAGGTTTTATGTCGGAAGAAGACTTAAATAAATTTACAACCATTGCCGATTGTGCTGTTTTTCCCAGTTTATATGAACCTTTTGGTATTGTTGTTTTAGAAAGTTTTGCTTCTCGTGTACCTGTAGTTGTTTCAGATGCAGGAGGACTTCCCGAAGTGGTAAGACACACTAATACAGGGATTGTCACCCAAGTAAATAACCCTCATTCTCTAGCGTGGGGAATATTGGAAATATTAAAAAATCCTGACTATGCCCAATCTATGATAAAAAATGCTTATCAAGATTTATTTACTCGCTTTCAATGGTCAAAATTAGCTCAACAAACTATTGATACTTATGGTATTGTTGCTAGAGAAAGACAATTGACTATTTGGGAATAAGTGGAATCATCATCATTTAAGCTAAGGAATGTATTGAAGTTGTTTGGTTAAGAAAGGAAATAGGAAATAGGCACTATTGCAATGGGTAGATATTTGAATTATTGGCGTTGCTGAATCAAGTATAAAAGAACAAATGTATGTAAAATGATTTTGACAATAATTGGTTGATTTTCTTAACACCTGACACCTGATGCCTGACACCTATACTGCCGGGGGAAATCATACCCAAAATCAGTAAAGCAGAACTATTTTCAAGAATTAAGAGAAAATGTAGGTTAAATGCGTCTTAGCTTGGTTAGAATATCCAAAAGAATCTTTTTGTCGAGGAGAAATGCTATTTCATGAATTTTTCATGGCGTCAACGGTTGAATATTTCCCGCTTTGCAATTCATCATCCCCGTTTGACTATTAGTTTTTGGTTAGGAGTTGCCATTGCTGGTATATTAGCTTTTTCTTCTCTTAAATATGCTCTTTTTCCTGATGTTACTTTTCCTGTGGTTATTATTCGGGCGAGTAGTGATATAGTTAATCCTATCGAAAATAGCGATCGCATCACCACTATTTTAGAAAAACCATTATTATCTCTTGAGGGAGTAGAATCCGTTACTTCTACAACATATCCCCGTGAAACGGTTATTAATACTCTTTTCTTTGCAGGAAAAACTTTAGAGGAAACCACAGACATTGTTAAAGAAACCATAGCGGAGGTTGATTTACCTGCTAACACTAAATTAGAAATCATCCCCTACAATCTTAATGAATCCACTGCCATCAGCTATGCTTTAACCAGTAAGAGTCAAAATTTAGAAGAAATCGCCACCATTGCCATAGAAGAAATTATCCCCAACTTAGAAAAAATAGATGGTATTCTCAAGGTTAATCTTTTGGGTTTGAGTGAAGATAGCCAAGAAATTAAACAAGATATTAACCCCAGTATTGTTAATTTTAATGGAGAGTCTGCATTAGGGTTACAAGTAATTAAAAAAGGAAGTGGTAATACCCTAGAAGTAGTTAAAAAAGTTAAAACAGCAATCAATCAATTACAAAATCAGTTTGCAGATATTCAGTTTAATATTGCCCAAACGGAAGCAAATTATATTCAAGAAGCGACTCAAGCAACCATTGATAGTCTAATTCTTGCCATTATTTTAGCAATCTTGGTGATTTTTCCTTTTCTCAATAGTTTTAAAGCCACTTTTATTACAGCTTTAGCCATACCTCTTTCATTATTAGGTACTTTTATTGTCATGGCAACGGCTTCTTTTAATTTAGAAACAATTACCTTATTGGCTTTAGCTTTAGTCATCGGCATAGTGGTAGATGATGCTATTGTCGAAGTAGAAAATATTAGCCGTCATATTTCCGAGGGAGAAACCCCCAAACAAGCCGCCTTAAAGGGTAGCGATGAAATCGGTTTAACTGTGTCTGCCTCTACCCTCACCATTGTGGCTGTGTTTTTACCTGTTGCTTTCACTACTGGTAATGTTAAACAATTTTTTCTCCCCTTTGCTTTAACTGTCTCTACTGCCGTCATGGTTTCTCTATTGGTTGCTCGAACTCTTACGCCTGTACTTTGTATGTATTGGTTAAAATCTGTTCCCAAACAAGGGTTAGATAAAAATGAAGTAAGAGAAAATAAATTTTTGAATAGCTATCAAAAAATATTACATTGGTCATTATTGCATCGAAAAGTAGTAATTATTTTTGCTTTACTTAGTTTCATTATTGGTATTGCTTTAATACCCCTCATTCCTCAAGGTTTTATTCCTCAATTAGACAGGGGGGAATTTAATGTTATCTATACCACTGAGTTACCAAAACTCTCTCTTAATCTTGAGAATAATTCGGAAGCAAACACCACAGAAAACCAATCTAATTCTCCTTTTAATTGGATAGGTGATATTGCCGAGAATCCCAATGGTTTTATTTTAAGGCGAACTCGTCGGGCAGGGGATAAAATTCAAGAAGCTATCTTGGCTAATCCAGATGTGGAAACTGTATTTAATATAGTGGGATTGCGATCGCAGCCAAACAGAGGTAGAATTTATGTTAAATTAAAATCCGACAGGCAAACTGACACCATTACGATTCAAAGTCAAATTAGAGATAGCCTTCCCTCTCTCAAAGGAGTAAATATCAGCGTTGAAGATATAAAATTCATCGATACGGGAGATGCTAAACCTTTTTCTTTTTCTCTAATTAGTGAAAACATCACTTCTCTTTATTCTGGTGCAGAAAAAATAAAACCCGTTTTAGAGCAAATATCTGGTTTACAAGACTTAAGTATGTCTCCCACCGATATTACCATTTCTTCCGAGCAAAATCCCCAAATAATTGAGCATCAGCAAGGAAAACCATCTGTAACTTTTACCGCCAATTTAGGAGAAGGAGAAGCACTAGGAAATTTAACCAAGCAAATAGTAAACACCATTCAACCCCTTTTACCCACTGATGTCACTTTATCCATTGGGGGTGATTCTGCCAGAATGTGGGAAGTATTAAGGCAATTTAGCTTTGTGTTAGGTTTTTCCGTTTTATTAATGTTGGGAGTTTTATGGCTACTTTTTGGTAGTTTAAGAGAGCCTTTAGTAGTAGGATTATCTTTACCTTTATCTATTGTAGGGGCAATGTTAGCTCTTTTAGTGACTCAAAGTGACTTTGGGATGATTTCTCTAATCGGTTTTATCTTCCTATTGGGATTGTTAGATAAAAATACTTTACTCTTGGTTGATTATATTAATCAATTGCGTCAACAAGGGATGAATCGACACGAAGCAATTATTAAAGGTTGTACAATCAGGCTACGTCCAATTTTGATGACAACCCTTTCAACGATACTCGGAATGCTACCCATTGCCATCGGCTTGGGGGCTGGTGCGGAATTAAGACAACCAATGGCAGTAGCAATTATTGGCGGTTTAATCACGTCTTCTCTTCTTAGTTTGATATTTGTACCAGTTTTTTATAGCATTATGGAAGATATTTGGTTTAAGGCTAAAACCGATACTTAATAAGTAACCCCACGATAAGTTCTAGGTTTTCTTTTTGGTGTCGCAGAGGGTTTATTTTGAGGGGGATTAGCAACTTCTGTGGACTGACTCATCACTACACCACGATACACTACTAAATCCTCGGAAGCATCTAAGATAGTTGATTCTGCTTGATTTTTTCTAGCCTTTAAGCGATCGAAACTATCACTATTAGAAGAATACTGGAAAATATTATATTCTGTTTTTGAGTAATTGTCATTTGATGTTTCTTGAGAAGACAATTTAACTCCGCTTACTCGGCTATTATTTTCGGATTCATTACCATCAAGTGCTGACATCAAAGAAGACTGAAGATTAATGTTTGCTTCTACAGGAGAGACATTATTCTGATTCTTGACTTCTACATTAACGACTTTTTCTTCTTCCCATACAGTATAAGAATAATTGGTTTCGATAACAAAACTTTCTTTTCCTAAACCTTCTATTTCTGCACAGAGATTTAAGGCTTTTTCCCTAAATTTTTTCGGTAAATCAGACTTGCGCCTAAATTTCTTCGTCAGGTAAGTCATGGTTAGGGATTTTTGAACATCAGCAAGAGAGATTCCTTGTTGAGTTAACTCATGGGCGGTTAGTATTTTCATGGTCAGAAATGTTTTCCAATAAAGGACTTGTTGATGAATATTGTTTTACTTAGTTATTAATACTAGGGTAATTAAGTAGGGTAAATAGTAATCTAAAATACACTTTAACTAATTTATTTAGAATAATTACTTTTTCTAAAATTTAGTATCTAATTTGACTTATTTTATGAATAAAGTGTAGTCAAAATAACAAAAAAATATAGATTGAGATCAATAATTACAGTTTTATATTTTGTGCAGTATTGTAGAGAATAATTACAAAAAAGATACTTGACTCTTGAGTTAGAATATATCAGAAAATAAATAAGTATAAAACCCTTACCCTGTGCCTTTTGCCCACCCCACCCTCACCTAAATATTTTTAGCACTCCTCACTTATCTACGGTATTTGATAACTAAAATATTTATCCGATGAAGGATTTGTATCAGGTAAAAGTAAACGCCATGTTTTTCCTGCATTCTGCCTTTGCAAATTTAAGGTGAAACTATTTTTAATTTTTTTCCCTTTATTTTTATTGTTTTTTGTGATTACTAAATAATCTCCTGTTAAGTGATACGTAGGTAAGTTAAATTTATTGCTAGGTTCAATTTTTCTAATGTTGATTTTTTCTATTTTTATGGTAGGCTTTTGAGTACCTAAGTGTGTGCTTAAAACTCCATATTGTTTGTCCATTTGTAGTGCGATCGCTTTTTCAATTATAGTTGCATCAGGCGCAAATTCTAAGGGAGGGGGATTAACGGAGCAACCAGTCATGATAAAATAAAGGGCAAAACAAATAAGTATTCTAGCTATTTTCAACATTTTTTTATTAAACCTCTATCCATTACAAAAAAGAAAATAGAAATAAGAAGAATTTAATTAATAAAATATAAGGTTTATTCCTTACAAAATATTATAATTATCCTCGCACTTATAAGAAAATGACTGATAACTCCGAGAAAAATATTTACTCTGTAATTGAGTTAAAAAAATCTCTTAAGAGAACGATGATTCAATTACAAAAAGCGATCGATATTCTCAATCAAAATTCTCCTGATGATTTACCAAATTTAACTGTTGTAGAAAACCTAGTTAAATCTAGTAATGCTTTAGTGGACTATCTTCAACTGAAAAATTCTTCTGGCGAAGTTAACATGAATACCGTTCAAAGTCAAGAGGAAAAAACAGAAACTTCAGAACCGAAACAAGTAAGAAATAGCAATAAAAAACAGAAATCTTTTTTTAAAACCAACCAAAACTTTTTACTGGTATTAGTATTAATTGTTAGTGTATCCTTTAATATTATTGCATTAACAAATAATTCTATTTTTCCAAGAAAAAATGTGCCTGTAGCCAGTAATATAAAAGATGAAGAAATAGTTTCTAAAACAGACAATGATGAGAATATAAATATAGGAGACAATATATTTTTAGAACCGCAAATAGAAGAAAAAGACAGTAAAATAAAAGAAAAAGAATCTTATCAAATAGGAGAAAATATTTTTCAAGAAGAAGAAAACAATCAAGAATTAGACACAAAAGTATCAGAGAAAAATGATAAGAATAATGAGGAAAATAACAATAATCCATCAGAACCAGAAATTATCTCATCTGAGGATGAAACTGATTTAATTAAAGAAAATCAAATAGATACTTTAGAATCACCTAATTTAAACTCAACAGAGTCTCAAGAAACATCTGAACCAAAACAACAGATTGAAGAAAACGATCAAGAGGATGAAGACATTTCTCTCTTAACCCTAAATCCAGAACAATATATTATCAAAAATATTGAAAATCAAATAGAAAATATTACCCAACAATATGGAGAGAATTTAATTGTAAGAGTAAAAGCTAATTTTTCTAATAATAGCTTAATTATAACCGTTGGAGAAAAGTGGGATGAACTTAGTAGCAATAAACAAAATAACTTTGCTGAAGAAGTCTTTAAAAAAGTTAAATCCTTAGATTTTTATAAGTTTAAATTAGAAAATACAGAAGGCAAAATATTAGCTAGAAATGCGGTAGTAGGAGAAGGTGTCATATTGATTCCGTAAGGCTAATAATTAGGGTAGGGGATTGGGCTATTGAGATGTTAGGGAGAAATTTTTTTATCTTAACTCTTAACTCCGTTCACGACTGAAAGGACTGTAAGAGCCTTCGGTGCGAACTCTCCGAACTCAAATTGCCCCTTGTCCTTTTAATTAATATTAGTATTAGTCTTCATGATCCTCAAAAGGATCGCCCAATTCTGCGGATGGAGGCCCAAAAGCAGTATAAATTGAAACACCAGTAATGGCGATTAAAACCGCCGCTATGCCAAAACCGATTAATGTAGCAGTATCCATAATTTGATATTTTTAATAGCGAGACTTTATGATTATATTTTCAGGGTAAGAGTCCCCTTATGTTATACTGATTTTAACGGCATTCGTGCCGAAGTTGCTATAGACTCAAAAAAAACTAATTTTAAGTCAAATTGACTGAGTTTCTGTAGTTTTTAGCGGTGTGACACATCGTTATGGCTTCTTAAGGCATCTTAGCACTATAATCTGTTTAGGTTATAAGGTTTGCTGAAAAGGAGAATCACCTTAAATAATCTTTTTTGGCTCGGAAACAAGAGAATTAAAGATTTAACGGGGTGAGTTGTCATATAATATTCGCTAGATAAAACATTATTATATAAATAGGTTGAATATGGCACAACGTACTGGTTTAGGTAACTTGCTCAGACCTTTAAACTCCGAGTATGGTAAAGTTGTACCCGGTTGGGGAACTACTCCTTTAATGGCAGTTTTCATGGTCTTATTTTTAGTTTTCTTATTAATTATTTTACAAATTTACAACTCCTCTATCTTATTAGAAGGTATTGATGTTGATTGGAGAAGTTTAGGTTAAAACACCAAATTTTTTCCTTGTTAATGTTTCCTTGTTAATGGTTGATTGTTGATTATTTTTTCATGCCTTTAATCCACAGAATTAGTGTTTATTAAGTTTGGTATGAAATAGATAATAAATGAATAGTAAATAAATATTTTATTCCCATGAATGTATTTGGCATTGGCTTACCCGAAATGATTTTGATTTTTGTGGTGGCTTTGTTGATTTTTGGTCCGAAAAAGTTACCAGAAATTGGTAGAAGTTTGGGCAAAACTCTTAAAGGGTTTCAAGAGGCTTCTAAAGAATTTCAAGAGGAATTTAAGAAGGAGGCGGAAAAAATTGAAGAAACCGTTTCCATGAAAGCTCAATTGGAGTCTAGCAAAGAAACAGAGGAAAATGTTGTCAATTCTAGCTCGGCAGAAAAAAACTCCTAAATTCTTCTTTTGTTAACCTTGTTTTTTAGTTTTATTCATGTTAATTTCTCGCTCTCCTGTTAGGATTAGTTTCTTTGGTGGTGGTACTGATTATCCAGAGTATTTTCTCCGTCATGGAGGGGCAGTTTTAGCAACGGCAATAGACAAGTTTTGTTATTTAACGGCTAGTCCTTTTCCTAGTCAGTTATTTGATTACAAGATTCGTCTTTCTTATCGACAGGTTGAGTTAGTAAAAAATGTTGAGCAAATACAACACAATGTTTATCGTGAGTGTTTGAAATTTTGCGGTTTGGAAGGGGATATAGAGTTACATAATGTGGCGGATTTACCTGCTTTTACGGGGTTGGGTTCGTCTTCTACTTTTACGGTGGCATTGCTTCAGGCTTTACATAGTTTTAAGGGGGAGTTTGTTCGCCCTTTGGATTTGGCTTATGAGGCTATTTATGTAGAGAGGCAGTTAGTTAAGGATAGGGTGGGTTGTCAGGATCAATTAATGGCGGCGGTGGGGGGATTTAACCTCGTTGAATTTCGTACGGAAACAGATATTCTAGTCCATAAAGTGCCGATTTCTCCTCAAAGGTTGGCAGAGTTTGAACAGCATTTATTTATTGTTTTTACGGGCATCAAGAGACGGGCGGCGCAGGTGGTTGCCCATCAGTTGGAAAAAGTTGTGGATAATACTGATACTTTAAAGATGATGCGTTTAATGGTGGATGAGGGATGGGATATTTTAACTAGCAATAAGCCTTTTTCGGTTTTTGGAGCATTGTTACATAAAGCATGGATGGCAAAACGCAGTCTTGCTTCGGCGATTTCTAATCCTCAGATTGATGAGATATACAATTTAGGGATTGGTGCAGGGGCATGGGGTGGTAAGTTATTGGGGGCTGGTGCTGGAGGTTTTATTTTGTTTTTTGCTCCTCCAGAGGTTCATCCTGCGTTAAAATCGGTTTTTGGCGATCGCCAAGTTTTGGATATAAAGGTAAATGCACCGGGTTCAGAAATTATTTTTTCTTCTTAGGTGGATTCTCGATAAGCAATTCTCAGTTTAGCCGATCGCGCTCTGGGATTTATTTTTTGTTCTTCTATACTAGGTATAATGGGCTTTTTGGTGACTATTTTTAACAAAGGATGCGATCGAAACTGATTTTTTACGATACGATCTTCTAGGCTATGAAAACTGATGATCGCAATTCTTGCTTCTGGTTTTAACCATGTGGGTGCTATTTGTAAAAATTTTTCCAACGAATTTAATTCTTCATTGACTTTGATTCTTAGAGCTTGAAAAGTCCTTGTGGCAGGGTGAATTTTACCATAACGATATTTACTAGGAACACAAGATGCGATCGCATCTGCAAGGGCGGTAGTAGTGTAAAAAGGACGTTTTTGGATAATCATTCGGGCAATACGGCGGGATAATCTTTCTTCTCCATAAAGAAAAATTAAATCTGCTAACTGCTTTTCTTGCCAGTGATTAACAATATCCTTGGCACTTAGAGATTGACTTTGATTCATACGCATATCTAAATCCCCTTCTAAGCGAAAACTAAAGCCCCTTTCTGGATTATCTAATTGGGGAGAACTAACCCCTAAATCGGCTATAATTCCATCAAACAGAGTATTAAAAGGTTTAAACTCAGCAAAATTTCCTTGAAAAAAAGAGATTTTATCCTGATAATTTTTGAGTTTTTCTTGGGCAAAATTAATAGCATTTATATCCTGATCAATAGCAGTTATTTTTACATTTTCTCCCTGTTTTAAAATTAATTCTGTATGCCCTCCTGCTCCCAAAGTTGCATCTAAGTAATGACCATTATTAATAATATTTAAAGAGTCTATAATTTCTTGAGGCAAAACAGATTGATGGTAAAATTGTGATTTATTTTCTGTTGTCATTTTTGCTTAAATTGAAAGATTGAATATCATAAAAATTAAATTTTAACTCTTCTTCTGTGGCAAAATATCCCTCAATAGAGAGTGAATGTCGAGTATCTTCTTCTAACAGATATAAACATTCTTGGTTTTCGACAATGGCTTCAGGTAGTTTCCCTAATTCATCTAAGAGTTTTTTTCTTTTGATAATTTTGATAATACTGTCACAATAGAGATGAGACATTTTCCGTTAAAATAGCCTATAAGCCTTAATTATTAACACTTTCATCTACTGTAACAGTTTTAGTGATTTTTGCTAATTATGACACTCCCATCTGAAATTACTAATTATCAACTCTTTACATATATTAAGTTATTATTATATTACTAGCTCGATCGCATCTATGAGTTTTTGATTGTCAATATGGGTTTTAACAGCGACACGGAAATATTTTTCTCCCAATTCAGGAAAACTGACACAATCACGGATAAGGATTTGTTTTTGCCTTAGCAATTCTAGCTGTAACTGAGTGCTAGGGATTTGGGTTTTAACTAAAAGAAAGTTACTTTGACTGGGTAAAACTTGTAAAAATTCAATGTTATCTAAACCTTGCTTTAATGATTCACGGGTTGGGGGTAGCCACTGCCATGTTTTTTCTTGAAATCCTTTATCCTGTAAACAGGCGACGGCGGCTATTTCGGCAAGACTATTAACACTCCAAGGATCTCGCCATTGTTGCCATTTAGCAATTCTTTGGGAGTTACTAATACCATAACCGATTCTTAAGCCGGGGAGTGAATAAAATTTAGTGAGCGATCGCAATATTACTAAATTATCATAATCTTTGATAAATTCGATCAAACTTTCTTGGTTTTGAGGTGGCAAAAAGTCCATAAAGGCTTCATCAATGATAACTAAAGCAAATTTTTCTAAATAGGGCTGTAAACTAAGACGAGTCCAAAGTTTTCCCGTAGGATTATGGGGGTTATTAATCAAGATTGCCACACGGGATGATTGAGGGGAATTAATACCCTTTTCTAAATCATCCAAAGGATAATATTGATATTTCACCCCAAATGTCTTTAATGCCCTTTTATAGTCTGCAAAGCAAGGAGAAGGAAGTAAAACTCCCTCTAACTCGTGACATTCCCATGCTATCCAAGTGAGTAATTCCGCCGCCCCATTACTTGGTAAGATATATTTCTCGTCAAGATGGTGATGATTTGCCACCCCAAGGCGAAATTGAGGATAGTCAGGATTCGGATAGCGATTTAACTCTACTATACTAGCTTTTAAAGATGCGATCGCACTTTGGGGAGGACCTAAAGGATTGATACTAGCAGAAAAATCCACTACTTGAGTAGTAGCAGTATAGTTTACAAGGCTCATAGCCCAATCAAGATTTCCTCCGTGAATTGGTCGCTTCAAATCAATCACCCAAAGATAAGATAAAAGGGGCAAAGTAAAACGATGTACAAGGCAAAGGTTATTTTTGCACGGGTTATACACCAAAAATTACTTTTCTAAAAAACAGGGCTTTAAACCCAGTATTCTTTGACAAAAATACAAGGCAAAAACCAACCCAAAAAGGTCGATCTTTGCTACGGATGAATCTCGCCAAATTACTTGTTATTTTTTGCTACACTTTCTTTAAATAGTTTACCCGCAGAAAACGCAGGAACATTGGTAGCAGGAATTTCCATTTTTTCCCCAGTTTTCGGATTACGCCCTTCTCTTGCTTTTCTGTGACGGCTTTCAAAAGAACCAAAACCAACTAAAGTTACCTTGTCGCCAGAGGATACTGCTTCCATAATTGCCTCAATGGTAGCACTGATTACGGAATCAGCTTGTTTTTTGGTTACTTCTGCCTTTGCCGCTACTGCATCAACTAATTCACCTTTGTTCATAAAATAATCTCCTAATTGATTGAAAATGATTGTCATAAAACAAAGTTTATGGTAAAGATTTGCTCAAATTACCACTCACTAAGTGTTTTCGTGTTTTGACACTAGATCTGATATTACATGATTCAACGCTGAAATGTCGAAAAATTATAGTTTTTATCGAATTTTTTACATTTTTTTGCTTTTGTGTAAAGATTTGTTACTTTTTCTCAGTTAAATATTGATCAGAGTTCTGAGTTCTGAGTTCAGATTTCAGAGTTAAAATAAGGAAATATGAAGAGAAAAATGGGATAAATTGATTTTTTATTTTCAATTCATCAGCAAGTATTCAGAGAATCTTTACTCGATGCCTGACACCTAAAACCTGCCGTTTAGCAGATATTTTTATTTCAAACTCAGGTTAACCCACGTTTTAAGAAAGGTTTTTCTTTGTCCGTAAAGTCTTCTTGCTGTTTCTGTTGCTGTTTTAATAATTCTGGTGTGGCATCGGATATATCGTTATTTCTCTGGCGAAGGCGATGTTGTAAAACATCTAATGGTGCATGGCAATAGATAATTTCAAACTCGATGTTATGGTTTAAAGCAAATTCAAGTACGGGTTGTCGCCAACAGATGCGATCGAATTTTCCATCCAGAATCACTGTAAATCCTTGAATGGTAAGAATTTGAGCTAAATCTAGGAGTTTTTGATAGGTTTTTGCTGTCATTGCCTGAGAATAAATTTCTTTCTTGCCTTTATCTTGTAAGGGAATATTTGCAAGATGTTTTCTCACTGCATCAGTGCGGATATGGATAGCATTTAACCCCCGTGCTTTTTTGGTGGCAATGGTTGTCTTTCCTGAGCCTGATAACCCCGACATCATTATAATTTTCCCTTGAGATGGTTGGGTATATTGCCAAGCTAAATGATAATAGGCGGCGGCGGTTTCTTTAGCTTTTACTTTTTCTTCCTCCGATATGGCTTTATCATCTAACAGTAAAGAGGTGACTTTTGCCCTCACATAAGCCTGACGACTCAAATATAATGGTAAAACCTGCACTCCTTCCCAATCCCCCGTTTCTTCTAAATAAGTATTTAAAAAGACGTTAGCAAGGGTTTTTTCTCCTTTAGAGTCTAAATCCATCACCGTAAAGGCAACATCATACATAACATCCACAAAGCGGAAAGGTTCATTAAATTCGATGCGATCGAAAAGTTGAATTTTATCCTGCCATATGCAAATATTTTTAAGGTGTAAATCCCCGTGACATTCTTTGATTTTATGATCAATTTGACGCTTTTCTAAGACATCTCGATAATTGTGGAGGAAATTATCTGTAAATGCTTTAGTTTGTTCATATTGTTTTTGATTTTGGGCAATGCCGATATATTTTTGCGTTTGCTCATAATTTTGACTGATGGATTCGCCTATTTTTTCAGGAGTACCAAAACTGGTTATATAATCGTTGGTGAAGGTATTTCGATGGAATTTTGCCACTAATTTTCCTAATTCCTTCATGTGTTGAGAGGTTAGATTTCCCTGTTGATAGATGTTTAGTAACAGATTTTCTTGGGGAAACTGATTCATTTTTAAGACGTATTCTTTTATTTGCCCTTGCTCTTGCCAGTAAAAATTGTTATTTTCTTCGTAGATGGGTAAGACTTCTAAATATAAATCAGGGGCAATCTGCTTATTCATTTCTAACTCGACACTTAGGAAATGTTGACGTTTTGCCAAGGTAGAATAGTCAAGAAAACCAAAATCAACCATTTTCTTCATTTTATAGGCGTAGTTTCCCGTTAAAAATACGATCGAGCAGTGAGTTTGTATTATTTCTATAGGCTCTTTTACGGGGTGATGATAAAAATTAGCCTGTTGCATTCTTTGGATTAGTTTTTCTTGAGACATTTTGGTGTATATATTTGTTATCAATAATGGGCAAATTAAAAGATAACCTCAGTTAAGTTTAAGAATATCGGATAAGAGCAGGTTTGACAGTTTGATTTTTTTAATCTTGAATCATTAGTCAAAAATTGAAAATAAGAAAATCGATTTATTCACTGTTTTTGTCAAAATCTGTTAATTTTAACTCCTACATTCTAACTGTTAACTCCGAATACAAATAAGTGATATACCTCAGCATTTAGATAAACGCCATAAAAAAATCAGACTAAGAATAAAACTTGAAACATCCTAGTCTGATAAGAATTGAGTAGTAATTTAAGTTAAGATGTAGTTACATCAAATTTGGGAAGTTATGAGTATTTGGTGCATTCATAGCTTCAAAGCCTAAATTGGCACGGTTAATCATATCTGCATCGGTAGGAATCACATGATTGTTACTATCTAAAATAGAATGGTTAAAGTTAAATCCGTTAAGGTTAAAAGCAACGCTACTGATACCTAAACTCGCAAACCAAATGCCAATAGTGGGGAAAATCGCTAAGAGGAAATGAACGGAACGACTATTATTAAAAGCAAGAGAGGGAATTAATAATCTTCCTAAATAACCCACATGACTAGCTATCAGATTATAAGTCATTTCCTGTTGACCAAATTGATAACCTTCATTCTGAGATATATCTTCTGTGGTTTCCCGAATTAGACTAGAAGTTACTAATGAGCCGTGCATGACGCTCAATAAAGCACCACCTAAAACTCCTGCAACTCCTAACATATGAAATGGGTGCATTAAAATATTATGCTCTGCTTGTAGCACAATCATGAAATTAAATGTCCCCACGATTCCTAAAGGCATCCCTTGAGAAAAACTACCTTGTCCAATGGGATAAACTAATAACACTGAGGTTACAGCGGCCGCAGGGGCAGAAAATGCGATGGCAATCCAAGGGCGCATACCAAGACGCTCACTCAATTCCCAAAGTCTGCCTAAATAAGCCCAGACAGCGATTAAGAAGTGAAATATAATCATCTGGTAAGTACCACCATTATAAAGCCATTCATCAATTGAACCAGCTTCCCATAAAGGGTAAAAGTGTAGCCCAATGGCGGCTGAAGTAGGCACAACAGCGGCAGTTGCAATATTATTACCACTTAAAAGCGAACCCATAACAGGTTCACGAATGCCATCTACATCTACTCCGGGGGCGGCAATAAAGGCTATGATAAATGCGATCGCAGCTACGAAGGCAGTGGGAATCATTAACACACTAAACCATCCTAAATAAATACGGTTATTAGTGCTAGTAATCCATCGACAAAAACGATCCCAAAGAGAATCGTAGTTTACACTGGAACTATTTTGAGCTATGTTTGCCATAATTTAGAACTCCTACAACTTTATCTTGTTGTCTAATGAGTTATGTATTTATCACCTATCAACTCACAATCTTTCCTACATTATCTAACAGGACACAATACACTTAATACAAGGAAATACACCACGTTTTGTAGAATGACTGCAAATATTTCAAGTAACTTTAAATGCTATTTTATAACTAAAAAGGAATATAGTCAATAAGTGTTTATTCTTAGGGGAGGTAGTTTGCTCAAAAAGATAGAAGTCTTTTGAGATATGATGAATAGTAAAGAAATTATTAAATAGTCAAAAATTCGATCGTGAAGCCGATTTCTGAGTCAGAATTTAACAATTTATATCAAACGGGAAAATTAGCTTTTGAAAAAGGGTGCTATCGTCTCAGTATTGAAAATTTAGAAAAAGCCTGTCAATTAGCTTCTTTTTATACTCGTGTGGGAGGAGAAGCAAGAATTTGGTTAGTAAATGCCTATGAAGCAGGACAAGAGACAGAAAAAGCGATCGCACTTTGTGAGGAATTAACAGCACATCCTCATTTAGAAACAAAGAAACAGGCTCTAAGATTATTGTATATCCTGAAAGCACCTCAATTGAAAAGACCAGAAAAATGGATGACAAAAATTCCAGACTTAAACGCTGATACTAATAATTTAATTAAATATAATCCTCCTAGTAACGGGAAAAAAATTAAACCTCCGCCCCAGATTATTTTGGAAGATTTCAGCCAAATAAATACTAAAGATAATCGTTTTATTTGGTTAAGTTTAATTGTTTCTGGTTTAACTCTTACAGGATTATTGTTTTTATAGTGAAAGGGCAAGAGAAAGGGCAAGGGGCAAGGGGCAAGGGGCAAAGGGCAAAGGTAAATAGTTCATAATTAACCTGAGTTTTGGATAAGCTGAAAGCTGAAACCAACTCGTAGTCAGAAAACCTTATAGCTTCCTAGAAATAACGATAAAATTGCCTTAACCCGAACTAACGTTAAAAATATATTCAACACCTGCAACCTGCAACCTGAAACCTGACACCTAACCTTATCGGATATTCTTAAACCGAACTGAGGTTAATTAATAACTCCTAACTCATTACTTGTTTCTCCCTAACGCCCTAATTACTCATTACTGATAACTAAATGTCATCTCTTTCCGTGCGAATCCATTGATTTTCTCGCTTAAATAAAAACTTAAAATAAAGAGGTACTTTCCAAAGTATATATAGAGGAATTTTCATTAGTGTCGTTAAGGTTAATTCTTCCCGTGCAAATTTCACCCACGCAATAAATATCCCGACAAGTATCAGCAAAGATGCGATCGCATTTACTAAAAAAGGAAAGAATAGTTAACATGAATTTAAGAAAATATTAGAGCGAGAAGTAAAGTGAAAAATAAAATATATCAAGATATGGCAGTCGAGTAGAAATCACAAGTCAAGAGTCAGAATTTTCAGATGCTTATATAATTGCTCACAAATTATTCTTGCAAGGGATAAAGTAGATTTTGCCCATTGCCAGACTTGGTACAAAGTCTAATGATTTTACTGACAGGGAGTATCAAATATACCCAAAGTTAAAATTAAGTCATCATCATAGTCATAATATAGACCGGGTTCAGAAAAAACAACCCGATTTGTGGGACTGTTGCGCACTCCATCTTTACCAAAAAAAGTTATTTGAATATAACATTTTTGCGAACCACCATTCCAACTCTCATAATCGTAGCGAGAATTAAAAGGAATTTTATCAATATTCCGACGGGGAAAACAATTAACCCCAGATGGTTTCGTGTTACTGCCCACGTCTTTCGGAAAAACTCCGTTTTCTAGGTGATACATCCTGACATCGTCTGCTATACAGTCCATATCCATTATTGCTTGAGTATAACGGGCTTTATCTACTTGTTTTAATAAATTAGGAACTGCGATCGCAACTAAAATGCCGAGAATAAAAATTACAATTAACAATTCGAGCAAATTAAAGCCTTTTTGTTGAAAATAGCGATAATTTACCAGTAAATTCGAGATTATGTTCTTCGACGGTGAATGATAGTAGTCTTTCATCATCTTAGCTCCCACTTTGTGCCTCTGTATTTCAAGACTACCCAAATAGAATCTTAACTATGACAAATTTTTGCTAAAAAATATTAAGTTTGAAAATTTTGAAGCTCTTATTTTCTATTAAATTACTATAACTTACTGTAGAAGACCGATAAAATAGCAAAATAATACGCCCTACACCAAATTCGTGTCATGATTCATTGACTTTAACCGAAGAATTATTGAGAAAAATATCCAAATTTTTAATAATTTCGGAAATCCCTTGTAGAATAAGCAAAAAAGGACTAACCAGAATCATTGTTTTGATGGGATAACGAGGTAAACCCCCCTCATCAGCAGAAATCTCCCATATCTGCCAAGAATTAGCTACATATTGCCAAGAAAAATAAATTACTACCCCACAGAAAGGAAAAACAAATAAAACAACCCCTAAAATATTGACTAAAGCCTTTAATTTAGGAGAAAAATCCTTATAAAAAAGATCAACTCGAACATGGCTATCTACCTTTAAAGCATAAGCCGCTCCTAAAAAAAAGACAATATCAAATACATACCATTGCAATTCAATAAAGCTATTAGAACTCAAATTTTCACCCAAAATCTTACCAATATATCTACCTAAAACATTCCACACTCCCAAAGCAATCATTACTAATACTAGCCCATAGCTAATCTTGCCACACCATTCACTGATATTGTCTATTATTTTCGATATTTTTAAGGCTATTCCCATAACGTTTCCCTTTCATCAGAAATTATATATATTTTAGAGATCAAAAGATTTTAATCATATTATCTAATCATTCATTAATTTTTTACATAATTTCAGCACATTTCATACCATGATTAAACAACGCCAATTTAAGATAATGAATTTAATTCATTTTGTAAAGAAGTCTTTAAATCTGCAGTTAAACGAATACTATTTTCCCTAATTGAACCATTAAGATATTCATTAACCCTTAAACAAGAACCAATTTTCACATTAACACTACAGCCACGACTAGGAATCACCTCACTATACTTAATCGCAACAGGTAAAATTTTTACTTCTACTTCTGGGTTACTAGCCTCCACTTCCAAAGCTATTTTTGCAATACCTCTTTTCAGTGGATTAACTGTATTAACAGTGCGATAAATATTTCCTTCAGGGAAAATAACCACCATCTTACCTTCAGATAATAATTTCCCACTATGATATAAACTTTCTAACCCGGGGCGTTCCGTGTCAACAGGAAACCCCCCCAAGCGACGAATAAACCAACCTTGAAACCCTTTCATTTCGTTTGCTGATACCATAAAAAAAGGATCTCTATTTGTTGCCATTCTACCAGTGGCATAAGGCACAATTAAAGCATCCCACCGAGAGCGATGAGTTGGTGCAATGATTACCGCCCCACTTTTTGGGATATTCTCTTTGCCTTCAATATGGATATTCTTAAAAAAGAAAGGAAAAATTATTCTGTTAGCTAAAGGATAAACTAACCTAATTAACCAAGGAGAAATTTCAGATTTAATAATATGCTGATTTTCATTTTTAGTTATGGGGGATTCTGTTTTTGTCACCATGGAACTTTATGTAATTAAATGCTAAACTTCTTATATTTCTAGCTTAAAGGTATTTATCAAACTTTTAAACTGCTATAGTGACAGTTTTTCAACTTGCACTCATTACAAACTTGAGTTAAGAGTTGTCACGAACATTCAAAAACACTGATAAAAGTTTTAACTAATTCTGGTTTAACATCTTCAACGGAAATACTGGGCAGAAAATTACTTAATTTGGTTACTCCTTTATCCTTAATACCACAGGGAATAATCTGATTAAATCCCGATAAATCTCCGTTAACATTTAATGCGAAACCGTGCATCGTAACCCAACGTTTGACTTTAATTCCGATCGCAGCTATTTTTGTATTATTAACCCAAACTCCTGTCAAACCTTTTATTCTTTCTGCTTTTACATCATACTTTGCCAATAAACAAATAATAACTTCTTCTAATTGCCTTAAATACCAATGTAAATCTTGTTGATAAGAACGTAAATTTAAAATAGGATAAGCCACTATTTGACCCGGATAGTGATATGTTACTTCTCCGCCCCTTTCGATGCGATGTATTTCCCCTGAAAAAGAATTTAGGTCAAATTTGAGGTTTTCTATGGTTGCACCCGTTCCTAATGTATATACAGGGGGATGTTCTACTAAAATTAGCTTATCAGGGAAGGAAGGATGATTTAATTTTTGTTGGACAATATTTTGTTGATATTCCCATGCAATTTTGTAAGGTAATAAACCTAAATCTTCTATTTCCAAATGAGCCATCTTTGTCTGATAACTGGATTCAATTTATTATGGATTGGGGGATTAGGTTATTGGGGTATTGGGGTGTTAGGGGCAAATTAATTAAACACTTTTGCCCTCTCCTTTGCCCTTTTGAAATCAAAAAAGCCCCCGATAACGTACAAATAAGAGAATAGCTGCCCATGAACCTAAAGCAACTTTTAAAGCTACAATAATATTCAAAAGAGGAATCGAACCTCCACTAATAAGATAACCTAAGTTACCATGAGGTAATTCTATACCAGTTAAAGTTGCGATCGCAAGAACAATAAATAATAAAACAGATACTTTTTCCAAGATTGCGGCAGAAAACCGTTGATAAACTTTCTCCATCATTTGAGAAGAAGATGTAATCGCTATTAAGCCGATAGCTGTGCCTCCTGCTACTCCTGCGGCGAATCCTCCTCCCGGACTTAAATGGCCTCTTATCGCTAATTCTATGGTAACAAGAGCGGTTATAGTCGCCCCTAATCTGGCTAAAACGATGGATGGTTGATCTGTAAATTGATAAACTACAGGGGTAGGCTGTTCATTAGAAAGCAAAAACCCAACCCCTAAAATAGCGATAGTAAATACAATTACCTCAAAAATAGTGTCATAAAGACGGTTGCGAAATATAATTCCTGACACAGCATTGGGTACGCCTGTATCTTCAACAACCATTTCTACAATGGACATTTCTGACAATTCCGCCATGGTATTGGGCATAACTAAGATTTTTATAAACATTGCCAAACTAGCAATTATATATAGTATTTTCATGGTTTTTCCTCTTGTTTAAGATAGTTATAATTAATACTAATTAGCATTATTTTTTACATATTCTAAATATTGATCTTGATTCTCTTTTGCGTCTATTTGATAGCCGATAAATAATTGGTCTGATTTTATTCCTTCCTGAAGAATATCAAACAGTCTTTTTGTTCTTATATTGAGTAAATATTTATTATCCAATTGATTATTTTTTAAAACATAGCCATGAATTTGCTTATCATTAAAGGATTTTTTTAATAGTTCTTGTTCAGAAAAATAAATTAATTCTAAGCGTAAGTAGAAATTATTAATAACTTGTTTAATTTGATTTTTTATATTATCAAAGTTGGGGTCTTCTTCCGTATTTTTTTCATCCTCCTGAATTACTCCTAAACGCATCACAAAAGATGATCTAACAGCAATAATATATAAAGCAACCCCTAACATTGTTCCCATTAAACCTTCTGTTAAAGCTACATCTGCCGCCCCTAAAATGATATAACTTAAAACTGCGATCGCACCTAAAATTCCTCTAATTACTAAGGCTTGATAAGGATTAACTTGAATCATTAACATTAATGCAGAAATGGGCAGTAAAGCCATAATTAAGTAAATATATAAATTATCCATTTAACTTTTTCCCCTCTTGATTTCGACTACAATAAGCTAAGACATAACCGAGCATTGTGTTCCATAAAGTTAAAGAAATTATTGCCAAAATTAATAATGGTAATTCGCTAGGAATTTTCAAGGCTAAGGCGAAAACAATTAAAATTGAACCCAAAGTGTCAGCAACAGATAAACTATGTAATTTATATAAAACTGAACGTTTATCTAATATTTGAATTGTCCCCCATAACCAAAAAACTAAACCAATTAATATAAAAAAATACGTAAGAAAGTCCATAATTTATTGATAAATATACAGATTTTAAATATAGTTTAAATGAATTAAGTAACTATGAAAAATAGGAATAATTGATTGAAATAATCAGGAAATTAAATTACTCAAATAGATGCAAAAATTAAAATAATTTTAAATACATTAATTGAAGATAAAGAAAATAAAAAGTAATTGGTTAAATGTAAATTTAATATTAAAGATAACTTATTTAGTTAGACTCTTCAATGTTAGCTAATAGATTTTGTTTTTTTATAATTTCAAACGTTTTAAAAGATGAGCCAATAACATTAAACCAGCATTACCTATAGTTAAAATAAGAACGCCCACAACTCCCATCATCCAATCATCTTTGAACACAGAAATAGCTAAAATCATGATAGATGCTTTAGTGGAAATGCTACTAACTGCTAACATTCTTTGCCATATATCCTCATTTTGCCATGCTTGATAAATGGGTATTAATAGGATTAAAAACATCGAAATAATAACAATATTCATCTCTTAAATAAAATAATAAATTGAGTAAATATTAATCAGTTAATAATTGTTTTCTGTCAATTCTGTGAACTTCATACCATCCTTCTTTATGATATTTGACAACAACAGTTTTGGGAGTAAAAGTAATAAAAAATATATCCAAAAAAATTAGTAAAGGCGATCGCCCTGCAGGTACTTTTTCCATATTTAACACCTCATAGCGGTGGGGAAAAAACATAATTTCCAATGCTTCCCAATAGGCTTGAGGAAAAATAATTAACATTTTCGCTAATATCTTTAACCATTCTTTTATATCTGCTAAACCAATTCTCGGCTTTGGTAAGATAAATGCGATCGCAACTCCAATCATAATATTTGCTGGACTCAAATCAGAAGTCAGTAAAAACCATATTCCTAGCCGAAATATAAGATGCAGTATCATTGATCTTTGTTAAGAAAAAAAGTTTTATAGTTAATAGTCAATCATTATATATCATGAAATAGAAAATAGTCTATAATTAAATCGCCGAGAAAAAGAATTAAAGTTTGCTTTATATATGTCTTTTTAGGATTTATATGTGTCTTTGTGTGTTCTCATTTTCAAAAATTAATTGAAAATCATGACAGGATCAAGTAGAATGCAGTAATCTAAAATATGAAATCAAGCAATTCTTAAGTTAATAATTCATGGAGACGCAGGAATTTAGCGACACTTTCTCCTTATTTCACAATCTCAACACAGAAACTCTCGAATGGGTTTTATCCATGACAGAAAATGAAAGTTACAGTGCTAACGAAGTAATCATTTCCGAGGATGATTGGGGTAAAGCAATTTATCTTATTGTCTCAGGATGGGTAAAACTAGAGAATATTTATCATCATCAAGAAAGTATCACCGTAGAAGTTACAGGTAAAGGCGGTTTAGTAGGAGAGGCGGGTATTTTAGATAGTGTCAATACCAATAGTCGTATCACTTGCATTTCCGATGTGGAATTATTAAGTATTTCTGCCCAAAGATTTTTACAAATTCTCTATCGGGATACTCAAATTCAAAATCGTTTACTGAAAATGATGGTTAAACGAGTGGCAGAATATCAAAAATATTGTCAATTTCATCGTCAAACCCCAAAAGTTAGATTGACAACAATATTAATTTCTTTAGCTGATAGATATGGTAAAGCCACAGAAAAAGGCATCAAATTATTTAATTTTGGTCGCAAAGATTTAGCCGATTTAGCTCAACTCAATTTAGAAGAATTAGGTTATATTGTTGAAAAACTAGAAACCAAAGGCTTATTAGTGATTGAATCTGAAACTAATAGTTTATTTTTACCTAATATTAAGCAACTTCATCACATCATCGGAAAATTAGGAAATGAGTAAAACCTGAAACCAGGGCAAACGCATACTAAAAATTTATGAGAAAGTAATATAGTAAAGATTATAGAGGGAATTAATAGCCGTGATTTCTGAGAAATCATACCGGTGGAAACATTTTGAAAATATTGAAGATCCACGAACCAGTTACTTAATTGAACATAAATTAGTTGACATTGTAGCATTAACAATTCTGGCGGTAATTTGTGGAGCAGACTCTTGGGTAGAAATTGAAGAATATGGTAAAAGTAAACAATCTTGGCTCGAAAGTTTTCTTGAACTGCCCAATGGTATTCCTTCTCATGATACTATCGCTCGTTGAGAGCTTCAACTAAGTAATGTTAATCTTTGATTTATTAATGAATTGATCGTTCCATTTTCTCTAAATTTTGCAAATAGTCCCATTGTTAAATCCACCATTTCTTTTGATTTTGATACTACTTTTGTTTTTCTATGAAAGGGAGCAAACCAATGACGATTATCCGAATTGTTTCTTTCTATGGCTATAGTTTCGCTTTTTGTAATCACATGATCAGCATCTGGATGTTGAGATAATAACTCTTGGTACGGCTTCCAATCATCAGTACAATAGACTGTTACATCCCATTTTAGTAATCTAATTAAAAGTTTTTTGAGGGTTTCACTATCACGGTTTCCCAATTCCCGGTCGATAAGTCTGTTAGTGTTACGGTCATAAGCTTTCCAGATCCATAACTTGTTTTTTTTGACTCTATAAAATGCCAAAGTTCATCTAGTTCCACAACCACCGCTTCGCAGGGTTCAGGCTTTTCATAATTTTCTAGTGCCAAAGCTCTAATCCAATTTAAAATAGTCTGAGCAGAAACATTGAGAAGCTTTGCGATCGAATTCATAGACATTCCACTGCAATACAGAATTACTGTTTCTAGTTTCATCCACATAGGTTTACCTCGCTCGATCTTATCAGTAGTGAACTGATAGTTACAGTGCTTACATTTAAACCTTTGTTGACCACGAGCAAAACCAAAACCGTTTTTGATGATTTTAGTATTATGACATCGAGGGCATTGATGAGACATGGTTAATTAATGATGATTAGGATCAGTCTATATCATCACATTACTTAATTGATACTCTCAAAAATAACTATCAAGAAATTATCAAGGAAAAATATGAAACGTGTAGGGTTTAGAGAGGATGAGAGTCAAATCAGAAAAAGTCAGGGTAGTGAAAACATGGCAGTTATTAGACATATTGCTTTAAATTTGTTGAATAAGGAAAAGAGTTGCTCTCGAGGTAAAAAGGCAAAACGACTTAAGGCTGGATGGGATAACGATTATTTACTTAAGATTTTGTCTGCTTGAGTATCCGTTTGCCCTGCAATCGCTATAATTAATAGAGAGTAAAACCGCTTATTTGAACTCAATCGCCTTTGCCTTTTCCTCAACTTCTATAGTAAACCTAGACATAACATCTGCTTAATTCATGACTATTAATTTTCAAGATATTGTTGCTACTCTTAACCAATTTTGGAGTGAAAGAAATTGTCTTATAGCTCAACCCTACGACACGGAGAAGGGGGCAGGTACTATGAGTCATAATACATTTTTACGCGCGATCGGACCTGAGCCTTGGTCAGTAGCATATATAGAACCTTGTAGAAGACCCACTGACGGACGTTACGGGGAAAATCCTAACCGTGTACAACATTATTATCAATACCAAGTATTAATTAAACCATCCCCTGACAATATCCAAGAAATCTATTTAGACTCATTGAAAGCATTGGGAATACACCCAGAAGATCATGATATTCGCTTCGTGGAGGATAACTGGGAATCACCTACTCTCGGTGCTTGGGGTGTGGGTTGGGAAGTGTGGTTAGACGGCATGGAAATTACTCAATTTACCTACTTTCAACAGTGTGGGGGGATTGACTGTAAACCCGTTTCCATTGAAATTACTTACGGTTTAGAGAGACTAGCCATGTATCTTCAGGATGTGGATAGCATCTATGATATTCAGTGGAATAATGAGATTAAATACGGAGATATTTTCCTGCAAGGAGAAATCGAGCAATGTACTTATAATTTTGAAGCCTCTAACCCAGATTTACTATTCCAATTATTTACTTTATACGAGGAAGAAGCAAAACAATTAATTGAGAAAAACTTAGTTTTACCTAGTCTTGATTATGTCTTAAAATGCTCCCACTGCTTTAACTTATTAGATGCTAGAGGGGTGATTGCAGTAGCGGAAAGAACTCGCTATATTGGAAGAATTAGACACTTAGCCCGTCAAGTAGCAGAACAATATTTAGCTCAAAGAGAATCATTAAATTTCCCTTTAAATAAACAGGTAAAAACCGAAGAAAAACAATTAATAAATAGTTAATTATACCTGAGTTTAGAGTTCGGAGTTCACAATTCTGGGTTATGATTTAGGAGTTAAAACCTAGAGATTTTGATAAAAAAATAGATAAAATAGTTTTTAATATTATTATCTAAAATTAATTATTTAGTAGATTTTATATCTGTAAAATACATTTATTATATTAGCTTCAAGAGAAAAATGACAGATTTCATTCCTAGTTTTATTAGAGAAGATTTATTAAAATTATCTGCTTATATCCCCACTCCTATTAGTGATAATCAGAAACAATTAACCCGTTTAGATGCAAATGAAAGCCCTTATAATTTACCCTCAGAATTAAGAATAAAATTAGCTAATTTTTATGAACAAGAAATAGAAACTAATCGTTATCCTGATGGTAGTCACTCTGTGTTGAAAGATTTGATTGTTAACTATATAAATGAATCTATAAACAAAGAAGGTTTATTTAATGTTAATAATATCTCTATAGGTAATGGTTCAGATGAGTTAATTCGCTCAATTTTAATGGCTACTTGTTTGAATAATCAGGGTTCTATTTTAGTAGCTAATCCTACCTTTTCCATGTATAAAATTCTTGCGGAAAGTTTGGGAATAAATACTATTTCTATTGAGAGAAATGAGATAGATTTTTCATGGGATATAGATAAGGCAAATCAGGCGATTAGAGAAACGAATAATCCTCCCATAAAAGTTATTTTTGTGGTTCATCCTAATTCCCCCACTGCCAATTGCTTAAATGATTCAGAGATTGCATGGTTGAAAAGTTTGCCCTCTGATATTTTAGTTGTTATTGATGAGGCATATTATGAATTTAGTCAAAAAACCCTCGCCACTGAATTAAAAAACTATCCTAATTGGTTAGTATTAAGGACATTTTCTAAAGCCTTTCGTTTAGCCGCCCATCGAGTTGGATATGCGATCGCATCTTCTGCTATTATCAATGTATTAGAGAAATTAAGACTACCTTATAACTTACCAACTTTTTCTCAATTAGCGGCTCAATTCGCCATGGAAAATCGTCAATTAATTTTACTGGCGATGGAAGAAACCATAAAGGAAAAAGAGAGAGTTTTTCTGGAACTAAATAAGATAAAAAATCTAAAAATTTGGCGTAGCGATGCCAATTTTATCTATTGCCGTTTAGGGGAAAATAGCAATTATGAAAATCATCAAAATATTCTTAATCAATTAAAAGAAAAAAATATTTTCATTAGACATACAGGAGGGGGTTTAAGAATTTCCATTGGCACACCCGAAGAAAATGACTATTTACTTTCCACAATTCAATCGTTATTCAATAAATAAAGAGAGTTTCAATATTCACATTAACTTTTTTTCTAAAACAAAATATAAATAATGAATAATCAAATTTGGGAAACACCAGAAATAATATCTTGGACACAAATAATTTTAAATAGTTATAAACGTCTTTTAAATAAAGAATTAATAGAAAGAAATAAGGACTTATTAATAGACTCTAAAAACTTATATAACGCTAATTTCGTGGTTTTATCCCATAACAATAAAGCTGATCCCATTTATAATTATGGAAATCAAAAAGCCCTAGATTTATGGGAAATGAATTGGGAACAATTAATACAAACTCCCTCTCGAAATACCACAGAACCCATCTCAAGAGAAGAAAGAGAAGCACTACTCAAAGAAGCTAACTTAAAAGGCTACATTACTAACTATGGAGGTATAAGAATCTCTAGTACAGGTAAAAGATATTTGATACAAAATATTACTCTTTGGAACTTATTTGATAATAGAGATGAATATTGCGGTCAAGCGGCCACTTTTTCTCACTGGCAAAAATTAGAGTAAATAGTTGATAGTGAACAGTGAACAATTAATAACTAATAAATTTTAACTCAGAACCCCGAACTCCTAAAACGATATTCTTGAGAACAATAGAGGTTATAATTAAAGCATACTGTGCTAGGATTAACGGTATTAGTTATAATTTCAAAGTGTTAAAATAAATTATCCCAGACGAAGTTCTATGATCGCATCGTCAGACATAATTGCGAGTATTGCCGATGATTTAAGTCGTTTACCAGAAGCAAAAAGGGCAAAAAAATTAATTTTTTACGTAAGTCAAAGATACTGGGAGTCAGATTTTTCAATCGTCAATAACTATTCTTTTGAATCGTTGCTAGAAGTATTATACGAAAGTAATCCTACCATAGAAGATCTCAAAGCATTACTTTATCAAGCGGTTAATACTCTTAATCGTAAGGGAGTCTATGTAAAAATTGCTCAGTATGTATATAAGAGAATGTCAAAGTTATATACAGAAGATGCTCAAACAGTATCTAACGCCTCAGAATCTCAAGGGAATGAGCTAGAACCAGAGTTAATCGATCGCATCTGTGAAAACATAGAATATCATGAAGAATCGCCCCGAATAAAAAAATTAATCTTTGCCGCTTGTAAGCAATATTGGGAAAATGACATCAACGTCATTGAAATGTACGATTTAAGAGAATTACTCCTAGAATTATATGAACTGTATCCCAATGCCAAAAGACTGAGAAAAGCCCTTGATAAAATTGTTGCTAGTATCAATCGTCAGAACTTTTATTCTTTTATCGCTGATACCATTATTGGGGAATTAACTTATCTCTATAAACACGAACCCGCAGAAATAAGAGAGCAAGGCAATGAAGATGAAGATACTAAATTGATTAGAGCCAAAAAACACAATCAATCTCCCGATATTTCCAAAGAAACTCAAATTGCGATCGAACAGCGTCAATCCATGATCGAATCAGTGGAAGAAACTCCAACTCCCACCAAAGAAGAAGAAAGTTTATCCATCAAACAAGGTACAGATGTTGAACCCAGCGCCATTCCTGAAGGACAAGTTTTGCCTTGGTTAAAAGTTGATAGCCTCTTTGACCTAAAACAAGACATCATGCAATATACCAACCCTCTCAGGGCTAAAATAGTTTTATTCTATACTGTTTATCAAATAGATCCCTATGAGCAACACTGGTCAATTGTCCGTACCTGTAACCTTGACGATCTACTAATCAAACTCTTTCAACAGTATGGCAAGGATTTAAAATTAGTAGAACACAATTTATTAGAAATAGCTAATGCTCATATTGAAGGTTTAGAGGTGGAAGAAAATATCCAAGCCGCTACTGCCTTAGTAGAATGTATTAAACACTTCTATAAAAAATAGAGAAATCAAGTCAATCAAACTCAATTTTAAAAAAGTACATCAGAAATCAGCAACAAAAAATAAAGAGATATTATTTATTGGAAAATTATGGAAATTAACCAATTTATTGAGCGTTACACATCAGGAGAACATAACTTTACAGGTGCAATGTTAGCAGGGATAGATCTCACAAATAGTGATTTGATTGGTATTATTCTCCGAGAAGCAAACTTACAAAAAACGAATTTTACCTTTGCCTTTCTTAATCGTGCCGACTTAAGTAGAGCCAATTTAGTGGAAGCAAATTTTAGTGGCACAAACCTTAATCAAGCTAACTTAATGGGTGCTAATTTACATAGGGCGGAATTACATGGGGCAATTTTACAAAAAGCAGATTTAAGAGGAATAGAATTGACCTTGGCTAACTTACTGGATGCCAATTTATTTGAAGCCGACTTACGCTACGCCAATTTAAGCAATGCTAATCTCAAAGGGGCTTGTTTAAGATCGGCAAATATGAGGAGAGAAAAACGTTCCGAACCAACAAACCTAAGAGGGGTAAACTTAGACAAAGCAGACCTAAAAAACTCAGACCTTCGAGGAGTTGATTTAAGAAACGCAAGTTTAGTGGGAGCTAACTTAGTCGAAGTTAACTTAAGGGGAGCAGATTTAACTAACGCAGATTTAACCCAAGCCAACCTAAAAGGGGCTTTTTTAACAGAAGCCGAATTTATGGGAGCAAAGTTAATCGGAGCAAATCTTTCTAATGCTAAACTAGAACGAACTAAATTAGTAGATGCAGACTTAAGTATGGCAAATTTAGAAAGTGCCACAATGCCAGATGTCAAATTTACCCGTGCGAATCTTCTTCAGGCAAACTTAAGTTTTGCTCGTCTCAATCGGGGTGATTTAACTCGTGCCAATTTATACGGTGCGGTTATGCGCAATGCTTCTTTGATGGAAGTATTTTTTGCTCGTACTAATTTAACTTCAGCAGATTTGACCAATGCAAATTTAATTGGTGCTGATTTAAGTAGTGCTAACTTGACGGGAGTTAATTTACAAGGTGCGATTATGCCTGATGGACAGGTTTATCATTAATTTCCGTGTGAGATAATTTAGAATAAAGTTTCAGGTTTCAGGTTCAAGAGTTTACAAAAAATATATTTATACTTACCTGAGTGTGATGTGAAAAACCTTGTGGATTAAGGCATTGACAGCGATTATTAACTCTCTTTGTATCGGTGAAAACTATTAAACTTAGAAAAAAAAGATGTAAAATCAATTTATCTATTATTTTTATCAATATATCTTAGTTTTAACTCCGTTCATGACCGAAGGGGGTACATGATCCCAGCGAACTCTCTGAACTCCAAACTCAGTTATAATTTATTAATTTTCTTCTTTTGATCACTTCCTAACCTAAAATCTCGAAATAGTTAATATTAAGATAAAATGAAACGGAATTATCAGTTTATTGTTAATTTAAAATAAAGAAAAAAAGATTGTCATGGATGAAAACAAAAGAGATAAGGAAAAGTTTTTATTTCCTCAAAGTAGTTATAGAGGGGATTTTACGCCTGAAAATTTAATGTTTAATTCTAATTTACAAGAATTTGCTCAAAAAGTAAGTTACATTTGTAATTTAGAAACTAATGGTAAAATAGCCCCTCAAGAAGCATATCGCCAAATTAAAGAACTATGGCAAAATTTGCGTAAAAGTATCAAAAATTTGGGTATTAATGATCAAAAATAGATTATAATTACCCCACTGTAATCTTTACTCAAATCTATGTCTCGCTCTTCATCTTTACAGTATTATATTGTCGCTCGTCTGCTGTTAGCTCCTTTAATGTTATGGACGATTGTTACAATTGTTTTTTTGTTATTGAGAGCCACACCTGGTGATCCCACTGATGCTATTTTAGGTACTAGAGCCCCCGAAGCGGCAAAGGAGGCACTAAGAGAAGAATTAGGCTTAAATGCTCCTTTATGGGTACAGTATTTTAAATATTTAGGGCAGGTGTTGAGCTTTGATTTAGGCTCTTCTCTCACCAGTCGGGGGGAAAGTGTTTGGCAGGTTATCCAACAATATTTTCCTGCTACGGTGGAATTAGCTTTTTTTGGAATCTTAGTTGCGATCGCAGTTGGTATGACTGTAGGGATTATTTCTTCATTACGTCCCAATACCATTTGGGATTTAGGGGGTAGATTATTCGGAATTATCACTTATTCTCTACCTTTATTTTGGGTAGGGATGATCATGCAATTAATTTTTGCAGTGCAGTTAAGATGGTTTCCTTTAGGCACTCGTTTCCCCATTGGCTTAGAGACTCCGAACAAAATTACTGGTTTATATACCGTTGATAGTTTACTGTCTTTTAACGGTCATCAATTTAGCATTTCTATTTACTACTTAGTTTTACCCTGTTTTACTCTGGGAATACTATTGAGTGGTATTTTTGAGCGTATAGTGCGAGTTAATCTGAAAAAAACTCTACAAGCTGAATATGTGGAAGCGGCAAGGGCGAGGGGAATCCAAGAGAGAAAAATACTTTTTTCCCACGCCTTAAAAAATGCTTTAATTCCTGTTATAACCGTTATGGGCTTAACTTTTGCGGCTTTATTAGGGGGGGCGGTTTTAACCGAAGTCACCTTTTCTTGGCCTGGGCTTGGCAATCGTTTATATGAGGCTATTTCCTTGAGGGATTACCCCACTGTACAAGGTATTATGGTGTTTTTTGGAATTATAGTTGTTTTTGCTAGTATTATTATCGATATTGTCAATGCTTTGATTGATCCAAGGATTCGCTACTAACCAGTCTCAATAGATAATTAACTCAAGCTACATTTTGACTTCCACCTCATCCTCTGGGGACTCAGGTACATTATCATCTAAACCTTCTGGATTATCTTCTACCTCTTTGAATTCAACTCCTGAAGGTTGTTTCATTTCCATTTCTGAATCTAATTCTGTTTCTTTTTCGTCTCTATCTTCCTCAAATCCGTCCATATTTTCGGGATTGTCTATATCGATGTCATCTACATCTAATTCATTCATGTCGCCCATTTGAGCTTTTTCTTCCTGTTGTTGTCTGACACTTTCTCTTTGTATTTCTCTGATTTGTTCTTCCATCATTTCGTTGCCTTGACGAAAGAAGCGATCGGAATCTTCCCCTCTAATTTGAGCCAAACTTTCGCTCATAGTTGCGTCTAAACCCAATGTCACAAGCCCTAGAAGTCCTGAAAACCATAGTAAATTAGATAATTTCTTCATTGTTTTTCCCCCAACAGATTTTGTTCTTTTCACTCCCATTATAGTTGATTCAATATCTTTGAGATAAGTTAGGAATCCTCATCTGTATTTCTTCTGACTCGGTGATTTCTGACTTCTAACTCCTACCCCCACCAAAGCATTTTTTCAGCAACTCCTAATTATTTATATCACCCACATCCTACAAATGTTGTCTGTTCAGAGGTTCAAAAGTCATCAGTGTCAAAACTGTTAAAATTCATTAGTATGTGTATATATTAGCCATTAGTCCCTAACTAAGGTTAAACTTATACTTATATATTTATTCTTATCCTATAATTTTTTATTAACACTAAATTGAACTTTATCTTATTAATTATTAGTACATTCCATGAGTTCCACTCAGGTAACTGTTTCGGCACAATGGCTCAAAGACAACCTCGGACGGTCAGATCTCAAGATCATCGATTGTCGTTTTCGTCTTGCTGATAGCCACTGGGGTTATCAAGAGTATCAAAAAAGCCATATAGAAAATGCTTATTATCTGGATTTAAACCAAGATTTGTCAGACGTTGTTCAAAGTCATGGCGGTCGTCATCCTTTACCCAAAATAGATGTTTTCACCTCAAAATTAGAGGAAATTGGCATTATTAAGGGGG
This sequence comes from Cyanobacterium sp. Dongsha4, assembly GCF_036345015.1. Taxonomy (NCBI): domain Bacteria; kingdom Bacillati; phylum Cyanobacteriota; class Cyanophyceae; order Chroococcales; family Geminocystaceae; genus Cyanobacterium; species Cyanobacterium sp. DS4. The sequence continues at coordinate 243,309 of NZ_CP084098.1, read as the reverse complement.
AAACTACCATCATTGTTTATGATGATCTTCGTTTTGCCTTTTCTGCTCGTTTATGGTGGCTTTTACGTTATTTAGGTCACTGTCGCATCTTTATTCTTGATGGAGGATGGCAGGAGTGGCAAAAACTAGGTTATCCAGTCAGTAATAAGATTCCTGATAGAGTTAGAGGCTCATTTTTACCCGAAATTCGTTCTGATTGGCTGGTAGATAAAGATTATGTAAAATCTCGTCTTAATTCTGACTCTACTATTATTATCGATGCTAGATCAGGCGATCGCTATCGAGGAGAACATGAACCCATAGATCCGATCGCAGGTAGTATTCCCAGTGCTAAAAATATTTTTTGGCAAGAAATGACAACAGATGATAGCTTTCTCAAATCTGAGGAAGAATTAACCTCTCTGTGGTCTTCTTATCTTGAATATCCAGAAATAATCGTGTATTGCGGTTCTGGTGTTACTGCTTGTGTCAATCTACTAGCTCTATTTAAAATTAACATTTCTCAAAGCAAATTGTATGCAGGAGGATGGAGTGATTGGTGTTCCTATCCTGAACACTTTCGCTAAATTATTTTATTTAAGTTAAATTGCTTAAACTACAGGAAAATTATTATATTTTAAAACTTATATTATTATTGAATGTTTCTATTATTCCTAAAAATTATTATCAAATTATTTTGATTTAATTTATTAAGTAAACTGTATATTTTGCTACTAACATTTGTGATGTTTTTGCCATAAAAACTAAATATTTTTATTAATTGAAAAAATTGTTTTATACCTTGTCTGAAATTCTCAGGCTTGTATATCGTGTCACTTACATGAAAATATTTATAACTATATTCTTATTTTTATATTATTAAATAAATGTTATTTATATGCACAACTTTGACATAAATAATGATAATTTAAACCTAGAAGGAAAATACATAGAAAATCACCTAGATTTTGAGGATACAACGGATTTAGAAGAGGAAAATCTTACAGAAAAAGAACACCCTAAACCTCAACTAATTCCCCGTCCAGAATATAACCCTAATTACCAAGTAAATTCTACTAATATTATTACTAATAGTACGGAAATAAATCATAATTACTATGAAAATCATACTCACAATAGCCATGTAAATCCTCATCGTTTAAGAGATAGAATTTCTATTTTTGTTGATGGTAATAATATGTTTTATGCACAACAAAAAAATGGCTGGTTTTTTGATCCTCGTAAAGTTATTGACTATTTTTCGGAAGAGTCTGGTTTCATGTTAATCAATGCTTTTTGGTACACAGGCTTAAAAGACTCTCAAGATCAAAGGGGTTTTCGAGATGCTTTAATTAGCTTAGGTTATACCGTAAGAACAAAAATTCTTAAGGAATATTATGATGATAGTTCAGGTAGATTTTCCCAGAAAGCGAATTTAGACATTGAAATAGTGGTGGATATGTTCAATACTGTAGATCAGTACGATCGTGTTGTATTATTTAGTGGAGATGGTGATTTTGAAAGAGCGATCGAACTTTTACGCTCTAAAAATACTCATATAACAGTGGTTTCTACTGATGGTATGATTGCTAGAGAGTTGCGTAACGCAACAGATAGATATATAGATCTTAATGAGATCAGAAATTGTATAGAGAAAAAAGACTATTAGGAGAATTAGTAATTAGTAATCAAGGGGCTAGGAGCTAGGGACAAAGGTAATTAAAACTAAAAACACCTTAAACCCGAAACCTAACACCTGAAACCTCTTTCTCATTACTTGTTTCCCTTGAATATTTTGAACAGACATTTATTGACTATTGATTATGAATGATCATTCCCACCATAAAAACTTACCTTTAATTGGTTGGAGAGAATACTTATCACTACCCGAATTAGGAGTGGAAAAAATCAAGGCGAAAATTGATACTGGTGCAAGAACATCAGCACTACACGCTTATCATATACACCCATATCAAGAGCGCGATTGCACATTGATAAAATTTCAAGTACATCCCATTCAAAGGGAAACACATACTACAGTTAGTTGTATAGCTCCCTTATTAGAATATCGTAAGGTAACGAGTTCTGGAGGTCATGCCACTGTTAGACCTGTAATTATTACCTCCGTTCAGTTGGGGGATTATAATTGGGATATTGAATTAACCCTGACAAATCGAGATGTTATGGGTTTTCGGATGCTTTTAGGAAGGGAAGCTATTCGCAAACGTTTCTTAGTGGATGCAGGTCATTCTTTTTTAAATAAAATTAAGAAAAAATAATTGAATTTCATTAGCTCAGATCAATTTAAACTAGAAATTAGCAATCAAAGGGTAAGAGGCAAAGAAAGGGCAAGGGGCAAGGGGCAAAGGTAAATAGTTGATAATTAATAACTCCTAACTCTGAACCCCGAACACCGAACTCGTTTCTCCCCAATACCCAAATCTTTTAATCAAGCCCATTATTTATTTAACTACCCATGTATAGCGAAGAAAATCAATTTCGTAGAGTTCCAAAAGCACCCTTTGAACGTAGAGCTTATGCTTTCCTGATTGATTTTATTATAGTCTGGATTTTTTCTTCCCTTGTGACTAATATTTTCCTTGAGCTTGTAATATTTGTAATTCTTTGGTTTATATTCAGGGTGATAATTGTACAAATTAATAAGGGACAAAGTTTAGGGCGTTGGACAATGGATTTAAAAATAGCCGATATACGCAGAAAAAGGCTACCTTCTATGGTATCAATGTCAAAAAGAGAAGGAGTCATTGCCCTAATTGCTTTTACTGCCATGATTGGCTTAAAAATTAACTTTAAAGACTCTTTGCTAATGGTTTTATTATTAACCCCTATTATTGTGGATGGTTTAACAATTTTTTCTGATGATGAATATAATCAGGCTTTTCACGATCGCCTCTGTGATACGATAATTATTCAGACTCGTAGGGGATTCTCCTTAGATTTAAGACTGAAAAAACTTTTTAAAGAAGCAAAGGAAACTTGGCGAAAAAAGAGAAAAAAATAGAAAAACAGTTACAATCAAGATGCTATCCCCTATTAATAGATTCATTATCAAAAAAATAAATAAATGGGTAAAGTTTATATTATTGGACTGGGAAAGTCAGGTATTGCCGCCGCTAAAATTCTAAAAAAAAACGATGAAGAATTAACAATTTATGATAGTTCTAATTCTCCATCTTTAGAAGCAATAAAAAATGATTTAGCCAAGGAAAATATAGTTGTTAAATTAGGAGAAAATTTACCTTTAAATAATGTTCAAAGTCCTGATTTAATTGTCGTTAGCCCCGGAGTGCCTTGGGATATACCCATTTTAGAGGAAGCGAGGAGAAAAGGAATAAAAACCATTGGTGAAATGGAGTTAGCATGGCAATATTTATCTAAAACTCCTTGGATTGGTATTACTGGGACAAATGGAAAAACTACCACAACAGCGTTAGTAGAAGCGATGTTAAAAATGGGGGGTATAAAAACCTCAGCTTGTGGAAATATTGGCTATGCCGCTTGTGATTTAGCATTAGAGTCTTTAGATAATCCCCTTGAATGGGTGGTAGCTGAAATTAGTAGTTATCAAATAGAATCTTCTATGGATTTATCTCCTAGAATTGGTATTTGGACAACCTTTACTCCAGACCATTTAGCCAGACATAAAACTTTAGAAAACTACCATCGTATTAAGGCGAGTTTATTACAGAGATCTCACCTAAAAATTCTCAATGGGGATGATCCTTATCTACATAATTTTGGTTTAGATTTAGATTGGAAAAATGTTTATTGGACAAGTGTAAGAGGAAAAGAATATTTATTGGGCGATATAGAAAAGGGTGTTTATCTGGAAGATTCATGGATTGTGGCTTTTAAGGAGTTAATTGCCCCTGTGTCTCTGTTTAAGATGGTGGGAAAACATAATTTACAAAATTTATTAATGGCTACTGCCGCCGCTAGATTAGCAGGTGTTAGCAAAAAAGCGATCGCAGATACTATTTCGTCATTTACAGGAGTGCCTCACCGCCTCGAATTAATTACCAATATAGATGGAGTAGCTTATATAAACGATAGTAAAGCTACCAATTATGATGCGGCTCAAGTAGGTTTAGATTCTGTCGCCTCCCCCACGATTTTGATTGCAGGAGGAGAAGCAAAAGAAGGAGATGATACCGCATGGATAAATACTATTAAAGAAAAATGTGTTTCTGTTTTACTCATTGGAGAAGCGGCTTCTTTCTTTGCCGAGCGATTTGAGGCTTCTGGCTTCGGACAATATGAAATAGTAGAAACAATGGAAAATGCAGTTAAAAGAGGAAGGGAATTAGCTTCTAGCTTAAAAGCAAAAGTTGTTTTACTATCTCCCGCCTGTGCTAGTTTTGACCAGTATCAGAACTTTGAGCAAAGAGGTGAAAACTTCCGTCAGATATGCTATGATCTAAGCCAGAAAGACAACTAATAAATTGTCAACTGTCAATTGTCAATTGTCAATTAGGGGAGACTCCGTCTCCCTTTCCCATAAAAAAATATTTTCTCTTCAAAACCTTTTGCTCTCACCCCTAACCACTCTCCTATAGGGCTAGGGAGTTGTTTTAACATTTTTCCCCACTAATTAATTCATTTGGGTGAAGAAATCAATAGTTTCTTTTAAGGCAACGATAAAAGCGTCTATTTCTGCAAAGGTGTTGTAAAAATAAAGACTTGCCCTTGCACTACCAGAAATGTTTAAATAACGGTGTAAAGGTTGAGTACAATGATGACCTGAACGGATTGCAATACCTTCATGATCTAATAGTGTTGATAAATCACTACCGTGAATATCTTTGACATTGAATGCGGCTAAAGCGGCTCTCCCTTTACCTTCAGTGGTGGGTTGATTACCGTAAATGGTGAGATTAGGAATTTCATTTAATTGTTGAAATAAGTAAGCTGTTAATTCTTCTTCGTATTGATGGATATTTTCCATGCCAATATTGCTCAAGTAATCAATTGCAGTGCCAAATGCGATCGCTTCTCCGATAGCGGGAGTTCCAGCCTCAAATTTATGGGGTAATTCACCGCAGGTAAAATGATCTAAAAATACATCTGCAATCATTTCGCCACCACCGAGGAAGGGAGGCATTGCTTCTAATAATTCCTCTTTGCCGTATAAAAACCCAATACCAGTAGTAGCACACATTTTATGTCCAGAACCAACTAACCAATCACAGTCCATTCCTTGAACGTCAATGGGTAAATGGGGTAAACTCTGACAAGCATCAATAAGTATTTTTGCCCCTTTTTCTCTGGCGGATGTAATAATTTCGGTTACGGGATTGATGCAACCCAATGTGTTGGAAACATGAACAAGGGAAACTAATTTGGTTTTTTCTGAAAGCAGTGACTGATAATGATTAAAATCAAATTCTTGGGAAGGGGTTAACTCCACAAACTTGAGAATTGCACCTGTTTTTTGAGCGATAATTTGCCAAGGAACAATATTACTATGGTGTTCCATGACCGATAAAATAATCTCATCTCCTGCTTTGAGATGTGCTAAACCCCAACTATAGGCAACTAAATTAATTGCTTCACTAGCATTCCGAGTATAGACAATTTCATTGCGACTCTTAGCATTAATAAACTTAGCTATCTTATCTCTTGCACCTTCATAGGCATCTGTTGCCCTTGCACTTAGAGTATGTGCTCCACGATGGACATTGGCATTATCATACTCATAGTAATGTCTTAAGGCTTCTATTACCGCTCTCGGTTTTTGAGATGTTGCGGCATTATCAAAGTAAATTAAGGGTTTATCGTGAATTTTTTGATGGAGAATAGGGAAGTCTTGACGAACTTCATCGGCGATAGTTTTTTTATAAGTAAGAGTCATAGTTAACTAGCAATGAGGAATTAATAATTAGTAATTATAATAAATATTGACAATTATATATAGTTTCTATTGTTAAGATAGATAATTGACTATTGTGGGTTGTGTTCATTATAACAACTTCAATTGTATCAACTATTTCCCATTCCCTAATACCCTGAATAAAGTTAAATCAAGACATTATTTGAAAAAGCTATTTTTCTTCCGTTTTTTCATTTTGCTTTTTTCATAATCGATTTCTCGAATTTTCTTCATGATGCGATCGAAGTATTCTTGTAAATAAGCCTCCAAAGTAGTAATTTCTTGAGGGTCAATTTTAAAGGTTTCATAAACCTCATCCATAGGAGCATCTAAGGCAATACCACTGGCTAAAACCTCAGCAAAAGCTAATCTATCAGAGGCATTTCTTGTCCACTTAAACCAACGAGTAAAGCCCCGTAGAAAACGGAGTAAGCCAAGAGGAATACGGGAAATTTTAGCGGTTTTTCCTGATAAACGTTCACATAATTGAATTATCTCATCCCCAGTCCAAGCACGACTACCTACTAATGGATAAGTTTTTTTGACTGTTTCAGGATTTTCTAGGGCTTTAACGACAAATTTCGCCATGTCTTGAGTATTCATATAAGCAATGGGAGTATTTTCTCCGCTTACCCACACAGGCTGATTATCAAGGATAGGAATACCATATTGACCAATTAAACCTTGCATAAAGCCACCTATTTTAAAAATAGTGTAGTCTAATCCAGATTCTTGTAAAAATAACTCTGTACAGTGCTTAATATTCATTAATGGTACATCTTCAAATTTCTCAGCGTTTAGCAAAGAGAAAAAGATATAACGCTTAATATTTGCTTTGGCACAGGCTTGAATTAAATTTACTTTTCCTTCCCAATCAACTTGTCTGATAGTTAAAGAATCAGTAGCCCTTGCTGTTGACGCATCAATTACCGCATCAACCCCTTCTAATGCTGACTCAATGCTCTTAAATTCACATATATCCCCTTTAACTAATTCTGCCCCCCATTCCTTTAAAAATCCGGCTTTGCCACGATTTCTCACTAAACAACGCACAGAATAATCTTGATCTATAGCATGACGGACTATTTGTCTGCCTAAAGTCCCTGTTGCTCCAATTACTAATATTTTCATTGATTATTAATTTTATTTACATATTTTTAAATTTCATTAAGATTTTATCAGAAAGAGGTGTCAGGGTGTTGGAAGATTGGGGTATTAGGGTATTAAGGGGAAACAAGTGATGAGTTCGGGGTTCGGAGTTCGGAGTTCGGAGTTCGGAGAATTCGCTACGCTCGTACACTTCTTTTAGTCGTGAACGGAGTGTTCGGAGTTTTTAATTATTCACCCCAACACTATTTACCTTTGCCCCTTGCCCTTTTAACTTTGCCCTTTTAACTTTGCCCTAAATATCCTCTGGGAGTAATCAATAAGTCATGGTATCTTTTTGTACTACTATTCCCAATTAACACTGTCGTTAACATATCAATAGGATGGTTTAACATTTCCTCTAGGGTTGTCAGAATTATACTTTCATCTTCTCTTGTTACTGAACGTGCGATCGCAACTGGGGTATTCCCTGAGCGATATTGTAAAAATATATTTTGGGCAGTGATAATTTGCTGTTGACGAGTTTGAGAGCGAGGATTATAAATAGCGGTGATAAAATCTCCTGTAGCGGCGGCGTGAAGACGTTTTTCAATCACATCCCAAGGAGTAAGTAAGTCACTTAAACTAATGGCACAAAAGTCGTGCATCAAGGGCGATCCAATTTTTGCCGCCACGCTCTGCATTGCGGTTATGCCAGAAAAGACCTGTACAGGGGTCTGTTTTCCATCCCAGTTTTGATTTGCCAAAATTTCTAAAACCAACCCCGCCATGCCGTAAATTCCGCAATCTCCTGAAGAAATTACCGCTACCTTTAACCCCCATTGAGATAAGGAGATCGCTCTTTCTGCTCTTTGTTTTTCTTGAGTAATATTTGAAGTTTCAATAATTTGTGAGGGGTGCAACAGAGGTTTGATTAAATCAATATATAAACCATAGCCGATAATAATTTCAGCATCTCTGAGGGCTGTTTTTGCCGCCGTAGTGAGATATTCGATCGCACCTGGTCCTGTGCCAATGAGATATAATTTACCCTGACGAGGATTATACTCTAAATTGGAAAGAGCAATAGCCACTGTTACTGCACCTTTTAAGCCCTCTTGTTTAAAAATTTGTTTTGGGGCGATGAGGCTAGGTAATGAATTATTTTCAGGTAAATTTGACATAGAAGCCGCTTTTAAAGCAGAAGCCTCCGCCACGCTTTTTGTTCCTACTTCATGCTCGACAATACTAGAAGGATTAGGTACATCAACTAAATTTAATTCCTCGGATGTAAAGGTTTTTAACGGTAATTGCCATTTTTGGGCTAACTCTAAAATACCTACTTCATCAGCTTTCAGATTAATAGTAGCTAAAGATGCGATCGCATTTCTTGCTAAATTATATTGAGCCAAAATAGAGTTAACAGCGTTTTCAATGAGTATGGGGGAAGTATCTCTTTCACACCCAATGCCAACCCATAGCCCTCTTGGATGCCAACTGACAACGGGAATATCAACTTTTGGGGCTTTGTTAACTCCAATATAAACCATTGCTTGAGCTTTTTTTTCTGTTTTTGTAAAAGTAAAAGGATGATTTATGGGCAGATTTTGATACCACCAATTTAATCCCGATTCTTGTTTAATTAAAGTAGGCTTATTATGAGTAATATTCGCACTAACTTTTGTCCAATCTCCTTCCCCTTTTTCCCAACCAAAAGTATAACCAAAAGAATCGATCGCAGGTAAATTAAGATTGGAAGAAGCACTGGTTATAATTGCTTTTGCAGATAATAATTCTGCCAATAATTCTGTTAATTTATCACCTTGGTGTTGATGTTCTCCTGTTAAACAAATAACATATTCAAAAGCTGGATCAATTACGATAATAGCAGGATCAGTTTTTTTATTAGTTAATAAAGGAGCAATTAAACGAGTAACAGCACCCAATGTTAAACAAAAAACAATACATTTACTATTCGACCAAATATTTACTAAATGTTCTCTTAAAGAGGAATCATAAAAATTAGCTGATAAATTTTGATTATGTATCTTTTTTGGTAGCCATAAAAATCCTTGAGTTACTTTCTTTAAATATTCTAATTGTTCGATTTTTTCTGGTGAAGTTGTTATAAAGTGAAGCGGATAATAGTCAGCGAAAATATGTTTCATCTATAAATAGTTAATTATGAATAATCAATAGTTAATTTCTTCCCAATACCCTAACAACCTAATCTCCTAATTATTTAGGACCTACTTTAGAAACACACAAAAATTGATCTTGTAAATATTCTTGAGCGACTCTTTGTATATCTTCAATGGTTACACTACTAATTTTTTGAGGGAAAATACTGTCATATTCAATCCCTAAGCCTAAAGTTTCATACCAACCAAAAACTTGGGCAAACTCTCCATTGGTTTGTTTACTTAAAGCATATTGCCCCAATAGTTTGTTTTTTGCCGTTTGGATTTCTTCTGTGGTGAGGGGATTTTCTCTCAATCTTTGAACTTCATTGTATAAGCCTTCTTGAGCAATGTCTGCATTGTGAGGAGCAGTACCCATATAGACTACAAATTGAGATTTATCAACCCTAGTAGGATAAAAAGCCGAAACATCATAAGCTAAACCCCTTTTTTCCCTTAACTCCACAAACAAACGGCTAGAAAGCCCGTTTCCTAAGTAAGTAGTTAATAACTTTAACACGGGATAATCGGGGTGTGTCATTTCTGGCACAAGATAACCCATCATAATAATAGACTGTTGAGTGTCTTGGAAGATATGATGCGATCGCGCAGCGCCACGAAGTGATAGAGCCTTGGGTGATAATAACTCTCTTTGCTCAAGGGAATCAATCTTGATAAGGGCATCTTCAGGGGGAAACCAATCACCAAAAACTTTTTCCACAACCTCCACCGCACTATTTAAGTCAATATTTCCTGCTAGACTGATAACTAAACGATCTGGTCTAAAATGTTGTTGATGATAAAATCTTAAATCCTCCTGAGTCAAATTTGCTACCGTTTCTTCTGTTCCCAAAAGAGAAAAACCATAGGGATGTTGCCCATAAATCATCTGACGTAATTGGGAAAAAGCCACATTAAAAGGTTGTTCTTTCTGAGACAAAATATTTTGTATTGTAATATTCTTTTCCAGAGCAATCTCATCCAGAGGAAAAGAAGGAAAACGGAGAATTTCAGAGGCTAAAGCCATAATTTCAGGAAAATCCTCTGTAATAGTCTTCATACTGACTAAAAAATAATCACTAGAAGTATCCGTGCCTAGTGCCGCTCCAATATACTCTACCTTCTCCGCAATTTCCAAAGAAGATAAATTCCGAGTGCCCTTAGCCATGACACTAGCTAAAAGATGAAATAATCCAGCCTGATGTTTGGCTTCCCATAAACTACCTGCCTGACGACAAAAAATTTTTCCTGCAATAATATCTGTGGTTGGATTTTCTGTTACCACTAGGGTAATACCATTACTTAATATCGTTTTGTGAATATACTTTTGAGTTTGTGTCACTGATTACAACTAAATTGCGTCAACTTAAATATCTATCACCATCATTGTAGTTTTATTTGTTAATTCTCTCTTAACTTTTTCTACAAATCAATTTCTTTTCCCCAAAGAAGGTTGGGTATTTTACTGTGGGATTTTGTGACAGAAAACTGCATAAAAACGAAAATCGACACTGATAAGTAATAGGAGAGGAAAATAATCAACCTAATTAGAACATCTTTATTATTGTGCCAATGTCTAACAAGAATGAGATGTTAAAAATCATAAAGACGTTTACCCTCTTTAATATTCGATATTAAGATTACTTATATAAGATATGACGAAGATTAAATCTATGAAAAAATCACCTCAGTTTATTTCTCAATCTTTACCCGCAGTGACAGGTGTTTTAGTGGCAGGTATTATTAACGTTACGGGAGGAAATGCTTTACAAACTTTTATGGGTTTAACAACCGCAACAATGGGGGGTTATGCTTCGACTGCTTTAGTTAATAGTCGTCGCAGTATAGCAATTCAAGAAATAGAAACTTTAGAAGCTGAAAAGAATAGATTACAAAAGGCGTTAAAAATTAATGGTGAATTAGACTATTTACAGCAACAGCAAGAATTGTTGATAACAAAAATTAGCAATTTGGAGGAAGAAAAACAAGATTTAGAAAGAAGAATTATTGCTATTAAACAAGAAAATTTTAATTTAGAAGAATTAGAAATAAGGATAGAAAAAAATAAAGCATTAAAAACAGAAATTAATGAATTGACAGCAGAATTAAACACTATAAAAGAGCAAATAAAAGAGAGAGAAAACCAAAAAGATAATTTATCTGTTGTATCAAGCCAGTTTTTACAAAAACAAGCAAAATTAAATGATTTAATGAAAACTATAGATAAATTAAAGAAAAGTAAAGAGAATTTAGAAATTACTAAAATTAATTATGAGGGTTTAAAAGAAAAATATACAATATTGGAAAATGAAAAGAATGACATATTAGAAAATATTGAGATTCTTAATAACACTAAAACAGTTATTCAAGACAAAATTAATCAACAGGAAAAATATAAAGTGAGATTAAATAATGTTCAAGAAGAATTTGAACATAAAAACTATCAACTAGAAGAATTAAATAATCAAATAGAAAATCTGAAGCGAAAAAGAGAAGAATTAGAAACATTTAATATAAATTATAATGCTTTGAAAGAAGAATATAGCATTTTAGAAAATAAGCAAAATCAAATCTTAGATGACATTAATAATCTCAATCATCAAAAAGAGATAATTCAAGATAATATTAATGAAAACGAAAAATATGAAATAAAGTTAAATAACATAAAAGAAGAATTTGAGCAAAAACAAAATGAATTAGCAAACTTAAACGATAAGCTAGAAAATCTCAATCAACAAATTGGTGAATTAGAAATTTTTAGAAGTAGCTATGATGCCTTAAAAAATGAATACGAAACTTTAGAAAATCAACAGGAAACTTTAGCATTAGAAATTCCTCGTTTACAATCAGAAAGAGATAGAATTTTACAAGAAATTCAAACTATTGAAACGAAGGCTCAACAAGTTGATTTATTAAGGAGAGAATTAGATGAATTAGATGCAAAATTTAGAATCAAAAGAGATAGTTTAAGTGCTTTAAAACGCAAAATACAATCTTTAGATACAGAAAAACAACTGCTAGAAAATGAGATTCATTTAAGAGAAGTAGAGATAAAAAGAAAAGAAGCTATAACTAGAGAATTGCAAGAGGAAATTAAAAGACTAAAAGAAGACTTAGAGGAGATAAAAAATAGTGTTGACTATGCTTTCCAAGCCTTAAAGATTCCCGTAGAAGTAAAAGCAAAACAGATGAGATATTTTGCCAATGAGTCTGACTTTTTAACAGAATTTAAGGTTTATTTAAAAGCAAAAGGCTTGACTTTTTCTGACAGAGTGATTAATGCCTTTCATACCTCTTTAAAGGTGCAAGATATTTCAGCTTTAGTTATTTTAGCAGGAATTAGTGGCACGGGAAAAAGTGAGTTACCCCAAGCCTATTGTGAGTTTATTGGTGCGCCTTTGGTGATGTTACCAGTGCAACCCCGTTGGGATTCTCCCCAAGATTTACAAGGGTTTTTTAACTATATTGAAAAGAAATATAAACCTACTGAGTTAATGCGTTATCTCTATCAACATAAAAGGCAAAATGACTTAAAAAATCGCATGGTTTTAGTTTTGCTAGATGAGATGAATTTGGCAAGAGTCGAATATTATTTTAGTGACTTTTTATCTAAATTAGAAAGTAGAAGAAATAAGGATACTTTTTTAGAAATTGAAGCAGGTAGTTTAAAGTTACCCACAGAAGAAAAATGGGTTAAAATTCCTGAACAATTTTTATTTGTTGGCACAATGAATGAAGACGAAACTACTCAATCTCTCTCGGATAAGGTATTAGATAGGGCAAATGTATTGACTTTTGGCAAACCTCCCGAATTGAAGTTAAGGGGAGTTAAGCAGAAGGTAGAGATTCCCGAAGAATATTTATCTTGGGAAACTTTTAACAGTTGGTGTCAACAACCCCAAGATGGTAGCAGTGTTTTAGATAGTGTTAAGGACTATGTTAATCGAGTTAATCACATTATGGAGGCTTTGGGAAGACCTTTTGCTCACCGAGTTTATCAGGCGATCGCAAAATATGTGGTAAACTATCCTAATGCTCTACAAGACGATAATATCAGAAAAAGCGCGATCACTCCGTGGCGCTGCGCGATCGCAGATCAATTTGGACAAAAATTATTACCGAAGTTAAGGGGTTTGATGGTAGAGGATAGCAATGTTAAACCCCAGTTAGACGAGTTGAAAAGAATCATCGATGAATTGGGGGATGAGTCTTTAAAACAGGCTTTTGAGGTGGCACGAAATGGGCAATACGGGCAGTTTCAATGGAAGGGGATGGTTTATCAGGAAACAATTAACGATTAGGTTATTTGTTTGTAGGGTAATGATTTAAAGCAATAAACCGCCTCGCAATAAATTGACGAGGCTAATAGCAAAAGTCGGCTAAAGCGACTAAGGAAATTTAATTCTTCCAAATTTACTAATCATTATTAACTATTAACTATTAACTATTAACTATTCACTACAATGTTTTATTATTCCAGTATTGCTGATTATTTAGACAATAAAATTCACTCGTTTAAATCCGAGTCTATTATCACCTTAAAAAGTAAAAATCGCCCTTTTCTCAAATTAGCCGATGATGAAGATTTACAACATCAATATCATTTCTTAATGGAAAGAGATAACGGATTATATGAAATTGGATTTCCCTTGATACAAGTTGCTGATTTTGCAGACACGCCCTAAACTTTATCAAAAAAAACTGGTTAGCGTAACTTCTACAGTAATGAAGGGCCTAAAAGCATGGGCAATTTTAATTAGCGTAGATATTACACTAATTATCAAAGACTTTTTCATATTTCAAAATCTAAGTAACCTCAGTTTTGGATAAGAAAACAGGCAGATAGTAAGCTGAATATAACAAACCATCAACTAACTACTGCCCTATGTTTAATTTAGATTATTTATTTTGTCATGTCGATGATTTCTGCCAACAATTTGAGCCTCAATGGCAACAAAAACTTATCTCTCATGGTGCTGTCCAACGTGTTCGTACTAAAAGTCTCTGTTTAAGTGAAATTATGACTATTCTCATTGCTTTTCACCAAAATCATTACCGTAATTTCAAACATTTTTATCTTAATCACGTTCAACAATATTGGACTTCTGCTTTTCCCAAACTTCCCAGTTATCAACGTTTTGTCCAATGGATTCCATCAACGATTATTCCCTTGTGTGTTTACCTCAAGCACTGTTTTGGTAACTGTACCGGAATTAGTTTTATTGATTCTACTAAGATCCAAGTTTGTCATAATCGCCGTATTCGCCAACATAAAGTATTTAAAAATTTAGCTCAAAGAGGCAAAACCTCTGTGGATTGGTTTTTTGGTTTTAAACTCCATCTGGTAGTCAATGAACTGGGGGAAATTGTGAATATGAGTTTAACCCCAGGTAATGTCGATGACCGTAAACCTGTAGTCGATCTTTTAAAAGAGCTTTGGGGAAAAGTTTTTGGTGATAGAGGTTATGTCTCACAAAAATTAGCCACAAAGCTACTGAAAGATTTTGGTATTGAGTTTTTTGCTAAACCCAGACGCAATATGAAGAACAAATTAATGAGACTTCATGACAAACTTTTATCTCGGAAACGAGCGATTGTCGAAACAATCAATGATCAGCTCAAAAACATATCACAAATAGAACATTCTCGTCATCGTTCACCAATAAATTTCTGTGTCAATATATTATGTGGGTTAATCGCATATTGTCATCAACCAAAAAAGCCCCACCTTTCCTTAGAATGGATTTTACCTCAATCTGCTTAACCAAAACTCAGGTTAAGTAATTGTATAGCACCAAACATACAACAGCTTAATTTGATAATTTGCAGACACGCCCTAGAAGAAGCTAAAAAATTTTATCAATAGACAAAATCTACATAAATCGGGCTAGAAGCCCGAACTAACAACTAAATTACTCACTAATTCCTAATTCCTAACAAAGGGTTTAAACCCCTTGCCAATCAATGATTACTCATCATCATCATCAATAATCATACTGTCAGGAGAATAAGTACGAGCAGACTGATCATCAATAATCACATCTTCATCATCCGTAAGAGAAGAAGATAAGCGATTACTTTCATCCATAAGAGCATAATCGTTACCATTTACCTCTCTGACAACGTCGTTTCCTTCCCAATCCTGACGTTCATAAGCATTGAAGCCAGTACCAGCAGGGATTAAACGTCCGATGATTACGTTTTCTTTCAAACCTCTTAACCAATCATTTTTACCCTCGATCGCAGCTTCTGTGAGTACTCTTGTGGTTTCTTGGAAACTTGCCGCCGAAATAAAGCTATCAGTATTCAAACTAGATTTAGTAATACCCATAATCAAAGGAGTATATTGTACAGGTGCGCCGCCAGTGATAGACATGGTTTCATTGTCTTTTTCAATTTGACGTAATTCCACCAACTCCCCGGGTAAACGGATAGTATCACCACCATCATCAACTCTTACTTTAGAAGTCATCTGACGCACAATCACCTCAATATGTTTATCAGAAATGTCGATACCTTGAGATTGATATACCCCTTGAACCTGATTAACCAAAAATAGTTGAGCCTTTTCTAATGCCGCCAAAGCACACTCAAACATTCCCTGATTATCCTCTTGCTCTTGATAGTAGGCATAGAAGATTTCCAGCAATTCATGAGGACTTGCTAAACCATCGGTTAAAGGATCGCCTGTTTCCACTCTTTGATTGTCGTTCACGATAATGTTTTGGTTAGGACTCAAAGGATACTCAGTAATAGTACCATCATCCTCAATTACCTTAACATCGATCGCTTCATCATCACGATATTCCACTTGACAGAAGCCGGGGCGACGTGCCAACAAGGCAGGTTCTTTGGGTTTACGGGCTTCGAGCAATTCTTCAATTCTTGGTAAACCTTGAACGATGTCCCCTGTTTTTGCCCGTTCAAATACGAGTAATACTAAATTATCACCCCGTTGAACTAAATCTCCTTGCTCAATATGTAAAATCGCACCAGCAGACACACGATAAGGACGAGCATAACGTAAGACTACTCGATTATCTTCCACTTTCAAAACTTTTGCTGATTCAGGAGCAGTTACATTTTCTGCTAATAGATCCCCTTGAGTGATAAAATCCCCTGCCTTACAAGTAGGCTTAGACTCAGTTTGTATATCAATCATGTCAGATTTTCTGACCACTAACACACGGCGAATGGCTTCAACTCCTTCTCTTACCCCTTGAATAATACCCTCCTCTTGACAGAGAATTTGAGTTGTACCAACTACATCTCCCGGAGCAATTTCTTGTCCATCTTCCACTAAAACACGAGTAATAATATTAGGTTCTGTTTCCAATTCACGACGTAAAAGGACAGATTCTAATACCACAATTTGTAAGCGGAAACAACCTTCTTCTGCTTCGTGAGGGACTAACTCAATATCCGCACTCATGCCCTCATGGGTTTCTAGTACCAATTGAGTGGTAACTAACTGTACTCCTTCAACACTTTTAACTCTTTCTCCATCTTTAAAGAAAGTACGCATTACGGGTTTTAAGTTAATAGCTGAACCCTGAGTATTCAATGATTCTTGGGAAGGAGACTGAGTAGTGTTAATTACTTCAAATTGTCTGATAGGACGTAATAATAAACCAACCCCTTCATTGGTATCAACAAATTGGGCAAAGTATTCTTCCTCAGTAATATTATTAGGAGCAATTTGAGTACCCGGGGGAATAATATTATCTTCGTCGATATTAGCTAAATAGTCAGGATCTAAGTCAAGGTATAGTTGCCCAGGCTTAACGATAATTTCTCTTAAAATATCATTTTTCTGAACAACCTCAACCACCCCACTAGACTGACAGAAAATATCTTTAACTATTTCTGTTCCTGCTTCTACATATTGACCATCTTCTACTAATAACAAGGAGATGTCTTTATTAATTTCGTGACTTTCTTCAGGAATCCAGACAATAGTTCCCTCTTTGATTACCTCATAACCTTGTTTTTTGTTACCTCGCCCTGTTTCTAACCCTGCATAGCGAATTAACCCCCCAGTATTGGTGGTATAGGTATCATCAATTAATTCGGCAACAACTTGATTATTTTGTACTTTTGTACCCTGAACTACCTTTAAAGCAAAGCGATCGCCTTTTTGGGTATGGATAACGTATTGTTGTTGACTACCATGATGTTCGAGATAAATATCTGCCTGATCCAAAGAAACGGAAGCAGTAATAATTTCGATTTCTCGGCTACCTTCTTCAAAACGGCAAACACCACCACTTTTAGTTTTTAACTTAGTTTCCGCTAATACAGAACCGGGCTTAACTTTGTCGCCATTTTTCACCGCAGGTTCAGCACCGGGGGGTAAATTGTAAACCTGTCCCGATAACACCCAAATTAAACCGTTACGAGAGGCGGTAGTGGTAGTATTACCCTGTTTATCGGTTTTACTTTCAGGGGCAATATCAGCAAAATGCACTTCTCCAGATAAGTCTGTAGCAACGTCTTTAGTTACTTTCTCGGTGGATCTGGTTTTTTGGGGCATTACTTCAGCAATGAGATCATTCTCTTGAACTACATCCCCTTCTCTGACTGCTAATAAACTATCTTTGGGTACAGAAATTTTTTCAGCACCAACAACAATATCCCCAGTTACCTCAACAACTAATTTTTGATCTCCATGACGGGTACGAGTTTCACGGACTTTTAATTTCTTACTGAATTTGACCGTGCCAGAGGTTGGAGTGGTAATACGACGAGCAACTTCCCCAGTAAATACCCCTCCTGTGTGGAAAGTACGCATAGTTAACTGAGTACCGGGTTCACCAATGGATTGAGCGGCAATAATTCCGATCGCTTCTCCCATATTTACCCAGTCACCGTGAGCCAATGACCATCCATAGCATTTTTGACATACAGAACGAGCAGTTTCACAGGTTAAAGGAGATCTTACTTTTACTTTATCAACCGCTTTACCGATAGCTTTTGCTAAATCATCATCAATGGCTTGATTACGTGTAGCAATAACTTCCCCTGTGGCAGGATCAATAACATCTTCTGCTAACACTCTTCCGAATAGACGATCAGATAAAGGAATCAAGATGCGATCGCCGTCTTTCATGGGGGTAACTTCAATACCTCGATGAGTACCACAATCATTTTCCCGAATAATTACATCCTGAGAAACGTCCACTAAACGACGGGTTAAATAACCAGAGTCGGCGGTACGCAAAGCCGTATCTACTAAACCTTTACGCGCACCGTAAGAAGAAATAATATACTCAGTAACGGTTAAACCTTCACGGAAATTAGTTTTAATGGGTAAGTCAATAATTTCCCCTTGAGGATCAGCCATCAAGCCACGCATACCAACTAACTGACGCACCTGAGAGATATTTCCCCTTGCACCAGAAAACGCCATCATATAAACAGAGTTAAGAGGATCAGTTTCACGGAAATTTTTAACCACCTCATCTTTCAAAGATTCAGAAGTATCATTCCAAGTATCGATTACCTTCTGGAAACGTTCAACCTCAGTAATTTCACCATTAGCATAACGACTGAGAGTATTTTTAATGGTGGACTCAGCTTCTGCCAACATTTCTTTTTTAATAGGAGGAATTTTCAAATCTTCCACACTAATAGAAACCGCCGCCTGAGTAGCATAACGGAAACCCAAAGTTTTTAACTGGTCACAAACAGAAGCACAACGGGCAGAACCTTGTTCGGTAAAAGTTTTAGCGATGAGCTTTTTTAAGCCCCCTTTATCGATTACCTTATTATAGAAAGTCTTATTTTTAGTCTCGTTAGCCATATTTCAATTAGCAATGAACAGTTAACAATGAACAATAAGTAGGTGTCAGGTATCAGGTTTTATTTAACTTTCCCTACTCCCTACGACCTACGGGTTGAATATATTTAACCCCTACCTACTTTTAAAAACCCCGAACTCCGAACTCAAGTCAACTTACAACTCCTCGTCGTCATCTTGACCTAAACTAGATAAACTGTAATCTTCTTTATAGGTAGGACGCTTAGGTGCTCGACTAGAAGCATCCATCAAGTCAACTTCTACGTGTTCGCTACCTTCTACCACTTTATGGACAGAAACATCTAAACCTAGAGATTGTAATTCTCGTAAGAGTACCTTAAAGGATTCAGGTGTACCGGGATGAGGAATTGGTTGTCCTTTAACGATCGCATTTAAGGCTTCATTTCGTCCTTGCATATCGTCGGATTTGACTGTCAATAATTCCTGTAAAGTATAAGCCGCACCATAAGCCTCTAATGCCCATACCTCCATCTCTCCGAATCTTTGTCCACCCTGTTGAGCTTTACCACCGAGAGGTTGTTGTGTCACCAATGAGTAAGGACCAGTAGAACGAGCGTGAATCTTATCATCCACCAAGTGAACTAATTTGAGCATATAGGCTTTACCCACTGTCACGGGGCGATCAAATGGTTCACCACTGCGGCCATCATAAAGTTGAATTTTACCAGGGTTATTCTCATCAAAAATCCAATCTTTACTTGGTTTCTTCGAGGCATCTTTTAACAAGCCATTGACAGTATTTCGAGACGCTTCCTCTCCATACATTTCATCAAAAGGAGTCATCTTGAAGCGATAGCCTAAATGTTCACCTGCCCACCCTAGAAGACACTCAAACACCTGTCCCACGTTCATACGGGAAGGAACACCCAAAGGATTTAGAACGATGTCCACGGGGCTTCCATCGGGCATATAGGGCATATCTTCACGGGGGAGGATGCGAGAAATAATCCCTTTATTACCATGACGACCTGCCATTTTATCCCCCACTTGGATTTTGCGTTTTTGAGCCACATATACACGGACTACCATATTTGCACCAGGGGGTAACTCGTCACCTTGTTCACGGGTAAACACTCGTACATAGACAACCCTTCCTTTTTCACCGTTGGGTAAACGTAAGGAGTTATCACGAACATCTCTGGCTTTTTCCCCGAAAATTGCTCGTAACAGTTTTTCTTCTGGTGGTTGATCCGATTCACCTTTAGGGGTTACTTTACCCACTAAAATATCTCCTGATTCTACCCAAGCACCCACACGGATAATCCCTTGTTCATCGAGGTTGAGTAAGGCATCTTCTCCCACATTAGGAATTTCACGGGTAATTTCTTCCGGACCTAATTTCGTTTGACGGGCTTCAATTTCGTGTTTTTCCACGTGAATAGTGGTGTAAATATCCTCTTGAACCAGTCTTTCACTAATTAAGATCGCATCCTCGTAGTTATAACCTTCCCAAGGCATATAAGCAACGGTGATATTGTTACCTAATGCTAACTCTCCCCCTTCGGTAGCAGAACCATCGGCTAATACCTGTCCGGGTACTACCTCTTCTCCTTCATCAACCAAAGGCTTTTGATTTAAACAGGTATCTTGGTTAGAACGTTCATACTTTTGAAGATTGTAAACTAACTCCTCTCCTTCCTTGGTTTTGAGCCTAATAGTTTTTGCATCTACATAAGTAATTTTGCCATAATGACGGGAAACAATTACCATCCCAGAATCTCTTGCCGCTTGGGCTTCTAAACCTGTACCCACTAAAGGACGTTCCGCCCGTAATAAAGGAACAGCTTGACGTTGCATATTAGAACCCATCAGGGCGCGGTTAGCGTCATCATGCTCCAGAAAAGGAATCATAGAGGTAGCTACAGAAACAATCTGTACAGGAGACACTGCTACATAATCCACCTGATTCGGAGTTGTGGTAGAAAATTCTTGACGGTAACGAATGGGTACAGATTCCCCTAAAATATTCCCTTCCTCGTCGGTAGAAATGTCACCCGGAGCAACCCTTTTATCGTCCTCTTCATCAGCAGTTAGGTACTCAGGGGTTAAATCCCAACGGACTTTTCCATTCTCAACTTTATAGTAAGGAGTAGTAATGAATCCGTACTCATTGATTCTGGCATAGGTAGCTAAAGAACCGATTAAACCTGCGTTAGGTCCTTCGGGAGTTTCCACAGGGCAAATACGTCCGTAGTGGCTAGGGTGAATGTCTCGCACGGCAAAACCTGCTCTATCTCGGCTTAAGCCCCCAGGTCCTAAAGCGGAAATACGACGTTTATGGGTTAATTCAGCTAAAGGATTGGTTTGATCCATGAATTGAGATAACTGAGACGAGCCAAAAAATTCTTTAATGGCCGCTACTAAAGGTTTAGGGTTAACCAAAGCCGCAGGAGTTAAGGTATTAGGATCACCAACGGTCATTCTTTCCCTGATAATTCTTTCTAGGCGGGATAAACCGACTCTGACTTGGTTTTGTAATAATTCTCCCACACTTCTGACTCGTCTATTGCCGAGGTGATCAATATCATCTACTTGCCCAATATCAAATTCAAGATTAATGAGATAGTCAACAACAGATAAAATATCTTCAATGGTTAATACCCTTACGTTATAAGGAACAGTCAAACGCAGTTTTTTGTTCATTTTGTAGCGTCCAACTTTCCCTAAATCATAACGTTTAGGATCAAAGAAGCGACTTTCTAATAAGGCTTGTCCACCGCTTACGGTTGGAGGTTCACCGGGGCGTAATTTGCGGTAAAGTTCCATGAGAGCATCATCTGTACTAGGATTGCCCTCTTTCTCCAAAGTTTTATGGTAAAATTCCGCATGGCGTAAACGATCCATAATTTCTCTATCTGTTAAGCCCATAGCTTTCAATAATACTTGGGCTGAGATTTTGCGGGTTTTATCGATTCTGACCCACACTACACCATGTTTATCAGTTTCAAATTTTAGCCATGCACCACGGTTAGGAATGACGGAGGCGGAGTAAGTTCTTTTTCCGTTTTTGTCCACCTCTGATTTAAAATAGACCCCCGGCGATCGCACTATCTGATTGACAATTACCCTTTCTGCACCATTGATCAAAAACGTACCTCTATCAGTCATCAATGGTAGATCACCGATAAATACTTCTTGTTCTTTTCTTTCTCCTGTTTCTTTGTTTAGCAACAATGTAGGTACATATACCTGTACTGAGTAAGTTGCATCTCTTTTTTTTGCTTCTTCGATGTGGTATTTTGGTTCTTTGAGGCGATATTTCTCCCCAATAAAGTGTAATTCTAGTTTTCCTGCATAATCAGTAATAGGCGTAAAACTGTTGAGTTCTTCGATTAAGCCATGCTCTAAAAACCATTTGTAACTAGAGCGTTGAATTTCGATTAAATCTGGTAACAGTTCTTGGGTTTTCATAGGTTAGTTGTCAATGATATTGAATTGATCTATTTAGATTCTGGGGTCAGGGTTTTGGTTATTTATTTTCTTTACCCTTGCTTTATTTTAAATTTAGAGGTTAAATAATTTACAGGCGTTCTTGGTTGTTTGGGATGCGATCGCATCTACTGATTGTCCCCTAATTTGTGCTAATTTCTCCGCTACATGAATCACATATGAAGGCTCATTGCGTTTACCACGATGGGGAGTAGGAGCTAAAAAAGGACAATCGGTTTCGATTAAAAGACGATCATCAGGAACAATAGACGCACTTTGATGGACGGTTTTGGCATTTTTAAAAGTCACAACTCCACTAAAGCTAACATACATTCCTAAATCAAGAAACCACTGAGTTTCCTCTGGATTTCCTGCCCAACAGTGCATCACTCCTGTTATTTTACCGTGTTCTTGATTAAATCTTACTAAAATATCCCGTAGGGCGGTAGCCGCATCTCTACAGTGAATAATGACGGGTTTATTTAATTGATAGGCAATTTCTAACTGTTTCCAGAAAACTTCTTTTTGTAACTCTGGTTGATTATCTTTGTAAAAATCTAAGCCCATTTCTCCGATTGCCACCACTTTGGGGCTGGATTGGGCAAACTCTAGTAATTGTTGGTAGGTAGTTTCTCCTTCCCACTTATTGGCAGAAAGGGGGTGTAAACCCACACTACAGTACAACTCAGGAAACTTTTCGGATAATTCCTTGATGCGATCGAACTCTTGAGGTTCAACACAGGAATGGATAAGTTTATTTACCCCAACCGATTGCCAACGACTGGAAACTAAATCCAAATCTTCCTGAAAGACATCAAAGTTTATATGTACATGAGTATCAATCAGTTGCATTAGTGTTTTTTGCCTAATGGTACAGGATTTTAATTAGGAATTAGGAACTAAGAATTAGAAATTAGCTTTTGCGATTATTCCTTAAATCCTTAATTTCCATTTTCATACTGATAAATTTCTGATAACTCCTAATTTTTTAAGGGTTAGATTCCCCTTTGATTTGAGAAAAAAATTAGCTAACTATTGTTAGCTATCGTATTGAGTGTTTAAGCGGTAAAAATTAATACCCCAATACCTAAGAGGCTTGTGCTTGGTTTGCTTTAGAAAATGCTCTAGCTAATCTAGCTTTTTTTCTTGCACCGTTATTTTTGTGATAAATACCTCTTTTAACTGCTTTGTCAATTTTGCTATATGCCGCAGATTGACAAGTTTGTACAGCCTGTTTTAACTCATCACTAGGAGAAGTTGTATAGGCTTCTACCGCTTGAAAATATTTTTTCATGAGGGTTTTAACCGCAGATTTGTAAGCCTTGTTACGAAGGCGGTTACGTTCGTTAATTTGGATTCTCTTGAGAGCAGATTTTGAATTAGCCACTATCCTTTATTGTTTTACTTAGACTACTATTTAATGATAAGTTTTTTCATAGAATATCAAAATATCTATTTTAACTTTCTATGGCAACTCTTGACAATACCCCTTTAATTATGAGTAGAGAGAAAAGGGCAAGAGGCAAGAGACGAAGGGCAAAGGGCAAAGGTAAATAGTTGATAATTAATAATTTCTAACTCTTAACACCTAAGCCCTAACTCCTAACTCATTTCTCCGCAATCCCCTACCCAATAACCTATTTCTCCCGAACACCCTTACACCTCTTTCCCAGCTTATAATTTTGCATAGAATAAGGATTTTATAAAGCACCAGCCGCAGTTTTATCAAACAAACCACCACTGAGATGATTCGTTAAATTAACTGCCTGTAAAATCGGTTTTCCATTTAAACCGTGAGGATAATCAACAACTGTTACTGCACCATTTCCTTGTTTAATATTCCAAAAGTTAGCAGATTCTAACCCTAATAAATAACAGATAATTACCTTATTTATAGCATCATGAGCGGCAACTAAACCCGTTTTCATTTTGCCTTCTTCGATATTCTCTTGGACGATTTCTTGCCAAGATGAGATCGCTCTCTCCCACACTTGTTGTAAATTTTCGCCTTCAGGCATTTGTACAGTTTCAGGTTTTGCTTTCCATTGTGCCAATAAACCGGGAAATTCTGCCTCAATTTCCGTTTCTAATTTACCTTCCCATAAACCATGAGAAATTTCCTCTAAATCTTTTTTAGTGGTTAAATTGACATGAGGATGATGTTTAAGAATAATCTCTGCGGTTTCCTTCGGACGCGATAATGGGCTAGTTACTGCAAAATCAATCTGCACATCTTTGAGAAACTCAGCCGCTTTTTCCGCTTGTTGTCTGCCATTATCATTGAGAGGAATATCTTTAACACCCTGAAAACGTGACATTCTATTCCATTCTGTTTCCCCATGACGTACCAATAATAATCTTAACCCCTGTTTTTGCTCAGGGCGAAAATCTGGTAATGGTGTACCTAAATGTCCAATTTGATTAAGAGATTCTAACTGCACAGAATCTCCAAAATTCCCCGTGAAATTCAAAACATTTACACAACAATTAGACTGTTGCAAACAGTGATAATAAGCTGGAGACATTCCCAAAGCGGTGAGAATTAAGCAACGGTTAATACCATTATGGGCAGTAATTAAAATGGTTTCGCCATCGTGGTTAGGAATAATCTCTTGCCAAAACTCTTGTGCTTGTTGATACAAGTCTAATACGGGATAAAACTCTTTACCCTCAAAAGTCATTTTTAACTCATCAGGTTTTTCCTTCCAAGTGCGATAGGCTTCAGGAAATTCTCTTTTGACATCTTCTTTTTTCCATTTTTCCCACTCAGGCAAGTTGATTTCTCTCAATTTCTCCATCACAGTGATAGAAGGTTTATACTGATTGAGAGATTGAACAATTTGAGCGGTTTTATAAGCTCGTTGTAATGGACTGCTATAAAATGCCCCTAATTTAACATCCTTGAGGGCTTCCCCTAATAATTGAGCTTGTTTTTCTCCTTTTTCCGTAATCACCGATTCATCACAACGCCCTTGTATCATTTTTTGAGCGTTATAACTACTTTGACCATGACGAGCTATTATTACACGAGTGGACATAATGAATTAAGAATTAAGAATTAAGAATGATTTGAGTTCGGAGTTCGGGGTTCGGAGTTCGGAGTTATAATATAGAGAATTGACTTATCCAATGGTTATTAAAATAAGGGCTAAAGCCCTCACTACGAAAGAGGTTATATTAATATTTTCAAGAGATGTTTAATATTCCCTCTCTCCCTTACTCCCTACTCTTGACACCTAACTATTGTTAACTCTCAATGGCAAATTGTCAATTTTCACCACCAATTACTACGTCTTTGATGCGTAAACTAGGGCTACCACAACCAACCGCTAAACCGTTTTGCCCTCCTTTACCACATCCTCCCGATTCATCCCAATAAAAATCATCCCCAATTGCTTCTATATTGGCAAGGGTTTTAAAGACATTTCCCGATAAAGTAACGTTTTTCACAGGTTCAGCTATTACACCATCTCGGATCATCCATGCTTCCCCTGCGGTGAAGGTAAACATCTCCCCATTTGTCATACCTCCTAACCAGTTTCCTGCATAAACCCCTTCTTTTATATTGCTGAATAAGTCTTTAACGGGGGTGTTACCTCTACCTATCCAAGTATTAGTCATTCTCACGATGGGAGGATAATGATAGTTTAAACAACGGGCATTACCAGTGGGTTTTTCCCCTAGTTTACCCGCCGTTTCTCTGGAATGTAAACGCCCCACTAATACCCCATCTTTGATTAATTGAGTTGTAGTAGCGCTTACACCTTCATCATCATAATAATAACTGCCTCGGTGTCCTTCTGGTTGCGCCCCGTCAAAAATTTGTAAAAATTCACCGCCGAATTTACGCCCCATTGTCATCACTTCCAGTAAGTCGGGGTTTTCATAAGCCATATCTGCTTCGGATAAATGTCCAAAGGCTTCATGAACAAACAATCCTGCTAAGATAGGGTCAATAACTACAGTATAAGTTCCTCCTTTGACGGTAGGCAAGTCTAAAGCATTAACTGCCCTTTTTGCGGCACTTTCTATCTGTTTATCAAGGTTGAGTAAGTCTTCAAAGCCTCTCCTTGTGCCTGTGGTTTCTCTCCCTGTTTGTACCAACTCCCCTCGTTTTGCAGTGGCACTAAAACGCATTTCACTGTCTATCCATGTTTGCTCAATTAACGTGCCTTCGGAGGTGGCTAAAACTACTTTTTGTTGACTGTCACTATATCTAACACTGGTGCTGGTAATATCTTCATGATAACTATTTAAGATGCGATCGCATCTTGCCACTAAATCCCGTTTTTCTGAGAGGTGGATCAGGCGTGGATTTGTTCCTTTTAAGGGCATTTGACAGCTTATTTGGATGGGTTCAACCTCTGCGAGGAGTGTTTCGTCATCACCAATCAATTGAGCGGCAGAAATGGCATCACTGATACAATCCGCTATCTGAGTTAAATCATTAAAAGTAGCAAAACCCCATCCCCCTTTATGACAAGCTCTAATTTGTCCTCCAATTGAAGTGCCTTCGCTAATATTTTCAATTTGCCCGTTACGCATTTTGATGTTACTTCCCTGAGATGACTCTAGGCGAATGGACAAAAAATCAACATTATCTTTATAAGAGTGAATTAATTGCGATAGGAATTGCGGATAGTCTTTTTCTTTCATGGAATGTAAATGGCAATAAAAATAGTTAAATTTAAACTTAAGCAGTGTAAGTAAGGACAAAGTGAAAGGGGCAAGAGGCAAAGGTAAATAATTGATAATTAATAACTCCGAACACCGAACCCCTAACCCAGAAATTTCCTATCTTAAGACTAAACTATTTATTACATAACCATACCACCATCAACATTAAATACTTGCCCTGTAATGTAAGAAGAAGCAGTGTCGGCGGCTAAAAAGCGAATCATTCCTGCGATTTCTTCTGGTTTACCGTAACGATTAAGAGGAATGGCTTTTAAAATTTCTTCGGCTTCTAATCCACTTGTCATATCCGTTTCAATGAATCCGGGGGCTACGGCATTAACGGTAACTCCCCGACTGGCAAATTCTTTGGCGAGGGTTTTGGTAAAACCGATAACTCCTGCTTTTGCGGCACTATAGTTAGCTTGTCCAGGATTACCCATTTGTCCTGCTACTGAAGATATATTGATAATTCTTCCACTTCTTTGTTTGAGCATGATTTTGCTAACAGCTTTACAACATAAAAAGACCCCTGTAAGGTTTAAATCAATTACTTTTTGCCAGTCTTCTAATTTCATTCGCAACATTAATGTATCACGAGTAATTCCTGCATTATTGACTAATATATCTATACGTCCCCATTTATCAGTAGTAGTTTTGATCATGGCTTCTACTTGCTCCAGTTGAGAAACATCGGCTTGAACTGCGATCGCATCTCCTCCAGCATCGATAATATCTTTAACTAATTCTTCTGCAGATTGACTACTGTTAGCATAATTAATCACCACTTTCGCTCCTTCTTCCGCTAGGGCGATGGCGGTTGCTTTTCCAATGCCTCTGGAAGCTCCCGTAACAATTGCCACTTGCTCTTTTAATTTTTGTAAGTTATCAGGTAACAATTTAACCATAAGACTTTTTAATTTTTTCCTTGAAAAGTTGCCTTGGATAGTTTACCCTAATTTAACTCTGGATTTATTGTAAAATTGAGATTGATCATTTTTAGTAAATAAATAGGTATAAAAATTTATGACTGCTTCTTTAGCTAATTTTCTTTGGAGTTTGGTTTGGGGTGCTGCGATCGTAGTTATTCCTGTTACTATTGGTTTAATTGTCGTTAGCCAAGCTGACAAAATCCGTTAATAATATAGTTTGATACTTCTGTTATCAATTTCTTTTCAGGGGGCATAACCATAAATTGCTCATAAGGTAAAACCCCCTGACAGTTTTTGAGAAAGATTAAAAATTAATGTCTGGTTATGACATGGTATTAAAGATAGACAGTGCAGAATCAGATAATCTGGTTAAGATAAAAGAAAACATAGCAGTTTTAGTTTGAACAATGGTTAATTTTGGTTTCAACTCCGCCAGTGTATTGGGTATCGTTTTGGCTTTAGCAGGGGCTGGATTGTATTTAATGCGTTCTGTTAGACCTGAAGTCTCTAGGGATCATGACATCTTTTTTGCCGCAGTTGGCTTACTTTGCGGTTTTATCTTATTCTTTCAAGGGTGGCGCTTAGATCCCATTTTGCAATTTAGTCAACTGTTACTTTCTGGCTCTGCTATCTTTTTTGCCGTTGAGAGTATTCGTTTAAGAGGAGCTACTTCCGAGAAAGTTAGAGGTTCAAGAGCTAACTCCTATGTAGAAGATGATCGCCCGGTTAATCGTCGTGTTTATCGTGCAGAGTTGGATCAAACAGATGCTTATGATGATTATTATGAGGAGGAGGAAATTCCTCGCCGTCGTTTGCAAGGTACAGCAGTAAGAAACCCTCGCCCTACAACCGGGTATGAAGAAGAAAACCCTCGCCCTCGTCGTCCTCGTCGTCCCTCTAGCGGTTATAATCAAGAACCTCCTACTCCCCGCAGTCGTAATACTACCAGAACTCGTCCTAGTCGTTCCAATTATGAAGATTGGCAAGAAACCCCTGACCATTGGGATGATGAATCTTCCTCTCCCCGTCAAGATTATTCTCGCCCTCGTAATGATAGAGGAGTAAGTCCTTCTACGGTCGCAAGACCAAAAAAACGTCGTCCGAAGTCTGCTGATGATATTGTTTCTAGCGTTGGCACTGAATATGTGGACTATCAACCCATTGAACCCGAACAATCTGACTATGATGATTCTCCCAAGGGCGATCGCCCCTCAAATCCTGATAATTTCGATTATTAATTTGGCTAAATTGGTCTAGTTTTGAAACAACTATTTCTGTTACTGCTTGTGTTTTCTGCTGTGAGTTTGAATGGGTGTACTTCCAGCAATGTTTCTTCTTTTTCCACGTCTCTTAACAGTCGCTATAATGATGAACAACCTGCCATTAGCGGTGATGGTCGTTGGTTGGCAATGGTTTCTAATCGTAATGGGCGCCGAGAAATTTTACTCTATGATTTACAGTTAAGAAATTTTGCCGATTTACCCGGTTTAAATATTGGTAATGCGATCAATGATAGTCCTAGCTTAAGTCGTACTGGACGTTACATTGCTTATATTTCTAGCATACAAGGCAGACCAGATATTTTTATTTATGATCGAGCAACAAAACAAACTCAGTTGGTAACTCAGGGTTATCGTAGTTGGTTAAGAAATCCTCGTATTAGTCCTGATGGTCGTTATATAGTTTTTGAAACTGCTAAACGAGGTCAATGGGATATTGAAGTTATTGATTTAGGTATTAGAACAGAACTCGATCGCCCTGATGGGGAGGTAGTACAATAAGCAGTTTATTTTAAGCTGTTTTCTTAATAGTCCTATTTTTTTTTGTAATATTTTGAGTTACGCTACTCTGGTAAAGGCTCCAATGGTGTTCCAAAAATTTTGTCCGTTAATTTGACGTACCAAGCCGCAGATTGTACTTGTATGATATAACCCATTGCGATAATTAACGCTATTTCTGAGCCTTTTTCTGAGCCGAATACGGTAATGGCAATGGCAAGAGCGATAGAAAGGTTACGCATTACTGTTCCATAAACGAGTGCGATCGCATCTTCACGGTTAAAGAAAAATTTACCGATAAGGGTACTTAAAAGGAAATTACCACCGTAAATAATTAACAAAGGAATAAAGAAGGATAACACTGTTAAAGGATTGCCAAGAATGGTTTTTGCTTTTAATGCCATAGCCACAAAAACAATGCCCAATACTCCAATAGTGGAAAAAACAGGGAATTTTTGCTTAAGGTTTTTATTATATTTATTTTCTCCTACGGTAGCGATGAGAATTTTCTTGGTGACAAATCCCAATATCATGGGCAGAAAGACAATGATAACTATTTGTTTGAAAACATCGACAAGGGGGATTTCCACCACTGCACCCATTAAAAATTTAGCATAAAGGGGAGTAGCTAACGAACCAGCAATTAAGCCAATCACCGTCATTTTAATCGCCGCATTGAGATTTCCTTTGGCAAAACCAGTCCAAGAAATAGTCATGCCACTGGTGGGAAGTAGAGAAGTTAGTAATAATCCTAATAATACTAAAGGACTGTCATGGAAAAATAATTTACCGATGCCAAAAGCAAAAAAAGGTACGATCGCAAAATTAATTAACTGAGTGACCGCTTGTAACTTAAAATCCCCTCCTGCAAAAACTTTGGCAATTTGTAAGTTAATCATCATGGGATAAACCATTAAAAAGGTGAGGGGTACGATTGTTACTTTAAGGAAACTAGCATCTAGTAAACCACCAAAAATAATCCCTGCGATCATAAACCCCGGTACTGACCATATCAGATTTTCTTTAAAAGTAGATAATATTTTCCACATGACCTTAATTTTTCCTTCATTAGTAAATTTATTTGTGTTGTTAATTAATTATTTTTTTCCTTTGACAGTGGGTAATCCTTCTTTTTGCCATGCCATCATTCCCCCTTCTATGTTGTAAACTTGGTTAAATTCAGTTTTGATGAGGGCTTCGGCGGCGATCGGACTTCGGTGAGCCGTTAAACAAATAAGTGCGATCGGTTCGTGGTAAGATAAATCTTTAAACCATTGGGGTAGAACCCAAGAGCGTAACCAAGAATTACTACCCATTAAAATTCGAGGCAAACTGAGATTAATAGCATCAGGAGAGCGAAACATTTTATATTCAAAACCACTGCGAACATCGATTAAAAGAGGTTTATCGGTTAATTGAATAAAATCTTGTGGCGAAAGGTTAATCATTTTTTTGTGAGAATTACTTAATTTGGTAATTGAGATATTTTTGTTTAAATAGAGTGTTGTGTGGGAAGCACTTAACCTGACACCCGATACCTGAAACCCTACACCTACTTCCATGACTCCAATTTTTTTGCTAACTCTAACTATGAGAAATTAACTGGAGTGACTTTAAACTTTCGATGACTCTTTGCATTTTTTCACTGGCATTGAGGGCAATTTCTTTGGCTTTAGGGCTGTGTATCGTTAAAAACATCATTAAGGGATCAACCGCCGACACCTCGATTCTGCCGTCTTCATGTTCCTGTACCACCACATTGCAAGGATAAAATAACCCTGCTTTATCGTCAGTTTGCAACATTTCATAGGCAATTAAGGCATGACAAGCCCCAAGAATTTTATATCTGCGAAAATTGACATCAATTTTTTTCTTTAAGGTTGCTTGAACATCAATTTCGTTCAGAACTCCCATTCCTTCTTGTTTAAGAGCCTCTGTTACTTGATCTATTGCTTCTTCAAAAGATGTATCTACAAATATGCTGAAGTTGTTCATGGATGTTATGTTTTATTTTCTGAAATTTGTGCAAGATGAAAATTTTTAGTTTCTCTATTCAATTATATAACTAAATAGTTATATAGTCAATATTTATTGTCTTTTTTTTTATTGTTGTTTGAGAGAGCAGGAAGTCTATTTTATTGTCAGGAATCAGCTTAAGGTTCAAACCCTTGATTTAAAGAGACTCTACTGTAAATTTTATGATTTTCTTGACGAATCCTGAAAAAATGCTATTATATAACTATATAGCTTGATAGTTGTATAGCTTTTAAAAATTAGATCTACAAATGAAAATCATCCATAAGAAATAACAAAAATGAAATAATTAAGAGGAATAAAGCAATGGCGAATGTTGTAGTTATAGGAGGAGGCTTAGGTGGATTACCAACGGCTTATGAGTTAAGGCATTATTTGCCTAAAGAACATACTGTAACTTTGATTTCTGATAAGGCTGAATTTACCTTTATCCCCGGATTGATAAGGGTGGCGTTGAATTTAAACTCCCTAGACCATATTCAATTAAACTTGAGTCAATTAACTCAAAGACACGGTATTAAATGGGTTTTGGGAAAGGTAACAGCACTTAATCCTAATACTCAGCAAATTACCGTAGAAGATGGACAAAAGATTTATTATGACTATCTGGCGATCGCAGTTGGATCATCTTTAGCCTTTGATGAAATACCTGGATTGGGACCCCATGGCGGTTATACTCAATCAGTTTGTACTCCTGAACACGCTCTAGAAGCGAAATCTGCTTGGTTGGAATTTTTGGAAAATCCGGGGGATTTGGTGGTGGGAGCGATGCCGGGGGCAGGATGTTTCGCACCAGCTTATGAGTTTGTCTTAATGGCGGATCAAGAATTACGTCGTCATGGCATCAGAGATAAAGTTAATATTTCCTATATCACTCCAGAACCATATATTGGTCATACAGGGGTGAGGGGATTAACCCATGCTCAAGAACTTTCAGAGGGTTTAATGGCGGAAAGAGGGATTAAAACTATTGTTAATGCTCAAATTGTCGATATACAAGCAGATAAAATTCTTTTGGCGGATGGTAGTCAGTTTCCTTTTAAATACTCTATGATTTTGCCTTCTCATGGTGGAGTTAAATTTCTTCGAGAAGCTCATGGATTAACCAATGAAAAGGGTTTTATTCCTGTTTTACCCTCTCAGAAACATCCAGATTATCCATCTATTTACGCTTTGGGAACTTGTGTTGATTTAAAACAACCAGAAAAAACTCTCCTTCCCATCGGCTTACCTAAAAGTGGACAAATGACAGAAGCAATGGGAGTCGCCGTTGCCCACAATATTGCTGTAGAATTAGGAGCGATTGATGCACCTTTGACTCAGCCTACCTTAGAAGCTCTTTGTTTTGCTGAGTATGGAAATACTGGCATTGCTTATATTGCCGCCCCTGTTTTACCTAATCCTGACACAGGAAAAAGACGATTTGCCTATGCTGTAAGAGGGCGTTGGGTGAATTGGGTTAAAGCCGCTTTTGAGGAATATTTCCTGTTAAAAATGCGCACTGGTTTAGGGATGCCGTGGTTTGAAAAGTTAGGACTGCGAGTGTTATTTGGTTTATCTATGTTGCAGTCTATCCCATTAAAAGACAAACATCAGTTAGGTAGCTCTACTTAATCAAACATCAAATCGGTTTTGTTTTAATGTCTGAATCACTATGATTATCCAGATTTTTCTTTCTTAATCAAACCATTGTTTGTTTATCTAAGTTGAACTACTTAAAAATAACAGTTAAACATGAGTTATTTTAACTTAATTAGACAAATTTACCAATTTATTATGAAAACTACCCTGGAAATCGATCGATTAGAAGAATTAGCAAACCGTTTTAAAATATTGAGCGATCCTAGTCGGTTACATATTATCCAAACTATTTGTACTAATGAATGTACGGTTACGGAGATATGCGATCGCACTCAATTAAATCAAGCCAATGTATCTAAACATTTACAATTCCTGAAAATAGCAGGAGTGGTAGCTTGTCGGCGAGAGGGTAATTGTCGTTATTACCGCATTATTGACGAGGATTTATTGGGATTATGCCAACAGGCGAACCAACAGTTAATCGAACAATCTTAAATTTATTTACACATTTTCACTACCTCGGAGGTGTTATCATGACCACTAAATTAATCACCCATTCTTTGAAAACTGGTGAATTAACCGCTTTAAGCAATATTAGCAGTATTAATGTCACTGGTCGTCAAGTATCCATTTTAGAAGATCAACCCCATCAAGGAGGCAAGGATTCTTCTACAATTCATCTCACTTTTGATGTCACCCATCCCCAAAAATTACCGAGTCTCTTATCTACGGCGGAAGAATTGGGTTTAATTATGACACGAGAAGATGCGATCGAAATGGGATTGTCCATTTTATCTATGGCAATGGAAGATAAAACCTCTGGGGAGGTGGAAAACATCAAACAAAGACTATCGGCTATGATTGAAGAATTGCACTAATTATTATCCTTCCTTGATTTGATAAAGGTTTCAGGTATCTGGTAGCAGGTTTCAGGTTTCAGGTTTAATATAAGGAATATTTTATGGCAATCAACAAAAATCCCTACCTTGAACAACTCAAAATTCCCTCTGGATACCTTAACATTATGGGTTATGTGGATGAATCAGAAGTAAATGGACCTGGATGTCGTGCGGTAATCTGGGTTCAGGGTTGTTTGCGAGAATGTGAAGGGTGTTTTAATACCGATTCTTGGTCTTTTGAAATTAATCAGTTAATATCTGTAGATGAATTAGTGGAAAAAATCCTTAGTAATCCTCGTCATGAGGGAGTTACTTTTTCGGGGGGAGAACCTTTTTGGCAAGGGGAGGCTTTAGCGGAAATTGCCCGTCAAGTCAAAGCTAAAGGATTAAATGTGATGTCTTTTACTGGATTCACTTTAGAACAACTTAAGTCAGAATCTGCACCTGTCGGCAGTCAAGATTTATTAAATCAACTAGATATTTTAATTGATGGTGCTTATATTCAATCTCAGGCAATTAATTCCCCCGATTCTCCCGTTTCCTCCCGCAATCAACGAGTTCATGTTTTTAATCCCGAATTAGAAGATAGAATTACTTGGGCAAGTGATCAAACGGAGATTCATATTTTCAAAGATGGTAGTCGTCTGATTACGGGATTTTGGGGAAAATTGAATTGAGTGATCAAATTACGCAAAAACATTAAATATGATTAATTATTTTAGGTATCACGTTTTTAGATGCGACAATATAAAAAGACCGATTATTTTTTTCTGTTGATGATGAAGCACAAGTTAATTCTTATACCCACTCTTTTATTAAGTTTATTAATTCCTAATTATTTTTTGTCAAATTCTCTTAATGCTCAAAATTCAGAAGATATTGAAGACATTATGGAGTCTGTTACTCCCGCCATTGGTGATACCAGTCAAAATTCTTTAGACTGGAATGGAGTTTATGAAGGAATTTTACCCTGTGCTAGTTGTGAAGGAATTAAAACTACTATTATTTTGAATCAAGATTTAACTTTTGTTCAACAAGTGCAGTACTTAGGAATTGACGAGAGAACATGGGAGAAAAAAGGAACATTTAAGTGGAATGAAGCAGGTAATCGTATTACTTTACAAGGGATTGAACAAGCCCCGAATCAATTCATTGTGGGGGAAAATATGTTAATTCAATTAGACATGAACGGCGATCGCATCTCAGGAGATTTAGCTGATAAATACATTCTAAACAAGGTAGCACAAGCATCCATGAATGAAGATTCCCTTACCGATATTCGTTGGCAATTAACGGAAATGATGGGTAAACCTGTCACAAAAAGTGAAAATCAAAGAGAACCCATTTTTCTCATTTTTAACTCGGAAGAAAATAGAGTGAACGGATTTGCAGGATGTAATAATTTTATGGGCGGTTTTGAAATAAAAGAAGGCAATCGTCTGATGTTAAAACAAATGGCATCAACCATGATGGCTTGTGAAAATATGGAAACAGAAATTAGTTTTTTGCGTACCTTAGAACAAGTTGATAATTACACCATTAAAGATGGAGTGCTAAGTTTAAATAAAGCCAAAATGAGTCCACTATTAATATTTAAAATGGCTCAATAGATTTCTTGTTGTTCCAATTAACAGATAAGAGCTAAGAAAATTGACTATTTCTCTATAGAAATTGATTTTAATTTTAGTTTTGCAAGAGATCTAATAACTTTTAACAATTTTATTTCTCAACAGTTCAGAGGTTTTGAGTTTTAAGTATGAAAGAAAAATTCTTTTAATCTCTAATATCTCAAACATCTCTACTTTTAAATAAATTCTAACTAAAGTAATATATAAAAGAATTTGTAGTTGAGGAATTTTATGTTGAAAAAAATATCTCGTTTTCTAAGTTTAATTTTCTTGGTGAGTCTTGCTAGTATTTTTGTTTTTAATGAAAGTATTGCCGCTCACGAAAAACCCTTGACAGATAGTCAAAAAATCTTAGCTCAAAACTCAGAAGCTGTAAATATCAGAATTATTCCTCTGAAAGATAATATTTATATGCTAACGGGAGAAGGCGGTAATATAGGACTTTCTGTTGGGGATGACGGAGTTTTAATGATTGATAGTCAATTCGCTTATCTATCGGACAAAATCAAAGATGAAATTAAGCTCATAAATAGAAGACCTATTAATTATTTAATCAATACTCATTATCATTTTGATCATGTTGGAGGTAATGAGAACTTTGCTAATGACGGAGCTCTAATTATTGCTCACGATAACACTTTTAAGCAGATGCAAAAAGATCATTCTTATCCTGTTTTAGGAATGGATGTCAAAGCATCTCCTGTTTCGGCACTCCCAAAAATTACTTTTAATGATGTGAGTAATTTTCATATTAATGGGAATCATATCAAGGCTTTTGCTGTACCACCTGCTCATACAAATAGTGATATTGTGATTCATTTTGCCAAAGAAAATATTATTCACACTGGAGATTTATTTTTTAATGGCTTTTATCCTTTTATTGACACGGAAGCAGGAGGATCTATTGATGGTATGATTTCTGCTATTGACCAAATTTTGGCGTTGTGTAGTGAGCAGACTATTATTATACCAGGCCATGGAGAAAGAGGCGATCGCACTTCTTTAATGAAATTTCAAGAGATGTTAAAAACAGTTAATGAAAGAGTAAAACAGAAAGTAGCTCAAAACATGACTTTAGATGATATTATCTCGGAAAAACCCCTTGCAGATTTAGATCAAGAATGGGGCGATGGTTTTCTAACTTCTGATCAATTTTTAACTATTGCCTATCAAGGTATTAAAAATTAACCTCAGTTAAGTTTAAGAATATCGGATAAGGGTTCGGAGTTCGGAGTTCGGGGTTCGGGGTTTTATAAAAGTAGGGGAGTGGGGAGTAGGGAGTAGGGAGAATTAAAAATTCGGAAATTTTCTAACATCTAACACCTGAAACCTGTCACCTTTTAATTATCAACTATTCACCCCAACACTATTCACCTTTGCCCAACGGCAGCCCTTTTCACCATCATTCATAGATGAAAGTTTATCCCGAACTCAGGTTAGGATAGGGAAAAAGGAGGAAGCTAATTCTTAATTTCCTCTTCCCTAAATTCTAATTAATTGTGATTAGGCTTTTACTTGTAAAGACTTGAGATATTCAGTATTTACCCCAGACTCTCTCACAAGGGCAACTTTTCCTGTTCGAGCAATTTCTTTAATACCAAATTTACTTAACATAGAAATAATTGCCACCATTTTACCCGGATCGCCTACCACCTCTAAAATAAGACTATCATCAGAAATATCTACTACCTTTGCTCTAAAAATCTGAACAATTTGTAAAACTTCACTACGATTACTGCTATTAGCACTGACTTTTACTAGCATTAACTCTCTTTCGACACAGGGAATTTTAGTAATATCAGTTACTTTAATGACGTTAATTAATTTATGTAATTGTTTTGTTAGTTGCTCAATGGTATCATCATCACCGGGGACAACCATTGTTATTCTTGAAATACCAGATTGTTCAGCAGGTCCTACTGCCAAACTTTCAATATTGAAACCCCTACGGGCAAATAAACCAGCAATTCTTGTTAAAACCCCTGCTTCATCTTCTACCAAAACTGAGATAGTATGCTTCATTGATGTTTAGATACTGAATGCGTTAACAATAATAAGGATTGAAAGAGAATTAATTGTAGATACGTTATGCGAAGTTTTATCTTAAACGCAGTCACCGAAGGTGCGGCTACGTTGATCGCACTGATAATATAAATAATTAATTCAACATCCCATTTTATCAAAATCAAGGACACCGAGCTAGGAATTTCTAAGAAGAATTACCTCAGTTAGACCCAAAAATATCTTAATTTAGGAAGGTTTCAGATTCAGAGTTTAATCTATTTCTGGCAAATTAATTAGTTAGTCAAAGAATTGAAAAATTTAGCTATGTTTAAGAGTTAATCAAAAATATTTAGAAAATGCTGTCTAGTTTAAATTCAAAGATTGATTAATAAATGTCAATAAAAAATCGAAAAAATGGAAATAACAAATACCTCACTCAAAGAAAAACTATCAACTCCTTTAAAAATCGGTTCAGTGCTTATTAACAGTCGAGTTTTACAATCCCCTCTTTCGGGAGTAACTGACTTAGTATTTCGCCGATTAGTCAGACGCTATGCCCCTGAGTCAATGACTTATACAGAGATGGTAAGTGCGACAGAAATTCACCACCTGCAACAATTACCCAGATTAATGGAAATTGACCCCCATGAGCAACCCATAAGTATTCAATTATTTGATTGTCGTCCTGATTTTATGGCAGAAGCCGCCCAAAAAGCTGTTCGAGAAGGAGCAAAAACCATTGATATAAATATGGGATGTCCAGTAAATAAGATTACCAAAAAAGGGGGAGGCTCTCGCTTACTCAGACAACCAGAAATTGCCGAAGCCATTGTTAAAGAAGTAAAACAAGCTGTAAATGTGCCTGTTACAGTGAAAACCCGTATTGGTTGGAATGATGATGAAATTAATATTCTTGATTTTGCTGAAAAAATGGAAACAGCAGGGGTTCAAATGATTACTATTCATGGACGTACCCGTGAGCAGGGTTATACTGGTAAAGCTAGATGGGATATAATTGCTCAGGTAAAGGAAAAATTGAGTATTCCTGTTATTGCCAACGGTGATATTTTTTCTGTAGAAGATGCCATTCGTTGTTTAGAAATAACTAATGCTGATGGTATCATGTGTTCTCGTGGCACTTTGGGTTATCCTTTTTTAGTAGGACAAATTGATTATTTTTTGAAAACGGGGCAATTATTACCTATTCCTTCTCTATTAGAACGTTTAGAATGTGCTAAAGAGCATTTAATTGGTTTATGGGAATATAAGGGCAAAAGGGGTATTTATCAGGCTCGAAAACATCTCACATGGTATTGTCAGGGGTTTAAAGGAGCGACAGAATTTAGAGATAAATGTACTCGCATTGATACTGTGGAAGAAGGGATTAATCTTTTACAAGATGCCATCACTAAAGTTACACCCAGTGCGATCGCACAAACAAAACTTTCTTTACACTAAAAATAAGGTATCAGGTGTTAGGAGATTGGAGTTTCAAGTGTCAGGTGTTAGGTTTCAGGTTTCAGAGTATTGGGGTGGTAGGGGTTGAATATATCCAATCCTTACGGAAAATTTCTTTTTTATCTTAACTTCTAACTCCTAACTCAAATGATTGCCTTTTCT
Source organism: Cyanobacterium sp. Dongsha4 (assembly GCF_036345015.1). Lineage (NCBI taxonomy): Bacteria > Bacillati > Cyanobacteriota > Cyanophyceae > Chroococcales > Geminocystaceae > Cyanobacterium > Cyanobacterium sp. DS4. The sequence goes on along the minus strand of NZ_CP084098.1, from coordinate 203,775 downwards.
CTCCCATAACTAGAAAATTTATCCTGAACCTAAAGTCAAATTAAGTTAATAATAAAGATGTCTTTTTAACAAATTGACTCAAGAAATTATTTTCTTTATTCTGCTCAAAAATTAGTTGTATTTTTTCTTTCACCTTACTAATATTTATGCTGTCATTAACGGTAAAGTCTGCTATTTCATAATATTCAATTAAACTCAAAGCACAAATGCGAGTTAGATAGGCGGCACTAATGCCTTGAATTAATCCCCCTGCAACAAAGGTTATCATGTTTGTTTTTAAAATAGCACTAATGGTTTGGCTAGAAATTTCTACAATGCCTAATTTAAGCATCACTTTAGCTAATGTTAAAGATATTTGTTGTGCTTGATTGAAAGATAGAGGATGTTGATAAATTTTACTTAAATCAACTATCATTTGAGCATTAATAGCGGCAGTTGCCAATAAATCTAAGCTCGAAACGGGATTAGCAAACGTAGCTGTTGCCGCAACCATTTGATATTTTTCAACTACTTTTAAACTTTTATTTTTTCTAATGGTGTTTAATTCTTCCCTTATCTGTTTTTCTATGTTAATTGCTTGTCTGTAAGTTGTGGACAATGTTAGTTTATCTAATTCTTTTTCTGTTAGTATTAAGAGGATTTCCGTAAGTTTTTCATGATCTGCATTAGATGTTTCTTCCCATTCTTTATAGGTATTATTTTCTTCATATCTTCTTACTTTGATAGTTTGTTTTTTACTAGATATAGGGATAATATATTTTTCTTCAATAACTGAATTAAGGGCTTTTTTAAGACTATTAAAAATCAGTTTTTTCTCTTCTTGTAAAGTGTAGTTAATATCATCAAAAGCTATAATTAAATTCTGTTGTTGGTTTTTACAGTAAGAAATTATTTCTTTTTGAGACTGGGTTAAATCTTCACTAATAATTAGTAGTAATAAGTCATAGTTTAAAACTAAGTTTGCTAAATTGTTAGCATTATTAATAGTTTCTAAAACGTCAGTTATTCCATGAAAATTAACCAGAGTTTTAACTTTTTTTTCTATATCTTGAGACAGAGTAAAAGAATTAGTATTTTGACTTAAATTTAAAATAGCAATGTTAATTTTATTCCGAGGGAATGACTGTTGGATAGCATTTAATTGTTGCTGGAAATCGCTAATTCTAATATTAACTTTAACGTCCTGATTATTTTCTTTATCTTCTATTTCATTTAATTCACAATTTAATACTTCTATCTGATTTTTTATAGATGCTATTTTAGCAGTTAAATCATTAATGGTAATGTCTAAAAAATTAAGCTGATTAACTGATTTTTTCTGACCAATTTGTTGTAAGAAATAAGATAAACCACCAAGACAAATTAAGCTAAAAATACTGACATTACCGATTTCATCCCAATAATTAGTTAATTTTTGTCCTATCCATAATAGAAAGGAAAGGCTAATGCCTGCAACTAAAATCGGTTTTTTGATTAAAATATTCATAATTTCTAGCTATTAATAAATAGTCGCCGATGGTTAATCATTGTATATATTACACGGAAAAAACCCTCAATAATGACTCTAATTGTTAAAAAAAATTAATCTTAGAAACTGGTTTCTTGTAAGGGTACTTCTTCAATATTAGAGGGACTTTCACCGTTAAAACCCGGAAATAAATTTCTTTTCCAAGTTCTTATTTGTTGTTGGGCGGTATTATAAGCAGGAGTGCCTCTAGGTATCATTTGAGCAATGTTTATAGCATCTTCTAAGCCTGAGAGAGAATAGGTTTCTGCAACTCTTCTGGCATTATTAAGTAGTTGATCTGACCATTGTTCAACTGCCTGACGACTTTGGTATCCTACAGAACTATTAGAGGGGATTCTACGGGCTATATTTATGGCTTGGAGTAAGGATTGAGGATCGCTGTTTTGAGCTACCCGATAAGCATTTTCCAAGTCTTCTTGAGCATTGATTTCTCGACGCCAATTACGAATATTGGTTTGTGCTTCGGAATATAAGGCTCTACCTCTGCCTATTCGACTAGCAACATTTATGGCTTGTTGATAGTTATTGTTGCTACCAAGTGCGATCGCTTGATCTAGTATTGGGCGATCTTCCACTCTTTCTATATTACGACGCCATTGACGAATTAGATCACTAGCTTCACTGTATAAAGCCCGATTGGATTTAATTTGAGTAGCTGTATTAATAGCATTTTGCCATGATTGAACATTCCCAGCTTCGGCTATTTGTCTAGCTTGAACCAAAATGGGGCGGTCTTCTATAACTTGTATTTCTCTTTGCCACTTATTGATTTCACGCCTAGATTCTCGATAAAGGGGATTTTCTGAGCTAATTAACTCTGCTTTGGTGATTGCGGCGTTTAAGTCTTCTATTTCTCCAGATCTCGCTATTTCTCTAGCACTGGCAAGATAAACTAAGTCTTCTTTTTGGGCAGTCCAATTTTGCATTAATTCTCGACTTTGAAGATATAGCTTACTATCGCTAGGAATTTGTTCAGCTTCGGCAATGGCTAATTCCATAGATGAAACTGTGCCCAGATTAGCATTTCTTCCTGCACTGGCTAAGATATTCCAATCTCTTGCCTGATTTTTAAGGCGACTTTTTTCGGGAATTTGACTGGCTAGGTTACTGAGATTATTCCAATCATTATCGACTAAATATTCTTCCACTATGACCACAATTTTATTTTCTGCTTCTTCGATTAACTTATTTGCTTCATTGTAGGAATAGCTAGTTGCTGGAATAATAGAGGCGATGTCGATGGTTTTGAGTAGATTATCAATTCCTCCTTGTCTTAGGGCAACATAGGCACCATCTAATTGTTTGCTTTCTTCTCTGGCAAGATTAATGGTTTTGACAATTTCTTGATATTTGGTGGTTTGCCAATATTCGTTATTTACATTCAACAAGTTAACTGCTTCTAAGAATGCCTGATTCCACTGGGATTCTCGTAATTTTGCTTCTACATCTTCTTGGATTTTTTCTGCACTTTGCCAAATTTCACCCCACTGGCTGATTTTTTCTTCTATCATGGTACGATTTGCCACATCTTCTGGTATCCTACGGGCAATTGCGATCGCTTCTTCTAAATTTCCTTGATCAAATTTACTTTGTGCCAGAATTAAAATATCATTAGACCATTCACTAATGTGACGATTTATTTCATTTCTTAAAGGATGATCTTCCGATAGTACCTGTAAAAGTGCGATCGCATCTAGCAAATCATCAACGGTATTCTTTTCCGCTTTCAATTGGGCACAATAAATACGATTAGTAGCGGAACTAAAAAAAAGGGAAACTTTACTACAACTAGGATTAGTGGGCAATCGTAACAGTACAGAAGTAGCGGCGAAACCGATGCCTCCGAAAGTCAACGCTAAAATCAGGCTTAAAAATTGCCATGAGACTTTCCAGTTACTACCCTCAATTTTTGTAGTCATAATCAGTTCTTAAAGAATCAAGCTATTAATTGTTCAGCTTTTAATTTTCTTAGCACATCTTAACATGAAAACGAATGAGAGGAAACAGGGATAATAAATAGTTAATAATCAATAGTCGATAGTTAACAATTAACAATCTTTTTTTCATTACTCTCCAATATTAGACCTATTGCAAAACTAGAATTAAAATAAATTTCCAGAGGAAAATAGTCAATTTTCTTTACTTTTCCTTTGTTTATGATTTCTTTAAGAACTATATTATATTTATATATCTCTAATTAATTTCAACTCAAATTAACTAATTTTAGAAGACAAACAAGATATTTATATGAAGAATAATCCTTTCGATGAGTGTATTAAACAACTAGGTTTAGGTCAAATCCAGCGTCACCTTTTTCTTTGCTGTGATCAAACTAAGGCTAAATGTTGCTCAAAAGAAGATAGCCTAGAGTCATGGGAATACCTAAAAAATAGACTAAAAGAACTAAAACTCGATCGCCCTTCCCCAGAGAGAGATTATTGTGTATTTCGCACCAAAGCTAATTGTTTGAGAGTTTGTCTGGATGGGCCAATACTATTAGTTTATCCTGATGGGATCTGGTATCGTCATGCAACCCCAGAAGTAATAGAAAAAATTATTGCAGAACACCTAATCGGTAATAAAATAGTAGAAGAATATGTGTTTCATAAACATCCTTTGCCATTTTCAGAAACATCACAACTTTGTCCTGAAGATACTAAAAATGAAGAAAACTGATTACAAAAATCATGAAAGACTCAGAAACTAAAAAATTACTCCTTATAGATGATGATCCTAACCTTATTCTTTTAGTCAAAGACTATCTCGAATTCAATGGTTATGAAGTAATCACCGCCAATCATGGCAGAGAAGCAATCAAAATTCTTGAACAAGACACCCCAGATTTAATCATTTGCGACGTGATGATGCCTGAAATGGATGGTTATAATTTCGTTCAAGAAATCAGACAAAATCCGAGTTTAGAATGGTTGCCTGTTATTTTCCTTTCAGCAAAAGGACAAAGTAAAGATCGAATTAAGGGCTTAACTCAAGGGGCGGATGTTTATATGGTAAAACCTTTTGAACCTGATGAGTTAGTAGCACAGGTCAAATCCACATTAAATCAAACCATGCGTTTAATGGGAAGCAGTCATAAAAAAGTTGACCCGGCTTTGAGAATTCAAGTACCAAAAAGTGTAGAGTTAACCCCCACAGAAACTAAAGTTGTCAATTTAGTTGCTAGAGGTTTATCGAACAAAGAAATATCTCAAGAATTGGGGGTTAGTCAGAGAACTGTAGAAAGTCATGTTTCTAATATGTTAAACAAGACAGGTTTACATAATCGCACGGAGTTATCTCGCTGGGCAATTCAAAATGAGCTAGTCTAATTTTCCTCACACAAAGACAAAGTAAAAAGGGCAATGAGCAAACCTCCCTTTATCCCCAGGGCTGTTTCAAAGTAAGCTGTTTAAAATCTTGGGGTGTTAGGGTATTAGAGGATTAGGGGATTAGGGAGATTTTTGACTTGCAGATTTTAAGTAATAATAAAAAATCTTGAAACAATCAATATATATAAAAATTTATCCTGAACTTATATTATTTTAAAATAATAGCCTTAACTCCTATATTTGCAAGAGACTGGGATACTTGTTCGGCGTTTTCTTGAGTGCTAAATACTCCCACTTGTAGCAAAGATTGTCCTTGATAATTAGTTTTAAAGGCTTCAGGATAAAGAGATTTTACTCCCACTTCTTGGCTATTACTGTTAGTTTTAGCTAAAACTTTATATACAGTTTGACTATTGTTAGAAGAAGGTTTTATAGATTCAGAAGGCATATTATTGCCATTATTGTTGATATTCTCAGAATTAGTCGAATTAGAAAAAACTAAAATTTCCCTTAGATTTCTTCTTTTACCTAAATTATCGATGGGAGAGTTATTTGAGTTGTTGCTAACTGAAATGGAGTTAGAGTCTTGAGGACTTATATTGATATTGCGGACATTATTATTAGAATTTACTGCCACAGTTTGATTAGTTGTGGGAACATTATTAGAAGTGGCGTTTTCTTTGGAAGGTGTCACGTTAAAAGGAGAAACAGAAACAGATAATTCGTTGGCAGGGGTAACATTTCGAGAATTAATATCAGCCGTTTGTTGAGGGCTGTAAGGTTCATTTAAAGGAGGTATTGCAGGTAAGCTCTGGTTTGATGTGATAAGATTTCCACCAACTATTTGTGGAGGCGGAGGAGTTGAGTTTCCTTTTACATAGTAAATTCCTTCACTAGATATATTTTCTTTCTCGACAACGGATAGGTTAGGTGTTGGGGAAGTTTGTGTTTGTCTATTGTTATCAACACTTTGATTCGTTGCAAAAGGAATAGTCTCATATCCTGAATCATTATAAGGGTCAATGCTAATTTCGATCGCACCTGCACTAACTTTCTGAGGTGTGAGAAGCCATAGAGACGTTAACAAAATTAACGGTAAATGTTGAGGAGAAATAACTTGATAATTATTCATGAGGAATTCGAGATTAATTTAAAACTTTAATATAGACATCAGTTAACTATCAACAATCAGATTCTAACTTGTTTTTGTCTATTTTTTGTTATCCATAAACTATCTAATGTGACTATTTTCACAAAAATTTGTTTCAGAAGTATTTTAAAAATTAGCTTCCCCTCAAAACTACTATTTCTCACACTTTCAACTCCATAACTTCTAACTCTACATAAAAACGATGTCAACTTTTAGTTGACAATATAGATGTTTAGGCAATAATTGTCAATCAAAAATACGGTTTTATCCTATCATCCACTCTCTATAAGTCCCTCAATACCTAACGGTACTTAGACAAAAATTAAGCCCAAATAAACCCTAAACTTGCTTTGTATAAGCTAAATACTTTCACGTTATCTTTCCCTTTATTTCACGGTAAAATACTTCTATCCAATTTCTTTGTGTATAAGTTTCTACTATCCAATTCCCATTGACTTTTTCCCCTGCTTTATTCGTCATTAAATAATCAATATCTGTGGAATTTTCAAAACTGTCTGCATTCATGACGATAGCTACAGTTTTTATTCCCGATAAAGCTGATAATTTAATCTTTATAGTTGCTACCGAGAGAGTGTTTTCTTGATTTTTGCCTGTCTTTATTTCTTCAAAACTTTCTTGTATGAGTAGTGACGATGACCTGAATCATCGATAATTAAAGAGAAACATCTACTTATTTTAGTTTGACGACAAGATGCTATTATTTCTAATCTTTGATCATTGACCTCATCATAATTCCATGTGGACTCTGTTAGAAAATGATGTAATTTATGATAAGTAATATCAAGATTATTATTGGCAATTTGAGTGATATTTTTTCTTTGAGAATCTCCTAATAAACCGCCCAAATAATTACCAGCGATTAAAACATGGGGGCATTGATGAAGAGGTGATTTCTTTCATTTTGACCTAAAAACACTATCATATAATCATTATAAGTCAATTCTTAACATCTTTTTGTCTAAGTACCGATAATGAGTTAAGATAAGCTACTATTTGGTATTTTTCCCTTCTATCATCGATGTTTATAGCTGATTTATTCGCCTTTTTGTTTTTCAAGTCTCCTCAGTCGGATTCTTTTCCTGTTATTAAATGGCATGAAGCAAAGATTTTTCAAATTCAAACTCAATCAGATCCTCAAATACAAGTTATAGTTGATCAGTATCTCAACAATTTGGCAAGTCAGGGACTCATAAAAGGTCAACAAGGGGTTTGGATTCAGTCTAATTGGTCGATCGAAGCTGATAATCGAGGTAAAATACCTGCCCCTGCGGCTTCTTTAACTAAAGTTGCCACTACGATCGCATCTTTACAAACATGGACTTTAGATCATCGTTTTGTCACCAATATTTTCACTACAGGAAAAATCAATAATGGTGTTTTAGAGGGGGATTTAATTGTTGAGGCTGGAGGAGATCCTTTATTTGTCTGGGAAGAAGCGATCGCCCTTGCTAATAGACTACAGGATTTAGGTATCAATAGCATTACAGGGGATTTGATTTTAGTGGGTAATTGGCAGATGAATTATCAAGAAAACCCCTTAAAATCGGGGGAAATGTTAAAACAAGCATTCAACAGCGATAATTGGTCTTATGTAATCGAAAAACAATATCAGGAGATTCAAAACTGGCAAAAACGTCCTAAAATTACTATTCAAGGGGGAGTAAAAGTTTTTTCTCAGAAGCCCGATAATTCCCAGTTAATCTTAACGCATCAATCTTTAACCCTCAGAGAAATTCTGCGTTTAATGAATGTTTATAGTAACAATAAAATCGCTGAATCTCTTGCTCAACAGATAGGAGGAGGAGAAAAAATCGCCCAAATTGCGTCTCAAGTGGCGAACGTACCTCAAGAAGAAATTTTATTGCAAAACGGCTCTGGATTGGGAGTTGATAACCGTATTTCCCCCCGTGCCGTCGCTAGAATGTTTATGGCGTTAGATACCTTTCTTGAAAAAACTAATTACAATTTAGGAGACTTATTTCCAGTATCAGGAGTGGATAATAAAGGTACGATCGAAGCTCGAAATATTCCTTTTGGTATCCCCTGTAAAACAGGCTCTCTGGCGGTAGTTAGTGCCTTAGCAGGAGTTATTCAAACATCTGAGAGGGAAAAAGTTTATTTTGCTATTATTAACTATGGAAATGGCTTAGATAACCTGCGTAATCAACAGGATGCTTTATTACAAAATTTGCATAATCATTGGACTGTTGAACCCTTAAAACCAAATTCCGATATTGAAGTTAAATTTGGCTATCTCCGTTAAGCGAGGTCACATATTCCCGATTTAAACTAAAGATTATAGGTTAATTCACCAACGCCTATTCTTATGCCGAACGGAGGTTATATTATAATAAATGTTAAAGATTTCTTAACAAAGGTAAATTATAATTATGTCAGTGTTGGCAGCGATCGCCGTTTTAGGAATATTAATAGTAGTACATGAATTAGGACATTTTGGTGCGGCTAGATTACAGGGAATTCACGTTAATAAGTTTTCTATTGGTTTTGGACCAGTTTTGGCTAAATATGACGGTAAAGAAACAGAATATGCCCTCAGAGCATTTCCTTTAGGGGGTTATGTCGGTTTTCCAGATGATGATCCTGATAGTAAAATCCCTTTAGATGATCCCAATTTATTACGAAATCGTCCAGTGTTCGATCGCGCTATTGTTATTAGTGCAGGGGTTATCGCAAATCTTATTTTTGCCTATCTCTTATTAGTAGGACAAGTGGCCACTGTTGGGGTTCAGGATTTTAATTATCAACAAGGTGTCTTAATTCCTGAAATTCTCACGGAAATAGAATCTCCAGCCCAAAAAGCAGGTTTAAAAAGTGGTGATGTGGTTTTAGCCATCGATAATCAAACTTTACCTATTCAAGAAGATGCGATCGATATTTTACGACAAACCATCCAGAAATCACCCAATCAAACCCTTAACTTTACAATTAAAAGAGGAGAAGAAACCCTATCTTTACCTATAACCCCTGAATTGGGAGAAAATGGACAAGGAAAAATAGGAGTAATGTTAGCACCTAATGGAGAAATTATAAAACGTCGTCCTCAAAATATAATTGAACCATTCACCCTTGCCGCCGAACAATTTGAACGCTATACAACCTTAACAGTTCAAGGATTTGGACAATTAATCACCAATTTTCAAGAAAATGCCCGTCAGGTAGCGGGGCCTGTCGCCATTGTTGCAGTAGGAGCAGAATTAGCCAAAAATGATCTAGGTAATCTTTTCCAATTTGGAGCATTAATTAGTATTAACTTAGCCATTATCAATATCTTACCTTTACCCGCCCTCGATGGAGGACAACTAGCATTTTTAGTGGTGGAAGGACTTACAGGTAAACCCTTACCCAATAAATTACAAGAAGGTATTATGCAAACAGGCTTAGTATTACTTTTAGGTTTAGGAGTTTTCTTAATTTTAAGAGACACTGCAAATCTCGCTTTCTTCCAACAATTATTGCCCGAATAAAAAAGTCAAAATACTGTATATTTTATCTGGAATTAGGAACACTTATTATTTTTAGATATAAGTTATCGAAAGCTATTATTTATGACTTAATACCCAAAAAATTGTAATCAAATAGCTTCACCCTGATAGCTTTTTTTTTCGCTCTTCTCAAGAATATTAAGATTCTAAGCATATTATTTAATCAAATTCAATCAGAGTAAAATTAAGATTCCTGAAACTTAAGGTAAAATTCTTTGAATAAGTAAGCCTCTTTTATAATAGGGTCATAAGACCATACTCTAAATTTAACAGGATCTTCAGAAGCGTTAATTGTGGGAATAAAAGATACTGACCAACCTGAATCAAGGTAAATTGGATTATTGAAATAATCAGCAACATCTGGACGTGCTAAATTAACTTGTGTCTCTTTAATTATTTTATTATCATCACCCATCGTAATTAATACTTTTTTCCCTTTACTTTTATCTGGGTTTATCGCCCATCCTGTTAATACAATTTCTTGATTTTCCACTAACTCAAAAACAGAATTTTTAATTTCACTTTGATTAATAGAATCGACATTACCAAAATCACTGCTATGACTACAAATAAAATCTATCCTATTTGCTTTTTTTGGCGATATATTTACATTCAAACTTGAGGATTCAGAATTAAAAGGAATTACATATAATTTATTCTTATTAAAGTAATTTGCATACCGTTCCGCAAAAATATTAAGTCTTTCTTCTTTTTCACAAGAAGGATAAATTCCATCATCTAAATATGTTCTAAAAATATAAAATGTTGGTATTGTTGTATAATTAGCAATTGATTGATCAGAACCTAAATTTTCCTGCCAATTTTGATTATTGCTCACAATAATACTATTAAAATTACTGAGATCTTGCCTGAGATGTTTGAATTGTAAATTGACTAAAAGAATAAAAGTTAAAGAAAAAGTAATTATTAAATTAATTGGGCTATTTAGAATTGAAATTATCCTCAATTTATCTGATCTATATGAAAACCATGATGAAATAATGAATGCTATGATAAGCAACAATAATCCTATTAGTGCTGATTTAAAACTTGTTTGGCGAGGGAAAGAAGGTATCCCGAATTTATAATAACTAGAAAATGTAATGATAAAATTAGTAGTAACTAGAGGCAAAATAGATAAAAAACAAGCATTTCTCGTAACCGTATCAAGTTTAAATTTTACTTGATAAAATAAAATGATGAGTAATAACAATAAACCTAATTTATAAACTACAGAATAGCTAAAAGAATAGAAATCAAGATTTGTTTTCCATGCGGGTTGATTTAAAAAGAAGATTTCTTGAAAAAATTGCCATAAGGAGGTAATCATACTAGCTTGAAAGTTACCTCTCAAAGTCGATTCTATGTAAATTACTTCAACAGTACCGGTTCGATGAGATTTCAGCAAGAATAGAATATATAAGGAAAGGCAAAAAGGAATTAAATTGGCTATTGATAATTTCCAGCGATTAAATTTATCCAGATGAAAAAAAGGCAGGTAATTAAATTTCGTTGAAAAAGTTGTTAATAACAACATTAAAAATAAGCAAGTACTGAAAAATAGTTGATAAATTGCTCCCATTTCCCATGAAGACGATGTAATAATACCAAAGATAATTAAATAAAAAATATAAGGTCTAGAAATGTGCTGAGAATTACTTTGATTAATAAAAAAGTTGAGATTAAAGATGATTCCTCCTAACGTTAAAATATATGCGGAGCTAACTACAGTTACGTAAAACATTTCACCTGGATTTTGACTAAAGAGGAAGTAAATTAGCAGAATAAATGTTACTAAAAGTGGGATTAATAATTTTACGTAAACATCTTGTTGGACTAAACTATGTTGTTTCAGAGTTTCCCTGATAAATAAAAAAATAGAACTTATTAAAAAAAGCCATGTGATCAGATTAACCCCTCCTGTTAATGGTTTACCAAGAAAAGGAACTAATCGATAATATATATATAAAACAATTTCGGAAAAAAACCTTGGACTCCAAAAGAAAATTCTGTTAAATAAACCATGAAAGTTCTCTGTCTGATAAAGTTTAGCGATAAAGTAGTCATCAATACCCCATGATGAGGCGATAAGTAATATGAATGAGGGAATCAGAATACAACCAGAGGTTAATGTTAATAGTAAAATGACTTTTTCTGACTTTCTTTTATGTACCGTTGATGATGTGTTCAAAGTGTTATTAGAAAAACAAAATTGGTTAATGATGAGAAATTATATATCATAGTTATGTAATATAATTATTACTTTTTTTAGTATTGTCAAACTTCTTACAGAAGTAAAATAAGAAGCTAGATTTCACATGGCAAAAGTTTAAAAAACGACTCTTTCTCAATGGAAATTTAATCATTGACTATATATTTAAAATTGAATTATTTATTGTTTATCCTGATTTTAAACTTTATAATTTCTAATCATTGATTTTTATCTATCGTTGTCCATCCTAAAAGAAGAAAAATTGTTACAGAGTTTGAAGTTATATATCAGAAAAGGTGACAGAGATTATATACTGCGTTTAAGTAAACTGACTTAAGAAATCATTAATAACAACTCGCTAAGGAGTATTTTTTATGTCCCATAGTGTAAAAATTTACGATACTTGTATTGGTTGTACTCAATGTGTTCGTGCTTGTCCCCTTGATGTATTAGAAATGGTACCTTGGGATGGCTGTAAAGCTGGACAAATTGCGTCTTCTCCTCGCACTGAGGATTGTGTAGGTTGCAAACGTTGTGAAACTGCTTGTCCTACCGACTTTTTAAGTATCCGTGTTTATTTAGGTGCAGAAACCACTCGCAGTATGGGTCTAGCCTACTAATAAATATATATATCAAAATCGCCACTGTTGTCTCTTTTTTTGACGGCAGTTGGTTTTTTTTTGCTTAAATAGTCTTTTATGATCATTAACTAAATTTTATTATGAGTCAGAAAAAAGTTATTTTTACAGAAAATGCCCCTTTTCCCCTTGGCCCCTATAGTCAGGCTATCTCAGCTACGGGGGAATTAATTTTTCTTGCTGGGCAAATTCCTTTAAATCCAGAAACGGGGGAAATTGTCGGAGAGGGAGACATAAAAGCACAAACTAGACAAGTGATGAAAAATATTGAAGCCATTTTAATCGAAAGTGGTGTTAATTGGTCTAATGTTGTCAAAACGGGAGTTTTTCTCAGTGATTTAACTAATTTTGTTCCCATGAATGAGGTTTATGCCGAGTATTTTCAAGAACAACCTCCTGCCCGTGCTTGTGTGGAAGTTTCTCGTTTACCCAAGGATGTTTTAGTAGAAATTGAATGTATTGCTGTAAAATAAAACAATACAAAAAAACAGCCCATAGATATAGCAAAATTCGGGCTAGAAGCCCGAAATACAATGTAAAAATCAGAATTTTTGGAAGTCTAATGTTTTATTGTTAATTATTCATTACTTTTGCCTCTCAGGTAAATTTATGACAAAAAAAGTTGAGCTACTTAGATCACGGTTTACAATGAATAAAATAGAAAACAATCATTGTCATGGGAAAAAAACTATCTAAAGCATTGCAAGACTTACAAAATCTAAAACCCATAGAAAAAAAACAAAAGATTAAAATAAGTAGAAAAAAATCATCTTCTCTTGATAATTTCGCTCATGATATAAAAGAAAATCATCCTGATTTAGTGATGAGAAAAGTCAAAAAAGGAGAATTGAAAATGTCTCAAGTAATATGGGATTTTGTTGCTCCAGAGATGGAAATCGTAAGTGATTTAGAAGAAGGTCATAGGTTAGTTTCTTTGGCAATATTAGCATGGAACTTATCCCTATTATCCGAAGAAGAAAGAAAAGATAATATTAATAGTTATTTAGTGGATTTAGGTATTGATAATGACCCTTTAGAAAGTCAGGCTTTTAAAAAATTTTTACAAGGTTTTATTAACAGAAAGTTAGAATATTTTGCTGATATTGATCGTGTTATTTTTGATTTTAAGTTAGAAGAACGACGAGACACTTTACATCTTTCTATCGCTTCCAAACTTGATGAAGATTAAACATTTTCTAATGGTTTATTCATGGTTTCAATTCTTAAGAAATAAGTTGAAATTGCCGCTAATAAACAAATAATAACTAAAAAATATAATACATTATTAACTCCTATTTTAACTCTGAGAATCGGTAGTAAAAAAGTGCCTAAAACAGCACCTAACTTTGCGATCGCAGCCGACAATCCAGCACCACTAGCCCGAATAGAAGTGGGAAAAACCTCTCCTGAAAGTAGGAAAGTTGTAGAATTAGGACCAGCATTCATAGAAAAATTAAAGATAAAAAATCCTGTAAAAACCAAAATTAAATTAGAATTACTAACTCCTGCTAAAGCTAAAAGAAATAAGCCTACAGCCATGCCAATGAAGCCGAAAATTTGTAATTTAATTCTGCCTATTTTATCTACTAATAAAACTGCCGCTAAAAAACCAATTATTAAGAATAAATCCACAATAGCTGAACCCTGTGCCGATTGACTTTGACTTAACAAAAAATTATCCTCTTGGGTAAAAGCTAAAACAGCGATAATTGTAGGAGTAAAAATACCAATACCATAAGTGGCAATATCTTGTAAAAACCACGGTAAAGAAGCAAATAAAGTATTTTTAAGATATTTTTTCGAGAATAAAGTATTATAATTAAAATCGTTTTCTTGAGGTTGAGGGTCAGTTTCAGGGGTAATTTTTATATTTATATCCAATAATTCTGAAGCGGCAAGGGTAGCTTCTTGATAATCTCCTTTAGCAATAAAATAACGAGGACTTTCTAATAAAAATTGCATCCTTAAAAAGCCCACTAAAATAGCTAAAATTAAACCTACTCCTAGCATAATTCGCCAACCATATTGAATAGCAAAAATAGTCGCATCATCAGAGAAAAAAAGACATCCTTTAATGACTAAAATACCCGTTAAAGCACCGAATAAAGCACCCACAGCCTGAAAAGTGAATGCACCGACAACCATTCTTCCCCGCAGTCGAGAAGGAATATTTTCCGTAATATAGGCAACACTAATGGGATAATCTGCACCAATACCAATGCCGACTAAAAAGCGGAAGAAAATTAAAGAAAAAGCGTCCCAAGCTAAAGCTGTACCTGCACTAGAAATGATAAAAATTATGACATCAATTAATAACATTTTTTGTCGCCCAATTTTATCCGTTACTGCCCCTAAAGTTAGTGAGCCAATTAGTGAACCAACAATTGCCGCTACTGCTACCGAACCAATTTGGGCAGGAGTTAGTAAAAAATCTTTTTCGAGGAAAGGTAAAGCAATGCCGATGATGAAAAAATCAAAACCATCAAGGGCGATTAATCCTGCGGATAAAATCCATAATAACCACATGGGAGTAGTTAGTTTTGACTTATCTAATGCTTGTTCAAATTGACTCATTTTCTATCAACTATAAAATTTGAAGAGAGTATCAATTAGGTAATGTCTTCATTTACTATAATATGATCAATAAAAAATTCTATTATTTCTGATTTTTCTAATACATCAATTATATAAGTGCGTGCTGCGTAGTAGATCCCTTCGAGATCGCCTCTTGTGTCTTGAGGATAGGCTAAAACTTGAATAAGAGATAAGCGAGGATGAGAAGTTTGATAATCGGCAACTTCAGTATCTACCCAAAGAATATCAGTATCTGTTAAATCAAGAATAATCTCTTTTATTTCTTCAACTTCCGTTAAATAAACCATTTATTTTAATTTTAATTTTCGTCTCTTTTAAAACCTAAATTAGCCATTAATTATCAAATATTAAATCTAAAATTTATCTAAAGAGTTGAAGTTTTACTCACGTTTAAATTATTGCTGATTATTAGAATTATTCGTTTCTTCATCTTTAGGTAATTTATCTTTCAATATAAACAAATGATCGTAAACTTGTTGATAGACTTTTTTCTCATCATTAGTAATACTATCACTAACTAGATATTCATTTAGTACATTTAAACATTTTTCCAAGCCTGTTAAAGTATTTTTACCTTCATTTTTACTAATCAATAAGTAGGTGGCACGAGAATCTCCTGCACGAGAACGAATATAATAGTAGCGACAACGTTTGGCTAATATAGAGAGTGAATCAGAAGATTGATTGTCTTGAGCATAAGAAAAATTCGTTAAACCAGTGAATAAGCAAATTAATGATAGTAAAAAACAACTGAGATGCGATCGCATAGTGCTAGTTTGTATTCTTATTCGTTGGGCTTTTAAATTAGGTTTCATATAATGCAAAAAAAGAGATTTTTCCATCTGATAATCATTTAATGTTTGTAGAAAGTAAAGATTCATAATTCTACATTATAGTAAGTTCAGATGATAATTATCTAACTAATGAGAGGAGATGTTTCTGGAACTATTTTAAGAAAAGCAGAAAAAATATTAGAGAAGAATCCAGAAAATTAGCACCCATTAAATTAGGGGATGTAGCCATAACAAATGCTGGTAATTTGTCAGCAAAATATATTTTTCATGGGGCAGTTTTAGACTATCAATTAAAATCTCAAAAGCCCAACATCAAAGTTATTTAAGAAGTCACGAAAAAAAAGTTAAAAGAAATTATGGATAATTATATGATTAATATTGATAATAAATAACTCCTAACTCCTAACTCCTAACTCTCTATTCAGTACCAAAAGTGCGATCGCCAGCATCACCTAAACCCGGTACAATAAAACCATTATCATTGATCTGCTCATCAATCATGGCACTATAAATATTAAGAGTAGGATAACTAGCACTTAATTTTTGTAAGGCTGGAGGTGCAGATACTACGGAAACAATTCTAGTTAGATCAGGATTCCCACCCCGTTTGATAATTTCTTCCATCGCTAATATAATTGTACCCCCAGTGGCCAACATAGGATCAAGAATTAGAATATGAGTATCAGCAGTAAATTGTGTTGGTAATTTATTTAGATAACAGGTTGGGGTAAGTGTTTTTTCATCTCTTATCATTCCAAGATGATAAGTAGAAGCTAAAGGTAATATAGTTTGACTACCTTCAGCAAGGGTTAAACCAGCCCTCAAAATAGGGATAATTGCTATTTTTGTTTCAGGATTTAGAAAAGTGGCTGGTGCAAAGGCAAGAGGAGTTTCAATTGTCACATCCATCGTCGGCAACCATTCTCTAATTGCCTCATAGGTTAACCAACGTCCCAATTCCACCATAGCGGTTTTAAATAGAGTAGTAGGTGTATTTTTATCTCTTGCAACTCCGAGCCAATGTTTGATTAAAGGATGAGGGGGGACATATATTTTTAATTGAGGCGCCATTCAACTTTATTCTAAATTGTATAAAAATTTAATTTCGTGTTTAATTATACCCTAACAACTGATTGCAATATGAGGTTATTTTACTATGCCCAAAAGCATGAGTGGCCAAAATAAAAAACACTACATAGTTAAATAAGTATCGAAATCAATACCTTGTTTAATAATTTTTTCTTGAAACTCAGATAACTAAAAAAATAAATGATCAAAAAATCGCAAGTAGTAGTCATTGGGGGAGGTGCCGCAGGATTTTTCGGGGCAATAAATTGTGTTTCTGGCTATCCTCCTCTGACGGTGACTATCCTAGAGGCAGGAAAACAACCTCTCACAAAAGTCAAAATTTCGGGGGGAGGTAGATGTAATGTTACTCATCATTGCTTTAACCCTTCTGAATTAGTCAATAATTATCCTCGTGGTGGTAGAGAATTAAGAGGTGCTTTTTCTCGTTTTCAACCCCAAGATACCATTAACTGGTTTGAGAAACGAGGAGTTAAGTTAAAAACTGAAGGCGATGGGCGTATGTTTCCTGTCACCGATAACTCTCAAACGATTATTGACTGCTTAACCGAAACTGCTACTCAATTGGGGGTAAAAATTTATACTCAAACTCCTGTTAAGGATATTGATAAATCAGAATTAGGCTTTAATATTGCTCTTAAATCAGGGGAAATTATCGAAGCTGAAAAAGTATTAATTGCGACTGGCAGTAATCCTAATGGTTATCAATGGGCAAAAAAATTGGGGCATACGATACAAACTCCTATTCCCTCTTTATTTACCTTTAAAATAAAAGACCAACGTTTAGCAGATTTAGCAGGAATTACTTGCGAAAATGTTCAATTAAAATTATCTCTAAAAAAAGGTAAAAAATTAGAGCAAAATGGTGCTTTATTAGTTACTCATTGGGGGATAAGTGGACCTGCTACTCTAAAATTATCAGCATGGTGTGCAAGGGTTTTACATGATAATAAATATAATTTACCGTTAGTGATTAATTGGCTTCCTCAAAAAGATTATGAATCAGTCAAGAAAGAGTTAATTAGCTGTAAAGATACCATAGCTAAACAAAAAGTTATTAATTATCATGGTTTTGATTTACCAAAAAGACTATGGCAAAGTTTGGTTACTTATAGCTTAACTAATCGGGACAAAACTTGGGCTGAAATTACAAAAAAAGAAATAGATAAATTGACAGAAGAATTAATAAGAGGTGCATATCAAATTCAGGGAAAAGGAGTATTTAAAGATGAATTTGTTACTTGTGGAGGTGTGAGTTTAAAAGAAATAGATTTTAAAACGATGATGAGTAAAAAATGCTCTGATTTATATTTTGCAGGAGAAATTTTAGATATTGATGGAGTAACGGGGGGATTTAATTTTCAGAATGCTTGGACTACGGGATGGTTAGCTGGAATAGCTATATCTGCAACGGAGAGAGATGGATTTGAACTCTCGAAGGGTGTTACTCTTTAGCAATTTTAGACAACTGCTTATTTACTTTTTTCAAGTCTAAATTAGTTCCCACAATTTCCTCTCTTTCTGCCTATTTAATTAAGTTAAATGGTACAACTAAAGTTACCAAATGATATTATCAACAATAGAATAAAAGTACGGAGAGAGAGGGATTTGAACCCTCGAAGGGTGTTACCCCTTAGCAATTTTCGAGACTGCCGCATTCAACCACTCTGCCATCTCTCCACTTTAGGTATATTATTATAACCAATACGGTTTGTTTTTGGCTTGAGTTTAGTTATCCATTGCCTTTTGAATTTGTTAATTTAGGGCTAATTTAATTTAAATTAAATTTAGCCTGAGTTCAAGATAAAAATCCTTTTTTGTAAACATAAAAGTCACAAGGCGATAACTTAAACCAAACTTAGGTTAATCACCTCAATGGAATAGTAAAAGAAAAAGTTGATCCTTGATTGATTTGAGATTTAACCCAAATTTGACCTCCATTTTTTTCCACAAATTCCTTACACAATAATAAGCCTAATCCTGTTCCTATTTCTCCTGATGTTCCTTCCGTTGTTTGACAACAATCAATTTTAAATAAATTTTCCAGTTGTTTTTCTGTCATTCCTACCCCATTGTCAATAATATTTACCTGTATTTGAGCTTCTTTTTCTTCTAATTCGATGGTGATTTTTCCTCCTGAAGGAGTAAATTTAATACCATTAGTTAATAGATTTTGAATGGTAGAAACTAACATATTATAGTCCCATTTCACCATAAAATTATTGGTTGAAAAATTAGTATGAATTTGAATATTTTTTTCCTTTGCTATTGGTCCAATAATTAGTAAAACTTCCTTAATTAACTTATCAAGATCTAATATTTCAGGATTGATTTGCATATTTCCTGTTTCTAACCTAGACCACTGTAAAAGATTTTGTAATAATTTAAAGGCATTTTTACCAGAACTATATATCTCCCCTGCTAATTCTTCTATCTCTTCTTTGGTAAGCTCTAAAATATTATTTTTGAGAATTTCAGCAAATCCTAAAATTGTGTTAAAAGGGGATTTTAAATCATGGGCAATAATAGAAAAAAATTTATCTTTACTAGCATTTAATTCTTTTAATTCTTGAGAATAGTTTTGTAGAGTTTTCATTGCTAATCTTAACTCTAACTGGGTAACAACTTGTTTTGCGAGTATTCTTAGAGAGTTTAATTGTTCTTCTGTTAAACAACGTGGTTGAGAGTCAATGGTGCATAATGTACCTAGTGCAAATCCGTCTGGTGTAATTAAAGGTGCGCCTGCATAAAAACGGATATTAGGAGGATTTTCTAAAACTAAGGGATTATCGGCAAAGCGTTCATCTTGAGAGGCATCTTCAACGATAAATATTTCTGTATCGAGAATAGCATGGGAGCAAAAGGCCAAATTTCTGGGAGTTTCCCTCGGTTCAATACCTCTTTTAGATTTAAACCATTGGCGATCGCGATCTATGAGACTAATTAGAGCGACAGGAGTACCACAAATGGCGGCGGCTAATTGCGTAATCTCGTCATAGGCTTTTTCAAATTCCGTGTCCAAAATATCGTATCTTAATAGGGCTTCAATTCGCTCGGACTCGTTATTAGGTAAGGGAGCGATTTTCATTAGCTTTAACTTTTCCTCGTTATCAAAATCCATCTCAAACCATTTTATCGCTGTTGTGAAACTAGGGTGGTATGATAGTCTAAATAATTAATATAAAACCATAATAATCGACAATTAATAATTAACATCATCACAAAAAAGGAGAAAATCATTGGAGCAAATAAAACGAGGGGTAACAATCATCAGTAGCGGTTCAGCCACTAGCCCACAAATCCTAGATAATCACGATTTAAGCAAAATAGTTGATACTTCTGACGATTGGATTAAAACTCGTACAGGTATTCAAAAACGCCATATTTGTTCCTCTGAATCTCTTTCTGATTTAGCGGTGAAAGCAGGGGAAAAAGCCATTCTCAATGCAGGTTTGACCTCGGAAGATATTGATATGATTATTTTAGCAACATCTACCCCAGATGACCTATTTGGTAGTGCTAGTAAAGTTCAAGGAATGTTGGGGGCTTCTCGTGCTGTTGCTTTTGATTTAACTGCCGCTTGTTCAGGATTTGTTTTTGCTTTAAATACTGCTTCCCAATTTTTACGCAATGGAGTTTATCAGAATATCCTTGTGATAGGTGCAGATTGTTTATCTCGTTGGGTTGATTGGCGCGATCGCACTACTTGTGTCTTATTTGGTGATGGTGCTGGTGCAGTAGTCTGTCAAGGTAGCAAGGAAAAAGATAACCTGTTAGGTTTTGAAATGTGTAGTAATGGAACACTTAACGGCTGTCTAAATCTTGCCTTCACAGGAGAAACTCAAAAACTAGGAAATAATCATCAAGTTACTCAGGGAAAATATAACCCCATTACCATGAATGGAAGAGAAGTTTATCGTTTTGCTGTTAATAAAGTTCCCGAAGTCATAGAAAAAGCCCTTTACAAAGCAGACTTAACCACCGAAAAGATAGATTGGTTGATTCTTCATCAGGCAAACCAAAGAATACTCGATGCAGTAGCCGAAAGACTTAATATCCCCAAATGGAAAGTAATCTCAAATCTGAGCGAATATGGCAACACTTCCGCCGCATCTATTCCCATAGCCTTAGATGAAGCTGTTAGTAAAGGAAAAATTAGAGCAGGAGATACCATCGTTACCTCTGGATTTGGTGCAGGTTTGACATGGGGTGCAACAGTTTTTCGCTGGGGATAGAAAAAAATCCGAATTCGGGTATGGGGGTGTTGAGATGTTGGGGCTAGGGGTTGAATATATTCAACCCTTAAGGTGTTGAGATATTAGGGAAGCGTGTTAATTAAATATTTTTGCCTGTTGCTCACCTTAACCGACAAATTTATATCAAACTCAGGTGATACCTGTCACCTTTTCAACACCGAAAATTTTAGTTAAACATTGGAATAAATAGTATTACGAATCATCGTGTAACCCTTGATTAACTCTTTAATACCTCGACTTAAAGGCCATTGGGGTTCAAAACCAGTGCTTAAAATACGGGCATTAGAAACAATATAATCTCTTTTATCTGGGTCTTCGCCAATAGGAGCTTCCATATAAACAAAACTAGGAATTTGCTTCTGTATTTCGGCACATAGTTCCAGTTTAGAAAGATTAGCGTCTTCTAAGCCCACATTATAAGGTTTTCCTTTCATCGCCTCAAAATTATCTAATCCGTGTAAAAAGACATTCACCACATCACGAATATGAATATAATTACGCTTGAAATGTCCCTCAAATAATACAACAGTGCGATCAGTTACAGCACGATAGACAAAATCATTCACTAACAAATCAATACGCATTCTCGGAGACATACCAAAGACAGTAGCAAGACGGAAACTAATACTATTCTCTCTTTCCAAGATGGCTTTTTCTGCTTCAACTTTAGTCACTCCATAGGTAGAAATTGGGCGTAGAGGACTTTCTTCTGTACAAAATTTACCCTTTTCACCGACACCATAACCACTATTGGTAATTGGTACTAAAAATCTTTGTTCTTTACTGGCTAGACGACACAACATTTGAATTGCATCTCTGTTTGTGGTTTCAGTAGCGATTTTATCCCGATTACATAAGGGAGCTCCCACTAAAGCCGCTAGGGGAATGATTACGTCTGCATCTTTAACTAAATCTTTCATTAAAGACTCATCTCGACAATCGCCTCTGACAACATTAAAAGTTTCGTATTGGCAACAATCAGCGAGACTATTTTGATGAAACATAAAGTTATCAACAACAGTTACCTCGTAACCTCTCTTTAGAAGTGTCGGGGTTAAAACTGACCCGATATAACCTGCACCACCAGTAATTAAAACTTTCATTTTTAACTTTTCTTCATACTTTTTATGCAGTATTTAATCATAACTTAGATTTTGCACAGTCTTATCTTAACCTCAGTTCGGTTTAAGAATATCGGACAAGGTTAGGTGTCAGGTTTCAGGTGTTAGAAAGACCAGATTTTAGGTTTAACGTTTCAAACATTTATTAATCAACGAAAAAATCGGGAAAAGCTATCATATTTTATGACCTAAAATTATTTCTGTAATAATTTGACTCCATCCTTTACTGCCGCTATGGGGGGCAACTTGCCAATTCTTATTTTGTAATCCTTTGTGTACTCCATCAGGATTCGGGATGATAATAGGAATATCTACGTTTTCTAATAAACTAATATCATTGGGACTATTCCCCAAACCTATAGTTGCTATTTTTTCCTCACGGTTATGGTAATGATTGAGTAGCCATTTCACTGCGTTTCCCTTCCCCGCTTTTTCACTAATTAAATGGGAGAAGCGATCGCCCACTACTATTGTAGTTTGATATTCTTTGGCAATATTTTGTAATAAGTCGGCATTAATGTGCTTAGGAGTAAGAAAAGGCTCTGTAAAATCTCTTTTTTTGGCTAAAATCGCTTCATTTAAAGATAAACCAGTTAAATTAACAATATCTTCTGGAGATAAGTCCCCAAAACCCACTAAATCAGTTTTTAACTTTTGAGATATTTCCCCTAAAATACCTCTGGCGTTATGATAATCAAGACCTAAACTTATATACTTATACAAATCTGTAGTTAATGCTTGTGTTGTATCAAAACGAAAATCACCTTTTGGGATAAAAATACCGCTACCATTTTCAGTAATAAAAGGACTATTTAAGCCTATTTTATTACATAGACTTTCAACTTCCGCTTTTGTTTTACTGGTGACGGGGATAACGGGAATATTTTTATTCTCTAAAACCCCTAAAATTGGCAAGGCATCATCGTAACGATAGTCATTTTGATTGAGTAATGTACCATCTAAGTCTGTAAAAATAAATAGCATAGGAAAGACCTTAAAAGGCGGCAAATTGCAGGTTTTAGACCTCAGATGCGAGTTTTAGGCTTGACTTAATCACTAATTGTTAATTGCCTTTGCTTGGTGCATTTTTACCCTTTCACAACTTAAACATTCAATTAACTTTACTTACCCATTTATTAATCATCCCATTTTTGTACTACTAATAAGTCACGAACAGGATCTTGCATTGAAAAACCAAAGGATATTAATTCTGATTTCAGAAAAGCCCAATCACTGCCGAAAAGCAGAGCTATTTTTCCTATACTATCATCAGGACTTATAATCTGTGAATTTACTAAAGAAGACACTTTTTGTTGCAACTTCACCATTGGGTGAATTACTTGCTTTCTAGGCATATATTTCTTAAATTTTCTAATAATGACAATTGATGCTAACAATTACGCTTACTTGGTTATTATGTCTAGTCAGAGATGAGTATGAATTGAAAATTTATACATACCAACCTAAATATAAAGAAAAGAGTGATGATTGCGAGGATTTTATTGCAACCATTACATTTTATCTATCCTTAGACACATTATTTACCATTCCTGAAATAGCTTAGTAATTTTGACGATTCAATACACATAAATAATTAAGCAATTTATGACAGGATTCATAAGTTAATTGTTAGACCTAATTAAAATACTTGGCAACGGTGAATAGAATATTATTGCCTTTGATTATGTTAACACATTATAGCACTTACTAACGAGATTTTCACAATTTCTTTAAATCAATTGTAAATGTACAATAAGGAAGATGAAAAATTAATTTGAGAAGATTCCATGAAAATCGCTATTTTATCTCAAGATAGTAGCCTTTATTCCACCAGAAGATTAAGAGATGCAGGAGAAAAAAGGGGACATGAAGTAAAGGTCGTTAACTATCTGAGATGCTATATGAACATTACCTCCCATAAACCCTCGGTAGTTTACGGTGGCAAGGAGTTAGAAAATTTTGATGCAATCATACCACGCATCGGAGCTTCTCGTACTTTCTATGGTTGTGCTGTGGTGCGTCAGTTTGAGGTAATGGGGGTATTTAGTGCTAATGAATCTCAGGCTATATCTCGATCGCGCGATAAGTTAAGGTGTGTACAGATTTTAGCTAGGGAAGGCATTGGTTTACCTGTGACGGGGTTTGCCCATGATACGGAAGATATTGATGGCTTAATCGAGACTGTGGGCGGTGCTCCGTTAGTGATTAAGCTATTGGAAGGCACTCAGGGGATTGGAGTGGTATTAGCCGAGACTTATCAAGCGGCAAAGTCAGTAATTCAGGCTTTTAGGGGTTTGAATGCGAATATATTGGTACAGGAATTTATCAGAGAAGCAGGAGGAGCAGATATTCGTTGTTTTGTGGTGGGTAATAAGGTGGTAGCGGCCATGAAGAGACAAGGGGCGGAAGGGGAATTTCGATCGAATCTTCATCGAGGAGGCAAGGCAGAGAAAATTAAACTCACTCCCGAAGAAAGAAGCACCGCTATTCGTTCAGCTAAGGCAATGGGATTAAGGATTGCGGGGGTTGACTTGCTACGTTCTAATCACGGTCCTGTGGTGATGGAAGTTAACTCTTCTCCCGGTTTAGAAGGAATAGAAAAGGCAACTAATATTGACATTGCTGATAAAATTATCGAATTTATTGAAAAAAACGTAGAATCGGGGAATAACCGCGATCGCATCCAATTTTGAGTCTCTGATGAGCTAGAAGTGAAGGGCAAGGGGCAAGAGGCAAAAAGGAAACCCCCATTTATCCCCCTTATTTAGGGGGAAGGGCAAAAGGCAAAAGTGTTTAATTAACACGCTTCCCTAGGACTTGAAACTTATTTCCCAACTCCGTTCACGACTGAAAGGAGTTAAGATGTGCATGGGCGTTCTATCCAAACCCAAATTTAGTTAGCTTTTGCTAATAAAGGATTTTCTCTTTGGGCATTGATGATGACTTTTCCATCTTCGCCAATGTCCACAATGGCGGAATCACCTTCCTGAAGACGTTTAGATAAAATTTCTTCGGCTAAAATATCTTCAAGTAGTCTCATTATAGCACGACGTAAAGGTCTAGCTCCATAAGCAGGGTTGAATCCTTCTTCTATTAAACGTTCTTTGAATTTATCGGTTACTTGCAAAGTTATTTCCTGCTCAGTTAAACGGGCAAAGACTTCTTTTAACAAGATTTCCGAAATTTCTTTCACTTCTTCTTTATTGAGTTGACGGAAGACGATAATTTCATCTAAACGGTTGAGAAACTCAGGACGGAAGTAGTTTTTCAATTCTTCGTTAACTAGAGAACGAATGCGATTGTATTGAGATTCATTTTGGTCTTCTTCCAATTCAAATCCTAAACCACCGCCACCTTTTTCAATGACTTTTGAACCGATGTTAGAGGTCATGATTAAGAGAGTGTTTTTAAAGTCAACGGTACGACCTTTAGAATCAGTTAAGCGTCCATCTTCTAAAATTTGCAACAATAGGTTAAATACATCAGGATGGGCTTTTTCAATTTCATCGAAAAGCACTACAGTATAAGGGCGACGACGAACGGCTTCTGTTAACTGTCCTCCTTCGTTGTAACCTACATATCCGGGAGGAGAGCCAATTAATTTAGAAACAGTATGGCGTTCCATGAATTCTGACATATCTAAGCGAATCATTGCATCTTCCGAGCCGAAGAAATAGGTTGCAAGGGCTTTGGTAAGTTCGGTTTTACCTACACCAGTGGGGCCAGAAAAGATGAAAGATGCGATCGGACGGTTAGGATTTTTCAAGCCAACTCTAGCTCGACGAATAGCACGAGAAATAGCTTTTACAGCGTCTTCCTGACCGATAATTCTTTGATGGAGGGTTTCTTCCATGTGTAAGAGTTTATCAGCTTCAGATTCGGTTAATTTTTGCACAGGTACACCAGTCCAAGAAGCAACGATATGAGCTATTTCTTCTTCATCGACAATGGGATTATCGTTAATATCGGCACTTTTTTTCTTCTGATCTGCTAAAGATCTGATTTCGGCTTTAATTTCCATTTCTCGATCGCGCAATTCTCCTGCTTTATCGAAATCTTGGGATCTCACCGCTTCATCTTTTTCTTTCAGAACTTGTCTTAATTCTTGGTCTAACTCTTTAGCTTCGGGAGGAAGTTGAGAATTTAAAAGGCGTACCCTTGAACCTGCTTCGTCAATAAGGTCAATGGCTTTATCAGGTAAATAGCGATCGCTGATATAACGATCAGACAATTTAGCCGCCGCCGCCAAAGCCTCATCAGCAATTTTGAGCTTGTGATGTTGCTCATATTTTTCACGTAACCCGAATAAAATTTCGATGGTTTCTTCTACGCTAGGTTCACCCACCATGACGGGCTGAAAACGTCTTGCTAAAGCCGCATCTCTTTCAATGTGCTTACGGTATTCATCAAGAGTTGTCGCACCGATACACTGTAATTCACCTCTAGCTAAAGCAGGTTTGAGGATATTTGCCGCATCGATCGCACCTTCTGCCGCCCCAGCACCAATTAAAGTATGAACCTCATCAATTACAAGAATAACATTTCCTGCTTGACGAATTTCATCCATAATTTTTTTGAGTCTTTCTTCAAACTCACCACGATATTTAGTACCAGCTACCAATAAGCCAATATCAAGGGTGACAACTCTTTTTTCTTCCAATAAATCAGGAACATCTTTATTCGCTATACGTTGAGCTAAACCTTCTGCGATCGCAGTTTTACCAACCCCCGGTTCACCAATTAACACAGGATTATTTTTGGTGCGACGACCGAGAATTTGAATAACCCGTTCAATCTCTTTTTGACGACCAACCACAGGATCTAATTTTCCATCCACCGCCAAAACCGTCAAATTAGAACCAAATTCATCTAAAGTAGGAGTTTTATTAGAGCGACTACCACCACCCACACCTACTGCAGTGGTTTCTGTCTCACCTAACATCCGAATTACTTGAGTGCGAACCTTGCCTAAGTCCACTCCCAGATTTTCTAAAACTCTAGCGGCAACTCCTTCTCCTTCACGAATTAAACCGAGAAGCAAATGTTCTGTACCGATATAATTATGGCCTAATTGACGAGCCTCTTCTAAAGATAATTCTAGGACTCTTTTCGCTCTAGGAGTGAATGGAATTTCTACCGCCACAAAACCAGAACCACGCCCAATAATTTTTTCTACTTCAATCCGAGCATCCTTGAGATTGACTCCCATAGATTTGAGCACCTTTGCCGCTACTCCAGTGCCTTCTCCTATCAAACCGAGCAGTATTTGCTCAGTGCCAACAAAGTTATGACCCAAGCGACGAGCTTCTTCTTGGGCTAACATAATCACTTTTATCGCTTTTTCTGTGAAGCGTTCAAACATAATTGTCTTTACTCACCCTATGCCATGTTTATAGCTGATTTTAACATAGGATTAGGGTTAGTCTGTGTCTGAGGGTACATTCAATTGTTCGGTAATCTGTATTAACACTTTGAAAAAAGCAAAAAACAGCCATTTTAGAAAATGAGAAAAATAATTGTTACCTCGACAAAATAACTCTTATTGCCCTCATTGATTTAGCAACAATATCAAATTTGTGGGAATTTGTTGATTTTTAATTCTTTAACTCACTAATAAATGTTGAGAAAATATGCCATCTGAATATTTGATACCTGTCTAAATCAGATATTCTTATATCAAACTGAAGCTATTTCGATATAATCCACCTGCGAAAATCATAAGAAAATTTTTCATCTGATATTATGGTGAAAGTGAAAATTATTTGAAATGAAAAAAAATATCAAAAACAAGTAACCACGCTTTTTAGACAACAATAAAACGACCTATAAAATTTAATGATAGTTGAAGAATGAAAAAAATAGTAATTTTGTTTATTATCTCCCTACTAATGGTCATCACACTGCCCCAACCTTCAAAAATATGGGGTCAAACATCCCCTTCGGAAATTAGAGGAGTCTGGATTACAAAAAATGATAGCGACATATGGTTAGATACTCCTAAATTAGAATCAAGCATTCAAGAATTAGCTCAACTTAACTTTAATACTATTTACCCTGTTGTCTGGAATTCTGGTTATGTTTCTTATGATAGTGCTGTGGCTAAAAGAGTGGGAATACCTATCATTAAAGCAGGTAATAACCAAGATATAATTGCCGAAATTACCTATCAAGGTCATCTTAACCGACTTTTGGTTGTACCTTGGTTTGAATTTGGTTTTATGACTCCTCCCTCTTCTGAGTTAGCAACCAAGCATCCCCGATGGCTAACCAATAGGCGAGATGGTAGTAAGATGGGGGATAGTGCGGCAGGGCAGGTTGTCTGGCTAAATCCTTTTCATCCTCAAGTGCAACAATTTATCACTGATTTAATTCTTGAAATTTGCACTCGCTATCGAGTAGATGGTATTCAATTTGATGATCACATGGCACTACCAAGAGACTTCGGCTATGATCCTTACACTGTAAATCTTTATAAACAAGAAACGAAAAAAAATCCTCCCGCTAATCCTCAAGATAGAGAATGGGTAAAATGGCGTGCTGATAAGATTACTGATTTCATGGTGAGATTAAATACTCTTCTTAAACAAAGAAATCGCAATTTTATTTTTTCTGTTGCTCCTAATCCTTACTCTACTGCTTATAATCTCTTTTTACAGGATTGGAAAAGATGGGTTGATTTAGGTATTGTCGATGAATTAATTATTCAAGTTTATCGCCCCGATTTGAAAAGTTTTGTTCGAGAGTTAAATTTACCTGAAGTGCAAAATGCTCGTAAAAAAATACCAACTGGAGTTGCAATTCTAACGGGATTAAGAAACAATCCAACACCGATAACTCTTATTGAAGATAAAGTTAGACAAGCAAGAAGACATAGATTAGGTATCTCATTTTTTTATTATGAAACTCTTTGGATAGAAAAAGCAACTGAAACATCTGATTTGAGAAAAGCTGTTGTTAGGGCTTTATTTTTTAATCCTCAGCCTCGTTTTCCTATTAGTAAAATATGAAGAGAGAGACAGAAATAATTAATAATAGGTAGAAGTCATTAGTTGGGGTATTAGGGTATTAAGGTATTGAGGAGAAATACGGGCTTAGGGTGTTAGGGAAGCGTGTTAATTAAACACTTTTGCTCTTCTTCCCTTAAAAGGCGAGACACAGGGCAGGGCTGTTTCAAAGTAGAAATACAAAAACGCTAAAACTATTGCCAGTAAAAGAATATAGCGTTTTAGAGCTTTGAGGACTAAGAAGTAGTTAAAAATGTTGAGATTATCAATTTATAACCATAAACCATTAAAAACTATTGCAAGAGTGCCTATTCCCCATTCCCTGCCTTAACCAGAAAATTTTAGAATGAAACAGCCCTGGAGACACAAGGGGCTTGTCTCTTGCTTTTTTAACTTTGCTTGTTGCCGACTTTTACCTAAAATTCTAGTTTGAAACTGAGGTTAAGATTAGGATTGCCATATAAGCTAGAAAGTAAAAATAGAATTTATTTTCGGTTTTAACGCTTGTAAACTAATGCCACCACGATGGGCAACCATTACTCCAATTGCTTCTAAATAAGAGTTAACGGTGACAACATTTAAGCCTAATTTTTCTGGGGTGACATCTAAAACAGTGTTATTTTCTTTTACGGCAATGATTAAAGTATTTAAACCGCTAAAACTTAGGGTTGCACTTCCACCACAGGCATTTGCAGGAATAATTAAACAATCCACATCCTCTGCCCAAAAACTATAGTTATCTTTCATTAAGGTATATTGAGGTGCTCGACTTAAACCAACTAACACACAAGGAAGAAATGTAAAACCTAATTCCTCAGCGGCCGCTTTTGGTGATATATTAATATCTAAGGGTAAAGGGGATAAAGCAGGGGCGTGAGCGCTAGGGATTTGAAACTCTCTTACTAATAAGTGAGAAATCACTGCCTCCGCTCCTGCTAAAGCGTCAACACCTTCTCCATAACGATAGTTTTGTAGGGCTTGATTATCATTATCATCAGGAAACCGAGCAACAACGGCAAGAGCATTAACTTTCTTTTCTTTAATCAGTTTTTCTCCTGCTCTTAATAAACTATCTGGGTTTTTGATTGTACCCCAACTTGCTCCACTATCGGCAATTCTTAACTCTACTCCTAATGGTTCATCGGTAATAATATATTCGTTGATTTCTATTCCTAAAGTTGCCCTAACAGCATCAATAGTTTGTATATGTCGGTAGAGTAATTCTGTTTCAATACTTTGATCGAAAATGATACCGATATTATTTTGTCTGACTGGTTGCAATCCCCATTTGGCACTGGCAAATTGGTCGAGGGCGTATCCTTCTACATAATAGATGTTATCTGTTGACCAATATAAATTTGCCCCATTCATAACATTAGGGTGGGTAATGAGGCGATCGCATCCTTGTGCTATGGCTCTAGCTATGGGTAGTGCATCTCCTGCATAACCGCCTATATCAGCACCGATTCCTGTGGGAATAATTAAAACTGTGGAGTAAGGTTTATTGTTTGTCACTTATTTGGTTATTATTGCTTCTACTTTAACTTTTTTTTCTATTTCATTCACTGAGGTAATTGCCCATCTTAAAGGTTTACCCTGTTGATTTAATGTTTGTTCAATTTTCTGTTTAAGGATAAGAGGATTCGTCGGTAAGGCTATTTCCGTACTAATAAAATGAGTTGTCATTATCGTATAGCAGTAATCAATAACTGGTGTAAGAAAATTTTATCAAAAAAAAACTCTATTCTTGACCTCAGTGCGATAATATCCGTTATTTTTAACTCAGAAGATAGATTATTTTGTTATTGGAAGCATAAGCAAACAAGTTAAGTAGAAGATATTTTGGTATTTTGACTGATAATGCCATATTTAGGAGCAAAAATCATCGCTAAAATGAAAATCACAGTCATTAAAACGACAATACTTCCCCCCGTAGAAACATCAAAATGATAACTTAAATAAGTGCCTAAAACACAAGATAGAACACTACTAACTATTGATAAGATTAACATTTGATCAAAACGATCTGTAAGTAAATATGCGATCGCACCGGGGGTAACTAACATCGCCACTACCATAATAATTCCCGCCGTTTGTAAAGCCGTTACAATAGTCAAAGCTAAAAGAGATAGTAATGTATAGTAGATAGTTTTGGTATTTAAGCCGATAGCCTTAGCATGATTAGGATCAAAACAAAAAAGTAGTAAATCTTTACGGCGTATAAGAATGACAACTAAAGTGATACTACCTGCAATTAGAGTTTGAATAATGTCTTCAGGAGAGATACCCAAAACATTGCCAAATAAAATATGAAATAAATCGATATTACTGGGAATTTTGGTAACTAAAACTAAGCCGAGGGCAAAAAATCCTGTAAAAATTACACCTATTACCGTATCTTCTTTAAGACGAGTTTTTGATTTCACATAGCCAATAGCCACCGTTGCACCAAAACCAAAAATAAACGCACCAAGGGCAAAAGGAATATTTAAAGCGTAGGCTACTACTACTCCCGGCACAACGGCATGGGAAACCGCATCCCCCATTAATGACCATCCTTTGAGGGTAATATAACAAGACAATACCGCACAAACAATCCCTACAAAGGCACTTACCCAAATCGCCTTCACCATGAAACTGTATTGTAAGGGTTCAAGAAACCATGAGACTAAATTAGAAAACACAATCATTTTAATTAGAAATTAGAAATTAGTAATTAAGACAAGGCAAGAGGCAATAGTGAATAGTTGATAATTACTCATTACTCCCCTAAACCTGAAACCTGACACCTCATTTCTAACTTTGAACTCTCTAATCCCTTAATTAAATATTTGCTTAACACTATTCATGGGCAAACCGCCAAAAGTCATAGTTAAATTTTCTTCGGTAAAGGTTTCTTCTGTTACTCCTTCTGCTAAGATGGTACGATTTAGAAGGATAGTGCGATCGCAAAATGTGGCAATAGAAGCTAAATCATGGGTAGAAATTAAAATTGTATGTCCTTCTTCTCTCAATTGTATTAAAAGGTCTATAATATTTTTCTCTGTTTTTACATCTACTCCCGTAAAAGGCTCATCTAAAAGAATAACTTTCCCCTCTTGTGCCAAAGCCCTTGCCAGAAAAGCTCGTTTTTTTTGTCCTCCTGATAATTCCCCTATTTGCCGATGACGAAAATCAATCAAATTCACCCTTTCTAAACTTTCCATTACTAATCGACGGTCTTTTTGACTAGGAATACGTAGGAAATTCATATAACCATAACGCCCCATCATTACCACATCAAAAACGCTGACGGGAAAATCCCAATCCACTTCATCTGCTTGAGGCACATAAGCCATTAACTGAGATTTTTGGGCTTCAGAAACGGATAAATTACCAATGCTAACCTTACCCACTGTTGGTTTTAAAAAACCCATAATCGCTTTAAATAGAGTCGATTTACCCCCACCATTAGGACCAACTAAAGCTGTTATTGATCCGGGTTTGACACTAGAAGAAGCATTATAAAGGGCTAATTTTCCATTGCTGTAAGTAACGCTGAGATTATCGAAATTAATATTTAAGGGTTGAGTTGGGGTTTTCATGATTGATTTTATCCTTAAAGTTTACAAATGAGGTTTTTAGGGAAAAATTACGTTATGTTTTGGTTGACAATTTTTTATTTTGAAAGGGTATTGTTAACTAATAGTTGACATAGTTTTTTCTTCAATTAGGAAAATACTTCTAATTATTTACTCCTGCTAACAAACCATTGGTAATAGTGCGAATATCGTATTCTAATAAGTCCAGATAAGTAGGCACTGCACCTTCTTCACTGGAAAGAGAATCCACATATAGATTTCCGCCAAATCTTGCCCCTGTAGTTTTTGCTACTTGTTTTTGTCCTTCATCATTGACAGTAGTTTCACAAAAAATCGTAGGAATATCATTAGCTTCAACTTTTTCAATTACAGATTGCACTTGTTTCGGGGTGAATTGTTGTTCGGCATTGATAGGCCATAGATAAATCTCTTTTAAGTCGTAATCTCTGGCTAAATAGGAAAATGCCCCTTCACAACTGACTAAATATCTCTTATCTTCAGGAATCCTCGCTAAATCAGACTCTAAGATGCGATCGAGTTCTTTGATTTTTTCGCTATAAACCTTAGCATTATTATTATAAGTATCAGCATTCTCTGGATCTAATTCCACAAAAGCCTGACGGATATTTTCCACATAAATTAAAGCATTTTGGGGAGACATCCAAGCATGAGGATTTGGCTTATTTATATAAGCACCTTCTCTAATCGGAATTGGTTCAACACCTTCAGTTAATATTACAGAAGGAACATCTTGCACATTTCCCAAAAATTGCTCCATCCAACGTTCTAAATTCATACCGTTATAAAGAACTAAATCTACTGATTCGGCTTTCACTAAATCACTAGGAGTCGGCTCATAACCATGAATTTCAGCCCCAACACGGGTTATTGATTCAACAATTAATTTATCTCCAGCCACGTTTCTCGCCATGTCAGCTAAGATAGTGAAGCTAGTTAAAACCTTCTTTTTTCCTTCCTCCTTATTCAACTCTGCATTATTTATTTGTTCACTTTCTGGATTACTGCTCTGGTTTACTTCTGACAAGCCATTACATCCTATCAAAGTAAATCCAAGTAAAACAGTAAATATTAAAAGTTTATTTTGAGATTGTGAAAACCTTATCATAAAGATTTTTCATTTTTTATTCATTTTTTATTCATAATATCTTAAAAATTAACCAAACATCAACCATCATTTTTCAGAAACAACCTCAGTATTAGTGGAATTTTGGATGTTGAGTTTAGATTTTGGAGTTAAAATTGACAAATTTTGAGAAAAACATTTGATAAATTGATTTTCTTGTTGCCAATATGAGTGACAAATAGGTAAATATTCAAAAAATCAAACCTGAAACCTTTCATTTGACACCTACCCAAATCAGATATTCTTATATAAAACTGAGGGAAACAAGTATTTTTGAATAAAACTAGGGAATGTAGAGAGAAAAATTAGTTTTATTACAGTCGTGTTTTGAACTTTTATACCTCATTCTCCACTAATTCTATCTTCCATAGGAAAATAGTCAATTTACATAACTCTTGCCATATGAGCCTTTGCCCCTTGCTGAAGAAATAGTTTTACCTTGTAACTAGAAGAAATTATATTCATTAAGTTATAGCTTCGGAGTTATTATAAATGTGAATAATTGACTTTTGTTGCAGTTAAACTGCTCTATAAATTGACCCACATTGAAGCAGTAAGATATATTATGTTTTTATGGTGGCTATCAGCTTTCAACATTAAATGTTTAGTCAAGAAGTGATTTAATTATTGAATTTATATTCAGTAACAAAATACAAGATTAAAACTATGAAAATAAAATATTGCTAAACTGTTGCTTCTGCCGATAGCACAAAATGAGATTAATTAATAATATAAGAAGGAAAATTAAGCCATAATTATCTCTGAATTTTTGGGGAAAAATAAATAACGCCTTTACTCGTTTACTTTTTCAACCCTTTCTAATTGCCATAAAATTTGATTGCCTTCTCGTCTAACCCTAGAAACAATCCAATTACGCCAGGACCATTCTTCTCCTCTACTGGTGACAGCACTTGCATTAATATCCATTAAATCTGCTAATTCTGAACTGGTAATTAAATAGCCATTACGAGAAATATCTTCAGCAATATGTAAAGTGTCAATCAT
Source organism: Cyanobacterium sp. Dongsha4 (assembly GCF_036345015.1). Classification (NCBI taxonomy): domain Bacteria; kingdom Bacillati; phylum Cyanobacteriota; class Cyanophyceae; order Chroococcales; family Geminocystaceae; genus Cyanobacterium; species Cyanobacterium sp. DS4. The sequence continues at coordinate 168,811 of NZ_CP084098.1, read as the reverse complement.
ATTTTTCAACTGCTTAACTCTCTCATCACGAGTTAAATTTTGTTCTTCCCCATTATTGTTAAGTAATTCGTTCATAATTATTCCTTGAGTTGTCTATTTTTTACTTACTTTTCTGTAATCTATTTTACCATCTGTAATGATAAATTATATTCAAAAAAAAATTAATTTGATATAGAAATTGTTTCTTAATTTTATTTATTTTGGTTCATATTGTATGGGATCATTTTAATGAAAAACTATCTCTATAGCTTAATTTTAATAGATTCTTTATTTTGTTTACATTTTTTAATTAACATTTAAGTAATAACACTTAGGTCTATTAAGTATTTATTTGATTCGTGACTTTCTTTACACAAACTTTATAAAACTACTATTATTTAATCGATTTTTATAAATTAAATAAATTCAAAAAAAAAAGAAGAAAAACACCCCTAAATCATTGGAGAGAATAAAATATGAGCTAATATGATTTTTTTATCTATCAGTGTTATATTTGTGATTTTTACTGATAGAGATATATTTTTGTTTTAAAACGGTTGTGAATTGATTGTTTAGTTATTGTGCATTTTTTGTATTTGTCTTAGTTGCTCGTGTTGTTGTTGTATTTGAATGGATAAAGAATTACAAACTAAATCACATAATTCAAATACGAAGGGATTAGAAATTTGGTAATACACGTTAATTCCTTTCTGAGTTCGAGCAACAATTCCAGCTTGTGCTAAGATTTTAAGATGTTTAGATACATTAGCTTGTCCTAACCCTGTTTTATCAATAATTTCCGTAACATTCTTTGAACCAGTCCTCAAACAACACACAATATTTAAACGACTGCTTTCTGATAAGACTTTAAAAAAATCAGCAACTAAATCTAATGCGGCAGGAGGCATTTGTGCCATTAAGCAATCAGATAAAGATTCAGTATTATTTTTTGTTTCGACTTGAGAATTGGACTTGTTAATCATTTTCATTCAACTTAATTCAACTAATACTTATCTACTTTTATTGATGTTTAATTTTAAAGGATTCTCTGGACACACATTTTATAATGTGAAAATAAATAGGGTATATTGTTGATTATTTTCAGTTCCCTATTTTCGAGCTTCTACCCGTATCATCAATAATTGATTATATCATGATAAAGTAAATTGGTGAAAGTTCAGATTATTCGTTTTACTGCAAATGAATAAATTTGTTGACAGTTATTCTAAAAAAGAGATAAGTTGTCATAATTAGGATAAAAAGTTTATTAAGCCAGTCTCCTTTAAGTACGTAAAAAGTCTGTTGATGACGACGGTAAATGGTATTTATGTGGGTTTGATACTCATTAAGATTGGAAAGCCAAATAGTATCACCACGGGGATTTACAATTGCTGAGTATCCAGTATTCGTAGCCCTTGCCATCCATTTCCCTGTTTCTATGGCGCGCATAACATCTTGAGCATGATGTTGCAAAGGCATACTATTGCTATAGTGGGCATTGTTAGCGGCGGTAATGATAAATTCTCCTCCTTTTAAGGCTTGTTGTCTAAATACTTCACTAAAAGCAGAGTCATAGCAAATAGCAACAATAACTGACAGTCTAACTTGTTTGCTTTCATCTTTCATGGCAATGGAAAAATTTTGATTATAGTTTCCTGCCACTAACTGAGTATCAAGAGGAGATAAGCGGCGGATAAAATCTCCTAAAATTTGTCGAAAGGGAATATATTCTCCGAGGGGAACTAATTTTATTTTATCGTATCTACTAATAACTTTTCCATCTTTATTAATACTAAATAAACTATTAGTATAATCGTAACTATTAAGAGCTTTAAATGCACCTAAAATGACAGGTATTTTGTTTTTCTTGACTATTTTGTAAAAACTTGTATTGTTTTCAATATCTTCATTAAAAAAAGGTAAAGCGGTTTCAGGGGTTATAATTAAGTCAACATTGTCTTGTGCCAATTTTTCATAACCTTTTTGATAGTTAATTAACGCCTTTTCTAAACCGGGATCATATAGTTTAATTTCATTAGGTATGTTTCCTTGAATAATTCCAATTTTAATGGCTTTGTTAGAAGAATCTTGGAGAGGTATATTGTAGATTAGCCAACCAAAAAGATGGATAGAGATAAAAACAAAAGATGTCAAAAAAAGTAGCGGTACAAAATATTTTTTATCTTGATTTATAGGATTAAAATATAAATTGATAGCATAAAAAATTAGAAAATTTATTAATAAAATAAAAGCGGTAATAGTGGTTGTTCCAGAAATAGTTAATAACTGTAAGATGGATAAATTATAGGGGCTTTGAGTATAAGCTAAAGATGACCACCAGAGAGAGCCAAGACTCCAAAATTTTTCTAAAATGCACCAAGTACTAATTCCTAAAAGAACGATAATCCAAGAAGAAAAACACTTTCGAGTATATTCTATTTTGATAATAAAGTTAATAAATGCAGACCAAATAGTAACTAAAATTGCTCCCCAAAAAGTGATGAAAAGCCAACAAATTAAAGCTATTAATAAACTATATAACCAAGGAACACCCATCCAAGTCATGGGATGAATTCCCGTAATCCAAAATAGGGCCATGCCATGATAACCACATCCCCACAAAAAACCTGCTAAAGTGGCGGTGAAAAATGATTGATATAAAGCAAAAATAAGGGGAATAAGAGCAACATAAGCTAAAAAATAGCAGTTGAAAGGGGCAACAGTTAACCCCATTAATATCCCCCCAAAAAGAGCTATTATCAGACTGGGAATATGTAAGAGAAATCTTGAAGATGAAGAGAGAGAAGAATAGGAGATATGGAAAAAATTTTTGTCAATCAAGGCTTTTATCTTTGCGATGTCTAATCGGTAATTACTATATAAAGAAAATAATTATTCTAGGATAACTGACGATAACTCATTTACCACACGGGATCAGAATAAAGATTAATGGTTAGTTCTTCTATACCACTAGGAATAGAACTAATACAGGCACAGATAGGAGTTTCATCATCTAATTCTACTTCACAAGCATGGCAAGATCCCATTAAACATCCTGTGGGGATGAAAACACCTCCACGTTTTGCAACATCGAGCAATGGTTCACCTGTTTCCGCTTCAACAGTAACATTATCAGGTAAGAAAGTCACTTTTACCGTAGTCATAAAAATGTCAATTTTTAGTAGTTTAAATTTTAACTTTACAAGGTCAAACGCAGAAAGAGCAAGAGAATTTGAAAGTAAGTGGGAAAAATCTTACTGAAATTGCCTTTAATTTAATTGAAAAATCCACCGATATTGATTATTTAATGACAAATGAAACGGGGAAAAAGTCAGTGTAAATTGAATAGTGGACAGTTATACAAAAAGAAATTGGATAGAAGTATTTTATCGTGAAATCAAGGGATGGTTAGGTTTATCAGAATATCAAGTCAGAAATAAAAGAAATTTAATGAGACATTTTATTTTGGTATGTTGTGCCTACACTTTTATTCAATGGCATCGTTGCTTAATAAGAGGGAATTGTAAACAAAAAATGTATCTCATAAAGATGGGGCAACGCTATATATTAGAGTTTAAATAAATTAGGTGATATGTACTTGTTTTATGATTTTTCCGAATACTAAAGCTATTAAAGTAGCCATAAACATAGGTGGTTCAGGTACTGAAACTGCATTTTCTTCTCTTTCATCAGTAGTTACTTCAGATGAGTTATTAAATAATATTTCCTCTATTTTTGGTGGTGAATTGTTTGGATTAAGTGAAGAATTATTATTATTGTGATGACCATCTTTTTCAACTATTTTTAAGTCTAATAAATCGTAATTTTTTTTATCTTCTGAAAAAAATGGTTCAAAAACATCAGAGTATTTATTCTCATTTTGGTTTCCAATAATACCAAATGTACCTAAACCTCCTATAATTAGGCTAGGGACAGTAAATGATGAAAATAAATTATTAGCTGTTTCTAAGGCAATTAATTTATCAAAAGTAATTTCTGTTATGCCACCATTACCTTGAAAAGTCACTTCAATATATTCTATTTCCCCAGAAGGAATTTCATAAAATTCTAGCTGATTTCTTTGTTTATGGTGAATTGTTTTTATATATTCTTCTCCGTCTATATATTTGACAAGGATATTACCTTTAGCATGATCGACAATACCAATTTTATCCACTACAACATTAGATAATAAAGTGCGATCGAAATCAAATCTAATTTTACCGCCATCGGGAGAATCTTCGGGGATGCCATTACCAGGAGTGTTTTCAATAATTAAAATATTACCTTGAGGTTCAGTTTTATAGCTTATCTGGTTACTTTTTAGAAAGTATTTTCCTTCTCCTGTAGCTAAACCGTTATTCCCGTAACTTTCCTCCTGACACTTTTTTTCTTTTGCGGTTAAAGAAACCCCATTTGTCGGAATACAATTACTTTGAAATAATCCTACTGGTTTATTTGTATCTTTTGTAGAAATAATTATACCCCTTGATTTCCAGATAGTACCTACTGAATTTTGCTCAGAATCTTCATAAGTATCTAAAACAAATGGATCTAAATAATTATCTTCTAAATCTTTTTCAAAATCAAAACTATATACTTTTGCTCTCACTTTTAGACTAAAAATTAGTGTAAAAATCAAACTAATTAGTATTATTAAATAATTTTTTTTATTGTTCATTATTGCATTCAAATCAGTATAAACACTGAGTAGAGAAGTATATTGATCCTATATACTTAATTATAGGTCAAAGAATTTTAGTTTTTATAACTTCACAATAACTTTACAATATCTTTATAAAGTCTTTATAAAATCTTCATTTTTTCGATAAGTCTTGATTCAAAGTTGATAAATTGACTCGAAGGTATTGTATTTGTCACTCTAAGAAGCGTATGTAACTTTAATTGACAGTTTTATAATGATATTTTTGTATATCAACAACGTATATTAATAATTTTTTATGATTAAGAACCTGAATATTCTTAATTTACATTCTCATTTTCTTCTTCGATTTTTTCTCTACCAAAACAAGGCTCATCCAATAATTGAGAGACTAATTGAATATTTTTCATTAAAGAGTAATAAGCATTTTTTACAATAGTTTTATCTTCTTCTATTAATTCTGAATCTTGATTAATTAATTTGTCAATATCAAAATTATCTAAATTCTTTAATAGGGTTGTTATTAAACAAGTCAACTCATATCTTAATCGGGGAGAAATATCTAATTTATTCCAAGAAATTTGTGTTTTATTGCCAGAAGACATATCTCTTTTCATTCTTAAAGATGAATCAATGATATTGTAATGAGCAATCACGATTCGATAAAATTTATCTATAAGATTCCACGAAACTGATTGTTTTCCTGTCTGTGATAATTGACGAAAAGTCTGATTCTGAATATTAGAAAAAAAGCCAGAAATACTTGATATGTTAAGAAACATCATTAAGCTATCTATTTTAATAAAAATTGCAAAAAAGTAGGGTGGGCAATGCCCACCAAAAAGATTAAGATAAAGTTTCAATTAATTTATTTTTAGCCATAGTTAAAGCGTCTTCTAATTTACTTATATCTTTACCTCCACCTTGAGCAAAGTTAGGTTTTCCTCCGCCTTTTCCATCACAAGCAAGGGCAATTTCACGGATGTATTCATTGGCGTTTAATCCTTTTTCTTGATAAACTTTATCGCTAAATACCCCTACAACACTAACTTTATTTTCTTCGGGAATAGAAGCTAAAATAACTGCTGAATTACCTAATTTTTCCTGTAATTTTTTGGCCGCAGATTGTAATGATTTTGCATCTAAATCATCTAAGTTAGCCACTAAAATGTTAAATTCTCCAATACTTTGAGCTTGATTAATTAGGTTTTCAGACTTTAATAAAGCTAACTCTTGTTTGAGATTTTCTACTTCTTTTTGAGTTGCTTTTAATTCATCTTGTATGTTGGCAAAACGTTCGGTAATTTCTTCGGGTTTGGCTTTTAATTTATCCCCTAATTCTTTCACCACATTATCTCTTACTTTGAGATACTCTAAAACTGACGCACCTGCTACCGCTTCAATTCGTCTGATACCAGAAGCAACCCCCGTTTCGGAAATAATCTTAAATAAACCAATTTCCGCAGTATTGTTAACATGAGTGCCTCCACACAATTCCATCGAAACGCTAGGAATATCGATAACACGGACTTCTGAGCCGTATTTTTCCCCAAACATTGCGATCGCACCTTTGGATTTAGCTTCTTCTAAGGGCATCACGGAGATATGAGCAGTATGGGCTTCAGCAATCCAAGTATTAATTAAATCTTCAACCTGTTGTAATTGAGATTTAGTGAGGGCTTGAGAGCAATTAAAATCAAAACGTAACTTATCAAAGGATACTAAAGAACCAGCCTGAGAGATATTTTCATCGACAACTTTTTTCAAGGCAGATTGTAATAAATGAGTAGCGGTATGATTGGCTCGGACACGGTTACGACAGGCTTTATCAATGGTAGCACGTAGTTTCTGCCCGACGTTGATTGTGCCTCTTTCCACTGTACCATAGTGAACAAAAAAGCCTGACTCTTTCTGCACATCCTCGATAGAAACTAACACATCTTCTCCAGCTAAATAGCCCTTATCGCCAATTTGACCACCTGATTCAGCATAAAAAGGAGTTTTATTGAAGATTAACTGAACTTTACTCCCTGATTCGGCTTTTTCCACCGATTTACCATCAACTAATAGTGCCTCAATCTGACTAATTAATTGATATTCGTGGTAGCCTAAAAATTCGGTAGGATGGATATGCTCTGCCAATTTGTCTATGCTACCCTGTACCGTTAAATCAATGGTTTCATGGGCAGATTGCGATCGCACCCTTTGAGCTTCCATTTCCGCCTCAAAACCTTCAATATCAACGGTTAAGCCTTCTTCTTCCGCAATTTCCTGAGTCAATTCGAGAGGAAAACCATAAGTATCATAAAGGGTAAAAGCATCTTCTCCTGAAATAACGGTTTTTTGGTCTTGTTTCAGTTTAATAATCACTTCATTTAAGAGTTTTTCGCCCCTTTCAAGGGTTGCCAAGAAAGCAGATTCTTCTCGTTGCAACTCCGTTTTAATTACCTTTTCCCTTTCCCTAGTATTGCTATAAACCCCTTCTAAGAGTTGTATCGCCTTTTCTGCCACTTCATTGATAAAATTACCATCAATACCAATTAAACGACCATGACGCACCACACGACGTATAAGACGACGTAAAACATAACCCCTTCCCGTATTAGAAGCAGAAACACCATCGGCAATCATTTGAACTACGGAACGAACATGATCCCCAATAACTTTTAAAGATACTTTTGTTTTATTCTCTGCTTTGCCATAGTCAATGTCTGCTAACTTAGCGGCCGTTTCAATAATGGGGAAAATCAAATCAGTTTCGTAATTATTAGGCACTTGTTGCAGAATTTGTGCCATTCTTTCTAACCCCATGCCCGTATCAATATTTTTGTTTTGTAAAGGTGTTAAATTACCTTCTGCATCTCGGTTATACTGCATAAACACCAAGTTATAAAACTCGATGAAGCGGGAGTCATCTTCTAAATCGATGTCCAAATCCCCCAATTCGGGCTTAAAATCGTAATATAACTCCGAACAAGGTCCACAAGGACCAGTAGCTCCAGATTTCCAAAAATTATCTTCCTCTCCCATACGAATAATCCGTTTTTCTGGTATTCCTACTTCATCTCGCCAGATTGCAAAAGCCTCGTCATCTTCTCTAAACACACTAACAACAATTCTTTCTGGGGGTAACTTAAACACTTGAGTTGATAATTCCCATCCCCATGCGATCGCTTCTGACTTAAAATAATCACCAAAGCTAAAATTCCCCAACATCTCGAAAAAAGTATGATGTCTGGCAGTGCGTCCCACATTTTCAATATCATTAGTACGGATACACTTTTGCGAAGTAGTAGCACGGGGATAATCAGGGGTTTTCTGCCCTAAGAAAATGGGCTTAAAAGGAAGCATTCCTGCGATCGTCAGTAAAACAGTGGGATCTTCAGGCACTAATGAAGCACTAGGAAGGATTTTGTGTTGTTTTTCGGCAAAAAAGTTTAAAAATTTCTCTCTGATTTCGTTTCCTGTTAAAGAAGGAGGAATATTAGTCATAAAATATTATCAATAATGGTCTATCTCCTATTATCTCTTAAAATCGTTAGTAGGTATTTAACTTAGTTAATGCTTTGTGACCATGCAATTTATCTTTTGCTAACATTAAGGCATATATGGACATTTTTTATAACTTACAAGGAAGTGAATTTGAGTGGAATAATGAAAAAGCCGAAGCAAATATTATTAAACATGGTATTTCTTTTGAAGAATCGGCGGAAGTATTTTTTGATCCTTTTTATCAAACAGGAGATGCAACTAGAAATGATGAAACAAGGGAATTTATCATTGGTTATTCCTTAAATTATCGACTTTTGCTAGTAGTTTTTATTGAAAGGAATCAACGAATTAGAATTATATCTGCGAGAAAAGCAACCTCTTATGAACAAAAACTATATGAACAATCCTAATGAAGATTTTACTCTAAAAATTAAGCCTCGTCCGTCGGAAATAGTATCAATAAAAATTCCTTTAGATACTTTAGCAAACTTAGAAATGATTGCCCAAAATCGGAATTTATCAGTAGAATCTTTAATTAAATATTATATCGGAAAGAATTTAAGAGAAGACATTAGCCAAGAATTTTCTGAAAAATTATTTAATTCTACCCTTAAGGTTTTATCGAAATATATTTCTTCAGAATCTCAGCGAGAAAAAATTATTAATGAAATTAAATCTCAACTTTAATTGTTAATATCTCAGCTAAATTAAAAATAATAAAAGAGGGTAAATAATTATGAATAAGTCATTAATTATTAGCAATAGTGATGATGAACATATATTAGAATATAGTGATGGGGGAAATAAAGAATGGGCAAGAAATTTTAAAGTTAATTATAAAGGAAGTTATCGTTATGTGTTTAGAGGAATTAGAAGAAAATCACAATCTGGTGAGTCTTTATGATTGAATTTGAATAATTAATGACATCCCATGACAGTAGCTGTATAGGTTTTGCCCAAGGATTCTAATCCTCCTACAAATAAATTAACTTGATAGGGTTGAGCATCTGGGCGAGGGGTTGACTCTATTTTTAAGGGTTTATTTGTCACTATATTTACTGCTTCTTGGCTAAAAAACTGATCTGCAGTTTGGTCACTGTATTTAAGATACATTCTAATATCGAAAGGGCCTCCATCATCAGAGCTAATTTCAACTAAATAACGAAGAAAAGTGTTGTTATTACTGGGTACTGCCCAATCCGTGTTCCAGTTATTCCGAGTAATATTGATACCAAAAGGTGCGGGAATAGTAGGGGTAGAAACAGTTTTTGTTACACTGCTACCTTGTCCACCAACTAGGGGGATAGGGATACAGTTTTCTGCAGAAACAGGCATTTGCAGTCCCAAAAAAATACTTAAAAAGCTAACAATACTCAAACTATTTATATTAATCATTCTTTTAATGACCTCATTATTGCCAAAATGGATTAGTTTCATCAGTGGTACAAATCATGTCTTGCTTTTGAAAAGCATCAATCCAACTATTCATTTGAGTTTTTGCTTGTTCTCCTTTTAACCAAGTAAGAGTTATCAAATTTATTTGATCTCCGTCACTCTCACAAGAAAATTGGGGCATATTATCAGGAATACTAACTAACTGTTGAACACATTGCCATGAGTCTTTTTCAATGACTTGTTGCCAGTTGTTAACTAACTTTACTTCTACTAACACTTCCTTATTGTTTTGAGTGCAATACCATATTTCATCTTGGCTAGAATTATTTGGTAAATCATCAATATTAGTATTCATTTGGGCAACTGAAGGAGTTGTTGTCAAACTTCCGATGAGAAGAAATAAGCTCAAAAATTTCTGATTCATAAAATTACACTCTGATTAGTTTGTTACTAAAAAATAGATTTTTAAGTTAATTCTAATTAAAATAATTGATAAAAACTCAATCTTCCAACTCCCAGAGGAAAAGCAGTGGGATTATTTCCTGCAGGAAAAACAGTGACATCATACATATAAGTGGTGTCTTGACTGGGATTTCGTACCGCTTCCAAACGAACAGTAAAAGTTGTACCAGGAGGCACGGGGGGATTAAAGAGAATATTTACTCCTGTTCCTTCTGATAATTCTGAGGGTTGAATGGTTAATGTCTGACCTTGATTATCTTGATCCCCAATGAATGCAGAAGTGTTATTAATGTTGAGAGCTATCATTTCAGGGCTTTCTTGTTGTTGAATTGTTATTTGTGCGATCGCTTCTATAGAATTACTTGGGAGAGTAAAGGTAAAGTAATAGTGTGCATCGGGTAAATCAACAGTGGAGTCGGGAGTTTTGACTCCCACAAAAACAGGAGGTTGACCTGTAAAAAAAGTTGCTTGACTGTCATTTTGACTATAAGCTGAAAAAGGAATAATGGCAGTATTTGCACTGATAATTAAAGGGGTAATTATTTTAAAAATTTTCATATTTTTACGAAAGAAATACTAAGGTTTAACTTTTTTAGAAATTTGTTGGTTTTTCAAAAAATAATCTAGCTAGTTTGCCCTTACCTAAATAAGAGTCAATTTCATGAAAAATATTATGAATAATAAAAACTAGAGAAATCGACATCGTAACTGCCATAAAATGGAAAAAATGACGGGTTTCAATAAATATACTTATCGCTCCTTGTATGGAATTGACTTGTCGATAACTATGAAATAAATCTTCCACTAAAGAAATAAGGAATACTCCTCCCACATAAATTAGGCTCTTATACATTACTCGTACGTAACCCGGAGAATTGGAATAGAGATTAATGAAAGGCATTGCATCCATAATGGCTACAACTTTAGCCGCTACTAAAGCACTAATAATTGTTTTGGAAAAAACATAAACATCAATATCATACTCAGCTAATAGAAATTTCATTGTAATCAATATATAGGCAAACCCTATTAAAAAAAATAGAGCTAATGAGCCGACTTTTTTGATTTCTTCCTTTATTTTTTCCTGCATAAAACTTGAATCAATTGATTAGATAAAACTATATTCTTGACAATTTTGTAAATGTTGATAGATAAATTCACTATAAAATTTTTTCTGATAATTTTCTTGCCATTTTACGCCGATAAGTAGTTAAAATATCAGTATTTATACTGAAAAGGGGCTAAAAAAGACTTGTTGTCAAAATTAAATAAGATGTGATTTAGGCAGAAAATTGACCGTTTTCCTCATAAAATTAATTTGAATGTAATTTTTGTAAAAGCTCTCTAGTTTGAGTTTATTCTAAATCTCTCTTAACAAAAAAAACTTAATTATGATATTTCCTTCATTTTTAAGGAAGGTCAGAAGAGATAATTCTTCGAGATTACTAATTTTTTATGGATTCTTATTGATATGTTTAGTGTGTTGAAACAGTAAAAATGTAGCACAATCAACTAATTACAATCCAGTTTTATTTATTGGTAAGTATTATTAGCATTTTTTCATTTTATTTTATGCTTACTTTTAAGTTTTATTAAGAACTATGAAAAATATTATTCCTCTTGTTAGAGTTGCACCGATTCATCTTTTTGTTAATTTTTTAGAGGAAGTTGGAACACCAACAGAAACATTGTTGAAACAATGGAAAATTTCTACATATGCTTTGGAGGATGATAATTTATCTATTTCTTGTCATCAAGCCTTTAATTTTATTCATGATGCCGCTCTTCAACAGGGTATTTCTAATTTAGGATTGTTGGTAGCGGAAAGAAATTCTTTTAATTCTCTAGGTATTTTGGGGCGAATGACGACTCAATGTTTGACGCTATATGATGCAATTCTAACGGCAATTTATGTAGGTAGATTTTTTAATTCTTGTGAACGGTTTTGGTTAATTGAAAGGGGCAGTAAGGCTTATCTATGTCAAGAATTTATCTATGTTAAAGAGTTAATGTTAGATCATGCTTGTTATTTTTCCTTGCGGATGATGCTTAATTTAATTCAGATAGTGGCGGGGAAAAGTTGGTATCCGAAAAAGATTAGCTTACAAACTAATTTTAGTAATTTTGTTGATAATCCTTTAAGTGAAGTTGAAATTAATCGAAGTGTAGCAATAAATTCGATCGAATTTCCCCGTGATTTTTTATCATTGCCTTTGCCCACATCTACCCATAAATTTTCTTTAGAGGAGGAATATCATTTTTTATTTAAGACTGCTCCACCTTCTTTGTTTTCTCAACGTTTAGCATTGGTAATTATTCCTTTCTTAAAGGAAGGTTATCTAACATTGGAAATGGTTTCAGGAATTATCAGAATAACTCCTCGCACTATACAAAGACGACTAGCTAAAGAAGGACTAACTTATGATAAGTTACTCGAACAAATACGATATAAAAAAGCCATGGAATTGTTGCAAGATAAAAAAGCGAAAATTATTGATATAGCTTATGAATTGGGATATAAAGACCCTTCGCACTTTACCAGAGCATTCAAACGTTGGACTGGCAAAACACCAAAAGAATTTAAAAATTTTCCTCCTAACCCTCTCATTCTCTAAGAAAAAGCAACTTCTCTTTTGTCAATTTCTAAGGTTTACTATTAATAAAAAATCTTTAATCCTCTTAATAATAATTAATTCAGCTTTTAATAATTGTGTTTTAAAATGGGCGAATCACTTAATATACAACTATAAAAAATGCAGAATTTGAAAATTGCAAGGATTTACGAAGTTTGATAAAAAAGGGATACTAAATGTTTATAGTTAGAAATTATTAATCAATATAGACTTTTTTCAATAGTAAAAGAGTATGAAATTAGAAAAAATAAATAATTAACTCAGAAATAAGTTATATCAACCCAATAGTGTTATAATTGCCATTGGTGATTTTGGCGAATAAGTCGTAATTCATCTTTAATATTTTCAACTACTCGCTAAAGAGGAAATAACCGAATTTAGCCGTTAAAAATATCTAGTAAACGCAATAATATCATGGAAAATGCCCCGAACCGACTTAGAGCGATCATTACTGGTGCTAGTAGTGGTATCGGCAAAGCCACTACTCTAGCATTTGCGTCATCAGGAATAGATCTTTGTTTAGTCAGTCGTGATCAAGCAAAATTGCAACAAGTCGCAGATCTAGCTTCTGAATACGGGGGGCAGGTCAAAATAGTATCCACTGATTTGGCAAATTTATCAACGGTACAAACTGTCATTAAGGCTATTGCTGAAGATTTCGGCCCCATAGACATTTTGGTTAATAATGCGGGAATGGGTTATACCAATTTGTTAAAAGATACTTCCTTGAAAGACTGGCAAAGGGTTTTAGATTTAAACTTGACCAGCGTTTTTCAATGTGTCATGGGGGTACTGCCTTCTATGAGAGAAAGAGGTAAAGGTACGATCGTCAATGTAGCTTCGATCGCAGCTTCTAACTTCTTTCCTGAATGGGGACTTTATTCTGTTAGTAAATCAGCCTTAGTCGCTTTTGGCGAATGTCTTGCTGTTGAAGAAAGAGCAAACGGTATTAGAGTAACCACTATCTCCCCGGGAGCAGTTAATACTCCTATTTGGGAGACAGAAACAGTACAAGCTAATTTCGACAAATCAGCGATGCTTACTCCAGAAACAGTTGCTCAAACTATTTTACACGCTGTCTTGTTACCTCAAGGAGCAGTAGTAGAAAAGTTAACCATTGCACCTAGTGGCGGTTCTTTATAAACTCGTTGAGTACCGACTTAATTTTATTCGTCTGAATATTTTTATTTTTACTGAGGTTTGACCTTCATTCTCAAACAAAACTAATCAGGATTGATGATAAATTCTTCCCATAATCTGCCAATATACGAGATGACAAAATTAGAACTCAAGGTATAGTTGACCTTGATTTTTCCAATTATACTCATCTTGATAGTTAACCATGGCTAAGATTTTATGAATTAATACTCAAATCCATTTACTTTTACTTTTGCACTAATATCAATTTTTCCTAACTTAAACTATGACAGAATTTTCTAACAACTCCAACTCCAAGAATGTACCTAACAATCATGATTCCATCACCACTGAAACATATAATAATGTAGCCAGTCGCCCCGATCGCAACACTCATAATGGCAAAGAAGCCCAAATTCATGAGGCAAAAGAAGAAAACAAAATACAAATGATGGATGCGGTACGCAATATTTTGGACGCAGTAGGAGAAGACCCAGAAAGAGAAGGGCTTTTAAAAACCCCAAAAAGAGTTGCTGAAGCAATGCAATTTTTAACTCAGGGTTATAACCAATCTTTGGAAAAACTTGTTAACGGTGCTATTTTTGATGAAGGTCATAATGAAATGGTCTTAGTCAGAGATATTGACTTTTTCAGCCTTTGTGAGCATCATATGTTACCTTTTATGGGACGGGCTCATGTTGCTTATATTCCTAACCAAAAAGTAGTAGGTTTAAGTAAATTAGCTAGAATAGTAGAAATGTACTCTCGCAGATTGCAAGTACAAGAGCGTTTAACTCGTCAAATCGCTGAGGCAATCCAAACAATTCTCGATCCTCAAGGAGTAGCGGTGGTTATGGAAGCAACCCATATGTGTATGGTTATGCGTGGTGTACAAAAACCCGGTTCTTGGACTGTTACCAGTGCGATGATTGGAGAATTTCAAGATAACGACAAAACCCGTCAGGAGTTTCTTGACTTAATTCGTCATAAACCTAGTTTTCTCTAGTTACTAATTTTAAGGGTTTAGGTTTTAGGTGTAAGGTTTAGGTTCTGAGATGCTAAAACCTTATTAATCTGAGTCCGATATAACATTGTCGATTAAGTTAGAGAATAGGGAATAGGCTGTTAAAGGTTAAGGGGCAAAAGTTTTTAATTGACACTAACCCCAACACCCTAATACCCACCTGAGTTCGGAGTTCGGATTTAAAAGTAACAATTATTGACAAAAAAGCTGAATAAATTGATTTTAAATGAGTTTTTCCTAAATTTAATAATTTTTTATTCCAAAATTGGCTCGATGATAACTCGAGGGCGCTTTATTTTTCGATACTTTTTTCATCGAACTCAGGTAATAACCCAGTCCTCTGACACCTGCAACCTGAAACCTCTTTCATAACTCCTAATTCCTCTCAATGTATTTTGCTGATTTTGCGATAAATATGAGACTATAGTTAAGGATAATGTCAGTTTAATATGGTAGTCAGATGAGTGATGTAATTGTCGTTGAAAAACTGCATAAAAATTATGGACAAGTTCAAGCTCTAAAAAATATCTCATTTAGGGTCAAAGCAGGAGAAATTTTCGGTTTATTAGGGCCAAATGGTGCAGGAAAAACCACTACTATTCGTTGTTTAACTACTTTGGGCAAACCTGATGGCGGAGAAGTTTTAGTTGGAGGCGTTTCTGCTATTACTCAACCCAAAAAAGTGAGAGAAATGATTGGCTATGTTGCCCAAGAGGTTGCTATTGATAAGGTTTTAACAGGTAGAGAATTATTAAATTTACAGGCTTCTCTTTATCATTTACCTGCTTCTAGTCGGAAGGAAAGAATTGATCAGTTATTACAACTTTTAGGTTTACAAGAATATTGCGATCGCCAATGTGGTACTTATTCTGGAGGAATTAGAAAGAGACTAGATTTAGCGGCAGGTTTGTTACATAAGCCGAAGGTATTAATTTTGGATGAGCCTTCTGTGGGTTTAGATATTGAAAGTCGTATGATTATTTGGGATTTTCTACGGCAATTGAAAAAGTCTGGTACAAGTGTTTTGATTACCAGTCATTATTTAGAAGAAATAGACGCTTTAGCTGACAGTTTAGCGATTATTGACCAAGGAGAAGTGATTGCCCAAGGTTCTCCTTCTAGCTTAAAAGATCGTTTAGGAGGCGATCGCATCACTTTAAGAATCAGAGAATTTACCCCTAATTCAGAAGTGGAAACAGCAAAAAATCAGTTGTCATCCTTACCATTTGTTCAAGAAATTATTATTAATCAGGCTCAGGGCAATTCTTTAAATTTAATTGTCAAACCTCAGAATAATTCTTTGACTACTATTGAAAAAACATTAACAGAAGCTAATTTGCCCATTTTTAGTATCAGTCAATCTCGTCCTAGTTTAGATGATGTTTATCTTGCCGCAACGGGTAGAACTTTGATGGATGCGGAAATAGAAGGGATTAATAAAAGAGATTTGAAGGCGGAAAAAAAACAAGCCATGAGAAGTTAATAGACTTCTTGCCCTCTCAGGCAATAGTTAATTTATCTCTACCTACTCACCCATTTTTTAAAGTCTCTAATACCCCCAACTCTTAAAGCTCCGAATCTCTCTCTCTACAGAGTTATTCACTGATTGAACACCATCTGTTATTATTGTGTGGGGAGTGATTTAATATTTCTTAAAACTTTGATCGACATCAATTTATATAGTTAAAGTAGCCAAAATAATGTTATTCAATAGAAAAAGCCTTTGGACTCAGATCCAACAAACCTTACTTATGCTAGGGTTAATCAACATTCCCCCCACATTTATAGAAGTTGTCAGAGCTCAAAATAAACCATTATCGATTTCTCAACGCCCCTCCGTTACTGTTAGTCAAGTCTCTCCCCGAGAAATTGAACAAATGGTGAATGAGTTGCAAGATTTAATCTATCGGGTAGAAAGTACTTTAATTACTGCTGAAGCTCAAAATACAAAGTATGATGGTTCAATGAGTGCCGTAGTGCAAGAGTTGGCTAAATATCGTCAATTGACTAATGTTAGCTATACAGAAACAAAGTCTAATAGTCGTTACAGTAATAATAGAGCCTACGAAGCGATCGCATCTGCTCAACAATTGTTAGTAGAATTTCCCACCTTAGCCCGTCAAAACTTTCCCCAAGCTCGTAGAATGTGGCTAGATGCCAGAAGGGAACTGTGGGATAATTACCCTGTAGATAGACCTTTTGCCCAATCAGAAATAAGAGCTATTTGGCTCGATCGAGGTACTATCGTCAAAGCAAGATCTAAAGCCGATTTAGAACCTTTATTTAATCAAATGGCAGAAGCGGGAATTAATACCGTTTTCTTTGAAACCATTAACGCCAGTTATCCTATTTATCCTAGCCGAGTTGCTCCTGAACAAAACCCCATGACCAAAGGTTGGGATCCTCTCAAAGCTGCGATCGAACTAGCCCACGAAAGAAATATGGAATTACACGCTTGGGCTTGGATTTTTGCGGCGGCTAATCAAGGACATAATCAAATATTAGGACAACCACAAAACTATCTAGGTCCAGTTTTATCCCGCAATCCGACTTGGGTGTTAAAAGATGAAAATGGAGCTGTTTTTAACCACACCCCCGGATTTAAAAAAGCCTTTTTTGATCCAGCCAATCCTTATGTTAGAAATTATCTTTATTCCCTCTTAGAAGAAATTGCCACTAACTATGACGTGGACGGTATTCAATTAGATTATATTCGTTATCCTTTCCAAGATAATCATACCAAACAAACCTTTGGTTACACCGCCGCCAGTCGTCATTTTTTCAAAGAAAGTCATGGAGTAGATCCGAAAAAAATTCAAAAATCTTCCTCTGCATGGTCTGTTTGGACTGGTTTTAAAATTAAACAAATAGATAGTTTCGTCGCAGAAGTTTCTCAAAGACTCAAAGAAAAACGCCCAGATTTAATCCTTTCGGCCGCAGTATTTCCTATGGAAAGAAACCAGAGACTGAATGTACTACAACAACATTGGGAAGAATGGATTTACAGTGGTTGGGTCGATGTTATGGTACTAATGACTTATGCTTTAGATACAGGGAGTTTTGAAGCTAGAACCCAGTCTGTACATGATTTAGCAGGAAAAAATTCGGGTCTAGTTATTCCTGGTATTCGTTTATTAAGCGTACCTGACACCGAAACTTTTGACCAAGTTCAATCCATTCGCAATATGCCCTCCACTGGATATGCCTTATTTGCGGCGGAGAACTTTCAACCCACCTTGCAAAAAATGCTCCAACAAACTCAGGGAACAACAGCATCTCCTATTCCTTATCGAAAACCCTTTCAAAGTGCAGAAGAACGTTATCAAGCATTACAAAAAGAATGGATTTTTCTGTTAGCTAATAATCAAATTAATATTGATCCAGCTTACTTACAACAATGGTCAGAACAAGCAGATAAATTAGGCGATCGCTTCTCTGATTTGGCTCAAAATCCTACACCAGCTAAATTAAAAGACCTTGAGAAAGATTTATCCATATTTAAAGTAAGATTCAGTCATTATTTAGCAAAACATAACCAAGAAAATCCCGAACAAGTGGAAACATGGAAAAATCGTTTAGCTACTCTTGAATCTTTATTAAAATACGGAGAAAGAACTGTTTTTTTGACGCAAAATTAAATTAATTGATCTCATTTAAAATTAATTTCTATGGGATTGGACACGATTTTTTTGTTGCTTATTGTCTGTTGCCTCATTTGTGCAATAAATAACCTGAGTTCGATGAAAAAAGTATTGAAAAATAAGGAGTTTCAACTTAGAATTGGCGAAATTTTCTCCGAAAAAATCAGCTTTCTTGAGAAAAATGTATTTAAAAATTAATTTAACCTTAGTTAATGTCAATTATAAATACTATTGCCTACCTTAACCGACAATTTTATCTCGAACTCAGATTGCAAGAAGTCTATTGAAAAGTATTTTGATAAAGTTGATTAACCTCTTGATAGGTTTGCCATTCTCCGTTACCTCTTAAACGGCGTAATTTATTCTCCATTAAAATACGGGCTTCTGTTCGACTTAAAGGTTCAAATAGTGGGGATTGTGACTGTATTACTACTTTAAAAAACAGACGTTGAGCATAAAGAGTAGTAAATAATTCCTCATTTTTATCGATAACACACAATCGATATAAAAGACCAAAATTGGGGTGATTTATGTATATTTCTGTACTCATTAAGGTTATCTAGTCAGGGTTCATTTTTGCGGTTTACCATGGACGATACTAGATTTTATCGCTTATGGGACAATTATTCTATGGCTAGGTATAAATAACTTAACTTTTGTTTACTTTCACTCAGACCCTAATATTATCTCAGTCCGACGCAAAAATTTCTGATTATTGTTTATTTCAGGTGTCAGGTTATTGGGGAAGACGAGTTAGGAATTATGAAAAAGGTTTCAGGTTTCAGGTTGCAGGTGTCAGAGGATTGGGTTATTACCTGAGTTCGATGAAAAAAGTATCGAAAAATAAAGCGCCCTCGAGTTATCATCGAGCCAATTTTGGAATAAAAAATTATTAAATTTAGGAAAAACTCATTTAAAATCAATTTATTCAGCTTTTTTGTCAATAATTATTACTTTTAACTCCGAACTCCGAACTCCGAACTCCGAACTCCAAACTCAGGTGGGTATTAGGGTGTTGGGGTTAGTGTCAGTTAAAAACTTTTGCCCTCTGCTTCTTGCTTAAAGAATATCTTTATTTCTCTGTAGAAAATAAGTAATTAAGAGATAAAAACAGGCGTGAATTAATAACATTTGCCAATTTGCACTTAAATTATCCCAGTCAGGTTGATAGATATATTTTTCTTCAAATGGTAAAGGCATTGTTGTGCCGTCAGGTAAGATAGTTGGTTCGGGAATTAAGCCATTAATATCCACCAATGAACCATAAGCGCCCACAGACCAACGACTAATCATTAACCATGAGATATATTGAATTATGCCTTTAATTTCAAACAACACCCCAGAAAAGATAATTTGTGGTAACAAAAGAATTGGTAAGGCGCTATTTGCTTGAGTAATATTTGTCACCATAGCCGAAACCATTAATCCTAAACAGGAGGCGCTAAGAAGGGTGAGAAAGCTAGTAATGGCAAATCCTGCCCACCAAGATATTATTTCTGGTTCAGGAGAGTCAAAGGAAGGAAGGGCGACACTCACCATAAACAAGGTTTGTACGATGGCTAATGCACCGATAATTAATAGTTTTGAGCCGAGATAGGCACGAAGGTTTAGGTTTACCAGTCTTTCTCTTTGATAAATATCTTTTTCTTTGACTACTTCTTGTAGTGATCCTGCTAGTCCTACCCATAGAGCGGCACAAGTAAAAACAAAAACCACAGTTTGAGCGAAGGGTGCAATGGAAGGATCATTTTCTGTTCCTATGATAAAGGGTTCTCGTTCTCTTGCGGCTAAGTTGATTAGCATAATGCCGATGGGTGCAGTTAAGAGAGATATGATCAAGTTGATGCGATCGCGCTTTACCAATTCAAGGTATCTTTGAGATAAAACCAGTAATTGTCGAAAAAAGTTACCTTTTATGGGTTTGGATTTTTCTTTCTTTTTATCAACGGGATTAGTTGTTAGGAGTTTATTTTCAATGTTGTGACGTTGGTAGGTGGAATGTTGATATTTTTCGGCGGTTTGAGTCACCGCAGTTTTATTGTCTAATTCAAGATAAACATCGGCAAAATCTTTATTTTCTAAATCAAAAAAATTTTTAGCTTCTTCATAGCTACCAAAAAAGCAAAGGTTGCCTCCCTGCCCTAAAAAAGCGATGCGATCGCACAATTTGATATTATTAGTAGCATGGGTAACAAGGATAATAGTTCTTCCTTGATCTGCTAATTTACGCAATAATTGCATTATTTTTTTATCTAAACCCGGATCTAATCCAGAAGTGGGTTCATCGAGAAAAAATAACTTAGGATTAACTAATAATTCTACTCCTATGGATACTCTTTTTAATTGTCCTCCACTCAAATTTTTAACTAAAACATCCCGTTTTTCTAACATCTCAATATCTGCTAAAGTTTTTTCAATAATAGTATCTATATCAATGTCAGGGGGTAATCTTAATTTAGCAGTAAAACGCAAAACTTCTTCTACTTTTAAGTCTTTGTGAATAATGTCTGTTTGAGGTACATAGCCAATTTGATGACGATATAAATTAAAATTTTCCGCTAAATCTTCTCCGTTTAAATAGACTTTTCCTGAAGTGGTGTTTTGAATGCCTAATAAAGTTCTTAAAAAAGTTGATTTTCCTGCCCCACTACCTCCAACTAAGGCAACTAATTGTTTTGGTTCAATGGGCATAGATAAGTTGTTTAATAAAATTATTTTTTCTTTCCTTTTATTCTTAACAATTAAGCTGATATTTTGAGCATCTAAACGGATATTTTCTCCTGTATCTGCAACTAATAATTTATCTTTGTCAAAAACAAAAGTATAAGGCACAATTTTAATTACCGTACCTGAATTAATGGTAATGCGTCCTTTAATGGGAAAACCATCTACAAAAATGCCGTTAGGACTATAATTAGAAACAATACATTTGCCCTCGGTGACATAGTCAATCGTCACGTGCTTACGAGACACCGTTGGAGCATTCAACACCACATCACAACTTTTATCCCGCCCAATGATAATTTCCTTTTGACTAGCTAAATTAATTACATCTGCCGAACATTTGTCCCCTACCACCGCAATTTTTTCGGGAGGAGTATTCGGATCAAACATTACTGTACTAGACTGTACTAAATTTTCATTAATTAAAATTGTACCTTCGGGAATACTTGGTAATGCTGTAATCCTTGTTGGGTCATAAAATTCAATAGTTGCAATCGTATTTACATTATTGCCAATTCTGATTACATCCCCGTGTCTCAAAATATAACCCTCATCAGGGGTAATTAAATTATTATTAATGTATAGCTTATTACTACTAGAAGAAGTGCGATCGCCATCAAATATATGATAATGATTTTCAATGAAAACAAAAGTTGCCTGAATACGACTAAAAACTAACCATTCATTAGGTACGACAAAATCAACAAAATTAGGATCTCTACCTAATAAATATTGATCTTTAACTAATTCCATTGGCGGTAATTTTTGCCCATGATTACCACAAATAATATAAGGATTATTTTTAGTAATTATTATTGAATTATTATTCTCTTCTTTCATAAAATCAACCTCAGTTCAGCATAAAAATCTCAGATTTAGGCAGGTTTTAGTAGATGGAAATTGTAAAAATTTTACAGTATCAATATATTTTTATTGTCAAAAATTTCAATTGTTAAAACTAATAAATATTAACAAAAAAACTCTTGTTATGGTATTAAGTAATAGCTTAATTAAAGATTTTGACTCTTCAGAGTGTGGTGATAATAAATTAATAGAAAATAATTTCTATAGCATTAATTTAATTAATTTAATAGTGTTTATAGTAGAATAAAAACTAAAAGTTCATAAATTATTATTTAATAGTTTTCTTTTCCCCTTCTCCCTTTTTAAGGGGAGATACAGAGCAAGGCTGTTTCAAAGTAGAAATACAAAAACGCTAAAACTATTGCCAGTAAAAGAATATA
Source organism: Cyanobacterium sp. Dongsha4 (assembly GCF_036345015.1). Classification (NCBI taxonomy): domain Bacteria; kingdom Bacillati; phylum Cyanobacteriota; class Cyanophyceae; order Chroococcales; family Geminocystaceae; genus Cyanobacterium; species Cyanobacterium sp. DS4. The sequence continues at coordinate 146,417 of NZ_CP084098.1, read as the reverse complement.
GCGTTTTAGAGCTTTGAGGATTAAGAAGTAGTTAAAAATGTTGAGATTATCAATTTATAACCATAAACCATTAAAAACTATTGCAAGAGTGCCTATTCCCCATTTCCTGCCTTAACCAGAAAATTTTAGAATGAAACAGCCTTGGAGATACAGAGGGGTTTCCTAAATCCGCTACCTAAACTAATAATTTACACAACAAGAGGTAATAGAGCCAAGAGTTTAATTTCCTTGCTGATAAAAATTAATTTCCTAAACTGATAGATTAATCATAAAAAATTGAAAACAAGAAAATCAACTAAAATGTATTTTTGTGAATTTCTGAACTGAGTTATAATTAATTTTATCAAAAAACTATATTCTTTTAGGATTTAGATTTAATAAAAAATTGATAAATAAAGTAAACAATAACACTTAAAAATGCTAAACTAATAGCTAATTGAACAAGAGAAAAAACAGCTTTTAATAAAGAAATTGTCACTGCAAATCCGAATAAACCAACGACGATTTTTCCAACCGCAGGAAGAGAGATAAACCAATTTTTAACTTGCAAAAACATACTTTTAGATTTTTCAGAATTAATAGCATTGATTGGATTTTGACTAGAATTAGAAATTTCAGCTTCTATTTCTTCTAATTTTTTTTGCCATTGAGGTTGTTGATTTGAGTTCATAATTTCTTTTTATTGATTAATTAATATATCTAATTGATTCAGACAAAATTTCTTTAGTTGAAATCCTAATTCCTAATTCAGTTTAACTAACATTTTTCATGAATTTTCTACAAAAGACTTTAACCTCTTGCTTTTGTTACTCTTCGCTACTCTTTTTTACGATTAAATTAAGAGATGAAATATAACACTAATTATTCTCTGCCCAAGGAGAGAAATCTAAATCCTCATCTTCTTCAACAAAGTTTTCACTAGAGTAATTATCCTCTGTCTCTTCATTATAATCGGAGGCTAAAGATTGAGATTCTATAGTAGAAGTATTATCAATATTTTTGCTGATTTTTACCTCTGAGAGATTAGAATTACTACCAGAATCTGAATGCAGTAAGCCCTTTAGTTGTGCCACTAAGTTACCTAATTTTCCTTCATCTAATAGAGTATTAATCAAAGATAAACCGCTAGTGGAAAGCAATAATTTATTAATATCATTGCCGTTACCGTTACCATTAACACTATTACCACTCATACCGGGAAAAGCATATATTCGGGCATCCCCTAAAACTCCGGGTTGCGGTGCAAGAGATTTTACGATTTCGGGCAATTGGGGCATTAATAAAGGCATCATTTGTTTGAGTAAATCAGCAGTGCGGTTAGCATTACTAAGAGCATTTTCTGCTTGAATAATCGCCAATTTTCCTTCTGCTTCAGCAATGGCTTTATATTTCTGAGCATCTGCTAGGGTGCGGATAGATTCAGCTTCTAATTCTGCCGCTTGACGGGCGATTTCTGCTTGACGACGACGACGGAAAACATCAATTTCTACTACATTTTGATCCGTAATACGTTTTTCTTCAGCTTCTCTTTCTGCCACAATTAAAGATAATTTTTTCTGTCTTTCCGCATTTTCTACCTCTCTTGCTGTTTTTACCCCTTCTTCTGCTTGAGCTTTTTGGGCTTCGGCGGCAAATCTTTCTTTCTCTTTATTAGCAATAGCAATGGATGCCTGTTGTTGTGCTATTTTTGAATCTTGTTCTGCTTCTGCGATCGCAATTTGGGCTCTTAAGCGAGATGCTTCTACGGTTTGTTGACGCTCAATTTCTGCCACTTCCGCCTCTTGTGCCTGTGAGGTTTGGGCAACTCTTAACTGTTTATTACTTTCTTCTAGGGCAATATTTGCCTCATATTGTTTTTGTTGTACAGCTAATTTTTTTCTAATATCTTCTTCTTCGATCGCCTGTTGTTGTAAAATTTTATTACGTTCAACTTTAGCCTGTTCTTGATCTTTTGATTCTTGAACTTCCCTTTCCCGTTGGGCTTTGAGAAATTCAATTTCCTTCATTTGGGTTAATTTAGCTTCTTCTTTTTCCTTTTTAATATTTAAGGATTGCTTTTCTGCTTGTAATTCTTGTTGCTCAATAGCTACCTGAGTATTTAATTCTAACTCTCTTTTTTCCCGTTGAGTTTCCAATTCCACATCCAATTTTTGCTTAATGGATTTTTGAATTGTTTCGGTACGTAATCGCACTCCTTGAGCATCAAAAAAGTTATTTTCATCATAGGTATCGCTTTCTTCAATTTCCGAAATCGCAATATTATTTAAAGTTAAACCAACCTTTCTTAAATCCTGTTGAATTAAATTTAAAACTTCCTCCGCAAAACCTAATTTATCCGAATCAATTTCTGCGATACTTTTCTTTTTCGCCGCCGCCCTAATGGCATCATCAGCACGTTTTTCTAAAGCATCTTTTATATCTTCAGGGGAAATTTTACCCTGTTTAGATAACCTTTGAGCCGCAGTTAAAACCGCATCCTTATCGGCACTAACACAGACATAAAAAGTTACTCGCATATTTGCCCGTAAATAATCCCTCGTGCGCACCGCTAAATTACCTTGTCTTACCACATCGATAGAAATTTCTCTCAAAGGCACACGGGTTAATTGATGAATACCGGGGATAACGATGCAACCACCATTTAAAATTACCTTTTTATCTTTCGCAAAAATACCACCATTACGAACAAAAGCCTCGTTGTTAGGAGTTACCACATAAACCCTTGTATAGCCCCAAATTGCCACTAATCCAAGGATAACTAAAACCCCAATAACTCCTCCAAAAAAAGTTATATTTCCTACTGTTAATTGAGCCATAGTGGTAGGATAATTAGCACTAGGAATCTCGATAATTTTATTAGTCAAATTAGACTCTAATTTTTGATTATTTTCTAAATCAAAATCTATATTTTTAACGGGAATTTGTTGTATTAATTCTAGCCAAAATTTCATTTATTTACTCCTGTTTTGATGATTAAATTTAATAAAAAATAATTAATTTTAATTACCTAATTAATAATTGCTAATTTCTAATAGAATTAAACCATTTATCTTGATCAGAACTGTCTTTAGCAATAGCCAAAAAACAATGTTGTCTTTTCTCGATAATTAGTACTTCCTGACCTTTTGAAGGTATAACTTTCGCCCATTCAGGTAAACAAATTTCCACTGTTACCAGATTACTAGCAGAGTCTAAAACGTCCGCTTGAGCGATTCTTCCTTCGACAATATAGGGAACTTTGGAAGACGTTACTTCGCCACTACAACCGATGAGGCGATCGCCTTCTACATTTTCTCCAGCATTAGCAAAAATTTTACCAATGGGGACAGATAACACCCCACCCACCCACACACTCAAACAAAAAGAGATGAAAAAGATTAAGAAACCAATAAAACCAGTGGGAATAGCATTAAGAAAACCACCAACCAGAACATTTAAAAACCATCCTGTTACCCCCCACGTAGAAAAATCGATGGCTAATAAAATCATCAAAGGACATTTACCTAAACCAAACCAAGAAAGAAAAGAAAAGATAGTCGCCTCAACTCCTTCATCTAAATCAGTTTTAAGATTATGATCCACATCCCCATCAACATCTCCATCAACTTCTGCATCTACATCCGCATCAAAGTCCACATCGGTATCAAAATCTATGTTACTCTCAAAATTTACATCAGTATCTAAATCTTGATCTTCACCACCTCCAGAAATAATCACAAAGAGAAATAGTAAGACCCCAATACCGAGAAAAATCCAGTAAGTTAAATTAGCAATGTCGAATAACATTTTTTGAAGAAATAGCAATCAATAAAAAATAAAAAGCTCATCCACTAATAGCTTAACCCCAGATATTGAAGAAAGATAAAAATATAAACAAATCTCAATCTTCTATCTGATGGAGAAAAATGAAAAGCAGAAAAATTGATATGGCAATTGAATTGAGTTAGCAGTTAATTATATTTTCTTTGCAAAATAAACGTAATGAAATATCGTTTTCTATATTATTTGTTAACTTTTAATTCATGACTCTAAAGTTTTTATAAAGGTTTAAGGGGTTAATAATAAAAGAAATATATAATTTTTAGTAATAACCTATCAAAAATAAATTCATAACAAGCGAAGGACAATTTATGAATCTAAAAATGTTTTCCTCAGTTTCCACCCTCGGATTAGGTATTTTGTTAAGTCTAGTTTCTCTTTCTCCCACAAAAGCAGAAATTCAACAAAACACTTCAAATAACTCGCAAAATAATTCATCACCCTTAATTATCAGTCAACTACTTGGTCATCAAACATATATGGGCGAACCCCAGATAGAATGGGGTGACTACTTATTAGGCAGAGTAGTAGGTAAAAGTGGCGGTATCATGTTTATTGGTTTAGACAACGGCACAAGTTTTACCGCAGTGGGAGGTGTTGCTCCTGGTTCAGATGTTTTGGTGTTAAAAAATGCCGATGGTAGCTACTCTTTTGTGCAAAGTGCAAAATCTGAGTGGATTTCTATCTTAGAATCAAAATATGGTTATAAAAGACTAGATGGGTCTTATGCTGCTTTGAATGAACGTACTGCCGCTCTTTGGAAGGCTTTAGAAACTAGTTCTAGTAGTTCTGTCGCAGACCTTCCCCCCCGTCAAAGTACCATGGTAGAAACTCAAACAATGGTGGAGCAAACAGAAATTATCGAATATCAAGAAACCTCTCAACCCATCAGAGGACTATGGTAATAAATAAACTCTGATCCAGAGACAGTTAAACTGTAATTTAAGGTATGTATTAGGCTTCAGGTTTTAGGCAGATGAGGTTTTAGGGTATTAGGGAAGACGAGAGTTCGCTTCGCTCGTACACTCCTTTCAGTCGTGAACGGAGTTTTTAATTTCTAATTGTTAACTATTTTCCTTTGCCCCTTGCCCTTTTAACGAGTACCCTTTTGAAATCTATTTACCTAAACACTAAAATTAAGTTTGCGTAATTTGATGCGATCGCACCCATTAACGATAAAATAAAATTAAACCGAATCTTATTTGAAAAATCAGGGCATCATAAACCCATGAAACTCCTTTTTTATAGTCGCCATTTAAAACAAAATATTGTTCTGTGTTTAATAACTTTTTGTTTTTCTTTAACTGGAGTTTCTCCCAGTTTTAGCTCAGAATCTATCAACAATATTCAAAAGCAACTGCTAGAAATCAATGCTCCTAGTTTGCCTCCTCTAGGAGATTCTAGCACTTATCTTTATAGTCCCGATGAAGTATTTAATTTTCAATTAGTTTTGCGTTTGAAAAAAAGAGTAGTTGAAGTTTATGAACAAGATCAAGTCATTGCTAGTTTCCCCGTAGCAGTGGGTAGAGAAGGTTGGGAAACTCCTCAAGGAGAATTTGAGATTATTCAAATGGTAGAAAATCCCTCGTGGCAAAATCCTTGGACAGGGAAAGTAATTCCTCCAGGTCCTACCAATCCTTTGGGAGAGCGTTGGATAGGGTTTTGGACTGATGGTAAAAATTTTATCGGTTTTCATGGAACACCGGGGGAGCATTTAATAGGTCAAGCAGTGTCTCATGGTTGTGTGAGAATGAGAAATAAAGATATTAAAGAATTATTTAAGTTAGTGTCTATGGGTACACCAGTGAAGGTAGTGCAGTAAGCTATAATAAGCCCTGAAAATTCATTTTAGAGATAACCCTTGACAGATTCTAAACCAGACTTTTCCGTTGATGATTCTAATTGGATTGATGAAGAGGAAACTTATCAGTCGATCGCATCTGAGTCTAATGTTAATTTAAAAGAGAAACAAACCAAATATTATCAATTTAAACCAGAAACCATCGCCCTTGTGGAAAGTGCTTTTTTGGCAAGTACAGCGAGTTTAATTTGGCTGATTGATTATTATTTTCGCATCGGTCCTTTTTTGAAAATGTTGTTTCCTTTACCTATTGCCTTAGTTTATCTACGCAGGGGTAAAAGAGCATCCATTATCACTACTATTGTCTGTGGCTTGTTATTAGCAATATTGATGGGACCTCCTCGCAGTATCGTCTATATCGTACCCTATGGCTTGATGGGAATACAATTAGGAGCATTATGGCGTAGAGGAGTAAATTGGTATGTTTCTATTTTTGTAGCGAGTTTGATTGGTTGTTTTGGTTTCTTTTTCCGCTTTTGGTTATTTTCAATTCTGTTAGGGGAAGATTTATGGGTGTATGTAATTAGTCAGATCACCAATTTAGCTGATTGGATTTTCCTGAAACTGGGAATTTTAGCTCGTCCTGATATGATTACTATTCAGCTACTTGCGATCGCAGTTGTGATGGTTAATAATATTATTTATAGTCTAACAGTTCATCTAGTCGCCCTACTAATGCTCGATCGCCTTAAGACTCCCATTCCACGCCCTCCGAAGTGGTTGCAAGTAATTTTAGATTATGAATAAAGACAGAAAATAGAAGAACAAGGAAAAATATAGTTAAAGTTCTTAACAACTCTTAACAAAATACGACAGAGAGGGGGGAAAGATTTTGTTAAACTGAGATTTAGCTAGAATTTGATATACAAGCAAAAGCAATAAATACAAATTTTATTTTTATCAAGAAATTATGGTAACAACAGTTAGACCTTCAGAATTCGAGGAAATTCGCCCCGGAGTGAAAGCACCAGCGAAAGAAACCATCCTCACCCCTCGTTTTTATACCACTGATTTCGAGGAAATGGCAAAAATGGACTTAAGTGCCAATGAGGAAGAATTAAAAGCCATCCTCGCTGAATTTAAAGAAGATTATAACCGTCATCACTTTGTCCGCAACGCTGATTTTGACCAATCTTGGGATCACATTGATGGTGAAACCCGTCGTTTATTTGTAGAATTTTTAGAGCGTTCTTGTACTGCTGAATTTTCTGGTTTCTTGTTATATAAAGAACTGGGCAGACGTTTAAAAGACACCAATCCTCTCTTAGCTGAATGTTTCTTATTAATGTCTCGGGATGAAGCCCGTCACGCAGGTTTCCTTAATAAAGCACTCTCTGACTTTAATTTAACCCTAGATTTAGGCTTTTTAACCAAGAGTCGTAAATATACTTTCTTTAAACCTAAATTTATTTTTTACGCTACCTATCTTTCCGAAAAAATTGGTTATTGGCGCTACATCACCATTTACCGTCACTTAGAGCAACATCCTGAAAGTCGTATTTATCCCATCTTCAAGTTTTTTGAAAATTGGTGTCAAGACGAAAATCGTCACGGAGATTTCTTCGATGCTATTCTTAAAGCTCAACCCAGTTTCTTAAACGATTGGAAAGCGAAGTTGTGGTGTCGTTTCTTCCTTCTTTCCGTATTTGCTACTATGTACCTCAATGATTTACAACGCTCTGACTTCTATGCTTCCATTGGCTTAGATGCAAGAAGTTATGATAAACACGTTATTGAGAAAACCAATAACACCGCCGCCAGAGTTTTCCCTGTAATTATTGATGTTGATAATCCTGCTTTCTATGAAAGTTTAGAGATTTGTGTTAGCAATTGTGAACAATTAAGAGCCATCGATGAAACAAATGCGATCGCACCTGTGAAGTTTTTACGCAAACTACCTTTATACTTGTCTAACATGAATCAGTTTATAAAACTTTACTTCATCAAACCTATCGAAGTAGAAAAACAACAAGGTTGTGTTTGTTAAATAACCAGACAACTTCATTATTTGTGTTTGATATATATTCCTTAACTGGCAACGGTTAAGGTTTTTTTGTGTCTTTATCAAAAGTTAAATTTCTCAAAAACGATAGTATCAGCTAAAATAAATGATGATATACTCAAATCAACCTATTTACGTGACTATCCATGTTATCTAAAGTCAAAGTTATACGCCCTGATGGAATGTTAGATGCTAATAAAGCAGTTGTTTTTCGTCAACAAATTAAGGATTTAGTTAGTGAGGGTGTCAATCTAATTTTGATTGACCTTAAAAAAGTTAACTTTATGGATAGTTCAGGTTTAGGGGCTTTAGTATTAGCCTTGAAAATGGTTAGAGAAAAAGGCGGAAGACTATTCTTAATGTCTTTAAATGACCAAGTCAAGATGTTGTTTGAGTTAACCAATACAGGGCATCTTTTTGAAATTATTAATGATAAGTCGGAATTGGAAGAAAGATTAAAAAGTTAAGAAAATAGAATTAAAAAGGCTCTCTTGCTTTGGATATAATAAATTAGTCCTCAAAACCATACTTTTGACTTTTGCCTTCTTCAAGGATAAATAAGCGGATATTTTTCAGGAGATAGATAAACTCCATCACAATCAGACTTATAGCGGTATTCTTTCAAGGTAAATTCGCCATTTTGCCAATGATAAACCACAAAGCTACCACAGTCTCCCAAACCCCTAGACTTCGCCTCTAAAAAGAGAGTTTGACTAACTGGATCAAATTCTGGAGAGCCATTAAGAGTGAAAGTGTTAGTTAACTGTAAATTCTGGGGGTTATCTCTGAAAGTGGCAAAACTAATTTTTTCTATGGTTGAATCAACAGGATTATATAACAGATATTGATAGTTACCTTGATACGCCCCTAAAAAACATAGAATCTCTACTAAATACTGATTTTCATTTAAAGGATAAATTTCTGTAGAATCAATGGATAAGGCTTGGTCTCTTTCTTGATTACACAGTTTTATCTCTTTCTGATTTTCATAAATTTTGCCGATAATTACTTGCTTTTCTTCTGGAGTAATAATAATTGCTTCTGGCTCGGAATTTTCTTTAGTTTCTTTTTGGCAACCAAACAATAACAAAATTAAGATATATAAGCAAAAACGATTCAAAAGGGATTGAAAGTATAACAAGTTAGGAAAATTAAAGATAGGTTTGTCTGTTTTATTTATGGCAATATTAACCTATCATAAAATATCAAACCTAAATATAGAGGAATAAACAATTGAGTCGTAGTTATCTTTTTACGTCCGAGTCCGTTACAGAGGGGCATCCGGACAAAATCTGTGACCAAATTTCCGACACTATCTTAGATGCTTTATTAGCTCAAGATACATCTAGTCGAGTTGCGGCTGAAGTAGTTGTTAATACTGGTTTAGTCTTAATTACTGGGGAAATTACCTCTCAAGCCAATGTTAACTATGTGGATTTAGCCCGTAAAAAAATTGCTGAAATTGGCTATACTGACGCTAGTAACGGTTTTTCTGCCAATAGTTGTGCCGTTTTAGTGGCTTTAGATGAACAATCCGCCGATATTGCCCAAGGAGTTAATCAGGCACAGGAAAAACGGGAATCTCTCAGTGAAGATGAATTAGACAGTATTGGTGCTGGAGATCAGGGTATCATGTTTGGTTATGCTTGTAACGAAACTCCTGAATTAATGCCCATGCCCATTAGTTTAGCTCACCGCTTATCAAGACGTTTAGCAACGGTGAGAAAATCTGGAGAATTACCTTATTTAGGTCCTGACGGTAAAACTCAAGTTACCATTGCCTATGAAAATGATCAACCTGTGGGTATTGACACCATTCTCATTTCTACTCAACATAGTGAAACTATCGGCAATATTACCGATAATGATAAAATTCAGGCTACCTTAAAAGAAGCTATCCAAGAAGTGGTAATTAATCCTGTATTTTCGGATTTAAACCTAAAGCCTTCTGATAAAACTCGTTTCTTACTCAATCCTACTGGAAAATTTGTGATTGGTGGTCCTCAAGGGGATTCTGGTTTAACGGGTCGTAAGATTATTATTGATACCTATGGTGGTTATTCTCGCCATGGAGGTGGTGCTTTTTCTGGAAAAGATCCCACAAAAGTCGATCGCAGTGCCTCTTATGCCGCTCGTTATGTAGCAAAAAATATAGTTGCGGCTGGTTTAGCTGGTAAATGTGAAGTACAACTTAGCTATGCCATCGGAGTTGCTCAACCTGTTAGTATTTTAATTGAGACTTTTGGCACTTCTACCGTTTCTGAAGATAAATTATTACCTTTAGTTAAAGCTAACTTTGATTTACGCCCCGCAGGTATTATTCAAATGTTTGATTTAAGAAACTTACCTGCCCAGAGAAATGGTCGTTTTTACCAAGATGTTGCCGCTTATGGGCATTTTGGCAGAATTGACTTAGATTTACCATGGGAACGTACAGATAAGGCGGCTATTCTTAGAGATAGTATCAGTCAAAATCTTGCATTCACCAACGCATAATTATTGAGTGAGTCATAGGTAAAGAAAAAGGTGTTAGGGTATTAGGGTATTGAGGGCTTAGGGTGTTCTGGGTTCGGAGTTAGGAGTTAGGAGTTAGGAGTTATTAATTATCAACATCAACTATTCACCTTTGCCCTTTGCCCTTTTAACTTTGCACTTTGCTTATATGCTTTTGACAGACGAATTATTGCTTCACTATAGACGTTGTTCCCGTCGTGCTTTTCTTGATATTTATGGTGAAGAGGGTCAAAAGTCACCAGAGAAGGATTTTCTCTCTAAATTAAGAGCAGAAAAAGAATTTCATCACCAACAAATTATTGCTCATTATGGTTTAAATCCTCATCAACCTCGAAATATGCTCAAGACACAAGAGGTGGAGGTAGATAAGGAAAAACTGATTGCATTAACTAAACAATTAATGAGTCAAGGGGTAGAAAGTATTTATAAAGGAGTTGTGGCTTGGAATCTTATCGATGGTGAGGCAGGAAAAATAACCCTAACCGCTACTCCCACCGTTTTAATTAAGCAAAATATTCCCTCTGAATTAGGAAACTGGAGTTATTATCCATTAAATATTCATTTAGGAAAAAATGTTAAACCTGAATATAAATTATTAATGGCTTTTACTATTGATATTCTTAATCAAATTCAAGGAATTAATATCAACAGAGGAGAAATGGCTTTGCGAGATAATCGTAAACCTCATAGAATCAACCTCAAAGTTTGGTTTTCTCGTTCTCAGGAATTAATTAATGAGTGTTTTCAGATGTTAGCAGGAGAGAATATACCTGATGTATATATATCTCGCCAGAAATGCAGTTTTTGTCCTTGGTATGAAGGTTGTTATCAAAAAGCAAAATCAGATCAACATTTGTCTCTTATTCCTGGTATGACACCAAAAAGAATTGAATATTTAAAACAAATAGGGGTTAACAATATGACTACCCTTTCTCAAACTTCCATATCCGATTTAACTTTTGTTTTCACTAAAGGTATTGCCGATAGGCTTTTACAACAGTCTATTTCGCTTATTTCTCATCAAGCAATTCTTAAGCGACCTAATTTACTCCCAATACCTAATAATGACATCGAGTTATATTTTGATATTGAGGCAGATGGTAATTTGCAAGGCAGTACACAAGGTAATAATTTCAATAATAATAGTATGTGGTGCGATCGCACCTTAGATTATCTCTTAGGAATTTTATTAATTGACAAAAAAAATAACCAACAAAAATACTATAGCTTTTTGGCAAAAACCCCAGAAGAAGAAAAAATTATTTGGCATCAATTTTTAGAGTTTATCAATCAATATCCCAATGCCCCGATTTTCCACTACTCAGAATATGAAATTGAAACTATCAAAAGACTAGCCTATTTATATCAAACACCTTCTACTCAATTAAAAACATTATTATCTCGATTATTTGACTTACATAAAATTCTCATGAATTCTTTTTATTTACCAGTAGAAAACTATTCTTTAAAAACCGTTGCTAATTGGTTGGGTTTTAGATGGCGTGACCCAAAAATAGGAAAATTATCTTCTAATGGTGGTAATGTGGGAGGGGATCAATGTGTGTTTTGGTATGATCAATGGTTAAAAACGGGTAATTCTACTTGGTTAGAGTACATTATTATTTACAATGAAGATGACTGTCAAGGCACTTATGAACTAAAAAAATGGATGGAAAAATATAATAGTTTTGAGGAAAAAAAATTACAGCAAAATATTAATAACTGTGAAGTTTTATCAAATTCTAATTCAAAGTATTCTATTTAACCATCATACTGACCCAAAAATGTTAAGTTATAATCACAGCAAAAAATAAATGCCAATTATGACTCAAAAGTAATCATAAATTTGATTTTCATTGACCTTTTGTTGCTTCTGTTTTCCCTATCAATAGTCGAGGTGATTGCCATGCTAATACCCATCTTCATGACACTTTTATTTGTTACCACCATCGCAAGTATATTTATTTATCAACGTACAAATCAAGACATTCACCTTATTTTGGGAATTTTCACCGCTTCAGTATTTATTATTTGGGGACTTGCGATCGCACATTGGTCAATACATATGTTGGCATTATTATTATTGTTATGTATCCGTATCCCCGTATTTACACCAAAAGCAGTAAAAATATATAACAAGTAAAAATTATTTGATTAAACAGTAGAGAAGATATTTTTCTAGGGACAATACAATGTGTCACGGGTTTTTTTACCAGTGGTGGGATTAACTCCTTTTGCTTTTTCGCATAGCATATCCTCTACATCAGGACGTAAAATAACATCTGTAAAATCTGCCCCTTCAATATCTGCCCCTTCAAATTTTGTGTTTGTAGCAAATGCTCCCTCAAGTACCGCATTACGAAGATTAGCACGAGTAAGCCTAGCCGAATCAAGAATAGAATTAGTTAAATTAGCCCCTTCTAAATTAATAGAATCCATATTCGCCCCAAAAAAGCTAACTCCTTGTAAATCTGCTTGACTAAGATTGGCACTGCGTAAATTTGTTTTATTGAAAGTGGCATCTGTTAAATTTTGCCCAGAAAAGTCCACTTCTGCTAAATCCCGTTTTGTATAGTCTAAAGCCTCCGCCGACGGGTTAACAGCAAAAAAAGCAATTATTAAAGCTAAAACCAAACTAATTACCTGAGAAAAAATCATTACCTTATGATATAACTTACAATTCGTTTTGAATTTATTTATTTCCCATCATATCAAGAAAGTGTGAGCAGTTTTGCTAAAAAATAAACCCTTACAACTGTCTAAAATATACCTCATTTGTTCAGCAAAAATGTTTGATTTAGGTAGGTTTCAGATGACAGGTTCTTCTAGCATTATATGGTTCAACAAAAAAACCGAAATGTTTTTCTTTAGGTACAAGCAATATCTAATATCTATCTCACTAATAAACAAAAAAAGAGGGTATAAAACCCTCACAATCAAATAAATTTGAAAATCGGATTGATTAGAAGTATAAACCCGCTTCTTGTACTTTTTCGATTTGTTTTTTCTTCAATACTAGAAGAATTTGAGCAAGCATAATACCTGCGATGAAGACTAATAACCATTTGATGCGATCGGGGCTTTGTAACACAACTTCGGTATCTTTTTGACCAAAACCACCAACGTTAGGATCATTTGTTAAAGCCTCGCCCACAGCTACTTCTTGTCCTTCAGTGACGATTAATTCAGGTCCGACAGGTATTTCAACAGAATAGTCGGTTGCTCCGTCATTGATAGTGACAGTGTAGCCACCAGCTTCAGCTTCGGTAATATTAGTAATTGCACCAGCAACAGTGGATTTGAAAACATTATTATTGCTGAGTTGACCTGTGGGATAAACTTGACCTCTACCTCTGTTTGCTCCTAAATGTACGGAATATTTTCCATAGTGGATATTAGGATCATTTTTAGGATCAGGAGATAATACAGGGAAAACAATTTCTTCGTATTGATCACCGGGTAAAGGTCCAACGATAATCCAGTTATCTTGTCCTTCTTTATAAGTTTGGAAATAAGCACCGTTAACTTTTTCCTTCATTTCTTCGGGAATACGGTCTTCAGGGGCAATCTGGAAACCATCGGGTAACATTAACACTGCACCTACGTTCAAACCGCCTTTGCTTCCATCTCCTAATACTTGTTGTTGAGAGTGATCATAAGGAATTTTTACCACTGCTTCAAAAACTGTATCGGGTAAAACTGCCTGGGGAATTTCCACTTCCGCAGGTTTTGCGGCTAAGTGACAGTTAGCACAGACAATACGTCCAGTAGCTTCTCTGGGAGTCTCAGGGGCGGTTTCTTGTGCCCAGAAAGGGTAAGCATTAGCGGCTTGAGGTAAACCTAGATTGCTGAATAATAATATGCTTAAAGAAGCGATCGCCACTAAGCAAATTCGACTAACTTGACGAAAAAAAGAATTATCTCTCATTGATATTTACAATTTGTTAAAATTTAGCTAAATAAAAACTAATAGGGGAAATTTTTTAACTCCACCAAGGTTCTTCACCAGTGCGGAAATCAGTTTCTTCCCAATTGCTTAAATAAACTTTATCATCGTTAACATCAGCATGAACAAGGGCTAAAGATAAAGGTGCGGGACCTCTTACTACTTTTCCTTCATTGTTGTACTGAGAACCATGACAAGGACAAATAAATTTATTTTCAGACGCATTCCAAGGTACAACACAACCAAGGTGAGTACAAACAGCATTTAAACCATAGGAAGCAATTTGTTTATCTTCGGTGACAATTAAATAAGTGGGATCACCTTTTAAACCTTGAGCTAAGGTGCGATCGCCCCCTTGATGAGAAGCTAAAAACTCACTAGCTACCACATCATTACCTAGCTTATCTTTTGCGGCAATACCAGCACCAGTACCACCAGCAGACTTAGGAATAAAATAGCTAACCACAGGATATAAAGCCCCTGCTGCTACACCAGTAATAGTACCGAAAGTCAGTAAATTCATAAACTGACGACGCCCCATATCGGGTACATCAGCATTTCCAGAAATTTGTGTCATAGGTAAACTAAATTATTTGATTGTATAAGGTGGTTATGGTTTTACAATTAGCGAATAACCCTTATGTTAAACAAGGTTAATAAAAGTCATTATCTAATTATTACAAAAAATGAACCTTTTGCAGAACCAATCCTTAATATTCAATGGTTTTTTTATTTTTGTTGACATTTTTCACAAAGTCTTTCTTGCCCATGCCAACGCTTCAATAATATCTTTCTCTCCAATATCCAACTTCCCTAATTTTTTCCTCACCGTATCCCCTCTTTGAACCTTTATAGGAGTTAACATTATTTGCCCATTTTTTACATTGGCATCAAAATATTCCAATTCTTTCTTCTCCTTACATCAATCAACTAAAATGATCTATCTTAATTTTAACTCCGAACACCGAACCCCTAACCCCGAACTCTCAAGATGATAACTTTCTCCATCAAAACGGGTACGTTAGATTTAAGTGAAAATACTGACAAAAGGAGGTCTAAAATTATGGCTTCATCGACATCCACTCACACAGGAGTTATTCGTCAGGGGGATGTGTTAATTATCCCGTGGGAAAAATTACCTGTTAATAAATCAGTAAAATTACCCAATCTCACCCTCGCAAAAGGAGAAGTTACAGGGCATTCCCATCGTATTAGTGAAGGGAAAGCAGAATTGTACGAACGTAATGGAATTTTATTTTTAAGGATACTTTCTCCAACGGCAAAACTTCAACACGACGAACATCATGCCCTAAATATCCCTAAAGGTGATTGGATGGTGCGTATTCAAAGGGAATATCGTCCTATTTCTCCTCTGGATGATAATAATAATAGTAACGTTAATTTGACTTCTAAAACTACTTTATCTCAAAAGAATACTTTAATTGATTCTTCTGATCATTCTACAGAAAAACAAGACAATCCATTGAAAGATGATTTAACAGATTTAGCCAATAAAGTTGATTTTAAATATTGGGATAAATTAGTAGAAGATGCAGAAAAAAGAAAAGAATATTTAGAGAGAATACAAGCGAATAAAGATAAATTTAATCATGAATATAGCGATAATATAGAAGGAGAAAAATCACCAATAAGGAAACGTAAAATTAGATATGTAGAAGCAAAAAGAGAATCATTGAATGATTATGTTACTCCTCCTTCTCCGACAAAAAAAGTGTCTTCATCTTCTCCCAGTAAATCTGATGTCAATGAATTTGATAATTGGATAGATAGTTTTATTAATCATGCCACAGGTAAACGACCCAAAAATTGGATTGATGTAGTAGATTAGCATTGAATAAAGGAGGTGAGTTATTATGGCTTGGTTTGACTTTAAAACTACTATTAGTGGACTAAATTCTCCTAAGCAAATTACTGTAGATGACGTTAATAGTAAACTAATTTCTTTAGAGGAAAAGTGGCAACAAGAGGCTTTATCAACTCAACCAATTAATTTCCCTGTTTTAGAGTCTAATTTGAGTAAAGTCTATCAAAACTTAGGTCATAATTCTCCTCAATTTATTTATTTTAGTAGTCCTTATCAACTAGGAGAATATTTGATCAAATTAGTAATTGAATCATTTTCACAGGAAAATTTACAGTTATTAACCCGTAAAATTTTATTTCATTTACAAGCAGGTGAAAAAGGATTATTAAAAGAAATTACTAAGGAAGTAACAATTGTCTTTTATCATTACTTAAATTTCGTTTTAGGGGATAATCTCAAAGGAAAATTTAGAGCCGATTTTGAGTCCAATAAAAATACTAAGTTAGCAGATATTGATCTGAATTTAAAAGTTCTAATTGAAAAGAGGCGATCGCACCATAAAAAACAAGATAATATAAAGCAATTAGTCAGACAAATTAAAATCAAATTAAATGAGTATTTCTTAGTTTTTATCTTTCAATACTTAGGGAAAAAAATTAAAAATAAAATAGTTAAAGAAGCCCTAAAAAAGATTGTTAATATATTACACCAATCAAACGCAAATCAACATCTCTCTCCATTAGCAGATGAATCTGGAAAAAATCTATTTACTAAAGATTTTCTGACCCCAGAATTATTATGTTTAAAAGCCATTAAATTTGAATGCTATAATTATCTTTGTCAAAGTGTTAATCATGAGAAAAGATGGGAAAGTTGGCAAAAACTTATAACTAATAGTGGTTGGTTTATAGCAGGAGAAAAATTCTGTTTAATAAGCGATAAACCAAGAGAAATTAACGTCAATAAAGATTACTTATTACATAAAGAAGGGGCATTAGCACTTGTTTACCAAGATGATCAAGGATTATATGCTTATGAAGGGGTAATTTTACCGCCTCAATATGGACAAATCAAATCAGAAAATTGGCAAGGAAAATGGCTATTACAGGAAAACAATGCAGAGTTAAGAAGAGTATTAATTCAAGGAATCGGTTATGACAAACTTGCCACAGAATTAAAAGCCGAAGAAGTGGACACTTGGGGAGAATATACCATTTTAAGATTTAATGACATTATCGACGACATTGATCAACAACCAATTTGTTTACTAAAAATGATTTGTCCTAGTACCAATTTTATTCATGCTTTGCGAATTCCTCCAGATTTCACCTCCGCTAGAGAAGCGATACGTTGGATTAACTGGGGAATTGATCCAGATGATATTATTATGGCTAGTTAGTATCAAGGATATTAGAAATTATCTAAACAAAACTTCAATATCATTATGACAGGACAAGAATTGCAACAATTAATCATTGATAAATGGGGTTACTCTTACGATGCCCAAGTAGTAAGAATTAAGGACAAAATTTATTTTCAAGTAATGTGGAAATATTTAGAACAAGCATCCTTTCATTACACCCAAGCCGAATACATGGCAAATTTAGAACAAATAGCCCAATATCTTACCAGTTGGGGAGTGGTGTCTCAGGTAATAGAAGGAATCACAGACACGAAAAGTAAGCCTCGCTTAGGAAAAGCAGTAAGTATTTCTTTGAATTTAGGGGAAAGAGCTTCTGAATGGATTTTGGATAGTTAACTAACCTTACACATTTATTGATTCATAATGTTAGTTTGAGGGAGATTTAAGGCTTCAGGTTTCGGGAAAAATAAACTCGATAAGCAAATAAAAAAAGCCCTTGTTTAATAAGATTTATAATAATTTAAGATCCATTCCTTGTAATTGAATATTAATAGTAAACTCTAATGCCAGTATTTGAAACGGACACCGAAGAAAAATCAGAGCCAGTATCAGCCAATTCATCTCCCGCTAATCCTTCTCCCACCCATCAGAAAGCCAATAACGGAATAATGAGTGTTTTAAGGAATATTAATTTTCTTATTCTCTGGCTAGGACAAATATTTTCTCAATTGGCGGATAAGATTTATTTAGTTTTAATGATCGCCTTAATTAGTGCTAACTTTCAGACTCAAGGAGAAAGTATCAGTTCGTGGGTATCATTAATTATGATAGCTTTTACTATACCTGCAATTTTATTTGGTTCTTTAGCAGGAGTTTATGTTGATCGATGGTCTAAAAAAAGTGTTTTAGTTGTCTCCAATCTAGGTAGAGGTATATTAGTTTTAATCTTGCCTTTTTGCCTTTTAATTAATAAACAGGAAATGGGCTTTTTCTCTTTACCTTGGTCATTTTGGTTACTTTTATTAGTGACTTTCTCCGTCTCCACACTAACTCAATTTTTTGCTCCGGCAGAACAAGCAACAATTCCTTTAATCGTTAGGAAAAAAGATTTATTAGCGGCAAATTCTCTATATACCACAACCATGATGGCTATGTTAATCATTGGTTTTGCTGTAGGTGAGCCTTTATTAGAAATAACCTATAACTGGGGTGAGAATTTTTCTTTTGCTTATGGGAAAGAGTTGTTAGTAGGAGGATGTTACATTTTAGCTGGATTTGTGCTGATTACGATGCGTAGTCGGGAAAAGGATAAGGATAGGCAACAACAAGAAAATCATCCTTGGGAAGATATAAAAGACGGTTTACGATATTTGCAAAAAAATCATCGAGTGCGTAATGCTTTATTTCAATTAGTAATTTTATTTTCTATTTTTGCGGCTTTGGCAGTGTTAGCGGTACGTTTAGCAGAAACTATACCCGGAATGGAGGCTGATCAATTTGGCTATTTATTGGCGGCAACGGGCATTGGCATTGCTATTGGTGCAGTATTTGTTACTCATCAGGGTAAAATGATTTCTCATGCTCGACTTAGCTTTTGGGGTTCAATGGGCATGGGAGCGGCATTGAGTGGCTTATCTGTGGCTACTAATAATTTGATTTTAGCTTTACTAATGACGGTTATTTTGGGTATTTTTGCGGCTTTGGTGGGTGTCCCAATGCAAACTACTATTCAAGCGGAAACTCCTTCTGATATGCGTGGTAAGGTTTTTGGTTTGCAAAATAATGCGGTTAATATTGCTTTATCTTTACCTTTAGCTTTAGCAGGAATTGCGGAAACTTATTTTGGTTTAAGGTTTGTTCTGATGATTCTTGCCTCTTTAGCCGTTTCAGGGATGGCTTTAACTTCTTTAATTACTGGTAAATCAGGGAACTAATTGGGTATGGATTGCTTCATACTAAGTAATAGATATTTTTATTGTTATTGTTACTCTACTATGTTATTTCATCAAAGTAATAGGACATTTATGAAAGTAGGCTCTCAAGTTTTTTTAGTTTGTGGTTTGGCTGTTTTTGGTGTTAGTTTGGGGGTTGTTCCTGAGTACAATCAGGGTTCAATTTCTATTCAATCTAAAGCTATGGCGCAAAATGTTTCTGATGAAGATTTAAAAAAATATGCCCAAGCTGCGATCGAAATTGAGAATTTACGCAAAACTACCTATAGTAATATAGAAGGAATTGTCGGTAAATCTATGGGGCAAATGAGTTGTAACCAGCGACAAAGTTTCAGTCAACTTCCTGATAATGCCCGTAACATGGCGATCGAATATTGTGATCAGTCAGAAACTATCGTAAAAAATCACGGCTTAAGTGTTAATCGTTTTAATCAAATAACTCAGCAAGTCAAACAAAATCCTAGTTTAAAACAACGTTTGCAATCTATCATTGGACAAATGTAGTTAACCTCAGTTAGGTTTAAGAATATCGGATAAGGTTAGGTGTTGGGGATTGAGGTATTGGGGTATTGGGGTTTTAGGGAGAAACTAATTATTAAAGTGCTGAAGTTACTAATTACTAATTGTTTATTACCTTTGCCCTTTGCCCCTTGCCCTTTTAACTTTGCCCTTTTCGCCATCACTTATAGATGAAAATTTATCCCGAATTCAGGTTAAATAGGCTATATATTTACTTTATTCATTTAATACTACTATTTTTTTATAAATAGGAAATACCATATAAATATCATCTTCTTTTATCTTAAAAAAACTTAATCTTATATTAAATTTCTGACAAAAAAAGTGAGGTAATTTATAAATCTTTCTATAATGTTTAGGTAATAAAGCAAAGAGAAAAAAGAGCTATGCTTAAGAATTTCTTTAGATTTTCAGCTAGTTAAACTCTACATTTTAGGAAGAAATTATGATCAATACTCACATCCCCAAAAAACAAGGATTATACGATCCACAAAACGAACATGATGCCTGTGGTGTCGGTTTTGTTGTCAATAAATACGGGAAAAAATCTCATGAAATAGTTGGTCAGGCTTTGACTATTTTAATAAACTTAGATCATAGAGGCGGTTGCGGTGCTGAAGCAAATACAGGGGATGGTGCAGGAATTTTAATGCAGTTACCCGATGGTTTTATGCGTAAAGAAGCCGAAAAACTAGGTGTTGAATTGCCTCCTGTGGGAGATTATGCCGTAGGTATGATTTTTGCATCCCCCGATGAAGAAGCCAGAAATAAAGCCCGAAGAATATTTGAGCAAGTTGTAACGGAAGAAGGGCAAAAAGTATTAGGATGGCGTGATGTGCCTACGGATAACTCGGATTTGGGTAAAAGTGCCTTGAATTGTGAGCCTTTTATGCAACAGGTATTTATCGCTAAAAACCATGAAATTACCGATAATTTAACCTTTGAACGCAAATTATATGTAATCCGTAAACGCTCTTTTAACGCTATTAAAGCCCCAAAAATAGATGAATACTGGTATCCTGCAACCCTTTCCAGTCGTACAATTGTCTATAAAGGAATGTTGCGCCCTGAGCAAGTAGGTAAGTACTATTTAGATTTGAGTAATCCTGAGTTAGAAACGGCTCTAGCCCTTGTTCACTCTCGTTTTAGCACCAATACCTTCCCTAGTTGGGATCGCGCCCACCCTTACCGCTACATCACCCATAACGGCGAAATAAATACCCTTAGAGGCAATATTAATTGGATGCACGCTCGTCAATCCCTGTTTAAATCCGATTTGTTTGGGGATGATATGGCAAAACTTCAGCCTGTAATTAACCTCAATGGCAGTGATTCTCTGATTTTTGATAATGCCTTAGAAATGTTGGTATTAAGTGGGCGTAGCCTTTCTCACGGGGTAATGATGATGATTCCTGAGCCTTGGAGTGGACATGAGTCTATGAGTGCCGAGAAAAAAGCCTTCTATCAATACCATTCCTGCTTAATTGAACCCTGGGATGGACCAGCTTCGATCGCATTTACAGATGGGAAACAAATAGGTGCAATCCTCGATCGCAACGGCTTACGTCCTTCTCGCTATACTGTTACTAAAGATGGTTTAGTGATTATGGCATCGGAAGCAGGGGTATTGCCCATTGAGCCGGAAAGGGTAGAAAGCAAAGGCAGATTGCAACCCGGACAAATGTTCTTGGTGGATATGGAAGCAGGGCGTATCGTGCCAGATGAGGAAGTAAAAGCACCCATTATCAATCAACATCCCTATCAACAATGGCTAAATGATCACTTATATAGCCTAGACGATCTCGCTCCCCTTATTAAGGGGGGATTAAGGGGGGATCAAACTCCTAAAGATGAAAGTATTAATCCAGACATCCTCATCGCCTTACAACAAACCTTTGGTTATACCTTTGAAGACTTAAGAATGCTCCTCGCCCCTATGGGTAAAGACGGAGTAGAATCTATTGGTGCAATGGGTATAGATACTCCCTTAGCTGTATTGAGCGATCGCCCCAAATTGTTGTATGATTACTTTAAACAACTATTTGCACAGGTGACAAATCCCCCCATTGATCCCATTAGAGAGGCAATTATCACCTCTGCGGAGACTACCATCGGTAAAGAAGGTAACTTATTAGAGCCAACTCCCGAAAGTTGTCATCTCATCGCCCTCAAAACTCCCATTATTACCAATGAAGAATTAGCAATTCTCAAAAGCCTAGATTGTCCTAGTGTTCATCATTTCGACAATCCCGAACTCAACCCCCCCTTAACGAAAGAGAGTGGTAATCATGGATTTAAAGCCCACACCTGTTCAATTCTGTTTGACCCCAAATCAGGGGTAAAAGGGCTAGAAAGCACCTTACAGAACATTTTTGAGGAAGTTGACGAAGCAATTAAGAAGGGATGCACCCATATTATTTTGAGCGATCGAGATGTGAATTTTTACAACGCTCCCATACCAGCTTTATTAGCCGTATCTGGATTACATCACCATCTGATTCGTAACGGCACTCGTACCCGTGTTGGTATTATCCTTGAATCAGGCGAACCCAAAGAAGTCCATCATTTTGCTGTATTATTAGGTTATGGTTGCGGTGCGATCAATCCTTACCTTGCCCTTGAAACCTTTAAAGATATGATTAAACAAGGGTTAGTCACCGATGTTGACCATAAAACCGCTTGTAAAAATTATATCAAAGCCGTCACCAAAGGCATCATTAAAATTGCCTCAAAAATCGGTATTTCTACCATCCAAAGCTATCGGGGTGCGCAAATCTTCGAGGCGATCGGACTTAATCAAGATGTCATTGATAAGTATTTTACATGGACAGCATCCCGTTTGCAAGGCATCGGTTTAGATGTCATTGCCCAAGAAACGATTATGCGTCATAGCCACGCTTTCCCTGACAGACAAGTTAACGGACATACCCTCGATGCAGGAGGAGAATATCAATGGCGTAAAGACGGCGAGGCACACCTATTTAACCCTCAAACCATTCACACCTTACAACAGGCAGTGCAACAGGGAGATTATGAATTGTACAAAAAATACTCCCAAATGATCAATGATCATGGAAAGCAATTCTTCCGTCTCCGTGACTTATTGGAGTTTAAACAACGGGAATCCATACCCATTGAAGAAGTTGAGCCTATCGAAAACATCATGAAGCGCTTTAAAACAGGGGCGATGAGTTACGGTTCGATTTCCAAAGAAGCCCATGAGTCTCTCGCTATTGCCATGAATCGCATTGGCGGTAAATCCAACACAGGGGAAGGAGGGGAAGACCCAGAGCGCTATACTTGGACTAATGAGCAGGGAGACTCAAAAAATAGTGCTATCAAACAGGTAGCTAGTGGGCGTTTTGGTGTTACCAGTCTTTACTTATCCCAAGCTAAAGAGATACAAATTAAAATGGCACAGGGTGCGAAACCGGGTGAAGGGGGGCAATTACCGGGTAAAAAAGTCTATCCCTGGATTGCGAAGGTGCGTTATTCTACCCCCGGAGTGGGCTTAATTTCTCCTCCTCCTCACCATGATATTTACTCCATTGAAGATTTAGCAGAATTAATCCATGACTTGAAAAACGCTAATCGAGAAGCCCGTATTAATGTAAAATTAGTGTCAGAAGTGGGAGTAGGTACGATCGCCGCAGGGGTTGCTAAAGCCAAAGCCGATGTGGTGTTAATCTCTGGTTATGACGGAGGCACAGGCGCTTCTCCTCGCACATCTATTAAACACGCAGGACTACCGTGGGAATTGGGATTAGCGGAAACCCACCAAACCCTCTTATTAAATAACCTCCGCAGTCGTATTGTGGTAGAAACCGATGGGCAAATGAAAACAGGGCGAGACATTGCGATCGCAACTCTGTTAGGTGCAGAGGAATACGGCTTTTCTACCGCCCCCTTAGTGACTCTTGGATGTATCATGATGAGGGTGTGTCATTTGAATACTTGCCCTGTGGGAGTAGCTACCCAAAACCCCGAACTTCGTGCTAAATTTACAGGTGATCCTGCTTATACCGTCAATTTCATGAAATTTATCGCCCAAGAAATGCGGGAAACTATGGCAGAATTAGGCTTCCGCACAGTGGATGAGATGGTAGGACGTACTGATGTATTAAATCCTAAAGGTGCGATCGAGCATTGGAAGGCTAAAGGTATCGATATATCTCCCATTCTCCATCAACCCAACGTTGATCCTAATACTCCCCGTCATTGTACCATCAAACAGGATCACGGTTTAGAACAGTCCCTCGATATGACTACTTTACTTGATTTGTGCAAAGGTGCGATCGAGAAAGGAGATAAGGTAAAAGCCACCTTACCCATTAAAAACATTAACCGTGTGGTTGGCACAATCTTAGGTAACGAAATTACCAAGAAACACTGGGAAGGTTTACCCGAAGATACCGTGCAGTTGCATTTTGTCGGTAGTGCAGGGCAAAGTTTAGGTGCATTTGTACCGAAAGGAGTCACCCTTGAATTAGAAGGAGACGCTAACGACTATATCGGCAAAGGCTTAAGCGGAGGTAAAATCATCGTTTATCCCGACAAAAAAGCCACCTTTGAAGCGGATGAGAATATCATTGTCGGTAACGTAGTCTTGTATGGTGCAACCAGTGGTGAGGCTTATATCTCAGGGGTTGCAGGAGAGCGCTTCTGTGTCCGTAACTCAGGTGTAACCGCCGTTGTGGAAGGAGTGGGCGATCATGGTTGCGAATACATGACAGGTGGTAAAGTAGTTATCATCGGTAAAACGGGGCGTAACTTTGCCGCAGGAATGAGTGGCGGTGTCGCCTATATTCTTGATGAAACAGGGGATTTTGCTACCCACTGCAATACGGAGATGGTTGGTTTAGAAACCCTCGATGATGCTTCGGAGATTGCCGAATTAAAACAATTAATTGTCAAACATCAACAATTTACTAATAGTAAAAAAGCCCAAAAAGTTCTTGATAATTGGGAGGAAAATATCGGTAAATTTGTGAAAGTAATGCCTCGTGATTATAAACGAGTTTTAGAGGCATTAAAAGAGGCAATTAATTCTGGTTTAAGCGGTGATGAAGCGTTAAATGCGGCATTTGAAGCTAACGCCCAAGATGTAGCCCGTGTGGGAGGAAGTTAAGGTTTTTTTTGTCACGCAAAGACGCAAAGTCGCAAAGAGTTAAACAAAGTAGGGTGGGCAATGCCCACCTTTATTTTTTGATATTAAAAGGGTAAAATCAAGGTGGTTTATTTAATTATGAGGTTATATTTTGCCAATAAATAAAACAACGAAACAAAACCTTTTACAAGCAATAACTAACGAAAAAGACAAAATCGTTATCCCAGATATTATACCGCAAGATCAAGAGTTGAGAAATGCTTATCAAATCGCTCGTATTTTAGATCAATATTTACCTGACTATTTTAGGCGTGTAAATAAACCATTAACATTAACTGAAATTGAGCAAAAAATAGATCAAATCTTACTCAAATTCAAACAAGAAGTTTTATTTGCTTTGTCTCAAGAAAAAGATAAATTCAGAAAAGAGATTCAAGAAAATAAGACTACTTTTAAAAATATTTTTGAGTTTGCAGGATGTGAAAATTTATATTTATCTAATCTTTATACCCGTTTTATTTCGGAAAATATGGGTCATAAATTAGAAGATATTGCAGGAATAGTGAATAATGTTTTTCTACCTGATAAGGAATTAGATATAACAATAAAAGGTATAGATTTAATTATTTTTCACGAAGAAAAGATAAAATATACTCAACTCAAAACAAAAAAAGATACTCTTACAGGAAGTCAAAGTAGTCGCTCAATTAATGAGTTAAAAATTCATCCTTTTTCTATTTTTGCAGTCGCTCTTGATATGGGGAATAGTTGGACTATAAATAAGGCAAGTTGTGAAAAATATCAGATTGAAAGATTAGCAGGTGAATCTTTTTGGTCTTTGCTCAATTTAGACTATAATTTAATACTTAATAAACTGGCAAAAACCATCAGGGAAATAGATAAAGAACTTTATTAATCTTTTAATTTGTTATAATAACTTAAATAATTATTAAACTATTTAATTAATATGTTATCAAACAATCTATCAGGGTCATATAAAATACTAAAAAATCCACAAAAATATGATTTTAATATTATTGAGTTATTCGCTGGTTGTGGAGGTATGGCATTAGGATTAGAAAATGCTGGTTTACAAACAGAGTTATTAGTTGAAATTAATAAAAATTGTTGTGAGACATTGACTAAGAATCGTGCTAATTGGCAGGTTTTAAATGAAGATGTAACGAAAATAGATTTTACAAAATATCAAAATAAAGTAGATATAGTAACGGGGGGTTTTCCTTGTCAAGCCTTTAGTCATGCAGGAGAAAGAAAGGGATTTTTAGATACTAGAGGTACACTATTTTTTGATTTTGCTAGATGTATAAAAGAAGTTCAACCTAAAATTATTATTGGTGAAAATGTTAGAGGTTTAATTACTCATAAAAAAGGTGAAACTTTAGCTATAATTTTAAAAACTTTAGATGAATTAGGCTATCAAACAAGTTATAAATTATTGAATGCTCAATATTTTGATGTTCCGCAAAAAAGAGAAAGAATTATCATTATGGGAACTAGAAAAGATTTGAATATTCAACCCATTTTTCCCAGAGAAAATAATTATATTATTACTTTAAAAGAAGCATTAAAAAATTGCCCTATCTCAGAAGGTGTTAAATATAATCAACGAAAAAAAGAGATTATGGAATTAGTACCAGAGGGAGGAAATTGGCGTAATTTGCCAGAAGAAGTTCAGAAACAATATATGAAAAATAGTTATTATCAAGGGGGGGGAAGAACTGGTTTTGCGAAACGATTATCTTATAATGAACCTTGTTTAACTTTGACTTGTAGCCCTGCTCAAACTCAAACAGAAAGATGTCATCCCATCGAAACTCGACCTTTAACCGTAAGAGAATATGCAAGAATACAAACTTTCCCTGATGATTGGGAGTTTATGGGTTCGTTAACATCACAATATCAGCAAATAGGTAATGCAGTACCTGTTAATTTGGCTTTTCATTTGGGTAAATGTTTAATTAGTATGTTAACTGGAGAGAAAAAAATCTCGATTCAAGAAGAAAAACAATTATCTTTATTTTAATTTGATAATTAAGGGGCGATCGCACCTTTTGTGTATAATATTTTTTCAGTTTAGAACAATTAACCGAAATTAGTGAACAAGCTAGAGAAGGCTTTTTTCAAATTAATAATTTACAAATACATATTGCAGAAGCACAACCAGTTATTTCTGCATCTTTGCTACAATTTATCCATCAAGTAATTGATAAAATCGAAAAGAAGATTCCAGCTTTACAACAAAGTTTTAAGCTAATATGTTGAGAATGTTCGATCACACTCTTTAAAAGATAAACTATAATTTATATGGTACTGAAAATTAGAAGCAAAATGCGATCGCATCTAACAAGAAATTAACTAAAAAACTCTCTTCACAGAAGGCAATGAAAACCTTAATTTATGTATCGCTAAGACCCGAATCTTACGCCCACCATAAGCATCCCGTATTGCTGCTACCTTCCGGTCCTGACAAGGTTTGAGCGTCACAGTTGCATAAGTTCGAGTCAATGACCATTATAACTTAATCTTCTCAACAAACACAAGGTTAATTGTCCAAAACAATTTTTTAAATTAGATATGACATTAGGTCAAAGTTCATAGTATGATAGTAGAAAATAAAATTTGACGATCTGTAAAAATACAAAAAATACAATGAAAAAATTAGGTTTATTCTTATCTTCCTTACTTTTAGCAGTGACATTCATGTTTACTGCGATCGCTCCTGCTCAAGCTGATACAGTAGAAGTAAAAATGGGTGCAGATAGTGGTATGTTAGCTTTCCAACCTGCAAAAGTAACTATTAAAGCAGGGGATACTGTAAAATGGGTAAATAATAAATTAGCTCCTCATAACGTAGTTTTTGATAGTTCTGTAAAAGATGCAGATAAATTAAGTCACAAAGGTTTAGCATTTAGCCCCGGAGAATCTTTTGAGGTAACTTTTAACGAACCAGGTGAATATCCTTATTACTGTGAACCTCATCGTGGTGCTGGAATGAATGGTACTATCATTGTAGAATAATAAAATTAAAAATACTTACTTTTCATCACAATCATTGAAGACGGTTTTATACCGTCATTTTTTTTAGTAATACAAAATTATAAACTTTGCCCATATCATTACAATAAATAGCTATTAACAATCTGATTAAAAAAATCCAAATACTTAGGATAGTTACTGATGATATTTGAACCAGAATGATTATCATAATATTTATTCTTATTCATACTCTTGGTCTTTTCATCATTAATTAATCCCTTAAATAATATTCCAGAATAGTTAATTTTCTTTTTGATGATGGGAGTATCAATCACACTTATCAATAATGGTTGATTTTCCAACTTGTAAACAAAATTTAACTGTATTTTATGCGGTGAAACACTATTTACTTTTATTCTATTTTCTGGCAAACTCAAAAGGTTATTGTTGATAAAATTTAAACCTGAGCATTTACCCTTTGGAAAAGTAATTAACCTGCGAAAAACTATCTGAAATCGTTGAAACTGATACTTAAGAATTTGAGCGATAAAGTTATTGACAATAATATTTAAAGAATTAGAATTAGCTTTTTTTTTATAACTGAAAGACACTTTTCCTATCTCAACATTAATATTTATACCTTCTTGAAAAGATAATTGGAAGGAATGAGGTTTACAAACTACAGGCTCTTTTAATTGCCAATGGGGGGGAATAATTCCTTGTTGATATAAATTGACCAAATTTAATTGACTCGGCTTGAGAGATTTCGCAAAAATTATAATAGTTATATCTTGGTAATCATATATTTTTAAAGGCTTTTGAGGTTCAAAGTTGTTCGGAAAAGGTATTTTCATCTGAGGTTAAGTATTGTAAAGTAAAATTAAGAAAAGCATCACAGTTTATATTAATTGTAGGAAAATATTATGACTCTGGCAGTAGGTACTAAAGCACCCAATTTTACAACCAAAGATGATCACGGTAACACCGTTTCCTTATCTGATTTCGCTGGTAAAGTTGTGGTTTTATACTTCTATCCTAAAGATGATACTCCCGGTTGCACTAAAGAAGCTCAAAGTTTCCGTGATAACTATACCCAATATCAAGGCAAAGATATGGTAGTTTTGGGGGTAAGCAATGATGATGAGGCTTCTCATAAAATGTTTAAAGAAAAGTATGGTTTGCCTTTTCAACTTTTAGCTGATACTGATAGAAGTATTACTAAAGCCTATGATGTGGAAATGACCTACAATGGGCAGATTTATCCCCAAAGAGTAACTTATATTATCGACGGAGAAGGAACAATTACTCATGTTGATGATAAAGTACAAACTGCAACTCATGCTCAAGACATCTTGGCTATTTTAGGCTAATCAAACTGAGTTGGAGATAAATTTTTTGGGCAAGGGGCAAGAGATAAACCCCTCTGTTTCTCCCCTTAAAAGGGGAGAAGGGCAAAAGAGTTTAGTTAACTTCTCCCTAGTACCCTAGTACCCTAACACCCCAATAACCCAATCTCCTAACCTCTCAAATTATTCCGCCGATTTTAAAACAGCTTCTGCGGCGGCTTCGGCTGTGCGTATTGCACCATCAAAAAAACCTGCCCATCTTTCTGCTATTTCTGTTCCAGCCCAGTAAATACGATTAAAAGGCTTGTTGATTGATTGTCCAAATCTTGTCCATACCCCCGGAGGCATGAAAGCGGCATAACCACCTCCTACCCATTGATTGGAAGGCCAATCTTGTATATCAAAGGTTGTAGGAGATAGGGCTTGTTGTCCCAAATATTTAGCTAAATCTGATAAAACAACGGATTTTTGTTCAGATTCGGTTAATTTTATCCACCGATGATAGCGATCGCCCATGACAAAAGTAGCTAATACCCCTTTTCCACTGCGAGGGTCTGAACTATCGGCAAAAAGTTCAATCCATTCTGTGTTTCCCATACCTACTCCTGCAAGTCCTTGAGAACGCCAAAATGGTGTTTCATAGGAGATCAGTAATTTTGCTAATGTTCCCATCGGAAAGCGTTGAGTAAGTTGTTGCTTAATAGCTGGTAAGGGAGGATGATAGGTTATTTTTCCTGCTAAATGAGGAGGCATGGCTACAATGACGAAATTAGCTTGATATATACCTTTGAGGGTGGTTACTTCAACTCCATGATCATCTTGGCTGATTTTCACCACCGCTTCACTGAGATGAATTTGGTTGTTTAATTCGGCGACAATTTTACTGGGTATTTGTCCTGCACCATCGTGGATAAGTTCTGCTTCTGGATGTTCGGCTTGGGAGGCAGATTTATTACCCCACAAAACGTGTAATAGTGAAACTTCATCAGGTTCAGCAGGACCTAGAAACCCTACTGCACGGCACATATAGGCAAAATACCAACGACCGAAATCCGTTTGTGTATTTTCTTGAATCCACTGAGCAAAAGTTTGGCTGTCCAGTTTTTTATTTGCTTCGTTAGCTTCTGGATATTGAGGGGATAAACTTTGGGAAAGCTCATCAAACGTTTTCCATGCTTTCATTGCATCTTGCCATTCTTCCTCAGATACATTAGGGCGATCGCCTTCTGCAAAACCCTGAAAAAAACCATTAAATTCTTGCCGTTTGCCGTTGTAGATTAACACTACCTTCCCTTGTAAAGGAGAAGGAAAACGAGGAATATTATATTCATCTAATAAAGCTAAAAAGCGGTCTTGAGTAGGACCTACCCATTGACCACCCAAATCTATATACTGGTTAGGAGCAATATGTTTTCCTAACATACGCCCACCTATGTAGTCTTGAGCTTCAAAAACCACGACATTTTTTCCCGCTCTTTGTAAGTTACGTGCCGCAACTAATCCAGATAAACCAGCACCGACAATAATGCAATCATATCTATGTGTCATTCTTAATTGAAGATCTCATAATTTTATTTATACCTGAATTATAATACAAAATATGGAACAACCTTAATAAAGATTAAAGACTTAATTCCTGAGAGCGTAGATAGGCAGATTTAACGGCGGAGATAACGGCACTACGGAAACCTTTTTCTTCAAGGGCGGCAACTCCTGCAATGGTTGTTCCGCCGGGGCTTGTGACTTGATCTTTTAAGAGGGCAGGATGTAAGTTTTTTTGCTTAACCAATTCTGCTGTACCTAAGACTGTTTGTACTGCTAACTCAAGGGCGATCGCACGAGGTAATCCAGAAGCCACGCCACCATCGGCTAAAGCCTCTATCATTAAGGCAACAAAAGCGGGGCCAGAACCAGATAAACCTGTCACCGCATCCATTTGATACTCTGGCACTTGAATCACAGAACCGATCGCCTCAAATAAAGATAATGCTAGACTTAATTGAGACTCAGAAACTTTGCCATTAGGTGCGATCGCACTCATTCCTTGTCCTACTAAGACTGGAGTGTTGGGCATAACTCTAATAATAGGAAGGGAAGCAAAAGCCCTTTCTAACTGAGAAAGAGAAGTACCAGCCAAAATCGATAAGATGAGGGGAATATGGCGATGAGGATTGATGCTTAAGCCTTCGACTACCCTTTCAAAAATTTGCGGTTTAATCGCTAATAACAACACCTGAGAATCATCTAAAACCTTTTGATTATCAGTAGTAGTTTCCACCTGATATTGTTCCTGCCACCATTGACGACGAGGGGGTGCAGGATCGCTTATAATTATTTCTGAAGCAATATATATATTTTGTGCGAGTAAGCGGGAAATAATCGCTTCAGCCATTACTCCACCGCCAATTACTCCTAATTTAAAAGACACTATAGATTTTGCTATTTAGGACGACTTTATATAGATAATAATAGAGTAAACCTAGCTTCCTTTAAAACTCCAATCATTGAGCCATAGAATCAGGTAACTCGGTAGAGGAAGTTTCATTCCAGAGAGCATCAAAAGATTTAGTTAATCCTTCAGAGGCAATCTTGGTACTACCATTTTGATAAGACTTACCAGAGATTGTACTAACTTTGACATTTCTGGGAGTGAAAAGGAAAATACTTTCACCGATTCTCTCTTGATGACCATCAATAGCATAAGTGCCACCCGCCACAAAATCAACCGCTCTTTGAGCTTCTTCTGCTTCCATTACATTCAAGTTAAGAATAACAGATCTTTGCTCTTTTAAAGTTTGAATTACTTGGGGAATTTCATCAAAAGAATGAGGCTCAATTACTACTACTTCATTCACAATATTATTTACTCCTGGCATTCCAATAACGTTGTTGGGTAAACTGCTCGAAAAACTGCCACTGTCAAGATAAGAAGGGGAAGCAGAAACATCGCTGGATTTATTAGCAGAAGTTTCCCTATTATCTCTAGGGCGACGACGAGAAGAAGAAGGAGGTGGAGTAACTGGGGCTTCTGTTTGAGGTATAGCAACCTCATTCATTTCAATATCAGAAGGGGGTAAATCTTGAGTAGCCATACTTTCAATTTCCTCCTCATAGTATTGGTAATCGCCTTGTCCTCCACCAATAATATCTTTTAATTTGCCTAAAAAATTACTCACGGGTTTAATTCCTTAACGACTCTAGTATCATAATATAAACTTTGTTATTCTATACGATAATTTACCAAGAATTTTTGCTTAAAATCCAATTTTGAATTCCATCGGCTAAAGTAAATGCTAACTGTTTTTGTGCAGAACTGTTAGTAATCCATTCAAACTCCTCTGGATTAATCATAAAACCTAATTCTAATAATACTGTTGGGGATTGGTGAGGACGAGTTAAAGCCAAATTATTCCAAAAAATTCCTGCCGATTCTCGATTTAGCTGATTCGTTAAATAATTGTGCAGGTAAACGGCTAAATCCTGTGCTTGGGGATGATACCAAAATGTACTGATTCCCTTAGTTTTTTCAGCGTTTCCTCCGTCGGGTAGGGCGTTATAATGGATAGATATAGCGATAGTCGGATTTATGTTTTTAATCATTTTAGCGCGATCGCCCAGAGAAACAAAACTATCATCATTTCTCGTTAAGTAAACCCTTGCCCCTCTTTTTTCTAACTCTTGAGCCACTAATTTAGAAACGATTAAATTAACATCTTTTTCAGGATACCCTGTCGCCCCTAAAGCCCCTGATTCATCTCCACCATGACCCGGATCTAGTAAAATACTAGCACCATTCAAACTCTGAGCATTTTTTAGGTTAGGGCGATGATTGATGGTCAAAATTAAGTTATTACCCTCATAGCGTACATCATAACCCCACTGTTGAGGGGATTTAAAAGAAAAGATATAGTCAATTTGAGTAGGGGTTACTTGATACCAGTCGAGACGCTTAATTATAGGGTTATCATCAAAACGAATAGTATCAGTTTGGGCAACAATATTATACAAACTTAAGGTTAAAGAATCATCATCTTGCCTAATGCTGAGAGGCACTGCACTTTCTAAGGGAAAAATTATCTCTGTTTGAGTCTCTTTTACTTTAGAAGTAACACTGCGAATATAACTGAGGGGAAGGCTATTCGTCGGCAAAACTCTGGTTTCTTCTGCCTTAATCCAGCCACCATAATCAAGTCTTAACCACTCCCCTTCTTTTCCTGTTACTTTCGCTCTGACTCCTTTGGGTAAAGGTGTTAACCTTGAATAATTAGTACCAGCACCAGTCCTAGCAATACCTTGCTCTGCAATCACTTCCACTACTTGTAACTCTTGAGGATTAAGAATAGTTATCTTACCTTCTCCTTTTCTTTCTAAGGTTTTACCTTGATAATCCATAACAAAAATCGGATTTAAGTTGGAAACAGTATTACTAAATTGAAGGCATCCAGAAACTTTCTGCCAAGAATTGCCTACCGTGGAGATGGGGTTATTGTTGTCAATCAAAACTGAGGCGTTACTAGGTAGATTAACAGTATTTAAAGCAGGAGTTAGGGGTAAAGTATCCTGATTAAGTTTTACGGTGGTATTTGAGCCGAGGGGGGTAATGGCAGAGAAGCAGACATCTTCATTGGGTAGTTTACTTATATCTACTTGGGGATTTAATAAATTTGCGGAAAAGTTGTTAACTTCTTTTAAGTCAGGTTGATTATCAATCCTTGTAATTACTCGATTTAATTCTTCATTTCCATAACGAATTGTAATTTGATTTTTGCCCATTTTTAGGGGAATACTGGGAGCAAAATAACCGAGAGAGGAGCGATTTATAGATTTACCATTAATTATGACGTTACCAGAAGAAGGAGCAGAGCCAATAATAAAAATGGATTCTGCTGTTGTTTGATGGTTAACAGGGGGATAAACAATTTTTAAAGATTGAGATTGAGCAAAGCTAGATTCTGCAATTAAATTCAAGCTAATGGTGATTAAAAAACTTTTCCAAAAAATATTATTAGACATGGAGATTAATTATAAATAGTTTTAGTTCAGAGTTTAGAAAGAGGTGTTAGGTTTCAGGTTGCAGGTTGCAGGTTGCAGGTTATAGGTGATAGGGAAGCGTGTTAATTAAACACTTTTGCCTTTTGCCTCTTGGCCTTTGCCCTTTACATCTATTCACTAATTAATTTATCGGCTTTTTCTGGGGGTAGGGGATGGGAAAATAAATAACCTTGTCCCCACATACAACCCATTTCTCGGATGATTTCTAGCTGTTTTTCTGTTTCTATTCCTTCGATAATTACTTCTACTCCTAAATCGAAGGCTAGAGATAAAATTGCTTTAATCATTTTTGCTTTTTTTTGATTTGCTTCTATATTTGTAACAAAACAGCGATCGAGTTTTAAGCCGTTGATTGGTAATCTATGTAAATAGCTAAGACTGGAGTATCCTGTGCCAAAATCATCTATCCATAATTGTATATTGCGATCGACGATCGCATCTAGTATATACTGAGTTGATTGTTCTTGAAAAATAGGGGAACTTTCTGTTATTTCTAACTTTATATATTCGGGATTAACTTGGGTTTCTTTGAGAATATTATCAAGAGTGGGTAAAAATTTTTCACTATTTAATTCCTGACTGGATAAGTTAATACTAATAATGGGAATTGTTTTATAGTTATTTGAAGAATTTAAAATGTTATTTTGCCATTTATTTAACTGTTTACATCCTTCTTTTAATACCCATAAACCCATAGGAATAATTAAGCCTGTTTGTTCTGCTAAATTGATAAAATGAAAAGGTGTGACTATTCCTTTTTGAGGGTGATTCCATCTAATTAGACTTTCAAAGCCTTTTAATTGATTATTAGTTAAATTAATTATAGGTTGATAATAAAGGATAAATTCTTCTGCTTCTAAGCCTTGTCTAATTTCATTTTCTAATTGTAATTCTGCAAGAGCTTCATTGTGCATATCTCCTTGAAAAACTTGATAATAAGATCTTTTTTGGGATTTTGCTTTATATAAAGCTGTATCTGCATATTGTAAAATTTGAGGTGGGCTAAGACGGTTATATTGTTCTTTTTCTAAACTACTACTAAAAAAAATACCAATACTGATACCACAAAATAATTGATGTTTATTAATAACAAAAGGTGGTTTAAAAGCATTATTGATTTTCTCTGCTAAATTAATTACTTCTTTGATATTGTCAATTCCATCCCAGAGAATAGTAAATTCATCTCCTCCCAATCTAGCAACAATTTCTTTTTCTCCTAAACAGTTACGCAGTCTCTCACCAATGGCAACTAATAATAAATCTCCCACGCCATGGCCTAAACTATCATTAACGGCTTTGAAGCGATCGCAATCTAGGAATAAAATGCTAAACTGATATTCATCGGTGGAATCTTGTTTGAGTTTATCTAAACATTGAGTTAGTTTTTGCATAAATAAACTACGATTGGGTAATTGAGTTAGTTGATCATAAAATGCTTGACGATGGAGTTTTTCTTGCGCTAACTTATATTTGGTTATATCTTCTACAGTACCTTCATAGTAGAGTAAATCTCCTTTAACATTACGTACGGCTCTTGCATTTTCTGAAATCCAAATGGTTGTACCATCACTGCGATAAACTTCTGATTCAAAGTTGCTAATAACCTCATTTTCTTCTAATAGTTGAACAAATTGCTTACGGCGGTGGGGTTGTACATAAAGACGATTTTCTATATCATTGAGGTTTTTAATTAGTTGAATGGGAGTGTCATAACCATAAATTTTAGCTAAGGCTTTATTGGCAGAAAGATAATAACCATCAACGGTAGTTTGAAATATACCTTCTACTGCATTCTCAAAAAAGTTGCGATACCTGTCTTCTACTTGAGATAATAATTTTTCTGTGCAGGGGCGATCGCCTATATCGGTTATAATACCTTCAATGCCTAATAGTTGCCCTTGAGAATCAAAGATACCTTTTCCTTTTTCCCATAACCATTTAACTTGATTATCTTTGGTGAAAATACGATACTCGATACTATAAATAACTTTCTTATTCAAACTGTTTTTGATGGTTTCTAAAACTCCTTGTAAGTCTAAAGGATGAGTAATTTTGACAAGATTAATTTTGTCATTTTCCATCAACTCATTGGGGGTATAACCAGTTAAAGCCACACAACCCTGACTAATATAGTCTTTTCCCCATTGAGTATTATAACTGATACGAAAAAAGACTCCTAAACTAGAATCAACTATATTGGCTAATTGTTTTTGACTTTGACGTAATTGGGTTTCAATTTGCTTTTGTTTGAGAAAACTACCCAGTTGAGAAGTAATTGTTTCGAGAAAATTAATTAAATCGTAGTTGATAGATAAGGATTTATGGGTAAAAAAGACGAAAATAGCAATAATTTCATCTCCCACCATCACAGGAATACCTAAAGCGGTTTTTAAGCCCGATTGTTTGGCATAGTTTTTCCTCAAAAAATTAGAATCTCGATGTATATTTTGCCACCACATTGCCTTTTTTTCTGCCCAAACTTTCCCCGGTAAGCCTTCTTCAAAGTGAAAGCAAAAGTCATAACTATGTTGTTGAAAATCTGCCAAGGTTAAAGGGAAATTATCAAAATAAGGATTATCTTTGCGATACCATGCCACAGAATAGTTATAAACATTACCCTCAAAATTGGGTAGCCACACCTCGGCAAAATCCCATCGGGTAATCTGACATATTTCCTGTATCGTGTGCAATAATGCGGTTTCTAGGTTATTGGCAGTATTTATAACTTTTGTTAAACCAAAGAGAAAAGATTTTTCTTGTTCATTTCTCCTTTTACCTGTAATTTCTTGAATTATCCCGACTAAATATAATAATTCTCCTGTAGGGGCATAGATTCCTTTTCCTTTTTCCCACACCCATTTTATATCGCCATTAGCGCTAACGATTCTATATTCTAAATCAAAATGAGTACGAGATGCGATCGCGCTTTCGGTTTCTTCTCGAACAAAATTGCGATCGAGAGGATGAATTAAACTAGAATAAGATTTGGAGCTATTATTTAGTAAGTGTTGATCTTCATAACCTGTTAAATCCCAACAATTTTTGCTGATGTAATCCATTGTCCAATATTTATCATTACGACATTGATACACCACCACAGGTAAGTTACTAATTAAAGAAGATAGTTGAGAAAGACGAGTTGCACAGTCAATAATGGAATGGGTAGAAAGAGGGTGAAAAATAACAGCAATAACCTTTTCTGATTTCCAAGTAACCGTGCTAATAGATAAGTTATATAACTCAAACTCGTAACTATAACAAGAATTTAACTCTCCCGAAAAATAGTTATGATTCGTTAAAGGTTTTACTAAAAAACAATTTCCCTGTGAAAAACCTAAAATTTCTCGAATGGTATAAGGTTTAATATAGTCTTGTAAATGGGACTTTGATTTAGGTGTGACAAACTTCTCCTGAAAAAGATGATTTCCCGAAATTAACCCAAAATCATCTCTACGGAATAAAGCAATAGGTTTATCGATAGTTTCCCCATTAAGATTTATGTTATCCAGATTTCCAGTCAAATATATAGATTCATAAAGATTAGTCAAAGAATGATAGTTTTTCTCTTGTTTTTCTTTATTTTTAGAATCCATAAATTAACCCCGTTAAAAATTTAGTAATGCTTTACTTACATACAATCACACCCTAATCGCCTTAATTTTATGCTTTTTGTATCTCAGAAAAAGTAGTTATTGTATCGCATTTTTATTTTTTTATCATTTTAGCCCAAAATTATTCTCTAATTAGCGGTAACAGGTAATAGTAAACAAAAATACCGTTTCACTGCTTATTTTTCAAACTACCTTACTTTCAGCAAAATACTTTTAACCAACCCCATATAGGAATGAGAAATCAACCATTCTTTATTTTTCATTTTTCATTCTGCATTGTCATAGATGTAGGCTAATATTAGTTTATATTTATAGAGATTCACTTTTCAACATAAAAAAACTTGATTTTTATTACAGGGTAGAAGAATAATGATTTTGATGATCGGTTGGTTTGAATGGGCTGAATATTTAAGTATTGTATTAACTATTATAGGTTTATGTCTTAGCCTCACCATAGACAATCAGATTCTATTTATTATTGCCATTACCTTCACCCTAATTCTCAGTTTAATCAACCGTTTTCGCTCTGAAAATCGAACAAAGGCAAGAATTGCAGGGGCTTTAGGTTTACAAATGAGACGTTTTTCGGCAGAAGTTGCCGAGGTTAAAGAAACGATTGATGAATATATTGAGAAACAGAAAGCCGTTATAACTCCTCCTAAGTTAGCCAGTAATACCCCTAAATCTGATAATCAAATTATAGCCTCTTTACAAGATGATCTCGATAGTATCAATAAATCTGTTACTAGCATAATTGAGTATATTAAAGAACATAAATTAGAATTAAGATTAAAAACTTTAGAGCAGTTATATCAAGCCAATCAAAACATTAATAAAAGTCAAAATTTCCCTAATTCATCCATAAAATTACCTGACAAAAATGCTTTAACTAAAACAGTTAATTATGATTTAGAACCACCACCAAAAATTGCTTGGAAATGTATTCATATTATTAATGCCCATCAGCAATCGGTTACAGATTTAACAATTACAAAAGATAATAATTATTTGTTAACCACTTCATGGGATCAATATTTGCGATTATGGTCTTTAGAAACAGGAATTGAAGTTGATGGGGTCGAAATTTCTGAGCAAGGCGTTGTTGCTGTTTGCGTGAATGATCTTGATTATATAAACTATGGTATTGCTACGGGGGGATTAGATCAAGATGTCAAAATTTGGTCATTAAAAGGAGATAAAAATAAATCTTGGCGTTTATCATTAGAACACACTATGAGTCTTCATGAAGGTTCAATCAATGGTTTAGCCATTGCTAATGAGCAGAAAATCCTTTTAAGTGGTAGTTCAGATCAAACTTTAAAACAATGGGA
Source organism: Cyanobacterium sp. Dongsha4 (assembly GCF_036345015.1). NCBI lineage: Bacteria > Bacillati > Cyanobacteriota > Cyanophyceae > Chroococcales > Geminocystaceae > Cyanobacterium > Cyanobacterium sp. DS4. Next base: position 107,172 of record NZ_CP084098.1, on the reverse strand, counting down.
TTTAGAGACAGGAAGACTTTTATCTAGTAGTTTTGACGAGAGTGGCGCTATCGGTGCAGTGTCAGTTTGTGAAAAACATGAATATGTTGCGGTGGGGGGAGGCGATGGAGTTATTAGTCTATGGCAGTTGGCAGGGGAAAATAAATTAGGGGCATTAATTGGCAATATGTCTTCCTTAGATACGATCGCAATTGATAGTACAGGAGAATTAATAGCAGGAGGTTGTGCGGATGGTTCAATTAAAATTTGGCGTTTACCTACAACAACATTTAGTCTTTACCTAGAAATAGAACCTTTTTTAGAGTTAAAAGGACATCAAGGACAAGTGATGGATTTATGTTTTAGCCCTGATGATAAATTATTATACAGTGCAGGAACAGACGGTTTAATAAAAATTTGGCATCCTAGTAGCGCATCAGAATTAGGACACTTAAAAATAAGTGATGACAATCGTATTTTTTCCTTATCCTTAAGTAAAGATGGAACTATCTTGGCCGCTGGGGGAGTTGATGGAACTGTTAAAATTTGGCAACAATCGACTTTGTAAAAAAAGGGCAAGAGGCAAGGGTAAATCTTTAATGAAGATGAAATTGAATAAAATCAATCACTTTTTCTAATCCTTCTCCTGTTTTTAAATTAGTGAAAATAAAAGGTTTATCACCGCGCATTTTTTTAGAATCCCTCGTCATCACTTCTAAACTTGCACCAACATAGGGAGCTAAGTCAATTTTATTGATTACCAATAGGTCAGATTTTGTGATACCGGGTCCTCCTTTACGGGGTATTTTATCCCCTGCGGACACATCTATGACATAAATGGTCAAGTCCACTAACTCAGGGCTAAATGTCGCCGCTAGGTTGTCTCCGCCGCTTTCTACAAAGACAATATCTAAATCCTTAAAAGTTGTTTCCAATTCCTCGATCGCCTCTATATTAATGGAAGCATCCTCCCTAATAGCGGTATGAGGACATCCCCCCGTTTCTACTCCTTTAATTCTATCGGGAGTTAAGGACTGCGATCGCACCAAAAATTGAGCATCTTCTTGGGTATAAATATCGTTAGTGACGGCGGCGAGGGAGTATTTTTCCCGCATATTTTTGCATAAAGCGTCTAAAAGAGCCGTTTTGCCCGATCCAACAGGTCCTGCGATGCCGATTCTAAATGTCATTGCTTGATTTGTCTCTAAGTTGTTCGATGAGGGTAGGGAAAAAGGAAAAGGGAAAAGGGTTTTTGGAAATACTTAAATTATGGGATTGTTGACATTATTAATTTATAACTCCGAACCCCGAACTCCGAACTCCGAACTCCAATCATTCTTCATTTTCTCTATACCATTCAATGGTGCGTTTTAAACCTTCCCTGAGATTCATTTTAGCAGTAAAACCGAAGGTTTCTTTCGCTTTAGTGGTATCTAAACAACGGCGGGGTTGCCCATTGGGTTTGTCGGTTTCCCAGACTAATTCCCCGTCAAATTCCATCAATTCACAGATTAATTCCGTTAAATCCTTAATGGAAATCTCAAAATTCGTACCGAGGTTAATGGGTTCGCTACTATCGTACATCTGTGTACCCATAACAATCCCCCTTGCTGCATCATTGGAGTATAAAAACTCACGGGTAGGACTTCCATCCCCCCACACAGGAAGGGTGCGATCGCCTCTTTTTTGGGCTTCATGAACTTTACGAATTAGAGCAGGAATTACATGAGAGCTACGGGGATCGAAATTGTCTTCAGGACCATATAAATTAACAGGTAGAAGATAAATACCATTAAAACCATACTGATTGCGGTAGGCTTCCAACTGTACTAAAAGGGCTTTTTTCGCAATACCATAAGGCGCGTTAGTTTCCTCTGGGTAGCCATTCCAGATGTCTTCTTCTTTAAAGGGTACAGGAGTAAACTTAGGATAAGCACAAATCGTACCGACACAAGTAAATTTTTCTACCCCTGCTTGATAGGCCGCATGAATCAACTGTGTTCCCATCATCAAGTTATCATAAAACAATTCCGCAGGTTTTTCCCGATTTAAACCAATACCACCCACATGGGCGGCTAAATGGATGACAATATCTTGATTAGCAACCGCTTTTTGACAATTTTCCCACACCGTTAAATCACAATCGCGCGATCGAGGTACAGTAATATTATCGGGATTTGCCCCTGCATTAAGTAATTCGGCAACCACTTGTTTACCGAGAAAACCCGCACCGCCTGTCACAAGGATTCTTTTTGTACTTAAATCTAACATAACAATAAATAGTTAATACGTTAATAAAATTGAGATTTGTGTTGAGAATCAAGCTAAGTGATACTAAAACGGAGAATAATATCATCAAAGTCTCTATCTCCCCCTCCGTTTAAATCCTCAAAGCCAATGACGTTAGCACCGAAACTGGTGACATGATCAAGTTTGTCCGAATTTGCACTGGCAAAGGGAAAATAAATTTCTTCGCTCCCATTGCCAAAATCTCCCAAATCTACTTTTAGAAATGGTGCATACAATTCACCACCAAAGATGCTAAAAGCAAAACTTTTAGTTGTGAAATTTTCTGCAGCTAAAGTTGAGCCTGAAGTTGATAATCGGTTTGATTCAGATAAAGCAACCTCTGCGTAACCTGCTTGTGTTGGGTTAATTTCTGTACCCGTGAGAGGATCTAATACTGCCCCAGATTCATTTAAAATGCGATAAAACCCCATTTCACTATTAAAAGCCGCTTCACGACTATAAGAACCAGAAACAGTAAAAGATTCCCCTTGAGTTAACTCCCTAGCGTCAATAAAATTAATGGGAGTGGGAGATGTTAGCTCATCTGTCAAATCGGTGGCTAAATCCGTTGAGGCAGAAAATGAGGCATAAAAAACTTTACCATCAGGATCTAAATATTGATAAATTTCATAACCAGAGGCTAAATCTTTGACTGCCACCCCCATGTTTTCCCCAATGGGTTGACTTGTATAGGGATTACGCATAACTGCTCCATCAACTTCTACATAAGAAACATTGGAAACACGGTTAATATCATTATCAACATTGACCTGATGGGGTGTACTCGGAACAGTAAAAGGACCTTCAGGATTACTGCTTGGATTATTACCGGGGCCACCGGGATTGTAAACTACAGAATAATCTCCAGAGGAAGGAAGTTCAACAGTTTTGATTTGATTAATAGCTTCTTCATCCCCAGAAAGAATAATATCGTAGTAATTGTCGTGATCTTCAATGTACGTATTATCATAAGTGGGTTGTGCTAAAGATAAATCTGCTAACCCTTCCACTCGAATTGAACCAAATCCAGAAATTTCATAATAAATCCCTGTTTCTACAAGCTCAATTATATTACCTGAAGAATCTTCAGCTTTCACCAAGAAAAATTTTTGATAATCCGTTGGCAAAATACTAGCAATACCATCGGGGGAAAATCCAGCACTGGTATAAATACGAAGACGGAAAAGGGCTTGATCTCCATACAAGTCAGAACCGCTATTATTTTGATTAGTAACTAGCCAAAGGGGTGCACCTTCTCCTAAATCACTAAAACGATTTAACTTGGCCGTAACCATTTTAGGCCCATTACCCACAACATAGGGATTTTGGCTATCAACAGTTATACCTACTGCACTCATTAAACCATCTTCACCAATCATTTCTAATGGGGTTGAGTCTAACACCGTAGAAACGGATACAGGATAAATTGCTCCCTCTGTACCGGGAATTCCCCTATTGCCAAATTCTCCCGTAATTACCACTGTTTGCCGTTCATTATATTCTGCATTAGGCAAAAAAGAAGCAATAACCGGTGTCACCACCACACCATCGTTACGAGTGACCCGAAAATCTGTGGGATTAACGGTTGTTGGTAATAAAGGAAAACTAAAAACAACGGGAATATTATCTAATTTTTCAATATCAACGTCATAAGTTGATTGAACTGTATCAGTGCTAATGGCGGAAGTATAGGCCCGTTGATTCATGGTTGTATTGCCCCCCAAATCTTGCCAAGAAACGTTATTCGCAAAGGCAATATCTTGAGATGCTTGATCTGTTCCCGTCATGCCGGGTATTCCCATATAGCCCTCAAATCCATAATTGGCAGTGATAATTGTTCCTTCTGTACCAAAAAGATCCGCATTAAGCAAGATACTGGTATTAAGTGAGGAACTTTTCCCAGATGTGTTTAACCTATCGTTGGCGAGGTAGGCGATAAGTTGATCTGCTAGGGGGGTATATTCAATGGTCATAAGCTATTATGCTCAAATAATGTCAAGGAAATATAAATTTCGATCATCGAATAATCGATTTGTCTATTTTTGGATATGGTTAGTAAAAGACGAGGAATTAAGTAATTTTTTATGTCCTTATCTTCTTATTTTTTTATATCTTTCTAGTTAACACTAGGTCGCATATTATGACGAATATAGGCTTGATCTGGCACTTTTTCACCGTTACTGATACCTAAAGCTTCTAAGTCTGCATCTACCATCAAATTAACTAACTGAGGGAAGGTTAAAGATGGTTGCCAACCTAGTTTTTCCTTAGCTTTTGTGGGATCACCTATTAATAAATCTACCTCCGCCGGGCGTAAGTAGCGCTCATCAAATTCCACATAATCTTCCCACTTGAGGTTAACGTGAGAGAAAGCTAATTCTAAAAATTCTTTCACAGAGTGGGTTTCCCCCGTTGCTACCACATAATCATCTGGCTCATCTTGTTGTAACATTAACCACATAGCCTTAACGTAGTCTTTAGCATAACCCCAGTCTCTTTTTGAGTCTAAGTTACCTAAATACAATTTTTTCTGTTGCCCTGCCACAATACGTGCGATCGCCATTGTGATTTTGCGGGTAACAAAAGTTTCACCTCGGCGGGGACTTTCGTGGTTGAATAAAATTCCATTACAAGCGAAAATGTTATAGGATTCACGATGATTGATGGTTTGCCAATGAGCATAAACCTTACCACAAGCATAAGGACTACGAGGATAAAAAGGGGTAGTTTCTTTTTGGGGAATTTCCTGCACTTTCCCGAACATTTCCGATGAACCAGCCTGATAATAACGCACATCAATACCCGTACGCTGTTTATAATCCTTAATTGCCTCTAATAGCCTTAAAGTACCCATTGCTACACTATCAACGGTAAATTCAGGAGCGTCAAAACTAACCCTTACATGGGATTGTGCACCGAGATTATATACTTCGACGGGTTTAACTTCTTCGAGAATGCGTCTTAAGGTTGTACCATCGGTTAAATCTCCATAGTGTAGAAAAAAACGAGCATCTTCTTGATGGGGATCTTGATAAATGTGATCAATTCTATCAGTATTGAAGGTGGAAGTTCGTCTAATAATACCGTGAACCTCATAACCCTTTTCTAATAATAGTTCACTTAAATAAGAACCATCTTGCCCTGTAACACCAGTAATTAAAGCTATTTTTCTATTAGTCATAAAAAATTTCCTGAAAGTTTTTAAACCTGCTGATATTTGAAATAAACTCTTTCTTTTTTGCTCAGTTTACCCGAACTTATCTATATTTTTATCTTTTAAAGCAATAACTAAAAATTCTCATTCACTTAATAATTAAAATGTGAAACTTACTCAATAATACAGAAAATATAAACCGCACATCATAAATTTTTGATCATATTTTTTATTGGCTACGGTTTATGTAAATTCCATGAGGGCATTTGTCTAAATATCCATGATCCCTGATAATATATGTCAGTGTTCAACAGGTTTTGTCATGACTTTTTCACTTCTTATCAGTTTTGGCTTGATTCTCTTTGCCTATTTTTTGGGTTCTATTCCCACTGGTTATTTAGTGGCTTTGGTTTTAAAAGGCATTGATATTAGGGAATATGGCTCAGGTTCTACAGGAGCAACAAATGTATTAAGAACCGTAGGAAAAGGGGCGGCACTGACGGTGTTATTAATAGATATGTTAAAGGGAGTTTTGGCAGTCGCCAGTGTAAAATTATTTTTCATTTATGGTGGCGGGGAAATATTACCGATACAATGGCAGGATTGGTTAATTGCGATCGCATCTTTATTAGCTGTTTTAGGTCATAGTAAATCTATTTGGTTAAAATTTTCTGGGGGTAAATCCGCCGCCATTAGCTTGGGAATTTTACTCACTATGAATCCCTTTTTGGGATTAGGTACTTTAGGAGTGTTTGTAATTGTATTGTCTATATCAAAAATTGTTTCTCTTAGTTCTATCAGTGCTGCGATCGCAGTTAATATATTAATGTGGCTTTTACAACCTACTGCCCCTTATATTGTTTTCGCTATCATTGCCGCTAGTTACGTTATTATTAGACATCGCAGTAACATCGATCGTATCTTATCAGGAAAAGAACCTCGTATCGGACAAACTGCATAATTCAATCAGCAATCAAAAAAAGGGTAAGAGGCAAGAAGCAAAGGTAAATATTATTAAGGTGAGTAATAACTCCTAACTCATTACTCATTACTCCCCAATGCCCTAATACCCCAAGCCCCAATTTCCCCCTCTTATCTCCGTTTCGCCGAAAAACAATCTATTTATTGACATTTTTCAGATAACTAATATCCGTATTTGTGCCAAAACTACTTAAAACTCTTGCGGCTTCGTCATAAGTAACCTCTTTTTGAGGTTGAAACAAAATAATATAACCAAAGGCTTTTCTTGTGTTGGCGGATTCACCATTTTGCCAATCTAAGTATAATGCAGACCAAGCCCAAGGATCTATTTTACTTAAATCTTGAAATCCCCATGTTTCCTTTAAAGCATCTAAAGTAACATTAGGCAATTTTTCTCGGAAATCTAAAGGCACTTTCCAAGTAATCAAATTTTCCCTTGTTAATGGTTTATCTGGATTAAAACTGGTAAATTCTCCTTGTTTTAATAGGGGAGAGGGTATTAAACCTGCTTCGGCTAATCCTTGTATCATGGCAAAATCTGGATCTGAAACTGGTACATCACTAAAAATAGGTTTACTATTGGGATTAGCTTCACGAATTAGTTTACCGTTAACATCTTGAAAAAGAAGATTATTAGTTTGCACCAACCAACGGGCATATTCTCGGCGAGAAATAGTCTCATAGGGGTTTATCGCTTCTGAGTTGGAAATAATACCTAATCTGACTAATTCCTGTAGGGGTGAGGTTAAATCCTGACTAACAGTATTTTCTGTAGAAGTATTTAAAGAGTTATTATTGCTACTTTCTGAATTACTATAAGTTAAAGACAACTCTGTGTCACTACCTTGAGGAGTAAGGATAAGACTTAAGGTTAGATTATCCCCTTGATGGGTTGCATCAATTGAGTTTTCTTGGGATTTGGTTATTTGCCAGTTATTTGCTGATAACTCTTGTTGGTAATAATTTACTATTAAATTTAAGGGGTCAGGCGATCGCCATTTAATGGTTTGTTGGTTAACATTAATTAGAGTGGATGGTTCGTAAATAGGAATAATTTGGGGAAAGTTAGATGGAAGGTTAATCTTATCACGATTTTTTTCTGGATTATCGGCTAATGTCGAATTATTGGTCTTATTAGGATTATTATCTCCATCAGTAGTATTAGCGGTATTATTTGTACTCAATTGAGAATCAGGGGCAAAACGAGATTCTAAAGCCTGATTACCGCTACATCCTGCCAAAATAATTAATAGAGGAAGAAAGTATAAAATTCGAGCCATTACCTAATTTATCTGAATCAACATTATCACTATTCTATAGCTTTCTAATATTAAAGGGTTTGTAGTGAGGGCTTTAGCCCTATTTCTATATCTAAATCAAAAATAATTGAAACAAATAGCAATTTATAAAAAATCATTATTACGGCTCAAGTCTTTGATTTGTAGGTATTTTAAACTCTTGCCTGTTGCTTATCCTTGGTAACACCTCTTTTTTCTCAACCCCTATTTAGTTTGAGCTATTTTATCAAGTGTTAAATTAGGGGATGTTTGAAAAGTTTATATCTGGTGTAATCAGTTACATAAGACATAAAAAATCGCATTGATTACAGCCCGAATATCAACTTCACGAGGTCTTCCAACACTTTTTGGGGGAGGAATGAGTGGAAAAATTAAGTCAAACTGATCATCTGTCATACCACAAAGATAATCAGTAGAAAGTGCTATCATAAAATTAAATATTTTGCTCAAAGATAATTATACTATCCATAGTACCTTTTTGACTTTTCAAACATCCTCTTAAAAAGAAGTTATACTTGATTCTATTATTAGTAAATCTTCATCTACTATGAATTATCAAAATCAAACCCTTAACCTCAATGACTTGAAATCTGAACAAATAGCATATTTGCAAGATATTATTGAAAAATTTAAACAGCAAAATCATCAAGAAGCCTCAAATTGTAACATTTCAGAAACAATAGAAATGAGCAATTTTGATGATATATTTTTTGAAAGTGAAATTCTTCAACCTTTTAACCGCAGAATTCTTTATGGCAACAGAAGCTAACGGAATTTACGTTGATACCAATATTTTAGCCTATATGGCTAACACTAAAGCACCTCAACATAAACTTGCCCTAGAAATATTTAGACCAAATAGTAAAGAAACACAGAGTATTTCTTCTTCAGTAATGGCGGAGTTTTATTCCTACCTAACAAATCGTAACATTTTGGCGAATCCATTAACTCCAAACGAGGCGTTATATCGCATGAGAAGAATTTATCAAATGCCTCACGTTTCTCTGTTGTCAACTCCTCCTAATTTGTTTGATATTTGGATGGATTTATTGGAAGCTAACCCTGTTATCAATGGTCAAATTTTTGATCTTATCCATGTTGGGATTATGTTAAGTCATGGTATTCGGAAGATTTATACTTTTAACATAGATGATTTTATTCATTGTAATCAAATTGAAGTAATTAATCCCAATTCTTTATAAACTAAATTTTTTTATTTATCAGAAAAAGAATTAATTTTGGATCTTCGACTTTGAGTATGATAAATTTTTAGTAAAAAAGGCAAAAGGCAAAAGGGAATTATTAAATTTAATTTTTATAAACTTTTATTTTTTTAGCTATAAGCCTTTTCAGGCAAACTTTTTAAAAGTTATTTTCTATTAATTTTTCACAACACAACTACTGTGGAAGTTCCAATATACTTTTTAGCTTCTGCTTCTAATTCTCTAATATCTCGTCTCCAATAATATAGTTTTCGCTCTCTTTCCTCAATTTGATCTGAATAAAGAGGTGACATTCCTGTTTCAAAATCATAGGGAAATCCACGTTTATCTTCTACTATTTTAAAATATCTTATTCCCTCATTTGGGAATATGTCCTTGCTTCTTAAAAGGCTTTCACAATCATTTTGCCAACAATATTGATGATCATGAATATCATTTCTTGCAATAGATAAATTTCTTAATTGTTTAATCGAAATCTCATTGCTGTAAAATAGTAAATTCTCTAATTCTTCGGTTTTAGTAAATATTCTAGTTTCACTACCTTTTCCTCTAAAAAATTCTACAATTATATGTTCTTCAAAATCAAAGATACAAATTTCTGTATCTTCACTTCCATCAGCCTTTAATTCTGATATTTCCTCGAAATCAATATTGTTATTAATCATTTGCATAGATGAAGATGGCAATAAGATCCTAATTCTTTCAAATCTATCTGTATAATTAGACCAAAATATTTTTCTTTTTATCAATTGATTTATTTCCCAATATTCAAGATAAATACGCTTTATTATTACCTCAACTAACTGTTCAAAGTCTTTATAATTAACAGCACCAATCCACTTTTTTAAAGCTAATTTGCCTGAATGGGATAACTCATTCCAACGAGAATTTGTACTGGTTAAACTATAATTATCACGCAACCATTTAACTAACTCAACAAACTGAATGCCAACTTTAGGAGATACATGATTTAAAATATTTTCTACTAAACTTGATTGATGATTAATTGAGATTGTTTCTAAAGACTTTAAGAGTAAATTAGCTTGTTGATTATTCGGATTTTTTATATTAGAAAAACTTTTAGAAAAATAAGTTTTAATTTTATCAACTAAACTAATTTCACCATTGATTTTTAGATTCCAAGGTAATAATTGTTGTTTTAATAAATCTTCTGGTAATAAATTATGAGAAAAACAAAGCTCCGCAATTTTTTGATAAGACGATGGATATTTAAGTAAATTAATAATTTTGACAGTTAACTTATCTTGCTTATTTTGAGGATTAAAATGTGCATCAAATGTATTGACTAATGAGGGAGCTAAGATTTTATCATCGTTATTAAAATAATAAACAACTAATCGCCATAATAAAAGATTTTTAAGTTCTGGATTTTTCTGAGCAGTGTGCCAAATTAATTGAGAAGTAATGCTACTTTGGGATGAATTAGATAAATCCCAATTTGCTTTAGAAAATAAACAATAAATCCATTCTAATAAACCAATATTTTCTGAGTTATGATGCAAAATATCATTCATAATCTCATCTATTTTACGTGGTAAACTATTAGTGTTTAAATCAACCTCAATAGGTAAAGTAGGTGGTTCTAATTTTTCAGAACTATTCCCCGTTGTTAATTTAATTAATTCAATGGGTTTTATTTTTTTTATTGGTGGTAAATCTAGTCGAGAAGTAAAAAGTTTCAAAAGTTTCATCAGTTGATTATTGTTCTTTATTTTGCTTTATTTTATTTTGAAATATCGTGGTTAAATCTTCTCTTTTAAATTGAAAGCGAAACATCACTTTTCTATCTTGAGGATTATCAAAAGATTTCTCGGCATCTATTTCTCCTCTCCCGGCGGCTAACAATTTTTTTTTAAATTGATTTTTTTCAGGAAATTCAATTGTATTAATATATTCAATTACGGCTAAAGCTCTTTGAAAACTTAACTCCATATTATCTTTTTCTTCTCCTTTTGAACTTGTATGTCCTTCAATAATTATTCTTGATACTTGTTCATCAAATATTTCATCAGTAAAAATAGTTTGACTATAAACAGGAATAAAGAGTTTTAAAAATTGCTTCCCTTCAGGTTTTAAAGTGGCTTTTCCTTCGTCAAATAAAATTTTATCATCTAAACTTAAATCACCATTAGGATCTACTTTAATACTATCACCAACACCTTCTATATTTTTAGTGGCTTCAATAATAGCTAACGGAATTTTTTTGATAACATTATCATACTCAACTAATTGTGCTGAAACAGCAATAAATAATAAGGCAAAAAACATTAGCAAACCTGACATTAAATCGCCAACAGAAAGCCAAACACCAGAATCTTGTTCTTCTAATAATTCTTCATCAGTTTCCGATTCAAATAAATTATTAAACACAGTAAATATCTCCTTTAATTTAGTTACTAACTAATTATTTAATTATGATTTTTGTCCTTTAATTCATTAGCAGAAGCGACTAAATATTTAGAAACTTCAACTAAGCCAATTGAGGTTTCATTTAGTTGGCTACAAACATTAGCCATAGCGGAATCTGCTTGTTGAAAACTCTTACCATAACTATCTCCTGCTAAAGCTAAATAGTCATTAATTTGCTTATTAGTTTGAGCAGAAAGTTGATCAAATTCTGCGATGATTTGATTTAATATTTGTTCAAGTTTTTGATTACTTTGTTGTAAACTACGGTTGAATTGATTTTCCATTTTTTGATATGCACTTTCAACCTTAGTAGCTTCATCGCCTATAGTACGGGCTAATTCTTCTAATTGAGCGAATCTTTCACTGGAATTCATACCAGTTGCGTTAACTAAATTACTGACAATTCTTACAGTTTCTTGAATATTATTTAAACTAGAATTAACTTCTTCATTTATTTGTTTTCTTACTGTTATTTCTTCTTTAAAACTTGCTTGTAAATCATTAACCACTTCAGCTAAACCATCTCTTTGTTTGCCTAGAGTTTCGTTTAATAAGTTGTTTTGTCGCTCAAAAAATTCTGTTAATGCGTTTTGATATTCTAGGCGAAATCTCTCTAATTCTATTTGTACAGTTTCACGGGTTTTTTGCAACATTTCATCAATATTATTTAAAGTTCCTAACAGATTGTCTTTAGCTTGATTCATTAATGCTGATGCTTCTTCCCCTACTGTGGTTAGGGTTTCACTTTGATTTTTAAATACCTCGTTTGCCTCCTGTAAAATTCTTTCGGTGGAAGTTTTTACACCTTCTAACATTTCTTTTTGTTGTTGTGCTTGAGTGTTGAGGGCTTCGGTTAAATCTTCTCGAATACCTCTAAATGTTTCAGATGCTTGATTAGCACTTGTTTTGAATGCTTCTCTTTGTGCTTCCATCCCTTCGATACTTTTAGCTACTGCTTGATTGATTTCTTCGGCAACCCTATTTAATACTCCTTCGGTATCATTGCGGAATTGACTTAAAATATTTTGTAAATTTTGGGCAAAATCCTGTAATTTTATCAGTGTATCTTTCTGAAACTCTTGAATTGTCTCTACTGCACCTGCTAAACTTTGAGCAATACCGCCTAATTCTTCTTTTAATTCTCTGACGGCATTGGATGCTTTTTCTGTGAGTTTAGCACTTTGATCTAATCTTTCCACAACAGGCTCAATTAATTCATTTTTCATTTGTTTAACTAACTGTTGTATCGTTGATTGTTGTTGTTCTTGATTCTCCCGTAGTTTAATAATTTCCTGGTTAATTGGATTTAATAAGGGAGTCATTGCTTGGGCGATCGCTTCTGGAGTAAGATTTTGTAAGTTATTATTTTGTACCTTTAATTCCTCAACTATGGCTACCTTTTCCTGACTGATAACTTTTTGAATAGCTAGTGCAATATTATCAGGGGTTAAGTTAGATAAACTAGAAAGACTATTGGTTGCTTCCTGTAAACTATCAGCAACGTCAGTGATGGAAGATGTATCTAAACGAGATAATAGCTGTTGAGGGGATTCTAAATAAGCAATATTATTTAATTTTTTTCTTAAATTATTTCTTCTATCTCGTCTTAATTTTCCACCCCACCATAACCCAATCATCATCAAACTAGCACTTCCTAAACCAACTAAAGAAGTAGAAAAAGCTGTTCTCATTCCTGATAGTAAAGTTTTAGATGCGTCTAATAAATTTTGTGTGTCATTAATGGCATCAATCCCTATATCTTGTAGCCCTGAAAAAATTCCCCAAAAAGTACCGAGAATCCCTAAAGCAGTGAGAAAAGTTGGAGCATAATAAACTGGACTACGTGGAATTGATCGATTTAATATACTAGGATAAGAAGATAAAATAAATTGATTATTTTCTTTTTTTGGTATAAATTCTACTCTCCTATTTTCACCCGATAAATGTCTTAATATCCATGACCATTCTTCTTTAAATTGACTATTTTGTAATTTATTTTTTTGTTGAGCATCATCCTCATTAAGTTTTTTGATTAACTGCTCTATTGTCTCAAATTCCTTATTTCCTCTGTAGTTGTTAACAGCAATGAACTCAGCTAATATAAACAGTGCGAGAAAAATAATTACAACGGTAATTAAAAGCAAATTACTAATAATCATTAATGATAATTCCTCAAAAAATTTATGATAAAAATTGATTTAATTCTGAAGGGCATAAAATCTTTTCAGCAACGCGAATAGGTAAATGTGCCGCATCACTGTATCCGTTAAGAGGTGAAGATAATTTTAGGCTATATAATGCTTCTTCTGACTCTGTTTCTTGATCAATTTGTAAATGAACAAATTCAGGGGCATAACTGCGTAAAAGTCTGATTTGTAGCCTAACTTTTAAGTCTCTCAAAGATTGTGCCAAGCCATAATTATTATCAAACATTTCAATGGCTAGTTTCCATGAATAATTAACAGCATGAATTTCATTGACAAGATTTGATAGCGATGGTTGTAATTTAATCTCTTTTCCTTGCAAAATTAAAACTCCTCCCCTACTTATAAAATAAAATTTTCTCGCAAACTAACCTAATTCAAACTAATTTCTAAAGAAAACTTAACACCATGAGGGGCGGTAAAACGTTTTAATTGAATACAATTATCATAATTTCTTGAAATTACCGTATCCTGAATTAAATTATCATCTCCATCCAAAGCCGTTAACTTCAGATTGGGGGGTAAATAATTTTCTCCTTGAGGAGGATAATTTTGTACTGTGACCGTGATTTTATCATCCCTTGTCGGCACACAAGCCATTAATAAAACGATTGATTGACTACCCAATTTAATCCCTAAATCAATCGACTTCGCCGCAGTCATCATATTCTCTTGGTTATTATCCCCATTTTGACTTTTCAAACATCCTCTTAAATACTAACTGTTAATTTTATTGAAAAAAATAGTATTAATAATGATTACTTTATTGACAGATTTTGGTTTGCAAGATATTTATGTGGGAGTGATGAAAGGAATTATAAAAACAATTAATCCAGATATAGATATTATTGATTTAACCCACGATATTCCCCCTCAAAATATCTCCGCCGCTAGTTTTGCTTTAGCAAATTCTGTGGATTTTTTTCCTGATGATACCATTCATTTAGCCATAGTTGATCCTACCGTTGGTAGTGACAGAAAAATAGTTGCGATCGCATTTGAGAAAGGTTATATAATATGTCCCAATAATGGCATAATAACAGGGGTTTTAAATAGGTATCAACCACAACAAATTTATGAGTTAACTAATAGTAATTATTGGCTTAATCAAAGTCCTAGCAATACTTTTCATGGTAGAGATATATTTGCACCTATGACGGCTTATTTAAGTAAAGGTATCGGATTAAAAACTTTAGGTCATAATCTTAATAAAGAAGATTTAGTGATTTTAGATGACATTTATCCCATAATTAAAGAAAAAGAAATAATCGGTTCAATTCAATATATTGATACTTACGGTAATTTAATTACTAATATCACTGCTAAAATGTTGGAAAATAAATATTGGTAGGGTTTCCAATTATCAGTACAGTAGACTGTTACATCCCATTTTCGTAATCTAATTAAAAGTTTTTTGAGGGTTTCACTATCACGGTTTCCCAATTCCCAGTCGATAAGTCTGTTAGTATCACGGTCACAAGCTTTCCAGATCCATAACTTGTTTTTTTTGACTCTATAAAATGCCAAAGTTCATCTAGTTCCACGACTACCCCTTCGCAGGGTTCAGGCTTTTCATAATTTTCTAGTGCCAAAGCTCTAATCCAATTTAGAATAGTCTGAGCAGAAACATTGAGGAGCTTTGCCATCGAATTCATAGACATTCCACTGCAATACAGAATTACTGTTTCTAGTTTCATCCACATAGGTTTACCTCGCTCGATCTTATCCGTAGTGAACTGATAGTTACAGTGCTTACATTTAAACCTTTGTTGACCACGAGCAAAATTGTTTTTGATGATTTTAGTATTATGACATCGAGGGCATTGATGAGACATGGTTAATTAACGATGATAGGATCAGTCTATATCATAACATTACCTAATTGATACTCTCTTAAACTGAACTGAGGTTACTTACCCACTTAAAACCAGAGATAATCACTTTCAATCAAAAATCATTGTTATATAATTAAGAAGTAAAGTTGTAAAAAAAAAAATACTGATATGCCACCGTTTCTAATAACTTTAATCATCACCGCAATTTCCATGATGATAACAGCTTATATCATCCCCGGCATTGTGATTAGTAATATCACTGCCGCCCTTATAGCGGCTCTGGTTTTTGGTATAGTTAATGCGATTGTTAAACCAATTTTAATTTTGTTTACCCTACCCGCAACGATTTTAACTTTAGGTTTATTCCTATTTGTGATTAACGCCATCTGTTTTTACTTAGCGGCTTATTTCACCCCCGGTTTAACCATTAATAATTTTGTTGATGCTTTGTTAGGTTCAATTGTACTTTCTTTGATTTCTAGTTTCTTAAATAATCAGTTTTAAAAGGGTATTATGTTAATCTGAGTTCGATATAAATTTGTCGGTTAAGGTAGGCAAAAGGCAATAGTATTTATAATTAACATAAACTAGGTTACATTGATTTTAAATACATTTTTTCTCAAGAAAGCTGATTTTTTCAGAGAAAATTTCGCCAATTATTAAGTCTCAACTCCTTATTTTTCAATACTTTTTTCATCGAACTCAGATTGTGTTAGGAATTAGGAGTTAAAACTATTATTAACCTGAGCATGATTTCAATTGTATTTAATCTAAGATTATTACTAAGGACTCCATTGGGGTTTAAATCCCGAAATGGGTAATTCCTCTAATTTTGCTTGGGGAAATTCAGAGGTAGGTAGAGTTAATAGCCAAAGACGACTACCGACAATTAATTCTGCTGAATTAGTTAATAAATCCTCATTGGTTGGTAAATTTTTTAAGGCTTTTTTCGGCAAATCATTTTCCGTGATTAGTTGATCAAATAAAATACCTAATCCATCGGGTGCCATACTAATTTTTATGTCTTGATATTTAGGTAAAGCCACTAGGGGGACTATTTTTCCTGATTGAATATCAATGGCTACGAAATAAGGCTTTTCAATTAATTCTGTTTCGGTTTCCATTAATTCGGTTAAAAGGCAAAAAAGTTGATTCCCATTACCATTAAATTTACAATCAATGATTGAGCCTTTGATGTTAATTAACTCTTTCTCTACTCCTTGATTATTGACGTAAAACAAAGAGCGGGTATAACGTAACTCTGAGTTATCTTTATTGAAGTTAATCATTGCCGCACTACTACCATCATTGCTAAAGGTTAAAACCTGCCCATATTTAGGCAGAAAATTAACTATTTTTTCTCTGTTTTCACTTTCTATGGGTAAAATGGCAATACCTTCTCCTTGTGCGATCGCAATTCCTTTTCCATCGGGTGTAATGGTAAAATCTCCTCCTTCTGTATCGAGTTTTTCTGGTACTTTATTTGGTGCAATTTTCCACAGTGCAAAATCTAAAGGATCATTATGTTTTATTCGTTGTACAATTACTATTTCTTGATTTTCTCCAGCTAAATCAAATTGATTATTTTGATATTCTTTTCCATCTAATATTAATTTTAATTCTCCCGGTATTTTGGTAGTCAAATCATTAGATAAACCTGTTGTTACCTCATAAATATCTATTTGCTTAAAATTGGAATCTTGGTTATCTTCATTCACCGCAGAAAAAACTACTTTTTCGCTATTTTTAGTAAACTTAAAATCAACCACTGTTAAGTTTTCAGAGGTTAGTATTGTTTTATTTTGTTTGGTAGAATTGTTTAAAATTAATCTGCCACTTTCTTCTCCTTGACTGCCAATATAAGCAAAAGCTCTATCTCTACTTTGAAATTCTGCAATAAAAGGCTCTATTTCTGCTCCTAGTTCTTCTTTTCCTCTAAATTTTTCTTGAGCTTTTTGTAAAGATAAACGATAATTTCTGCCATAAGGAATGACTCTATCTAAAGTATAAACTAAACGTTTTCCTGACCAACTTATTTTTCCTTCTAAAGGTGGTTCTATAGTTAAATTTGCTTCAACACTCTCATGAGACATAGGACGATCAAAAACTAGATAAAATGCTTTATCTATTGAACCTATTTTTTTGTCTTGCCAACTAAATTCTTTAACTTCGGGATTATTATTAAACAAACATTTTCCCTCATAACAAATTTTAGTACTGCTAATTAAAAGTACGATGATGAAACTAAATATTGCTATCAGAAAAAAACAAATTTTATCAATAGGTTCTCGGAAGTTTTTGGTACTAATCATGAAGTTTTATTCTAACTTTTTAATAAAATATTTTGTCTGCTATAATGGTCAAAAAAGTTCACTTTTTCTAGTTTAATTCCTAAATTTATTTTTTCTCCAAAAGTAATTAAGTCATGATTAAATAGTTTAATTTGTAGGTTTTGTTCTGGATTATTTTCCAGATTGACTGTTAATATGGTTTCATGACCTAATGCTTCTACTAAATTAACAATAACGGGAATACTAGCAGAAGATTCTTCCGTAACATAAAACGATTCTGGTCTAATTCCTAACCAAATTTTTTCATAATTATAATCTTTCAATCTTTCTTGCCATTGGAGTGTTAAAGGAATTTTTGTTTGACCATAAATCAAGAAGTCTGGTTTTTGATAGTTAACTTCTAATAAGTTCATGGCTGGACTACCAATAAATTGAGCGACAAATGTGTTGGCTGGATGCTGATAAATTTCTAAAGGTGTGGCTATTTGTTGGATTTCTCCTTGGTTCATCACTGCGATGCGATCGCCCATTGTCATTGCTTCTGTCTGGTCATGAGTTACATAAATGGTAGTAACTTGTAATTGTTTTTGTAGCTTAACAATTTGCATTCGGGTTTCTGTTCTCAATTTAGCGTCAAGATTAGATAAGGGTTCATCCATCAAAAATACTTGTGGATTACGTGCGATCGCTCTTCCTAGTGCTACCCGTTGCTTTTGCCCTCCTGATAACTGTTTCGGTAATCTGGATAAAAGATGGTCTATTTGTAACATTTCTGCTACGGTCTTAACTTGTGCTTGAATTTTCTTTTCTGTACTATTGACATAACGCAAAGAAGGAGGTAAAAAACCAGTTAAAGATGAGAGCAGTGTTTCTATGGGGGAGTTAGAGGGATAGTCTTTATTTTTCATACGCCGTAAACCAAAGGCGATATTGTCATAGACACTCAGATGAGGATATAAGGCATAATTTTGAAAAACCATTGCTATATCTCTGGCTTTGGGGGGTAATTCATTCACAATGCGATCGCCAATATAAATTTTTCCTCCAGAAATGTCCTCTAAACCAGCAATCAAACGGAGTAAAGTGCTTTTGCCACATCCTGAAGGACCAACCAAAACCATAAACTCTCCTTCTTGTATTTGGAGATTAATTCCCTTCAAAACAGCATTAGTAATGATTTGCGACTCATCTACTTCCTTCGCTGAATTGTAAGTTTTATATAGATTCTCAATAGTAACCCGTGACAAACTCTTTACTCAATGTTTTAGCTAATGTATTCAAGGTCAGATTATAGCATTTAGCTTCAAGGTCATTCGTATTTTTCTATAGACAAGTTTTAAGATTAGAAGTTTCAACAACTACATTCTTATATCCAGAAGTTTTCATTAATTGGCTAATAACCATGATCGCTCTTTCGTTAGCTTGTTCTAAAATATTCTCATCACAGGCAGTTTGTTTAATTTTATTGAGAGTTTGTTTTTGTGCCTCACTTTGTAACTGAGGAGCGTTATCTGGACCTAAATTGAGGAAACCCCGATCATAATCATATACCTGAGATTTAGTAACATCTATTTTACTGTCGAGAATTTCAGGGGAAGGCAATTTAATCGTAATTGTATCCTGATTGATTTTCACATCATTTGGAGTAATTTTACTTAAATCTAATCCTGCTTTTACTTCTCCTCTGGCAATATAAAGTAAACTGGTTTCACCAATTACCCATTCTCCTAATTTTCGTTGAGAAGAAATAGGTGCGATCGCATCCATAACAAAAACTGTAGTTGTTAACTCACTAACCCCTTGAATTTGTTGAATTAGTAGATGAGGATCTTTGATAGTAGGTGATGTAACCTGATAGTTAAGCATACCCGTAAGATTGCGCCATAAATTACGAGTACCTTGCCACGCAGAAAAAGTACCGACAGCGATAAAAATAGTTAAACTACCCTTAATAAGAATAGGAGTGGCTTTAAGAAAACGGGCATTAATAAAATTATTCATATTGTGATTTTATACTCAGTCAAGGAATAAAAGATAATAGTGAAGGTAAGGAAAAGGGAAGAGTAATTTTTAAAATACTCAAATTTAGAACCTTGTCAAGTATATCCTAGAGAAAAATTATAGTTAAAAGGATAATAAATCTATTTTAGAAAAAGCCTATATTGTCAGAAAAGTATCTACGTCGATTTTAGCTTGTTTTAAAATATTTCTTAATGTATCTTCTTTAATTTCTCGATGATGGGGAATAGTTGTTTTAGCTTTAGTTTTGGGATTAAACCAAATTTCATGATCTCCTTTCGCCATAGGATAAAATTCAAAGCCTAATTTATTTATTTTTTGAGTAACTTTTTGAGAGGAAAAACCAGATAATCTACCCATTAAACCTCCATAAATAGAGGATATTCAAATTCATTAGGAATGTCTTTGATAATATTTTTATTATTGTTGTTTTGTTCAAATTCTAATAAAATTTTAGCCACATCTTGAGCAATTTCTAGCACTTGTTCAATGGTTTCTCCCTCTGCCACTAAGCCTTCTAAATCATCGCTAGTAGCAACGAAATATGTCATATTGTTTTCTTTAAACTTCTCTATTTTTAATCTAATTAATGTTTTCATAATTTTCTAATTTTTTCAATGACTCGTAGTTCGTCATGACTCTTAATTTTGCTATTCTCACTTTTCACGAGTTTTCTTTTCCCTTTTCCCGAGCTTTACCAGTAAACTTATTCATCAAACTAGCTTACAATATTTGAGAGATTTACCAACGACCATTAAAATAAAATCTTGCTGATTAGTAAAAGGGCATACAGCATAACTGTCCCTTCTAGGAAGATATTTATATAATAAATTTTTATGATAACAGAAAAAATATTTGGCACGAAAAAACCCGTTATTGGTGTTGTTCATTTATTACCCTTGCCCACTTCTGCCCGTTGGGGCGGTAACTTAAAAGCGGTAATGGAAAGGGCAGAACAAGAAGCCACTGCTTTAGCCGCCGGAGGGGTGGACGGTATTATTATTGAAAATTTTTTTGATGCCCCTTTTACTAAGGATAAAGTAGATCCTGCTGTAGTCAGTGCTATGACCTTGATTGTCGATCGCATCATGAATTTAGTCATGTTACCCATTGGTTTAAACGTTCTCAGAAATGATGCCCATAGCGGAATGGCGATCGCATCTTGCGTGGGAGCTCAATTTATACGAGTTAATGTCTATACAGGGGTAATGGCAACAGATCAAGGAGTAATTGAAGGAAAAGCCCACGAAATCCAACGTTATCGCCGAGAATTAGGGCAAGATATAGCCATCTTTGCTGATGTCTTAGTAAAACACGCTCGTCCTCTTGGTACACCGAATTTAACCAGTGCCGTCACTGATACCATTCATAGAGGATTAGCAGACGGTATTATCTTATCAGGTTGGTCAACGGGATTACCCCCTAGTTTAGAAGATTTAGAGTTAGCCAAGTCCGCTTCTCAAGATACTCCAGTTTTTATCGGTAGCGGTGCTAATTGGGAGAATATTGGACAGTTAATGACATTCGCCGATGGTGTTATCGTTGCTAGTTCCCTCAAGCGTCATGGTAATATTCACGAAACCATAGACCCTAGTAGAGTATCTCAGTTTGTCGAAGCCGCTAATACTCCTATAGTAATTCCTCAGAAAAAAGAAACCACCGAAAAGGTCAAAAACTAAATTGTTATACTCGGTAAGTGAATATAAAGTAATTAGTAATTAAGAATAAAGTAACAGGCAACGGACAACAGTGTTTAATTAACACTAATTCTGAACTCCGAACTCTGAACTCCGAACTCCCTACTCAAGTCATATTAAATTAAAAAATATAATTACTTATTATGCTTCGTCGTCGAAATCAAACTTGGATACAAAAAAAATCTCGTCTTATCATAGGTGCGATCGCAATTGTGGGCTTAATTTTAACCCTCTATCTCACCATCACCAAATTGACAGGGGGAGAAGTTGCTTGTACAACAGAAGTAACAGAAGCCGCCGCAGGTTGCAGTAGTGTCTTAGACAGTGCCTATGCTTATCCCCTAGACCCTCAAGGGAAAACAGGACCACCATTAAGCATATTTGGCTCATTTGCTTATCTTGTTATGGCAACTTTAGCTCTTTCTCCTCTATTTGTTAATCCAGAGAAAAATAAACAACTCAGGCTTAATTTAGAAAAATGGACATGGTGGGGGATGGCAGTGGGTAGCTTTGCCATGGCGACTTTTAGTGCCTATCTAATGTATGTATTAGCCTTTGAACTGCAAATGGTTTGTTACTATTGCATCGGTTCGGCTCTATTTTCTTTAAGTTTATTAACTTTGACCATTATTGGAAACGATTGGGAAGACATGGGACAAATTATTTTTACAGGAGTTGCGATCGCACTTATCACCCTAGTAAGTGCAGTGGGAGTATATGCCAATGTGAATGTTGACGTTGCCACCAATGAACCAGCGACGGAAATATCTCAAAATGGAAAAATTATCACTCCTAAGCCCACAGTAGAACCAAAACCTCCCATTGGTTGGGAAATTACCACCACATCAGGAGAATCAGAAATTGCTTTGGCAGACCATTTAGCCGAATCTGATGCCGTCATGTACTCCGCTTATTGGTGTCCTCACTGCTACGATCAAAAACAGCTATTTGGCAAAGAAGCCTTTAATAACCATCTCAAAAAAATAGAATGCGCTCCCGATGGCTTAAAAGGAGAACCACAAAAATGCGTTGACGCAAATATTAGAGCCTTTCCCACATGGATTATTCAAGGTCAAGTATATGAAGGAGTACAATCCTTAGAAAAATTAGCAGAATTAACAGGTTATACGGGGGAACAAAACTTTAAATATACTCTCAGATAAACTTTAATTTAGGTTGAAGCAAGAGCCGTTAGCAATTAGTCATTAGCAATCTAGCAATCAAAAAAAGGCAATGGGCAACGATGCACAGGGCAAAGGTAATTAATAACTGATCTTACGCAAAAATAGAATACATGATTGGTTTTAGGTGTCAGGTTAAAGAGTTGACAAGAAATAGATGTGATGTTCATTCATTGATTTTCTTCTTTATTCTTGTACAAGAGTCTATTGAAGCATGGGCGTACAAGGGCATCAATGAGCGACACTTGAAGCGTTTATGTAAGAATCTTGATATTTGGAATCAATGTTTGAGATTCTTAAATCTGTTACCTGCTACCTGAAACCTCCTTATAACTTAACATTTGAATTAGTGCGTAACGTCAGTTAATAATCAGTTATTAGTCACTTCAGCACTTTAAGAATTGGTTTCCCACTAACACCCCAACATCCTAAACCTTCCCGATGATTTATATAAGTTTTAGCTTAAAAGAATTTTAAAATCTCTTTATAGAGTAAAATTAATCTAGTAGTTAAACACAATACTAGAAACTATTATTAATATATTATTGATAGTCATTAACTGATATTTTCCAAGTAAGGTGTTTGAAAAATAAACTCAAGAAATTCAACACATTCTCAAGTAGATTTCTTCCTATGAATAATACCCTCACCACCACAATCTTAATTGTCGAAGATGAACTGATTGCCGCCGAAAGCCTAGCCTTAGATTTAAAGAAATTAGGCTATCACATAAATGCAGTAGTTAACAGTGGTGAAAAAGCAATTTCTCAGGTAGAAAAATCTCCTCCTGATTTAATTTTGATGGATATTATGTTAAAAGGAGAAATGGACGGTATTACTGCGGCACAGCAGATTTATCATCAATGGAAAATACCGATTATTTATTTGAGTGCCTATGCTGATACCAATACCTTACAAAGAGCAAAAGCAACTCCTGTTTATGGTTATTTAGTAAAGCCTTACAAAATTGCTGATATTAGCACTACTATTAGTATGGCGTTGGCTAAATATAGTGAAGATAAGCATACAGAAGAAGAATTGTGTGCCGAAAAAAAAATTAATGAATTAAAAAGTCGGGCTCTTGCTACCGCTTCCCATGACCTGCGTACACCTTTGACTAACATTCTTGGCTATACTGAGTTAATTCGAGATTATGGCGATCGCATCTCACCTGATAAAAAAGAAAGATATTTTAACTTTATTAAGTCTGCGGTGGGTAAAATGAAAGACTCTCTTGAAGACTTATTGTTAATTAGTCGGGCAGAAGAAGGCAAAGTAACCCTTTATCCGCAAAAATTTAACCTTGTGGAATATCTTGAAATATTGGTAGAAGAATATAAAAATCTCTCCGATGAACACCAAATCAAACTATGCACCAATGATAATCAATATGAAGTTTGTTTAGACCAAAAAATACTCAACCACATCTTACACAATCTTTTATCCAATGCCATCAAATATTCTCCCCAAGGAGGAGAAGTCCGTTTAAAGTTAGATAAAAATGAAGAAGAAATTATTTTAGAAATTGAAGATGACGGAATTGGCATTCCCGAAGACTATCAAGAAAAACTATTTCACCTTTTTGAGAGAGGCAATAATGTTGGTAACATTAAAGGTAATGGCTTAGGATTATCCATCGTAAAAAAAGCCGTTGAGTTATGTCAAGGAACTATCTTTGTGGAAAGCGAAGAAAACAAGGGTAGCAAGTTCACCGTAGTTTTGCCAAGACTATCCTCGCAATCCCCACTACACTAGGATGGAAAATTAACCACGTGGGTTTATTCACTTAGATTGGTTTAGTTAACGGAGAGAGAGGGATTCGAACCCTCGATGGAGCTTATGACCCCATAACTTCTTAGCAGGAAGCCGCTTTCAACCGCTCAGCCATCTCTCCTAGACGGCACTTACAGATTATAGCAAAAAACTTCTAGTTTTGACAAGGCAAAATTCAAGATAACCTGAGTTCAAGGTTAGGAGTTAAGAGTAATGAGAATTACTATATGATCACAAAATGCGATCAAAATCTACCTCCGTTTTATTTAAAGGCTTAAGAGTATCCTGATTAACAGATTCGAGTCTTCCTTCTTCTAAGCGCCAACAGTTATCGGCAATATCAATTAAATCACTAGCATCATGGGTGACAATCAAAAGTGTCCAATGTTCTTTTAAACGAGATAACAAACTGACTAATTGTCTTTTCATCAACCAATCTAGCCCCGCAGTGGGTTCATCCAGCAATAAAATATTTGGTTGTCTAATTAATTGTACCGCTAAAGATAATCTTCTTTGCTGTCCTCCACTTAAGGCATGGGGGGGAGTATCGTAACTAATTTGCTCCAATCCCACTTCTGTAAGAGTTTCCTTGATACGGGTGGCACTCAATTCAGGATGACCTAATCTTAACTCCTCAAGCACCGTTGCACCACAAAAATGTCTTTCGGGAAACTGAAAAACAATACCACTTAACTGTTGTAAATCGTCAGAAGTTAATTCTTGGGTACGCCATAAAATTTGCCCACTGGTTTTTTCTGCCAATCCAGCTAAAATTTCTAGTAAGGTTGTTTTCCCTGAACCACTAACCCCAATGATTAACCCCAATTTTTGAGGGGGAAGGGTAATATTTATATCTTGAATTATGGGATGAGGGATAGCGGCAGGATGATAGGAAACATTTTTTAAATAAAGCATATTAGGAGGTTCGGAGTTCGGGGTTCGGGGTTCGGGGTTATAGGGGATTGGGATATTGGGTTGATTAGGGGGAAACAAGTAATGAGTTAGGAGTTAGGGGTTTTATAAAAGTAGGGGAGTGGGGAGTAGGGAGTAGGGAGAATTAAAAATTCAGAAATTTTCTAACATCTAACACCTGAAACCTGAAACCTGAAACCTGTCACCTTTTAATTATCAACTATTCACTATTCACTAATTGCCTTTTGCTCTTTACCTTTTGAGATTCATGTTATTTATGATGTCCTTCTGCGATCGCACGACTGCAACACCAATCGGTGGGTAAAGTGGAAGGCCAACCCATTTCAATGGCTTCTTTACAAATAGTCATAACCGTTAACTGACAATCTATTAGCTGGAAATCCTCTTTCTGACATTGTTTAAGACTATGTTTTAAAATGGAGTCATCTTGAAATTCGATGGTTTTATTACACTGAATACAAACAATGTGATGATGGTGGTGGGGATAAGGATGATTTAATTCATAGTGTTTATGACCCTCGGCTAGTTCTAACTCTCTTAAAACTCTCATTTTTGTCATCAACTTTACACTACGGTAAATAGTCGATAAGCTAATGTTTTCCCCCGACTCTGTAAGCATTTGATGTAATTCTTCGGCACTGAGATGATTTCCTTGGGGCAAGTTTTGAAATACTTCAAGGATTTTTTCCCTTTGAGGTGTCATGCGCCAACCTCTGGAGTTAAGTTTTTTCTTGATGGAAGCCGTAATATCTGGGGACATAACTAACTTGAATCGTGACGATGGTTTTGTTATATGATACTTTTCTTTGGGGCTTATTTGCAACTATTCACGACTAATTGAGAATAAACTTATGGTTTTAATCATGAAAAGAAGTTCTATGATTTATAATTATTTACATAACTTAATAAAAAATTAAGATACTAGCAATTATGACCACCATTAATCCAATTCATAACGTAGAAGCGATCGCAGGTAATTATTGGCGGTGGCGTGGACAAGATATATATTATGTACAAGGGGGAGAAAGTAACGAAAAACCCCCTTTATTATTAGTACATGGTTTCGGTGCATCAACAGATCATTGGCGTAAAAACATTTATCAGTTAAAAAAAGATTTTCAGGTATGGGCGATCGACCTTTTGGGTTTTGGTAGATCTGGTAAACCTGCTTGGGAATATAGTGGTTTGCTATGGCAGGAACAATTAAACGATTTTGTTACAGAAGTTATTAAAAAGCCAACGGTGATAGCAGGAAATTCCCTCGGAGGTTATGCCTGTTTGTGTGTGGCGGCAAATTCACCTGAAAATATTGCAGGAGTAATACTTTTAAATAGTGCTGGTCCTTTTTCTGACAGCATCAAAAAGAGTCCGAATTTAACACAAAAAATTAGTAGTTGGGTACTAAAACAGCCTTTAATTACTTATTTTCTGTTTCAAAGACTGCGCAATAAGAAAAATATCCGCAAAACTTTGGAGAAAGTCTATTTTGATACCACTGCCATCACAGATCAACTGGTAGAAGATATTTATCGCCCTTCTTGTGATGAGGGGGCATTACAGGTATTTGCTTCGGTTTTTCGTAGTCCTCAAGGGGAAAAAGTCGATGGCCTCTTAGAAAAAATGCAGTGTCCATTACTCAACATTTGGGGAGATAAAGACCCTTGGATGCGTGTATCCGAAAGAAGCGGAAAGTTCGTACAGCATTATGATAACCTGACACAAATTCATCTCAATGCAGGTCATTGTCCCCATGATGAAGTACCAGAAGAAGTTAATTCTTTGATCACTTCATGGGTTAATGAAACGATTTTACCTGAGTTCAATATGAAATCGTCGGTTAAGGTAGGCAAAGGGCAACAGGCAACAGGCCACAGTGCTTTTCATGGATAGAAACTGAGTTCAAATTAATTTTAAATAAATTTTTGGCGTTGTTGAACTAAGCTATGGTTTTTGGTTTAGATGGAGAATGGAGACTCTTGCAATCATCAATGCTAATAATATTTTGACTGCTAGATACTTGGAACAATTAAACAATGTTTTATATCAACATTAAACAATACCTAGAACTCTAAAAACCAAAACTCTTCTTTTAATTCCCTTGCCATAAGATTCTGTACTGCTTCTTGAGGGGTGATTTTTCCTTTCAGCAATAAATAAACTTGGTAGGAAATAGGTACGGGAATTTTTTGTTGGTGGGCTAATTTAATCAATACCGTAGCGGTGTTGACTCCTTCGGCTGTACCCTCTAAATCTTCCATAATTTCCTCAAGGGATTTTCCTTGGGCTAAACCTGCTCCTACTTGGTAATTTCGGGATAAAGGACTGTCACAGGTGGCGAGTAAATCTCCTAAACCAGATAAACCAAAAAAGGTTTCCACCGATGCCCCTAAATGAGTTCCTACCCTAATCATTTCTGGTAATGCCCTAGTTAATAAAGCGGCTTTGGCATTTGTACCTAATTCTAAACCATCACATACCCCAGATGCGATCGCCATCACATTTTTTAATGTTCCTCCTAATTCTGTACCAATGGGGTCATTATTGACATATACTCGAAAAATATCCGATGCGAACATAGCTTGAACTAACTCAGCAGATTCGGTACGAATACTAGATACTACTGTAGCCGCAGGTAAGCCTCTTTTTATTTCTTTTGATAAATTAGGTCCACATAAAACAATTATGGGATGATCAGGAAAAGCCTCTTGTAGAATTTGGGAAGGAGTTTTAGTTGTCTCAAAATCTAACCCTTTTGTTGCCGTCACAATCAAAGCATCATCCTTCATCTTGATTTGCTTTAACTGTTCTATTATTGGTCTAACACCTTTCATGGAGACTGCTGAAATAATAATATCTGTATCCACAATCACTGATTCTAATGATTGAGATGATTTACGACTCCAGAGAGTGTAACTATGATTTGCTCTATCTAATAAATATGCTAGGGTAGTACCCCATGCACCAGAACCGATAATGGTAATTTTAGGATTTTGAGTCATTGTTTGAGCCTGATTTAATCGCTAAATGTTCTGTTATTTTACAGTAGTTTTCAGAAGTTTTCCCGTCCTTAAACTAGCCGCAACATTCTATGAAAGTGCCTTTACCTCAGTTGGGCGACATTATATCGAATGAAAACATTTGTAGGATTTAAAAGATACAATAGATAGCACGAATTATAAACATTACTAATAAGATAATGCGATCGCACCAATAGCAGGGATACGTAACCATAGTGTCTATTACATCCATGCAGACCCCGTTCTAATAAGGGAATAAAGTTTTATGGCGTTGCTGAATTAAGATATGATTAGCAGATAAGGCGATCGCCAAGGGATGGGAACATCTTTAAATTTTAGGTAGTAAATTAATAACGAAATGGGGTATTTTAACATTTCCATAGACTTTGAGTAGCAAAGAGTTTTTCGGTGTCGTCAAGCAAAATAATGTCTTAATCTTGTATTTTCTCCTTCTACCCTTGTCATACAAGTTTTACAGATAATTTGATTTTCATCGACAATAAAACTAGGATAAACTTTTCACCCATCGGTTACATAAAAGTAACAATCCCATTTTTTGACTTTTTCCCACAAAGGTGTGAATCTTTCTCCATTTCTATCTCCTATAACCCATTCCGAAATACCTTGCTTAAAAAGAAAGAGAACAATTTGAATTTTAATTTTTAATACGGAAATAGGGGTTCAAGTTTAATTTTCCTTTTTTATTTTGTTGTTAAGGGTATTGTAAAGCACTTTCTCTAGGCAAATCGATTAGGAGAAGTAGCAGAGTTTATCAAGTTACTCAAATTTTGTCTAATTGCCGACTGTAACTTGTCACAATAAATTTCCTTACTTTGTTGATATTGGTCGGGTTCATCTACAAAAATAACACTATCAACCCCTTTCATTGTAAACATTTGAAAAAGTATTTGACTAACAGGAACTTGTTGAGCGACAATATCGGGATTTTCAATTTTACTGTCGGGGAATTGTGCGGCGGATTGAACACTAGGAAAAGCGTAAATTACTTTCTTTTCTAACTCTGGATGTTGATCACTACCTAATATTGTTAATACTAAATTATTATCTAAAGTCTGTCTTAAATAATATTCTCGATGACCTAATTGTTGAGCAAAAGCATTAATAATAGGAATTACCCCATTTTCCATAATAACCGCAGGGACACCATGATTAGGGGCTTCTTGGATCAAGTTTTGTAGTTGCTGATCTAAGTTCATAATATCTAATTTAATTCTTTAATTTCATTCTATAACGATTTTTTGGTTAAGTGAACCTAAGTTATAAATTAGGGAGCTAGAAGATTTTTACCCATTCTTTTCTTCGCATAAACATTGGCAACTTCTGGCATCCAATTTTGGAAATGTTCAAAAATTAATTCCGCTAAATTTCTAATTTCTGGCTGTGCATCTTTTGGTAAACGCAAATCACAGAAGTGTAGTAAACTACGGGCATTAAAACTAACGACAAAATGTTGTCGGAGATTCTGAGTTAATAAATCCCTTGCGTGTTCGGGAGCGTAACCTTGCTGATTTACTTTTTCAGCATAATACAAGACCGCTTTTTGAGTAAATAAAATATCTTGATTACGGGCTTCTGGGGAGTAAAAATATTTATTTCCCTCTCGATCAAAATAATGAGCTACACCACGAAAATAAAAGACTTTTTCGATTAAACTTAAAGCATCTTCTGGAGTTTCTTCTATTTGTTGAGCAAGACGTAAAATTCTCTTACAAGTATATCTTTGAGACTGACAGTCAAAAGACACACCAACTCTATGGGTTCTGGCTTGAACCATGACAGAATGGGGAAAATTGATAACATTAAAGGTGATAGATGGATGTTCAAGAATACCCCAATGGGATTTATTTACACAGTTTCTGACGATTCTATCTCCTAATTCTGCTTCTGAATAACTAGCTAATTTAGACATCTCACCATAAACAAAGTCCTCGCTATAGTCTTGGTGCATAGCTAGATAGCAAAGTAAATTGGGGCGATCGCACTTACTTAATACTTCAACTGCAAATAAAGGATCTAACATTTCCAAATTATCGATCATCTCCATCTCCTTGTAAGGTTTGATTTGCTTTTCTGGCTTGTAGTTTTTTAATGTTATTTTCGATTACTTGTTGAGGATCTAAACCTAACTCATCGCATAATCTTGCCCAATACCACATCACATCCCCTAATTCTTTTTCTAATTTTTCTTTAGCAGTATCCAAATTTTGATCCTTTCTAATATATTTTTTCACCACACCACTGACTTCCCCCGCCTCACTGGCTAAACCGAGGGTCAGATATTCTAAAAAAGTTTCTGGTGGATATATAGCAGTTTCTCTTGTTTTTAATGTATATTCGTTTAAATTCATCTATATAACTTATATTAAGCGAGTTTACGTCTGACGTAGAATTAATTATTGTTAAGGTAGGGCAAAGGGCAAAGGTAAATAATTAATAATTAAAAATTAAAAACCCCCAAATTCCTGTACGGGCGAATAGCCATTAGCCCCTAACTAACTCCGTTCACGACTGAAAGGAGTGTACGAGCATAGAGAACTCTCATTACTTGTTCCCCCCTAAAACCCGAATACCTCAACACTCTGACACCTGCAACCTGAAACCTCTTTCCTAACTGCGAGGAAAACGACGACGTTGTAGAAATTCAGGGATGTCCAATCCAGAAGATATACTTTGAGGATCGGTTTCAGGGGAGTTATTAGCGGTTTCCTTGTTTTCTGAGGTAGGAGAATCTAAGTTTGGTGGTGATGCGATAGTTTTAGTACGGTCAGGATTATTTTTTTTCTCTCCTGAAAAACCAGTAGCAATCACTGTTACTCTTACTTCTCCTTGCATTTTCTCATCAATCACAGCCCCAAAAATAATATTAGCATTGGGATCGACAATTTCATAAATAGTCTCGGCGGCGGCATTTACTTCGTGTAGGGTTAAATCTTTTCCCCCAGTAATATTTAAAACCACCCCTGTCGCCCCTTCGATGGAAGACTCAATTAGTGGAGAAGAAATAGCTGCGATCGCGCCTTCTTTTGCCCTTGATTTACCTGAGCCAATACCAATACCCATTAAAGCTGATCCTGCATCTGCCATAACTGCCCTAACATCGGCAAAATCGACGTTGACTAAGCCCGGTATGGTAATAATATCGGAAATGCCTTGTACTCCTTGACGTAAAGTATCATCAGCCATGCGGAAAGATTCTTGCAGGGGAGTTTCGGGAGGAATAACTGCCAATAACTGATTATTAGGAATGACAATAAGAGTATCAACTTTACTTTCTAAAGCTCTAATACCCTCTTCTGCCTGATTGGTTCGACGACGACCCTCAAACGTAAAAGGACGAGTTACAACCCCCACCGTCAAACAGCCCATATCCTTAGCAATTTCTGCCACAATTGGCGCCGCACCTGTCCCTGTACCGCCCCCCATACCAGCAGTAATAAACACTAAATCGGTATTTTCAAGGGCTTTTGCTATTTCGTCCCGAGATTCTTCTGCCGCCTTTTGACCAATGGCAGGATTACCACCTGCCCCTAAACCTCTGGTTAATTTTTGCCCAATCTGTAAACAATAAGTAGTCATGGACTGAGCTAAGGCTTGAGCGTCTGTATTTATTTGCCAGAAATCAACCCCCACCACACTACTTTGGATCATCCTATTGACGGCATTACAACCGCCTCCGCCAACTCCTATTACTTTTATTTTTGCGATATTACTAGGAATAATGGAATTAGAATTCATATTTAAATCAAGAGACTCATCTTTTGGTCGCATTTTTTTCCCTGCATTGGGGTGAGTGTGACTACCATTAGGGGACTTTATTTTCGGAGTAGATTCTATAGATTGTTTGGCTCGGTTGAAATCAGGTTCGTTCATGGCTAATAAAATAAAGACGGCATTACCCTTCAGTATAAAATTAAAATAATAGAAGATAATCTAGTAAGTATCATTAATTTTAAGAATCTAGCCCTTTAATATTGCGTCAAAGGGTGACAGGAAAAAATTTTTCCCTGCAGAAAACTAATATAATTGTTTAGATAATTATACTCAGCAAGATTATAACTTAAGTCGTTCTCTTTTTCAGAAAACTTTATATAAATTTGGGTCTATGTATTCAAATATATTTAACTATAAAATCAAATCTTCAAACTGTCTTTACCCAATACTCTTACTGAACAACAGAAATTAAACTGTCAAAACTAGAAAAACTTTAAGTTAAAATTTTAGGCAAATTGCTTTATTTTAAGGCTTTATCATGGTATGAGTTATGAGTTTTGTTTTTGTGAATCGTTTTAGTTCTATTTACAGGTTTTTCGATGGTTTGAGAGGCAAAAAGCATTCTTTTTTGTGGTCTTTGATTTCCTCTGGGATTTTATCTAGTTTGACGGTGATTAGTAGTGCTTCCTTAGTTTTTGCAGGTGATCCTTTTCGCACGGTTAATCCTCGTAATATCAGCGAGGAAACGGAGTTAGCTTTTAAGGCTTTATTTGAAGAGGGGAATTATGTAGAAGCGAAAGAGTATCTTTCTTTACCGAAAAAGAGCAATTTTAATGATCCTATGGCTTCTGCTTTACGAGCTTCTTTGGCTTATACGGAACAGGATTGGAATAATTTGGATATTTATGCTCAAAAAACTTTGGATTATGCTAAAGCTATCAGTAATGATGATCCTTTGCGTAGCAATCTGTATTTAGCAGTGGGCAATTTTTTAATGGGTGCTAGTGAATATCAAAGTAATGGTGCGATCGCAGCTATTACTAGATTACAAGCTGTTTTTAACTATTTTGACCAAGCGGAAAAAATAGATTCTACCGATCCAGAATTAAACTTAATTAAAGGTTATTTAAACTTATTTTTAGCGGTTAATTTACCTTTTTCTAGTCCTCAACAGGCTATTGCCAATTTACAAACCTATGCTTCTCCCCAGTATCTAGTTAATCGTGGTATCGCTCTTGCTTACAGAGATTTAGGAGATTATGATTTAGCTCTTACATTTGTTAATAAAGCATTAGAAAGTACGCCGTTAAATCCAGAATTATATTACTTAAAAGGTCAAATATTGAGGAAAAAAGGACAAACAGACAATAACATTCTCGTTTTAGAAGAAGCGGTCAAGAATTTTGATATTGCGATCGCCAAAATTGACCAATTACCTTTAGAAGCAGTGCAAAAACCATTACAACGGGAAAAAAGGAAAACCGTAGAAACCATCAATCAATTAAAAATGGTAAGTCAAAATAAATGAAATTGGGGTGTTAGGCGATTGGGGTATTGGGAAGAAGTTAATTAAACACTCTTGCCTCTTGCCCTTTTCCTTATCACTCCCTATGAAATTTAATTTATCCACAACTCAGATTAATGACTAAATCGAGTATCCTGTGGGCTAAAAGAAGTTTAGATGTAGAGGGTATAACCGTTTGTTTTCTTTCTTTGCTGATAAATATTGCTTCATTGGTATCACTTCCAAATCCTGCATTATCCTTATCAATAGGGTTAGTGACGATCGCATCTAACTTTTTGCGTATCAATTTGGACATAGCAGGAGTTACAATATCCTTAGTTTGGGCGGCAAAACCAATCAGTTTTTGAGAAGGCTTTTTGCTTTCTCCTAACTTAGCAACAATATCAGTAACGTATTCTAATTCAATACTTTGAGGTAGCGATTTTTTCCCCAATTTATCAGGAAAATAATGTTTTGGTTTGACATCTGCCACGGCCGCCGCCATCAAAATAATATCAGCTTGAAGAAAATTACTTAACATCGCTTTTTCCATTTGTTGTGCTGTAACCACGGAAATAACTTGAATGGGGGGAGTATATTGCAATAACTCATGACTAACATTTCCCGCAACCAAAGTTACATTCGCCCCACGATAATAACAGGCACAGGCTAGGGCAATTCCCATTTTTCCCGTGGCAGGATTACCAATAAAACGCACATAATCGAGATATTCTCTAGTGCTTCCTGCACTAATTAAGACATTTTTTCCCACTAAATCCCTTTTGCCATTGGTAATAATAACCGATTCAATGGCAGTTAATATTTCTGTTGCTTCTGCCATTCTACCTTGACCATAGCGATCGCAGGCTAGTAAACCAGTATTAGTATGTAAAGAAAAATAACGTTTATCTTCCCCCAACTTTTGCCAGTTGTTTTGTACTGATTTTTGTAGCCACATTTCTGTATTCATGGCAGGGGCAACGATAATCGGACAGGTGGAGGCTAGAACTGTATTGGTAAGAAGATTATCTCCTAAGCCATAAACTAATTTAGCTAGAGTATTAGCCGTCAGAGGGGCAATAATCATCAAATCCGCCCATTCTCCCAAGGCGATGTGTAGGGGACGAGAATGGGTAGGTTGCCAGAAGTCTGCATCAGTATAGGCTTGATGACGGGATAAAGCGGAAACCGTAAGGGGAGTAATAAATTTTTGGGCAGATTCGGTCAAAATTACTTTAACTTTGGCTTCCTTCTTAAACAACTGGGAGATTAACTCACAAACTTTATAAGCCGCTATTCCCCCCCCAATTGCCACCAAAACGTGAATTTTATGTAAACTAGACTTGATACCATCATGATTCGTCATAAGCCTCAATATCCAATAGATAGAGATAGGGTTCAACCAAATCTTGACGATGAAATGCGATCGCTCTCAACAAATGCCAATCTTGTAACCCTTCAAAAGGAGTATTATACTCATCTTGTTCTAATCTTGCCGCAATTTCGGCAACTTGTTCAGGGGTTATCTGAGCAAAATCCTTTTCTTTCAAAGTTAAAGTAGTCATAGATCTTCACCTTCCCTTTTTCTGTCTATAGATAATTTTAACCTTTAAATTACACTTCTATAATTAACCTTTATAAATTGTTAAAAATGTTTATTTGATTAAACCTCAGTTTTATATCGCAATTTTCGTTATGGTGAGGTGCGAAATTTATTGGTATCAGGGAATAGGGAATGGGCAAAGGGCAATGGATAATAGGTAAGCCTCTGAATTATTTTCAAGAACCGAGAAAATAGCATATTAAAAACGAAAAAATCAATTGATTAACTGTTTTTATCAAAATTTATTAACTTTAACTCCTAACTCTGAATGTAAGTATATATGGATATTGAAACTTTAATATTAGCTGGTGGTAAAAGCTCCAGAATGGGGCAAGATAAAGCTCTTTTAAAAATTAATAATAAACCCCTTTTATTGGATACTTATTCTATAGCAAAAGAAATATCAAACCGAGTTTATATCATTACCTATAACATAGAAAAATATAAAGAAATATTACCTTCTGATGTTATTCTTATTTCTGATTCTCAACCCTTTCAAGGGGCTTTAATGGCATTTGCTCAAGGACTAAAGTATGTTAAATCGGAATGGGTTTTTCTCCTTGCTTGTGATTTACCCTGCCTGACTTTAAAAGAAGTAGAATTATGGGTGAGTCAATTATCTAAAATTCCCTCAGAGGTTATGGCTTTTCTTCCACAAAATGAAAAAGGATGGGATTGCCTATGTGGCTTTTATCGTAGTAGCTGTTATTCATCACTGAATATTTATTTACAAACAAATAATCGCTCTTTTCAAAGATGGTTAAATCAAGAAAAAGTTAGACCTATTCAAGTTGAAAACAAACAAGTTTTATTCAATTGTAATACTGCTCAAGATTATCAATCAATAACCTGAGTTCGATATAAGGTAGGCAAAAGGGGAAACCCCTCTGTTTCTAACCTTTTAAGGGGAGAGAGGCAATGGGCAATGGTAAATAATAAATACTTTTTCGTCAACTCCTACTTAGTAGTAAATATATTCATCTTCTCCTGTAGCATAATTATAACGCCATTCTCCATCAGAACCCATACCCTCAAGAATGCTCATGTTAGTTTCGTGCATCATACTCGACATTCTCGACATCATTTCATATTCTGCCATTGTCATATCATTGCCATAGCTTCCTGAGTTTGCTGTGGTTTGGGCATTTTGATAACTAGCAAGAATGTTATTAGTTTGTTGAGTAACTGCTTGTAATCCATTACCAAAAGCAATAGTTTGATTAACTGCATTTTGCATTTGTGCGATCGCACTTTCCATTTGAGATACATTTTGAGTTTGTAATGCCTGTTGCATGGGCATTAAAGTATCAATCCAACTAGCGAAGGTATTTGCCCCTTGTCCATTTAACACAGTCCATTGTTGTACAATGGTTGCATAAGGAGAATTAGCAGGAATCATGGGAGTTAACTGTTGTCCAATTTGATAGGCTTGGTTAAAATTACCAGCAACATTAGTGGCAATAGGAATTAATTGTTGCAATAAAGTATATAATTGTTGTTCATTTTGCATCGTCTCCATTTGTCCTAAACCATTAGCAAATACTGGAATACCCTGAAACGCCGCTCCCATATATTGATTCATTTGGTTATACAACATATCTGCCTGAGTTGCTTGGGCAATTTCCATTATGGAATTATCTCCTGAGACAGGGACATTTTGTGCCTCAACCTTCGGATTAAAAATTAAAGGCGTTGAGGAAAATATACTTAAACAAACAAAAGAAATTAAACGATGGGGGTATAACATTTTCTTTAGCTCCTACTTTTACCCGTAATCTGATTTTAACGGGGAAATATGAAACCAAGATGATAAATTTTATTTCGTAATTAAGCTAAGGCAAAGGGCAAACTCTCCTTTATCCACCCTCGATAACCTTTATCGGTAATGACGTTTTTAGAATGAAATAGCCCGGCCTCCTGCTTTTAATGTACCTAATATACTTTTTAATGCACTTAATATATCAATAATCATTTCAAGAGTGCGATCGCCCCAATTTACTTTTTTATCTAGCTATGCACCAAGACTATTTTGAGTAACTTGATAAACTCTGCTACTTCTCCTAATCGATTTGCCTAGAGAAAGTGCTTCACAATACCCTCAACAACAAAATAAAAAAAGGAAAATTACACTTGAACCCCAATTTCCATATTATAAAGTTATAAAATTAAAATTCAAATTGTTCTCTTTCTTTGTCTTCTTCTTGTTGCTTATTATTCAACCAATAAATATCAGATAAATTATTATTCTGACTCTCTCGAATTGTAGGGGATATTTTCCCACCTAGTAAAGAGTGTAATAATAAATGTTCCTCACTGAGATCAAAAAATTCCTCTATCTTGGCAAAATCCACACTACCGATCGCACATATTCCTAAATTACACTCAAAGGCTTTATTCATAAGCAATTGAACCATTGCACCAGTTTCTATTAAAGCAAAATCACGAGCATATTCTCCATAAAGAGGTGCGATCGCATCCATTTTAGCAATAAAAAATATGGCAAAGGCAGAAGATTGATAAATAGGGCGATTTACCAGTTTTTCATAAGTAGTATCATCTAAATATTCAATGGGAGATAATTGGGTTAAATTATGATTAACTGGGTGATAGTAGTAAATACCTGCATTAATACCCTCTACTCTCTCTGGTTTAATAAATAAATAAGTTTGCACCGGATATAAACTACCAGCCGAAGGATAGAGATATTTAGGATTATTATTGAGTTTGATTTGAGATAAGTGTGTTAAAAACTGACTCAATTCTGTTAGAGAAATAATTTCTTGACTAAATTCCCGAATACTTGCCCTTTGTTGATAATTCCTTAACTCAAGAGTTGATTTAGACAGACAAATAACAGGTTTATTTATATCATTTCTTAAACCATGTTGACGCTCTGTGAATAGTTTACGCTCTTGAGGATCAATAATCAAATCATAATCTTTTTTCTTAGGTTTCTTACGAGGGATTATTCCTTTCAAAGCAGGGTTAAAGCTAACATCTAAAGAGGATTCAATGGGTAATAACTTACTGATGGCGATCGCATTTCCTTCTTGATACAATTGATCTATAGTTGGGCGAAAAGCAAACTCATTATCTAAACGATTAGCAATACGAATCATATCAATGGAAGTTGCACCTAAACTCAACCAATTATCATCAGGTTTAACGGTATCTAAATTAAGAATTTCCGCTACTATTAAAGTAATTTTCTCTACTTGAGGAGACACAGAAGCAAAAAGAGGTGAAGATGTTACCGTTGTTTCTACAGAAGGGATAGGAAGAGAATTGCGATCGATTTTACCGTTACTATTCAAAGGTAACTGCTCTAAAATAATAAAATGGGCAGGTATCATGTAATCAGGCAGTCTTTGAGCTAAAAACTTTCGTATATCATCGGTATTTATGGTTTTAGAAGTCGTTAGATAGGCAATAAGACGTTTTTCTTGCTGTGATTCTCCGATGGAATTTATTACTACCTCTTTTACTTCTGCAATCTGTCTTAAAACTGCTTCAATTTCTCCTAACTCAACTCGATTACCTTGTATTTTGACTTGAAAATCTTTTCTGCCGATAAATTCAATGTTACCATCAGGCAAATATCTACCTAAATCCCCAGTGCGATATAATCTTACTCCAGTTTGAGGATGAGTAATAAAAGAATTTTCTGTTTTGAGCGGATTTTTCCAGTAACCTAAACTCAATCCCATACCACTAATATATAAATCTCCTTCAACCCATATAGGGCAAGGAATTAAGTCTTCATCCAAAACATATACATTTTGATTTTGCATCCCCTTACCATAAGGAATACTTCCCCAAGACTGCTTAATATTATCAATAGGATAAACAATTGACCAAATAGAAGCCTCTGTTGCACCTCCTAAACTAATTATTTGTGCATTAGGTGCTAAAGATTTAATCCTTTGCGGGAGAGTAACAGGTATCCAATCACCACTGAGTAACACTAATCTTAAAGAGGATATTGAAGGAGAAAAAGCACTATCTTCTAAATATTCCTGCATTAAAGTCATTAAAGTAGGCACAGAATTCCATATCGTTATTCTATGTTGTTGAATTAAACTTGCCCAATGAGAAGGATTTTTAGCTTGAGTAGAGTCTGGCAAGACAATTATCCCACCCCCTGCTAAAGTACCAAAAATATCATATACCGATAAATCAAAACTCAATGAAGATAAAGCAAGGATAGAGTCACCTTTTTTGACATTAAATCTTTCATTAACATCTAGGATAGTATTAACAGCTCCCCGATGATCAATCATGACTCCTTTCGGTTGTCCTGTTGAACCAGAAGTATAAATAATATAGGCTAAGTCTGTTACTTGGGGTATTATCTCTGGAGTAAATGGAGTATCGGGATAATCCCACGATTTTACTTCATCGATACAAAGAATATTTCTAGGGGCTTCACCGCTTAAACAAATACTTGAATTGACGGTAGATTGTGTCAAAATAACCTTTACTTCCGCTTCATCTAAAATATACCTGATTCTCTCTGGGGGAAGTTTGCTGTCAATGGGAACATAAGCACCTCCTGCTGTTAATATAGCTAATACTGCCACTATTTGCTCCCAACCTTTTTCCATAATTACTGCTACTAATTGATTTGGTTGTACTTTTAATTTCCCTAAACCATAAGCAACTTTATTGACTAATTGAGATAATTGTTTATAAGTCAGAGTTTTATCCGATGCGATGACGGCAATTTCTTTTCCACAATAGGCAACTTGCTTAGTAAATAATTGATGCAATAGAGTTTCATGGGTAGTAACAACGGGAGGATTTTTTAATGAGGCTAAATCTACAATTAACTGAC
Organism: Cyanobacterium sp. Dongsha4; assembly: GCF_036345015.1. NCBI lineage: Bacteria > Bacillati > Cyanobacteriota > Cyanophyceae > Chroococcales > Geminocystaceae > Cyanobacterium > Cyanobacterium sp. DS4. The sequence goes on along the minus strand of NZ_CP084098.1, from coordinate 67,195 downwards.
TTGTAGGTAATATTTTGAGTTTAAGATTTAAGCTATTTTCATGCCAGATATTATCATCATGGATTAATCTTTGTAAGAGATTAAAATAAGCAGTAAACATTCCCTCTAACATTCCCTCTGGGAATAAGTCTTCGACAAAATTCCAACTGAGATTTAATTCACCTTCTGTTTCCACTGCTACATAGTCTAACCAGACTTGCGGTGTTTGTGAGCTACGATATTGTATATCTCCCATCCACATTAAAGGTGTGGTTAAATTTTTTTGATGGCCATGGGGTAAGAAACTGGTAAAAACTATAGGCATTAAGGCTTGGGGGTTGCTATGTTGTTTTTTTGCCAACTCCCTTAATACTTCTACCCCTGTAAATAGATTATGATCTAAGTCTAACCATAATTGTTTCTGAAGTTGTTTTGCTTTACTTAAAAAGTTATCAGATAAATTGTTTTCTACTGCTAATAACACAATGGAGGTAAAATCTCCTACGATTTCATCTATCTGAGAATGAAGGGGGATGCGATCGAAATAGGTTAAATTAATAGTAAACTGAGGGTTTTTATTCCATAATCTTAACACTTCAGCAAAGGCGGTTAAGAGAATAATTGATGGGGTAATATTTTCTTTTGCACCTTTTTGTTTTAGTTTTAACCAACTAGGTTGATCTAATTTATTCTCTACTAATTTAAAATTGGGTTTAATGATAGTTTTAGCTTGTTTGCACAGAGGTAACTCTGGGCGTGGTGGTAGGGTTTCGATACGCTTTAACCAATAGTCTTTTGCCTGTTGATATTGAGAGGAATTTTTTATCTGTTTCAAGGCTAAGACATAATCTCTAAAAGATAATTGCAGTGACGATAATTCCGTTTCTGGATGATGATAGAGTTGGAATAATTCTTGGAATAAAATTCTCATACTCCAACCATCTAAAATAAGAACATCATAACTAATATGAAGTCTGATTTTTCCCTGCCCTAAATTTGTTGCTTTAATTTTAAATAAAGGTGGTTGAGTGCAATTTAATACTTCTGCTTCTAAATGGTGGCGAATCTGAATTAATTTTGATTCTCTTTCTGTTTCTTCTTTGTCACTTAAGTCAACAATCTCTATTTTGTAAGGGGGGATTGTTTTTAAGATTTGCTGACTACCATTATCTAGTATCCTAGCACGAAGCATCTCATGGCGATCGCACAATTTTTGCCATGCCGTTTCAAACTTAGCTAAATCAAAGTCAAGAGTATCTACTTCATAATAACCATGCGCCCCGACATTACCTAACTCAAAATTATAGCTTCTCCCAACCCAATAAGCCTCTTGAATGTCAGTTAAAGGAAAAGGTTGATATTTGTCTTCTAAACGGGGTTGAATCTGAGGTAGAGTTGTTTTATTAACATCAATTAGGGTTTCATCGTTAAGATTATTGAGTTGTTTTTCTAAAATAAGCCTTTGGTGAAGAGATAAATGACTAACAATGTCTAACTTGTTATGGGAGATTATCTCAAATAAAGTGTCGGGAGTTAAGGCAAGAATTTTTTGCTGAGTAATTTTCAGGGCTAATTTTTCAATGGTAGAATTTTCCCATAGATAAGCCAGAGACAAATCGATAGTTAACTCTTTTTTGATTTCATAAACCATTTTCACCGCTAAAAGAGAATGCCCCCCAAGGGCAAAAAAGCTATCTGTAATGGAAATAGATTCTATTTCTAACAATTCTTGCCAAATTTTAACTAAAGTTTCTTCTATGGGAGTGCGAGGAGGGATAAATTTATCTTCTCTATTAGCTTCAATGTCAGGTAATGGTAATGCTTTAACATCAATTTTGCCATTAATAGTTAAAGGAAAAGCATTCATAAACACAAAGGCAAGGGGAATCATGTATTGAGGTAGCTTGTCTGCAAGGAATTGGGTTAATTCCTGTTGCTTTATCTTGTTTTGGTTGTCAGGGATAATATAAGCCGTTAAATATTTATTTTGTTGACTATTTTCTAAGGCGATAACAAGAGAATCTTTGATGTGAGGATGTTGATTAAGATTTCCTTCTATTTCTCCTAATTCAACCCTAAATCCTCTGATTTTGACTTGATTGTCAATTCTGCCAATTAATTCTATGTTTCCATCAGGTAAATAACGACATAAATCCCCTGTTTTGTATAATTTTCCTTCCCCAAAGGGATTATTAATAAATTTTTCGGCGGTTAATTGGGGATTGTTAAAATAACCTTTGGCTAATCCGTCTCCTCCTATATGTAATTCTCCTATTATGCCTATAGGTAACAGTTGTAAATGACTATCTAAAATATAAGTTTTTATATTGGAAATTCCACTACCGATATTTGATTTAATATGACTAGCATTCACTTTAGCTATTGTTGTATCAACCGTGCATTCTGTAGGCCCATAAAGATTATACACCTGTGAATATTTCGCTTTGGTGAGAGACAACCATAAGGATTCGTCGATGGCTTCTCCCCCTACTAGAATATATTTTGGTGCGTTGATGTTGTCTAATAATCCCTCATTAACCAGTAACTTTAATTGAGATGGTGTCGAGTCTAAGACATCTATTCGATGTTGTTGTAAATAAGAAATAAATTCTCGTGGTTGTAAACGAATTTCTTCGGGAATAATATCTAAGGTGTGACCATGCAAAAGTTGAATAACCTGCTTAACAGAAGTATCAAAAGCCAGTGAGCCATTCATACTCACCCTTCGATAACTGTTATCATTTTGATACACTGATTGCTCTAAACCTTTTAAAAGATTGATAATTGAACGATGTGCGATCGCAACTCCCTTTGGTTCTCCTGTTGAGCCAGATGTAAATATTACATAGGCTAATTTTTCAGAATTAACCTGATTCGACAAATTAGATGAAGAATATTGACTGATTTTTGTTGATATTTCATTAATATAAATTGCGTTTATTTGTTCTAAACTAAAATTTTCTAATAAATCTTTTTGACCTAAAATAAAGTTAATTTGATTTTTTTTAAGTATATTTTTGATACGTTGTTGAGGAGATAAAGTGTCAAAAGGAATATAAATTGCACCTAATTTTATTATTGCTAATAACCCTATAATCATCCAGTGCGATCGCTCTAAATAAATAGCAACTTTGTCTTGACTTTTTACCCCCATTTCTTGTAAATAATAAGCTAACTGATTGGCTTTTTCATTTAACTGTTGATAGGTTAGTTTTTCTTCTTTAAAAATAACAGCAATATTATTGGGAGTTTGCTGTACTTGTGCTTCAAATAGTTGATGAATAGATTTATTTTTTGGATAATCAACTTTTTTATTATTCCAATCAATTAATATCTGATTTTTTTCTGCTTCTGTTAAGATGTTTAACTGATATATTTTTTGTTGAGGATTATTAACAATTTCTTGACATAAAGTCTTAATATGACCAATAATTCTTCTGATAGTATCTGCTTCAAAAAAAGTGCGATCGTATCCTATTTTTATGAGTAATTTTTCCCCGCCACAAAACCCTAAAGATAAAGGATAATTGGCTTGTTGTAATAATTGAAATTTTCTCTTTTTCCAACTTTCTCCTTGACTGCGTAATACTTCGTTAAAATCATAATTTTCAAAATTAACTAAACTATTAAATAAATCTATATTTGTCGGAAAATCAATCCATTGCTTAATTTTTGATAGGGGTGTATATTCATATTTTCTCAAGTCTAACCATTGCTTTCTAATTTGTTTTAATAATGCAATAATAGATTCATCAGGATTAACTTTAATTCTTACAGGCAAAGTATTAATAAGTAATCCCACCATTGACTCTGCACCTTCTATCCCATGACGACAAGCCCTAATCGCTCCAAATAAAATATCTTTTTCTCCACTATATCGACTTAGTAATATTCCCCATATTCCTTGACAAATAGTATTAACTGTTATTCCATTATTTTCTGCGAATTTATATAATTTTTTAGTCAGATTTTCTGATAATTTATATTCTTGAATATAACGCTCTTTTTTGATTTTGTTATTATAATTAATCGGTAAAGATGTGGGTGTTGTAAAATTTTGAAGATGCGATCGCCAAAATTTTTGTGCTTGATCTAAATCCTGTCGTTTTAACCAGTTAATATAATTTTCATAAGGTACAGTTTTAGGTAAGTCTAATGTTTGACTTTTACTCAGAGATTCATAAATAGTAAATAATTCCTTTAAAATTATAAAAAAAGAACGACCATCCAATAAAATATGATGAAACGTCCACAACATGGTATAGCTATTTTCTTTCTGTTTAAATAATGCTATTCTCGCTAATGGTGCTTGGTTTAACTCAAATCCTTTTTCTTTATCTTCGGTTAAATATTGCTTAAATTTAGCATTATATTCGGCAACAGATAGCTCTTGATAGTCAAAAAAAAGAAAACTTAACTTCACATCAGAATTAACTATTTGAATTGGTTTTTCTGTTTCTTGCCAAGAAAAACTTGTTCTGAGTAAAGAATGTCTAAGAATAATTTTTTGCCAACTTTTTTCTAGTAGAGAAATATTAATTTCTTCTTCCAAATTTATAACTATTTGTTCGATATATGTCCCCAAATTTTGTTTAAGTAAAGACTCAAATAATATACCTTCTTGCATGGGAGATAACAAATATGAACATTTAATTTGATTAAAATTTTTTAATTTTCTCATGAAAACTTTATGGTTATTTCTCAATTACAGGACAAAAAATTTAAACGATTTTTACTATATCTATCAAAACGATTAATTATTGAGTAATTCTTGAACAAATGATCTAATATAAGGCTCTTGAAACACGGCAAAATGTGAGCCTTCTACGTTAATAAATTTTAAGTCATTATTTGTTATTCCTTCTAATTTGTGATATTTCCCATACTGCCATTCTGATGTACGAAAACACAATATTTTACCGTTATAGATAAGTGGATTCTCATAATTTATTGCTTCCCAATAATTATTTGTTGCTCTCCAATAAAATTTATTTAGTTGCTCTTTATTAGTTGTTGTAATATTAATATTTCGATGTTTATTTTCTGATAATCGATATAATCCCAGTTTATTTTTGATTTTACTGAAGTATTCACTACCATATTCTATAATCTTTTGTTTCAAATAAGCAAATTTAAACTCTTTATCTTTGAAACTTTTTATTCTCATTTTAATTTTTTCTAGTAATGTTCTACTAAAAAAATATCAATTAAAACTAGCAAATGAACATTTTTACCTTTTTCTTTTAATTGTTTTGCTATTTCTATAGTTAAAGCTCCATCTTTACAAAAACCAATTAAATTATAGGATTGTTCTGATTGATATTTTAATAAATCATCAATGATATATTCAGCAAAATCACTGATAGTTAAACTCTCAAAAGGTTTTTTTATTTTACTGATTAAGCCAAATATATTTAAACTATACAAAGGTTGATCATCATCTAAATATTGATTCAATTTATAAGTAATTTCCGTTGAGTTTATAAAATATATAGGTGTTTTATTACCGTGAGAATTAATCATAATTATACAACTTGAATCATTATCATTATCATTATCATTATTATTTAAGTTATGATTGATATAGTTGACTATTTTTCTAATGGTATTTTTTTCAAAGATAATTTTTACAGGAATATCTATATTTAACTGATCACTAATTTTTGTAACTAATTGAGTAGCTAATAAAGAGTTTCCTCCTAAACTAAAAAAATCATCATTTATGCCTACTTTTTCTATTTTTAATATTTCCTCCCAAACACCAGCAAGTTTATTTTCTATATCATTACTTGGAGAAATAAAACTATTAGCTAAATTTTCTTGTAATTGTTTTTTTATTGATTCAATAATATCTTGAAAATCTCCTTGCTCAAATTTTTCTTTTAATTTTAATCTTTGAATTTTACCCGTACCAGTGCGAAGAATTTGCTCTTTTTTTACAGGTATTAAATAACTAGGATTTAAGCCTAATTCTTTCACTATTAATATTCTAATTTCTTGGCATAATGTTACTAATTCATTATCGGATAATGAAGAATGGAAAAAGATAGCTAACTCATCAGTCATGCTACCCTTACTGCGAACACCACAGGCTACAGTATATCCCTTAGTTACTCCTTCTATTTGCTCAGTCAAAATCTCAATTACAGAACTAGAATAGTTAGAAGTGTTAATAATAATTGTTTCTTTTTCTCTACCTGTAATGGTTAAACCGCCATTATCGATGAATCCTAAATCCCCAGTGTTAATCCAACCATCAGGGGTGAATAATTCTTGATTTGCTTCAGCATTGTTATAGTAACCAGAAGTCATGGTGACACCAGTTAACTGAATTCTGCCAATTTGATTTTCTGATAATATTTGATTTGTCTCATCTACTATACGAATAGAATGCCCTGCAGTAGGTTTTCCCGCTTCCACAAATGTGTCACCGTTGGGGGATGTTTTCAGGATAAATTCTTCTGCCCTCACAGCTAATCCACATTCTGACATTCCATAACCCGGTTTGATGGTATTTTGTTTGACTCCATATTTAGCCAATGTGTTAAGAAAGAGTTGAGATATTTTATAGTCTATCATTTCCCCCCCCATCCCCATAACTTTCACGGAGGTAAGATTCCATGTTTTATGGGGTGATTGTTCAACTGCATCTATAATTAAACTGGCAATAAAATTGGTTATCATGGCTGGAGTTGCTTGGTATTTTTCCAGAGTATCTAGCAAGATTAAGGGGTTTTTGATAAAGGTATTCATCTCTAAATGAATTTTTACTTCAGTGTTGGGTACTGTGAATAAGTTTCCGCTAATATGTTCTATGGGAAATAAGTTAACGGTGTTGATATTACTATCTTTACTATCTGTATTATCTGTTGATTTTTCTATGGGTGGGAAGAGACGATAAAGTAATGTTTGGTGATTAATAGTAATAAGTTTAGGTTTTCCTGTTGTGCCTGATGTGAGGAGATAATATGCTAAATCTTCAGGTTTTCGAGGGTAAAGTTGAGGTGTATTTTCTTCAATATCAAATTTATCAATAATAATTAGTTTATCTTCATTTTCTAATGTTAATAATTCCTTGATTTCTGCTACAAATTTCTCTTTGGTAATGATAAAAGGTAATTGACAATCTTGAAAAATTTGTTTTAATAATTTTCTTTTTTGCTTATTTGAATTACCATTAAATATCATGGGAGTTAAAATAGGTATTAATCCTCCTAAAAGACAACCCCAAAAACAACAGATAAAATCTAAACTGTTATCTAATTGTAAGATTACTTTTGTGCCAGAATTTAATCCTTTACTTTGTAAATAGGCGAGAATTTGATTTGCTCTATCCCAACTTTTATTATAAGTCTGTTCTTGCGTTTCTTTGTCTGAAATATAAACGAATTTACCTTTTGGATATTTTATTAATAAGTCTTGTAAGGCTTGAATAACGTTGGTAGGAGATTTTTTTTGCATAACAATTTTATCCCCATGTGCGATCGCACTTTGTGTTTTTAGCATCTTATAACTTTGATTGTTATTGAATATTAAATTAGTCTGATTCATATTTTTTTATAATGATTATTTTTAAACTTTATTATTAGCATTAATGAGGAAATAGTTGAAGAGTAAAAATATCAAGTTTCACCATATAGAGAACGAAATTTGGCTATTATTTCAGGAGATAATAAATATTCTTGACAATGTAAATCTGCACCTCGACAATTCAACTTAATCAGAGTTTCATAATTGAGTTGACTTTCAGTTAATGATACATTACCAATAGTTGGTTTTAAATGGTCAAATTTTGAACAAAGAAGACTAGAAAATACACAACCTGTTAAATGATTACTATTGAATTGAGAAAAAGAGTTGACTAAATTTTGAGCCACGTCTGTCGGTAGTTGTTGTGGTATGTGAATTAGTCTGTGATGGGGAATAGGTAAATGTAATACTCCTCCCTCGGTAAATAATATATCATTTTTCTTTTCAAACCTTTGAATAGCTATTTTAGGATCAAAACAATGAGGACCGGAATCATCTACAATTAAAGTACCTGATTTTACTAAATTAATGTCTAAAACATCTGGTACATTTGTTGCACCAATAATCAAACTGGCTTGATAAATTTCAGGAGGTATGTCTGGTTGAGAGACGGCAATGCTTATTTTTCCTTTAAAATCTAACTCATAGATTAATTCTTGACTAACTGCTTCTATGTGACTTTTTTTACTGTACAAATCACAGAGGATAAGTTTGTGAGGGTGCGGTAAACATTTTAACATTAAACGTAACGTACTTATACCAACCGAACCTAATCCGATAAACGCAACGGTTTCTTGATTGAGTTTTCGTCCTGCTTGTTGTAGAATATTAGCTATCGACAATACCACTGTAGCACTGGTGGTATCGTGTCCTGTGGTAATTTTGGGTAAATTATCTTCAGGGGAAATTCTATGCAAAATATCATAGCCGTAATTAGTAGCTGATGGAAGTAATCCCGTAAGGGAAACGGCTTTAGCACCAATTATTTTACTCAAGTGTAAGGCTTTAATGACTGAGTCTAGTAAACTATCATGATTATTATATAGCTCTTCGCTTAAATGGGGTAATATAACAATACCAATTCTTCCCCAATGAGTTTGTATAATTCGAGAGAGAAAAGGAAGATTCTCAAAACCTGTATGAGCAAAATTATTTTTGTTTAGCTGATATTTGTCTAACCAAGACTGAGAAACATAGGCTAAGGCAACAGAATCAACGGCGTTTATTTGTTTTGTTGCCCATAAAGATAATAGAGAATAACGCTCTATCTGGCAATGAGGAGAATCGGGAATTTTTATTTGTGCTTCTTTTATATTTTGGTGAAGGTGAGTAACTTTTATATCAGTAATTGTTGATTTTAAATATGATTTTTCTATTACTTTTTTTGCTAATTGCTCAATTGTAGGACATAAAAATAAAGTTTTTAAGGAAATTTCTTTGCCCATAGTATTGGAAATACGAGAGACTAATTGGGCGGCTAAAAGTGAATGGCCACCTAAATCAAAAAAGTTATCGTTAATTCCTATTTTTTCTATATTTAAAACTTCCTGCCAAATATTTACTAATTCTATTTCTACTTCATTTGTGGGGGCAATATATTCATTTTATCTATTTTCTTGATAGTCAATATCAGGTAGGGCTTTTTTATCTATTTTTCCGTTAGGTGTTAGAGGAAATTTATCTAAAGAGATAAACCCTGAAGGTATCATATAATGAGGTAATTTTTCTTGTAAATATGTTTTTAACTCCTTCTGATTAACGTGACTATTTGTGATTAGATAAGCGACTAAATATTTATCCCCCCAACTATTTTCTTTAACTATAACTACCGTTTCTTTTATCCCTTGATATTGACTGAGTGTTGCTTCAATTTCTCCTAATTCAATACGAAAACCTCGCACTTTTACTTGATTATCAATTCTGCCAATAAATTCAATGTTTCCATCAGGTAAATAACGACATAAATCTCCTGTTTTATATAATTTTCCTTTCCCAAAAGGGTTATCTATAAATTTTTCTGCAGTTAATTCAGGGCGATTCAAATAACTTCTGGCTAATCCATCCCCTCCTATGTGTAATTCTCCTGTTACTCCGATAGGTAGGGGTTGTAATTGTTTGTCTAAAATGTACAGTTGTGTATTGTTGATTGGTTTACCAATTGGCAAATTTTGATGATTATTTACTTTACTGACTATATAATAACTAGAAAATGTAGTATTTTCAGTTGGTCCGTAAACGTGAATTAACTGATTTAGTTTTTCCTGTTTTAAGATTTTCTCGACTAATTGTTTATTACATTTTTCGCCCCCAAATAAAACATTTTTTAAAGTTTTTAGTCCTTCGGGATATAAATTTACTATTTGATTGAATAAGGCTGTTGTCATAAATATAGTATCAATTTTTTGTTGTCTCAATTTGTTGATAAATAAGTCTAATTGTAAAACTGTTTCTTGAGAAAAAATTACCAGATTTGCTCCAGTCAATAATGCCCCCCAAATTTCAAAAGTTGCGGCATCAAAAGAAGTATTGGCAATTTGGGCTATTTTATCCTGTGCATTAATGGAAATATAATTACAATTAATAACTAATCTATTAACACTTTTATGTTTTATTAGTACTCCTTTTGGCTTTCCTGTACTTCCTGAAGTGTAAATTACATAAGCTAAATTATTACTTTTTACTTCATTGATGGGGTTAATTTTGCTTTCTTGATCAAATAGGCTTTTTTCATCTAAATAAACTGTAAATATTTGTTTTTTTATGTTGTTTTTTAACCCTTTTTGTGTTAACAAAATATCTATATTTGCTTCTTCTAAAATGTAATTTATTCTCTCTTGAGGGTAATTATCATCAATGGGGACATAACAACCTCCTGCTTTTAATATACCTAATATACCAATAATCATATCAAAAGAGCGATCGCATTTTATCCCTACTTTTGTTTCTAATTTTACTCCTTGTTTAATCAGATAATAAGCTAACTGATTAGCTTTTTCGTTTAATTGTTGATAAGTGAGTTTTTCTTCTTCTAAAATAACAGCAATATTATCTGGAGTTTTGATTACTTGTTCTTCAAATAGTTGATGAATACACTTATCTTTAGGATAATCGACTTTGGTATTATTCCAATCAATTAATATCTGTTTTTTCTCAGTTTCTGTTAATATATTTAATTTCGATATTTTCTCTTGAGGATTTTCGATTATTTCTGACAATAACACTTGAAAATGCTGTGCCATTCTTTGAATGCGATCGCAACTGAATAAATTAATGTTATATTCAAAACATCCCTCAAATTTATCATTATCAGCGATAAAACTTAAGCCTAAATCCATACGAGAATTACTTAATTTTAACAATTCAAATTCATGAAAAATTAGATTATCATTCTGAAGTAAATTTTTATTTTGATTATTTCTTTGGTGTAGAATAAACCAAACTTGATAAAGAGGATTACGACTTAAATCGGTTGGCGGTTGCAATTCTTCTACCAATTTTTCAAAGGGAAAATCTTGATGAGTATAAGCAGAAATAGTTGTTTGTTTAACCTGTTCTAAAAAATTATTAAAACTCAAACTATCCTTACATTTTGCCCTTAATAAAATATTATTAGCAAAAGCGCCAATTATTTTTTCTAATTCCAGATTTTTACGATTAGAAACCGTGGTAGCCACGATAAAATCTTCTTGTTGGGTATAGCGATAAAGAAGAACATTAAATACTGCTAAAAGTAACATAAAAGGCGTTACTTGTTTCTCACGACAAAGTTGATTAATTTTCTGTGATAATTCAGGAGAAAAGTTAAAGGAATAAGAATCTCCATCGTAGGTTTGAATTGGTGGTCGTGGTTTGTCTGTGGATAAATTTATTACGAAAGAAGAGTCTTTTAACTGCCGTTTCCAATAGGTGAGTTGTTTATCAAAATATCCAGTTTCTAAGAGTTTGTGTTGCCAATAAGCGAAGTCAGTATATTGAATGGCGAAATCTGGTAACGGTGATGGTAAATCTTGACAAAATGCTTGATAAATTTGAGATAATTCCTGATACAAAAGAGGCATTGACCAACCATCTGCCACAAAATGATGTAGAGTTAATAGTAAAATATGCTTTTGTGGATTTAAGCGTAATAAATTGACTCTTAATAAAGGTAAAATGGATAAATCAAATGATTTATGAGCTTCTTTTTGAGCTATTTCTTCGACTTTTATTGTTTGTTTTTCTGGGGATAAATGAGATAAATCGATAACGGGGAGAGATATGTTTAATTGAGAAGCAATCTTTAATTTCGGTTTTCCATCGATATTTTCACAACTAGAACGCAATACCTCATGTCTTTTGATAATTTCATTAATCGTTTTTTCTAAGACATTTATCTCAAGATTACCCTCCATCTTTATTGCCCTAGGGATGTTATATACTCCCGTGTTAGGTACAAATTGTTCAAAAAACCACGATCGCACCTGAGCAAAATAAAGAGGTAATTTTTGGTTTCTATCAATAGGTTTTAAGGTTAAATTTGCTTGTTTTTGTAAGTAGGTAATAATCTCTGATTTACGAGAAATAATCTCTTGTTGTAACTGAATATTTAAAGCTCCTTTAGGGGCATCTACCCCCAATTTTTCACCGTTTAAGTAAATTTTTATATCTAAATCGGAAAGATAGCTAATAAATTGATTCAGTTTCATTGCTAAATATTCATGAAGTTAAAGTGTTAAAAATCAATATAGCAACTAAACGAATAATATTTCAATAACTTTCGATACCTATACAAAAACTAAAAATACAAATTCACATTGATATTCAGAGAACTTTTATAGAATTATACAAGAGCCAAAATTCCTAGTCAGACTTGTATTTCTTCGTGATTACGCCTTGGTACTTATTATAAATTTCTATTCCGGGGATAGGAGTGTTAAATTCTTCAGGAATTTCAAATTCATCAGGGTCATAATGTTCACGAATTTCTTTTAAAATTAGGTAAAAATGACTCCACGAAGTCATTACTTCTAATAGGCGGAGAAACTGAATATATATATCTTGGTATTTTTGTTTCATGGCAATATATTGAAGCATCCTCGCATAATCTTCTTCTCTAGTTTTATCAATAGGTAATTCGATAACTTTTCCTAGTTGATCAAATAAATTCTGATTTGCCCTTACCAAAATTTTTATATCATTAAAATCTCGCAAATTCCTTTCTAATAAGTATTGGACGATTTCCGATATTATTCTTAATAAGGAAAAATTTTCTAATTGATATTTTTTAAAAAGGTACATTAATTTAATACCTAACTCATCTTGACGAGCTAATTTTTTGAGAGTTTCAGTATATACATTAATGGCATCTTTTCCTTCTTCACTATGAATTTCTGGTAATATTTCTTGCTGTTTTTGTTCTAGTTTCTTGATGAATTCTTCAGAGTTTAATTGTTGTTCGAGTAAACCCAGAAGAAAGCGATACATTTCTTGTTGTTTACTACTACGATAGGATAACTCTATTTGTTCAATTTTCAAAAAACTATTTCTCGCTTCTACCGCAACTCTAAATAATGCAATATAATTTTTTAGACCTTTATATTCCCCAATTTCATAGGCAAACAATTTAGAAATATGGACAAATTCCAAAAATTCAGGATTATTAAATTCATTACTATCTAGGGCTTTCGCTATAGGTGTCAGTATTTTCAACTCTCCGAAAACTCTTTGATGATGCTCAATCACTTCCTCTGGGATAGTATCATGAGGTTTATGAACTATAGATTCTAATTTTTCTAGCATACTTTTATCCCCCCAAAGAGGGCGATTCCACCAAGGTTGTAAGTTGCTGTTAGATATTTTATCTGCCATATTTTTTACCAGAAGAGATTAGAGAAAAAGTTGGTGAAGTTGACGCAAAAAGTCTGTAAAGTTTTTGATATTTAATAAATCGTTAACTATGATCATAAATTAAAATTGAATTTAATGATACACTTTTTGAATGAATAAGGGTTAATTTTTGTCTTGCGAGGTTAGCCTCCTGTATTGATTATTTTATAATCCACCTTATAGGTAGTTAAGTTAATGGTTTTTTATCTATGATTAAAACAGCAATGGGGCAAAAAATAAACCCTGAAACTTTCCAAGAAAAAATTAAAGCGGTTGTTACGAAGGAAATTCAGCTTGAGTTTGATTGTCAAATTGAGTTACCAGAAAATGATCAATTGCTGATTTTGATTAATAGTTATTCTGAGAATATTTTAACAAAAGTTGTTGATTTAATTAAAGACATTATTGGTGACTGTAAAATTACTGATTACTACTCAATTATTAATATCGAAAATCGAGATATAGTTTATTTTTCTTCTATAAATAGAGCTGAAAATAATCAAGATTTATCTAATGTTATAGGAGATGAAAAAGCATCAAGCACTTTTTATAAGTCGGCAAATTTTTCGGCTGGTTTTATTATTTTTATATTAGGAGTTATTTCTTTAAGTATTTTTGGTATTACTTATTATTTCACTCGTCCTTGTGTTTTAGGTACTTGTACTGTAATTACAGATACAGAAGTTGCGACAAATAATTTGTTTAATCAGTTAGAAACCAATGATTTAACGGATAATGAAATTAAAGAATTGATTGCTGATTTAGTTAAAAATATCGATACTTTAAAAACTATACCATCTTGGTCTAAGGAACATGATCAAGCCGAAATACTTATTAATAGTTATAAAGAAAAGATTAATGATTTACAATTATTCTTAGATGCTAAAAGCGTTGCTAGTAATGCTCAAAATATGAGTGAAAAATTACCTCTATCTTTAGATGAATGGTTAAGAGTTAAGCAATTTTGGCAAGATGCGATCGCACCTTTAAATAAGATAAAAAGTGAAGAATTTAAAGAATTTAAAACCTTAAGAATTAACACCTATCAACAACAATTATCTTTTGTAAATAGACAAATAGAGAAAGAAAATTTAGCAATTAAGAAACGAGAAAATGCGAAAAAAATAGTAGCACAAATCAAAGGAGAAAATAACGTTAATGATACTTTAGAAGCCCTGAGAGAAAGAGAAGCAAAATGGAAATCTGCCATCCAAGAAATAGAACAAATTCCTCCTCAAACTGAGGTGTATCAGCAAAAAGAAAAAATTATTAATGATTATCTTCAGCAGATTAGTGAAGTTCAAAAGAAAATTACCGTTGAAGAAAAAGCATTAAATCTGAAAAAAAATATAGAAGCAAAAATGAAATCGGCTCAAGAACAAGAAAGACAAAATCAATGGACAAAAGCAGTTAATTTGTGGCAAGAAGTTATTAATTTAACTGGTACTATTTCTCCAGATAGTTGGTTAAAAGATGAGATAGAAAAACAAAAAAATGAAGCCGAAGGAAAATTAGAAATTGCCCAAGGTGCTTTAAAAAAAGCAGTTAAAAGAGAGGAAATAAAAACCAAATTAAAAGAAATTTGTCAAAGTTCAGAGAAAATATGTAGTTATAGTGTTAGTGACAGGAATATAAAAATATATTTAACAGATGAGTACATCCAAAAAATTACTTCTCTTTCAGTAATGAGTGATTTAACCAATAATAATGAGCAAGAAAAACAGATAATCAATCATATCAATCAGGTGGAGAAAAACTATCAATATATTAGCTCTAAATATAAAATACCAGTAGAAGTATATAACCCTCAACAAAAGTTAATTATGATTTATAATAGTTATTTATAATTTTTGAATATAAAGGTCAAATAAAACTAATAAAAAACTTATAAAATTCTGTAAAATTTGATGCTAATAATCAAAACTCGTTTAACTTATAATAAGCGAGTCAAAACAGAATCTAAAACAATGTTAATTACAAGAACTCAAAAAAGGAAAATTCAGTTAATTATCAACAAAATTCAGAAATCTTCTAGTTGGCAAGGTTGTGTTTTATTAAGTGTTATTTTACTCTTATGTTCCAGTTATGCGGTGTATGCTCAAGATAGTTCTACTTCCCTAGAAATCGTTACAGGAGAGTTAAAAGTAGGCTTGGATACCCTATGGGTGGTAATAGCTTCAATTTTAGTTATCGCCATGAATGCCGGTTTTGCGATGTTAGAAACAGGATTTTGCCGTAGTAAAAACGCCGTTAATTTACTCTCCAAAAATTTAATCGTTTTTGCCGTATCAACTTTGGCTTTTTGGGCTATTGGATTCGGTTTAATGTTTGCCGATGGAAATAGCTTTATTGGTACTCAGGGATTTTTTTTACAAGGAGCAGATAACAGCCCCGCTACAGGAGAGGCTTATGAGGGGGTTTACAACGCCTTGAGTTGGGCAGGAGTACCTTTATCGGCAAAATTTTTATTTCAGGTGGCTTTTGCTGGTACGGCGGCGACAATCGTCTCTGGTGCGGTGGCAGAGAGAGTTAAATTCATTGATTTTTTATTTTTCAGTTTTTTCCTAGTTGCGATCGCATATCCTATTATAGGACATTGGACTTGGGGAGGTGGATGGTTAGCAGAAGCTGGATTTCAGGATTTTGCAGGGTCAACGGTAGTGCATTCTGTAGGAGGATGGTGTGCTTTAACAGGAGCAATAATTTTAGGACCAAGACTAGGAAAATATTTATCTGATGGTGGTATAGTACCCTTACCCGGTCATAATTTAAGTTTGGCAACTTTAGGGTGTTTTATTCTTTGGATTGGTTGGTTTGGCTTTAACCCCGGCTCAACCATGGCAGTAGGAGAAAATATAGCTTATATTGCGGTGGTGACGAATTTAGCGGCCGCCTCTGGGGCATTAACAGGCACTATTAGTAGTTGGGTATTAGCAGGAAAACCCGATTTATCCCTAAGTATCAACGGTATTTTGTCAGGATTAGTAGCAATTACTGCGGGATGTTCAATGGTATCTTACTCTAGTGCGGTCACTATTGGGGCATTAGCTGGTATTTTGGTGGTTTTTTCTGTATATATGTTAGATAAATTAAAAATTGATGATCCTGTCGGTGCAGTATCGGTACACTTAGTTAATGGCATTTGGGGCACTATTGCCGTAGGTTTATTCGCTGACGAGAACATTACAGGGGATGAAAATATTGCTGGTTTCTTCAGTAATGGTACTTTTGAGTTACTTGGCTCACAGATTTTAGGGGTTGTTAGTGTGGGGGTTGCCATGATTATTTTTAGTACAGTATTTTGGGTTGTGTTAAGATCTATTTTTGGTTTAAGAGTTTCTCAGGAAGAGGAATACTTAGGTTTAGATATTGGTGAACATGGTATGGAGGCTTATACTGGATTTTTTGATTTTGAAGGAGAAAGCCAGTAGTAATTAAATTTAGTTCGGAGTTCGGAGTTCGGAGTTATACTTAAATGAGTATAGATAAATAAAAAACAGATAAATTGATTTTGTCTTAATACATAAGAATCTATACAAGACTTTAAATGATAATTTAGGAATTAGGAATTAGGAATTAATTTTTTTCAATCCCCAACTACTGATGTTAAGAGAAAATGATATTTATATAATTGAGAACTTATTGGCAGAGGGAAAGTATTTTTTAGCTAAGGAATATATTACAAACTTATTAGAAACAAATCCAGAAAATAATCTTCTCAAAAATTATTTAGCGATAACTTATCTTTGTTTAGAAGAAAATGATTTAAGTGGTGCTATTTACTTAGAATTGTTATTAAATATTGATGAATTAGAAATAGATAATATTGCTGAAATTATTTTTAAAATTGCCACAATTAAATATAGTCAATATAATTTTAATTTAGCAATAGAGTTATATTATCAAGGATTAGAATTAAATCCTAATCATGTCAGTGCTTATATTGATTTAGCTCATATTTTTGCTCAACAAAGTAACGTTGATTTAGGAATAGAAGTCTTAAAAAAATTATTAGAAAACCAACCTAACTGTATTATTGCTTATGAAAATTTAGGTCAATTATGGGAAGATATAAAAGAATGGAAAAATGCGATCGCAGTCTATGAACAAGGAAAAAAAATAGAGCCTCAAAATTTACAAATTCTCTCCTCCTTAGCAGATTGTTACCTCAAAATTGATGATTATAACTCCGCAAGAAACATATTAAAAGAAATAATAAAAATAAATCCTCACCATATTCAAAGTTATGGACAATTAGGTTATATCTATCTCATAGAAAAAAAATTAAATCTAGTTGTCGATAAATGGAAAATATTAATTAATCAGATACCGAAAACAATTAATAACTATCAAAATTGGTATCAACAAGAAATAGCAATTAAAGTAAATCAAGAAGAAGTAATTAAACTAAATATTGACTTAATTGAGAGTTTACAAACTAATAAATCATTAGGAGAAATTAGTCAGAATATTGCTCACATATTATTTAGCCAAAGAAAATATAAATTAGCAATCCACTATTATCAAATTTCATTAGACAACAAAATAGAAAACGACATCATTTATACTAATTTAATTGTTAGCCTTTACTATCAGAATCAATACGATAATATTAATCTTTATCTTGAGAAATTGAAAGTAATTAACCCTCATCAATATCAAATAATTGCACAACAAATTAATACCAAATTAGATAACAGAAAGGAGCATGAATATCAAATTAATAATCCTGTTAATCAATATTATGAAACAGCTTATGAATGGGCAAAACAAAATAACCGATTAGAAACAAACTATTATTCTTTTGAATTAGACAACTATTTATACTTAAAACCGCCGAAAACTATTCATAAAAAAAATCATCCCAGTTTTTACTTTCCTGAAAAAATAGAACTACCCAAACCCTTTCTTGTCAAAATTCCTAATGGTAAAGTGTATTTAAAAAAGACAGAAGGAAGTAGTGCCATTATTACGGAAGATAATTATTTAATTGGTGATTTGTCTCCTGAATCTCCAGCTTTAAGTCCAAATCATCCTGATAGTCACCCTAGTAAGCATTCTCTTTTACAAAGCCCTTTTCTGCCGCCTAAAACAATAATAGAAGGTAAAGTTTTAGTATTAGTAGGATTATTAAATAACGTTTATTTTCATTGGTTGTTTGACATTTTTCCTCGTCTTTATTTAGTTGAACTATTAGGTATAAATTGGCAGGACATTGATTATATTTTAGTAGATAATAGGACAAATTTTCAAAAAGAAACCTTACAAATATTGAACATCTCTCCTGAAAAAATATTACCCCTTTCATTTCCTTTATATCTTCAAGCTGAAGAATTAATTATTCCTTCATTTCCCGGTTGTATTGCTTGGATGCCTTCTTGGAGTTGTCAATATTTGAAAAATAAATTATTGGGATATAACAAAGAGCAAAAACCCTATAGAAAATTATATATAACCCGAAATAATGCCCATAGTCGTCGTTTTATCAATGAGCAAGAATTAGTAAAATTATTGAAAAAAAATGACTTTGAAATAGTTGATTTAGAATCATTTTCCGTTAAACAACAAGCAGAATTATTATCTGAGGCAAAAATAGTTATTTCTCCTCACGGTAGTGGTTTAAGTAACCTTGTTTTTTGTCAACCTAATACTAAAGTTGTGGAAATATTTGCACCAAATTATGTTTATCCTTGCTATTGGTTGGTGAGTAATTTAGTTAATTTGGACTACCATTATATAATTGGGGAAGCTATTGGTAGTTCTCATTTTCACTCTTTCCTTTATCCTGATAGTAGATTAGAGGATATTTATTTGCAATCCCCAATGGTAATATTAGATTTAATTGTATAAATTTTTGACAGAGAAAAAAGGGGATAAAGTTGATCTTAAAAACGTTTTAATTTTATCTTGGCTTTTATGTTACAAGTTGCATAAAATATGAACTGTCTTGTATTTTTTGCATCGAATTTATGTTTAAAAAGCATCAACCATAAAAGAATGTGATTATCGTTACAAAATTTTGATACAAAGGAAATTAACTTATCTAGGAAGGTTAAATAATTACATCTCAAACTTAGTTAATTACTTAACTCTTGGAGCTACGGAAAATAAAGCTAATCTGCACCTATCTCCCATCGAATTTTTATTAACTTATTGGTATGTCTCAAACTTTAGAAAGTCTTAATTTAGAAACAGAAACAGGGAAGATTAATCATTATGACATCACCCATATTTTAAGTAGTTACGATTCAATCCCTTTAGAGACTGCTATAGAAATGTTAGCAAGGGGCAATTTTGAGGCGAAGTGGGTTGTTTCTAAAGTTTTGGTTAAATATGGAGAAAAGGTTATACCCTTATTGAAAGAGATTATTCTCGATGAAAATGTGGATTTGGATTTGCGTTGCAGTGCCTTGAGAATAGTTGAACAAATTAAAAGTCCTCAAGTAATATTAATTATTAGTGAGTTATTTTCTCTCACTCAGTCAGAAGAATTAATTACTCTCGCCATTGAAACTCTAGCTTCTCAAGGTAAGGAGTGTGTTGGCTTTTTATCTAATCTACTAAATCAAGAAGAATATCGTATTTTTGCCACTAAAGCCCTAGCACAAATTCCTCACACTTCGATTATTGCACCATTACTATCTGTTACTAAGGATGAAAATAGTCAAGTTAGACTTTACTCTCTCACTGCTTTAAAAAATTTCGATCGCACTTCCATACTTAAGGTTATGATAGAGGCATTGGAGGATAATAGCTCTAGTGTTCGTAAAGAAGCCTTAATCGGAATTGGTTTAAGGTTGAAAAAAACTCAAGAAATTCCCCTTATATCAATTATTGCACCCTTACTCGATGATCTCAATCTTGGGGTTGCCCAACAAGCGGCAATTACATTAAGTAAATGTAGTCACCCTCTAGCGGTTAATTTTCTGGAGAAATCTTTAATCTCTCCTTATACTCCCATACCATTAAAAATAACTATCATTAAGTCACTGGCATGGATAGAAACAGAAAAAAGTATCCAATCTTTAGGAAACTATATAATCTTAGCTGATAACTTACTCACATTGGAAATAATTAAAGTTTTAGGTAGAATTACTGATTCCAAAATAACACAAGATGCGATCGCAATTTTAAATAATTTTTATGAAAATATCCCCCCAAGTAAAAACACCTCAGAAATTCTCCAAAGTCTTTGTTACTCATGGAAACAACTAAAAGCAAAATCTGCCCTTAAATATATTCAAGAAATTGCCGAAAATAGCAAAAAATATTTTAATTCTTTAGAAGCGGAAAAAATACTATTTCACCTAAAATCCCTCTCAGAATCTTGAGGATTATCAACAAAATCACAAAAGCAATCAATAGTATAGATGATATTCAATATCTAATTATTTACAATTCTAGTATCAAAAAACTTTCCTCAAATTATCTGAATAAATAGACAGAAATATCAATAATTAACTAGGAATGTTAGCAAAATATGCTAGACAATTGTGAACCAAAAAATAAACTACCATCATTGCGGCCGCCGCAAGGGCAACTAATGTACCAGCTAACATCAAAGAGAATTCTCGGCTATCAAAAGCCTGTTGCATCAAATGCAACGACCAAGCTACTAAAGCTATATCTAAAATGAGAATCGGAATTAACATTTCTTAAGAATGTAAGTTTTAGTCTATTTTAATACATCTTTCTCAGAAATATTAACTTTCGTTAAGGAAAAAATTAATTTCTTACTGGCACTTGATGACTACTTAAGTATTTTTTAATCTCTTCTACCGTCAATTGTCCATAATGTAATAAAGAAGCTAACAAAGCCGCTTCTGCTTTTCCCTCTGTTAAGGCTTGATAAATATGATGACAGTTACCAGCACCCCCAGAGGCGATAACAGGTATTTCCACCATTTCCGCAATGGTTTTAGTTAATTCTAAATCATATCCTGCTTGAGTTCCATCCGCATCCATACTGGTAATTAGTAATTCCCCGGCACCTCTCTCCGTCACCTCTTTCGCCCATGTCACCGCATCAATTCCAGTGTTTTCCCTTCCGCCTCTCACATATACATCCCACCCCGGATTATTTGCATCTTCTCTTCTTCTTGCATCAATAGCAACAACAATACATTGACTGCCAAAACGCTCACTAGCTTTATTAATAAAATCTGGATTCCTTACTGCCGTTGAGTTGACACTTATTTTATCCGCTCCCGCCCTTAACAAATCCTTAACATTTTCTAAGGTTTTAATCCCCCCCCCAACAGTAAGAGGAATAAATACTTGTTCTGCAGTGCGATATACCACATCAATGATTGTGTCTCTCGCTTCATGGGTAGCGGTAATATCCAGAAAAACTAATTCATCTGCCCCTGCATCATTATATAGCTTTGCTAGTTCAACGGGATCACCTGCATCTTTCAAATTGGTAAAATTTACACCTTTAACCACTCTACCAGCATTAACATCTAAACAGGGTAATATTCTTTTTGCTAACATTTATTCATCTCTCCTTTGACGCAGTCTCATTATAATATCATGTCAGGAAACGAGTCATTTTTTGCTACCTCTCGAAAAAACTTAGATGATTTTAAATTTTGTCATGGCTGAATAAAGAAATGAAACACAGAAAAAACTAGGTAAAAAATAACTTCAGTTCGGTTTTAGAATATCGGATAAGGTTAGGTGTCAGAGTTAGAAGTTATTAATTATCAACTATTTACCTTTGCCCTTTTAACTTTGCCTTTTGCCTTCAACTTACAACAAAAATTATAGCTCAAATCACCAACGCTTAAGTTTCTAATTGATGTTGAATCATAAACACCTGAGAAGCAGATTGTTTAGCATCCTTTTTGCTTTTACCATAACCTTTAGATTTTAAGACTTTATTTTCCACAGACAAAACGACGATACAAGAAAAAAAAGTGCCGATATTATCAAATATATATTCTGGGGATTTCCAATGATTTGCCTGACAGAGATAATGAAGTTTAGATACCCAATCAATATTTAATTTTGTTGGTTTTTCTTCGTTATTATCAATGTTATTAATAGTATCTTTTTTAGGGTTAATGTCATCATCTTGATTAGCGTTTTTCTCAGGATAATTATCTTCATTTTCATCAACAAAAATATCAGGAGCGGCAATTAAAGTATTATTAACATAAGCCTGAATATACGCCATAGATGCTTTTTGTTTTGCCCTACTTTTTTTTGCATCCACCGAAACTTCTGAGGGGGTTAAATTATTGATACAACAAAGGGCAGAATAAACTCCTTCAGAAGAATTATATTCTATTTGATATTTAATGGGGTAATTATTGATTTGACAATAAATTAAAACTACGGAGGTAGAGTCTAGGTTGGTAAAGTTGAAAAATTTATTTATTTTCCCTTCAAACCAAATTTTATATAAATCCTTAACACTCAGACGATTAATTCTGTTTTCTATTTCCTGAATGATTTTTTCTTCAAATTGATTTTCAAGACAATAGTCAATTAGTTGGCTAAATAGCTTATCATCTAAGTTAATTAAATCAATATCGTTTTCTAATTTTTGTAAGGATTGTTCTTTGATAAAATCCTCAAAAGTAGCAGATGGAAAATTATTAGGTTGTGACGTTAATTCTCCTTGTAAATAGGATTTAATTGTTGCTAAAGCCGCTTTTTGTCGAGCTTTATTTTTTTTACTATCTTCTTCTGGGTTAAGGGTTGTTTTACCATCAAGATAACAGAAAGCAAAGTTTTTTTGTCTTATATGGCAGTAGTAAGATTTATAATCAACAATGGAATTGTCTAGTTGGCTTTTAATCCTTAAAACGGAAATACCATCTATTTCTTCGTCTTCTAAAAAATGTTGGATTTCACTGACAAACCAGATATTATAAAAATCTTTTGGTTGTAAATCCTGTTTTCTTTTTTCTAAAGATAAAACTATCTCTTTTAAGCGATTATTTTTTGCTGTATATTCGATTAACTCTGATAATTCATCGGTAGATAATTTACCAATATTAACTTTGTTTAATTTGCTATATTTTTCTTCTAATTCATCTTTTCTTTTTTGCTTTAAATAATTAGCTCGATCGCACTTAAATTTTTCGGTAAACTCATTAACATAATCACAAATTTTATTTAATTCTTGAATAGAATAAGGATGGGATTTTTGCAGAAGAAAATTTTTAATAATACGATGATTAACTAAATCAACAAATCTTCTTAAAGGGCTAGTAAAATGAGCATATGCCATCAAACCTAAACCAACATGAGGTTTTGCACAAGACTCATAAACAGCAGGGACTAGACAATGACCCATAGTTTTAATCACAAAATCAAAATCCGTTGTCCCAACATCCTGAGTACGATAAATTGCAGGTAGATTATTCTCTGCTAAAAAATTGGCAACTGTTGCATTAGTTAAAATCATAAATTCAGCAATTAATTGATGGGTATTAACATTTTCTTTAATTAAATTGCCGTCTTCATCAACATAACCTTCTGTTGTTAATATGCCTGATTTACCCACTCTTTTTTGAGCAAATAAATGAGCTAATTGTTGCATTTTTAATAATAATTTATGTTCGGGAATATCTTGAGGATTTGCTAAAATTTTTTCTACTTCTTCATAACTAAAAGCCTTTTTATTAGTAAAAACAGTCTCTTTAATGGTAAAATTATTAACGTTTCCATTACTATCAATTTGAAAAAAAATAGTTAAAGCTAACCGTCTTTGCTCTTCTTCCAATGAACCTAAATTAGTACTAAGATGATTAGGTAACATGGGGGTTGAAGGGTTAGTATGATAGAGGGTTATTACTCTTTCCTCTGCTTCTTTATCAATGGGGGAATGTTTAGGGATTACGCTAGAAACATCAGTAATACTCACTTGAAGCTCAAAATTACCGTCACTTAATTCTATCAACCAGATACCATCATCTCGATCAACGGTACTTGAATCATCTATAGTTATACCAAATACAGATAAACGATTGTGAAAATGGTCAGCTAAATTTACAGCAGAAGCCTGTTGAATGTGGCTAGAGTTAAATTTTCTCGGTTTGATTTCTATTTCCGCTTTCATCCTCTGGTTTTTAGTTGACAGATAATTCTTTAAATTATTATATATAGCCTAATTATTATTTATCATACTTATTCTACTCACCATGACCGATAAAATTATCAATATTGCAGTAATAGGGGATGTTCACGATCTTTGGAATGAATTTGACCATGAGGCGTTAGAATTTTTACAAGTGGACTTAGTCTTATTTGTCGGGGATTTTGGCAATGAATCAATTCCCTTAATCAGTCAAATCGCTCAATTAAATATCCCCAAAGCAATAGTATTAGGTAATCATGATGCTTGGTTTAGTGCCACAGAATGGGGTAGAAAAAAATGTCCTTACGATCGCATCTTGGAAGATAGAGTACAACAACAGTTAGACATATTAGGAAAATTCCATGTTGGTTATGGCTATCTTGATTTTCCAGAATTAGATATTTCTGTGGTGGGTAGTCGCCCTTTTAGTTGGGGTGGGTCAAAATGGAAGTGTGAAGAATTTTATCGAGAAAAATATGCGATCGAAAATTTCAATCAGTCTTCAGACAGAATCATCGCCTCTGTCAACAAAACTCAAACCCAACAGATAATTTTTATTGGCCATAATGGCCCTTTCGGTTTAGGGGCAAATCCAGAAGATACCTGCGGTAGAGACTGGAAACCCCTAGGGGGAGACTTTGGCGATCCTGATTTTCAAGAAGCGATAAAATACACTCAAGAATTAGGCAAAAATGTACCATTAGTCACCTTTGGTCATATGCACCATAGCTTAAGGCATACTAAAGATAGATTAAGAACCATTATTAACCAAGATGAACATAAAACAATTTATTTGAATGCCGCCTCCACCCCCCGTATTCAAGAAATCGAAGGGGAAAAAATCCATAAATTTTCCCTTGTCACCCTAGATACTGGCATAGTTACCAAAATTGATTTAATGGCTATCAGTGAAAATATGAAAGTAAAAGACACAATAAACCTCTATCGTAAATGAATTTTAAGAATAGAAAGGTCATCATTAAAATTACGAGAATGGTTGACTTTTTCTATGTGCTTAATTAAATGTCGTAATTCGCCTTTGTATTTTGCTTGGGTATCCACTAATAAACTGATAAAGTTTTCTAATCCCCAGATATTTTCGTTTTCTTGCTCAATTTCATAAATACCATCACTGAAAATATATAAATAACTATCGGGTTTAACAACGCATAAACTCTGGTCAAATTCCACATCTTCAATCATACCCACTGGTAAGCTAGGAGTCTTTAATTTCTCATATTTCCATTGATTATTTTCTTGATAAATTAATATGGCTGGAGGATGCCCCGCCGAAGAATATATTAGCTCATGGGTATCGGTATTATATACCCCATACCATATTGTAAAGTAATTGAGGCGATCGCTATCCATTTGAAAAAGACGATTTAATTCAGTGATAATTGTCCAAGGTTGATAAGGATCTGTATTATATAGTGAATTATTGCGAACTAAATTAAGGATAGACACAGATAACAAAGCGGAATGAATACCATGACCTGCAACATCTAGTAAATAAATAGCTATATTCTCCTCATCCAACCAATAATAATCAAAAATATCTCCTCCCAACTTAGAAGATGGAATAAATTTTTGTTCCACAGATAAATTATGTTCTTCAGGAGAGGGTAATAAAGAAAACACATATTCAGAAGCTGTGCTTAATTCTGATTGTAAAAGAGAATTAGTTTCTTTCAGTTTTTCTTCTGCTTGTTTTCGTTTGATAAATTGACCGATTTGATTACCTAAATTAACAATATTTTCTAATAAGTTAATGTCATATTGAGCAGATTTACGAGAAAAAAAGGTAATGATGCCTAATTTTTCTTCCCCATTACATATAGGAAAAGCAAATATATGTCTTAAATTTACCTCATTTTTTGATGAAAGTAATTTATGATTATTTAGCCAAAATTCATCATAAGAAAAATCCCATTTTTCCCAGAGAATAGAGTTCAAATTTTCTTCTCGAATTGAGAGTATTTTTTCAATTTCTTGATTATTAATATGCCATTTTATTTCTGGATAAATTAAATTATCCTCTGTTTTTAACTCCCAATATTCCCCAATTTCTAAACCAAGATTATTACCAATTACTTTTAATATTTTTTGGATGGCTTCAGTTTTTTGCTCTGATTGTGCCAAGATTTTGATTACATCTCTTTCAATTATTTGATACTGCTCGATTCTTTTTCTTTCTGTAATATCATTGATTGTACCTGTTACCCCTTCTAATTCTCCCTTATCGTTAATAATTAGAGAAGCAAAAATTCTCATCCAACCGAAATTACCATTTTTCTTAACATATCTAACTTGACATTTCAGTTTTGATGTAGTATCTTCAGGAGAATTAACAAGACAATGCCAATACTGTGCATAAATAGGTTGGTCTTCTGGATAGATATAGATAGATAAAGGATACCCCAAACAAGCATCAGGGGGTAAACCAGTTAAATCTTGCCATGCAGGGTTAAGAAAAGTCAAATTACCTTTTTTATCTGCATAAAAGATAACTTCTCTTAAATTTTCTACTAAAGTTCTGTATTTTTCCTCGCTTTCTTTTAATGCTCTTTCTGCTTTTTTGACATCAAGCAAATATTTAATACGACGACGTAAAACCGCAGGGTTGATGGGTTTGGTTAAAAAATCAGTTGCACCCACTTCATAAGCCTGATTAACGGAATCGCGATCGTCTAAACCTGTTATCATCAACACAATGGTATCATTGCCCCTAGGTAACTCTTTTAAACGACGACAACAATCAAAGCCATCCATTACGGGCATTAATCCATCCAACAAAACCATATCAGGGAATATTTGTTGATATGTCTCTAAACATTTTTCTCCATTTTCTACAGTAATAATTTCATATCCGTCTTTTTGTAAAATCATCGTTAGATATTTTCTACTTACGGATTCATCATCTGCGATAAGGATGGTGATTTTTTCTTGATTAGACATTAGATTTAATTAGAAGTTAGCAAAGGAGTTGAAATATCTTATAAAAGTTAAATTAGGCTACGGCAAAATCTGTTAATTTGCGTGTTTCTGGGTCATGAAATGCTAATACTATATCTTCTTTTGGCACTCCTTTTTCTAATAATTCATTAGCAATATCTGCCTCTGTCCAATCTTCTTCAATATAAATTTTTTCATTTTTTATACGGATATGAATATGAGTTGATTTTGGTCTTTTATCTTCTTTCCAATCAACAGTTAACCAAAGATAATGATCATGATTTTCGTCAAATACTGGAGAAGTTTCGGATTGATAATCAGGAGATTTATAAACTAATTGATCATATTCGGTTAGTATATTTTTTATTAATTCTCTATATTTGATAATTTTACCCATGAGATAATTTCCTCTTTACTCTGATTAAATATGATAAAATCAACCCCATAATGTTTGATGACTGTCTATATGGATTTTCTTTGAAAAAAACTATTGAATACTGAGCTTTTTACAGCTAAATAAAGTTCATAATTTTTATGAGAAAAATTGAGAAAATCACGATACAGCAGATATTGACCTAAAGCATTTTGAAAGTCATTCATAGGTGATGGATTTAAAAAACTTTTTATTTCTACTACTATTTTACGGTTTAGTTGTTGAGCAAGTAATGTTTTTTGTGCCAGTAAATCGGCATAGAGGTTATCATCTTCATATTCAATGGTGTAAAGATCTGCTAAAATCATCCAACCATCTTTAATTAAAGCATTTTTAACTATTTCATTGGAAACATCTTTTGCGAACATTTTTCTCTCTTTTTGATGGTTTGGCGGGGCATACCCCGCCCTAGAATTTTAATGATTGGAGAAAATTTCTATATAAAAATTATATTCGGTGTCTAAGGCTTTTTTTATGTTTTCTGCTTTACGGAAGCCGTGTTGTTCGTCGGGAAAGGTGATATAGGATGTTTTGATACCTTTTTGTTTGAGGGCATTATACATCATTTCCGCTTGGTTAGGGGGTACAACTTTATCTTCTAGTCCTTGAAAAAAGATCACGGGACATGATAGTTTATCTATATGATAAAGAGGCGATCGCATCTTGTAAATTTCTTTTTCTTCGGGATATTTTCCAATTAAGCTATCTAAATAACGAGACTCAAATTTGTGGGTATCAGTAGCTAGAATTTCTAAATCACTTACCCCATAATAACTTGCACCAGCTTTAAAAGTATCAAAAAAAGTTAGGGCGGCTAAGGTTGTATATCCTCCTGCACTTCCTCCTGATATAGCTAATTTATCCCCGTCAACTTTACCCTCTTTAACTAAATACTGAGCCACATTAACGCAATCTTCCACATCCACAATGCCCCAATTACCTTTCAACCTCTGACGATAATCTCTACCGTAGCCCGTACTACCACCATAGTTAACATCAACAAAAGCAAAACCCCTACTCGTCCAGTATTGTATTCTGAGATTATAACTAGCAGATGTCATGGCAGTGGGGCCTCCGTGACTTTTAACTAAAAGAGGGGGTAATTCTCCTTCGGGGGCGACAAAATCTTTATTTTGGGGGGGATAATACCAAGCATAGGCAGTTTTGCCGTTACTGGTGGGAAACTCCAGAGGGATGGGTTGACTGATATATCCTTCATCAATAATTGTATTACTAGATTGTTTTAAAATTTCGTATTGACCATGATTAAGATTCATCTTTACAATAGCGCCGGGTTGAGATGGTGAACTACCTGCAAATAAAATTTCTTCTCCTTGTACCTGTAAGTAAGCAATATTAGTAAAGGGTATTTCATAATCAGTGAGAGATTTTGTCTTTTTATCGATACTGCCAAGAAACCAACAACCATCTTGAGTATAGGTGCAAATAATCTTATCTTCTTTCTCAAAACCATAAACGGATTCCCCAAATACCCAATGAGGATAACCAAATTCAGCATCTAAGGGATAGGCAGAGTGAATATTACCTTTTTCATCTCGATAATATAAATTCCACCAAAGACTGCGATCGCCGCTAAAATAAAGAATACCATTAGGACTAAACTCAGGTTGACAGATAGATTCGTTTTCCCCTCCAGCAACCAAAGTAATATTAGTTAAACTACCATCAGGGTTAATATCTGCTAAATGCAATTCCGTACTATCCCAAGGCATATTCGGATGATTCCATGATAACCATGCCAATTGAGAGTTATTAGGAGAAATACGAGGAGAAGCATAGAAATCAGCACCGTCACACAGGGTTTTAACTTCTCCTGTGGTTATATTGATGGTAACTAGCTTATTTTGCGGTTCGTGATTTTCTTCAGAATGATCCTCACAGACGCAAATCAGACGATTATGAGATTTATCAAGACAAAAATCAGCATAACGTAACTTCGATTCAGGGGTTAAAGGTTGAGGTTGAGGAGATTCCCCTACTTTTTGGATATAAACTCTTTGATCTGCATTATTACAAAAATAAACTGTGCTATCTTGAACTAAAAAAGCACCTCCACCATATTCATGAACACGACTACGCACATTAAAAGAGGCAGGGGTTATGTCTTGATGTTCTCCATTGGGACTATACTTAACAATAACACTTCTACCTCCCTCTAAAGGACGACTTTCTAGCCAGTAAATATCCTCACCGTCAAAACGAGGACTACTTAAGCCAATGGTAGCAGACACAATTAAATCTGAGGTTAGAGGCGATCGCCACTTTCCATAACTCACACAGTTTACTTCCGTCATTTTCCTTGATTTATTTTTCCACAAACTTTTACAACCTATCTTGACATAAATTCAAACCTTAAATATCTAAGTTCAGAAAGAGGTGTCAGGTTTCAGGTTTCGGGTTGCAGGTGTTTTTTTATTCTTCACTATTGCTAATTACTAATTTCTCAGGGTCAAATATTAAGTTTTGTTACAATTGAAGAAACTTAAATTAAGCCATCACAGCCAGTAATTATGACTATTGCTCAACATCAAGACAAAAATATCAAAAAATCTCTGATAAGCCTTCCTGTAGGTGGAGAAGATCCCAATGAATTCGATTACAAAGAGGTCTGGTATCCTGTTTTTTTTGTTAATGATTTACATAAAGATAAACCAAGTCGTTTTACCTTATTAGATGAAGATTTAGTAGTCTGGTGGGATAAAAAGGATCAACAGTGGCGGGTGTTTCAAGATATGTGTCCTCATCGTCTTGCCCCTTTAAGTACCGGTAGAATTAACGAAGATGGCTTATTAGAATGTCCTTATCATGGTTGGACTTTTTCAGGGAAAGGTGATTGTCAGTCAATCCCTCAGCAACCAGAAGGAGAAAATCGTCATAAATCTCCCCGTGCTTGTGTCAAATCTTACCCAAGTGCGATCGAGCATGATATGTTATTTGTGTATGCAGGGAAAAAAGAAAATGCCTTTTTCACTCCCATGCCCATAACTCAACCCCTCACAGAAAATGAAGAAAAATGGACTATCTTAAAAACCTTTAGGGATATACCCTATGATGCCCTCACTTTATTAGAAAACGTGTTAGATAGTAGTCATGTCTCTTATACCCATCATGGCACAGTCGGAAATAGATCGAACGCCGCCCCCGTAGAATTAGAAGTAAAAACAGCCGATAGACAAGGATTTACAGGATTTTGGGCAGAAGGACCAAGAAAAGGAAAGCTAGGAAGTCAAAGCACAACCTTTATTGCTCCTAATTTAATGTGGCATGATTTAACCTCAAAACAACTAGGACGCACCATGACGGTAGTTTATGTTACTCCTATCAGTAAGGGAAAATGTCGAGTTTTTGCTTTATTTCCCTTCCAATTTGCTTCTAAAATCCCCCAATTTTTTATTAAATTAACTCCTCAATGGTACTCTCATCTTAATCAAAATACTATTCTCGAAGATGATCAAATATTTCTACATTACCAAGAAAGATATTTAGAAAAATTAGGAGGAAGTAAAAAATTTAATCAAGCCTTTTATTTACCAACAAAATCTGATTTATTTGTCAGTGAATTAAGAAAATGGGTTGTGAACTATAATGCCTATTTATTCCCTGAACAAGAGTTTCCAGAAACACCTAATCATGATCAGTTAATTGAAAGATATTATTCACACACAGAGCAATGTTCCAGTTGTAGCGGTGCTTTGAAGAATATAAAAAAAATACGTTTTTCAGCTTTAATAATAACAGGAATTGTGTGGTCTTTGATACCTTTAATATTTTTATATATTGAGGAATTAACTAATTTTATTTTCCCCTTAGTTTCTGTTATTAGTGTAATTAACTTTAGTCTATATATCTATTTAGGCAAGTTAGAAAAGAGATTTTATCAGGGAGAAAAAATACCCTCCCGCAACAGAAAATCATAGTTTATCAAAGGGCAATGGGCAAAGATGAATTAGTGAATAATTAATAACTTCTAACTCTGAACCCTGAACACAATACCCCGAACTCATTACTTATTTCCCCCTAACAGCGTAACACCTGACACCTGAAACCTAACACCTCTTGTCGAACTCAGGTACAATTAAACTTGTTTCAATAATGATGAGGTTATTCCCTCTTAATAAGATAAATTTATTAATTTTTACCAATGACAGCAAATAATTTTATTTACAAACAACAGATAATAGGTTCAAGAAGATTTAGTAACTATTTTTGGGCGATCGCAGTTTCCATTGGCGGTATCGGCTTTCTTTTAGCAGGATTATCCAGTTATTTACATACAAATTTACTTATTGTTAGTGACACTTCGGAATTACAATTCATTCCCCAAGGTATTGCCCTAACTTTTTACGGTGTAGCAGGAACATTATTAGCTAGTTATCTATGGTTAATGATTATTCTTGATGTTGGTAGCGGTTACAACGAATTTGATAAAAAAAAGGGTAAAGTTACCATCTATCGTCAAGGTTTTCTAGGGAAAAATCGCAAAATTGAATTAGTCTATGATATTGATGATATTCAGGCTATAAGAGCAGAAATCAAAGAAGGATTAAACCCCAAAAGAGCTTTATATTTGAGAGTTAAACCCAAAAGAGACATACCATTAACCTCGGTTGGTGAGCCAATGCCTCTTTCTCAACTAGAAAATCAAGGAGCAGAATTAGCTCGTTTTCTAACTGTGCCTTTAGAAGGACTTTAACTCAGACTTGAATCTAGCCAAAAATATACTGGTGAAGCCAAGAAATAAGGGAAACCCCTCTATATCTCCCCTTAAAAGGGGAGAAGGACAACAGTAATAAGAATTGACAAAAAACTTATTAAATTCGCTTTCTACTATTGTTGTACTAATTTAAGATCTCATTTTAAGCTAATTTGTCTTTAAGTTGAAAGGAAAGGGCAACGATGTACAGGGCAGTGGTAATTAGAAATTAGTAATTAATTAAAACAGTCAAACCTGAGACCTGAAACCCCAAACCTGAAACCTCTTCCGAACTTGTCTTCCCTAACACATCAAAACCCTAAGCCCCTACTTCCTCATTTCCTCATTCCACTAAAAACTTTCTGTTATTTTTTTTAATTTAATTTAATGTTTTCTCTTGATAGAAATTTTTAAATTAATCATAAGATTAAAGCATAAAACTTATGTTTTAAATAATAAGAAAATTGCAAGATGAAGACAAAAAAAAGAATTGGTATTCTCACCAGTGGAGGAGACTGCCCCGGACTAAATGCGATTATTAGAGCAGTGGTAAAGTATGCGACTTTAAGGGGATGGGAAGTATATGGTATTCCTAGGGGTACGGATGGATTTATTGATTTTGTTCATGGAAAACTAAATATTGAGGAACTTAAGTTACATCCTCACGGTTATGATTTACCCGGTGTTTTACAGGGTTTGGATGTATTACAGTTTATGAGTGGTAGTGTTTTGGGTTCTTTAAGTAGAGGTAATCCTCAAGAAGAACAAGTTACAAAAGACATTATCAAAGGTTATGAAGCCCTAGAATTAGATGCTTTAATTGCTATTGGTGGAGATGGTAGCTTAGATATTATTTATGATTTAGCTAAAAAAGGTAATTGGAACTTAGTTGTAATTCCTAAAACTATTGATAATGATGTTGCTTTTACCGAGAGGTCTGTGGGCTTTGATACTGCTCGTAATACAGTCACACAAGCCCTATACGATTTGACTTTTACCGCCGCCAGTCACGAAAGAATTATGGTGGTGCAGGTGATGGGAAGAGATGCAGGTCATTTATCTTTACACGCTGGTATAGCAGGGGGAGCAGACTGTATTTTAATTCCAGAGTTAACTCCTCAACTAACGGAAGCTACTTTAGTAGGAATGTGTGAATATATTGCCCAATTGCGTAAAGATAGGCGTAAATTTGCTTTAATTGTCATAGCAGAAGGGGTAAAAGGGCTAAATGCGGAAAAAGATCCTTATATTGCGGAAACCTTGGCAGATTTATTGAAAGAAAGAAGTCATCAATTATGTTCCACTGGGGGCGATCGCTACTGCGGATTAAACCAAATTGATACAAGAGCAACTATTTTAGGTCATTTACAAAGATGTGGTGTCCCTAGCTCATTCGATCGCATTTTAGCGACAGTATTTGCTATCAAAGCCCTAGATTTGATCGGAGAAGAATGTTATAACCGCCTAGTTATTTGGCAAAACGGAAATGTGGAAAGCAAATCCCTTGAGCAAATTATGCCTATGATTAAATGGTGTCATCAGGAAAAAACTTGTCCTTCACCCGTAGATCCAGAAGGTTTCATGGTCAGAACAGCTTTATCTTTGGGTATTTATTTAGGAGAATCCCACTATCATCCTCATACTTCTAACTATCCTTACACTCCTTTAGCTTCAACCATTACTAATGAGTGAATTATCGGAGTTGGAGAGTTCGGAGAGTTCGCACCCCCCGGCTCTTACACTCCCTTCGGTCGTGAACGGAGTTTTTAATTCTTAATTCTTAATTAGCAACTATTTACCTTTGCCCCTTGCCCTTTGATTCTTAGTTGCTTTCTAAAATATTTTCTAAGAAAAAACAATCCCAAACAAGTCGAGGTTGTACATATCTAAATAATAATTTTTTTACTTTTTCTAAACTATTAATTAACTCTGATTTTCTTTCTTTTTCCCAATAAAAATACTGTAAATAATCAGCTAACCATAGTTGTGTATCTAATTCTAAATTTTTGGTAATTTCTTTGGCTAATAATAAGCCTTCTATAATATTCCTAGGAAATTTAGTTAATTTATTGATCAAATCAGAAGGAATATCAGTCAATTTTTGCCAATCTGCGATCGCTTTGCCCGGACAACCTTGAGATAAATTTATTAACTGAGGATAATCTAAAACTTCAGCTTTATTAGCTCTATATAAAACTAACTTTAAATGTTCTTCACTAAGACGAAAAAAAGGAATTATTTGACAGCGAGAAACTAAGGTTGAAAGAATAGAATCTGTGCTTTTTGCAATTAAAATAATTGTTGCTCTGCCCGGATCTTCAAGGGTTTTTAAAAGAGCATTTCCTGCCGATTCTGCCATTAACTCTGCCCCTTCAATCACCACAATAGAGCGATCGCCTTTTAGGGGAGGACGACTTACAAATTGACTAATTTCTCTCACTTGCTCAATTCTAATTTGTGGAGCAGTTTTCCGTTTTAAACCTTTTTCCTCGGCTTCTTTCGCTGTTAACAATTGACCTTTATCATTGTAAGTTGGTTCAACCCATAAAAAATCAGGATGATTTCCCGCATATAACTTTTGACAAGCAGAAGCATAATCTTCATCGGGGGAAATTAACAACATTTCTGTAAAACACTTCGCCGCTAATGCTTTACCAATGCCTTCCGCACCGATAAACAAATATGCAGGGGCAATTCTATCTATTGCGATCGCACTTTCTAAAAGTTCTACGGCTAAAGGTTGTCCAATTAATTTTGCTAAAGGTTTCATTCGTAGTAGATTTTTATTAGTAATTAACAATTTCGATAAGACAAAAGGCAAGAGTGTTTAATTAACCTCTCCTGAACAGTGAAATCTCCATTGCTCAAATCGCTAATTATGATAAGGTAATATTTGGATTTATTTGTCTAGGATGATTTTTAACTATGTCAACATCGGCTCAAAAATTATATGAAGGAAAAGCCAAAATTGTCTATGGGACAGAAAAAGAGCAAGAATACTTAACTTATTTTAAGGATGATGCCACCGCTTTCAATGCCCAAAAAAAAGGAACGATAGTAGGTAAAGGAGAAATAAACTGTACAGTTTCATCCGCCCTGCTAAAGTGGCTAGAATCTAAAGGTATTCCCACGCATTTTATTGATCAGCCCTCCTCTCGTGAAATGTTGGTCAAAGCCGTTAAGATTATTCCCCTCGAAGTAGTAGTTAGAAATATCGCCGCAGGAAGTTTATGTAAACAAACGGGATTAAATCAAGGTGAAAAATTGCCTTTCCCCCTCGTGGAATTTTACCTTAAAAATGATGAATTAGGAGATCCTCTACTAACGCGCGATCGCCTCTCAATTCTCAATATCATACCTTCAGAACAAATAGAGCAACTGAAACAATACGCACTACAAATTAATCAACACCTACAAGAATTTTTCCAAAGTTGTCAAATTACCCTCGTCGATTTTAAACTAGAATTCGGCTTTGATTCAGAAAACAATATTATTTTAGCCGATGAAATTAGTCCCGATACTTGCCGTTTATGGGATGAATTGGAACAAGATAAACAAAAAAGAGTCCTAGATAAAGATCGTTTTCGCCAAGACTTAGGCAAAATAGAATCCGCCTATCAAGAGGTACAACAAAGAGTTTTAACACAAATTGAAAAACTCAAAAATAGCTAGTATATTTAAAAACAAATAATTAACATTTGGTGTGTGGCAGTGAACAAAAACAGTAAGAATTATTTAAAGACAATAAGTCTGGGTTTGACACAGGCACAAAAAGAGGGTGTCAGTATCACCTTGAACGAAAAAAACATAGCAAAAAATCTCTCTTTGCTTACAAAAAAAATCCCCCAGCAAACAATCTCTTATACAAAGCCTAAATCCCTATGGTCAAAACCCCTTACTCTTACACTGCTATCTCTGATTAGTGTCACAACACCCTTAAAGGCTCTGGCAGAAAAAACCCCTCAGTTATCTTCCCATAACTCCGAAACTCCTCATATTTCTATTCCCGTAACCTACCCAACTCAACCCCTGAGTGAAGATAAAATTATCGAAAATTCCCCCTCATATATTGCCCAAAACTTATTATCTCAAACAGACACAACCACCTCTCCAGAAACTCAGCAAAATCAACCCCCCTCAACACCAAATTCTCCTCAAAATGAAACCTCCCAAGAACCCAGAGTATTAGTTTCTGAAGTCTTAGTTACAGGGGTTGATCCTGAACTGACCGATCTGGTTTACAATACAATTCGTACTACTCCCGGACGCACCACGACTCGCTCTCGTTTACAAGAAGATATTAACGCCATCTATGCCACAGGCTTTTTCCGCAACGTTCGAGTAACTCCCGAAGATACCCAATATGGGGTCAGAATTACCTACCAAGTTGAAGCAAACCCAGTTTTGCAAAAAGTAGAAATTCAAACTCTACCTGAAAAAACTGATGAACAAAGTTTATTACCTCCTGAAGTAATTAACGAAGCCTTTGCAGAACAGTATGGACAAATTCTTAATCTGCGAGACTTACAAGAAGGCATTGCAGAACTAAATAAATGGTACACCGATAACGGCTATGACCTAGCACAAGTAGTTGGGGCACCCCAAATTAGTGAACAAGGAGTCGTCACCCTAATTATCGCAGAAGGACAAATCGCTGATATTCAAGTTAAATTTTTTAACTCTGAACAAGAAGAAACTAATGGTAGAACAAGAGATTTCATTGTTACCAGAGAAATGAAACTTAAACCCGGAGATATATTTAATCGGAGAACTGCTCAACAAGACTTACAAAGAGTATTCGGTTTAGGCATTTTTGAGGATGTAAAACTCTCCTTTAGTCCTGCAGAAGACCCCTCAGAAGTGGTCATGAATGTAGAGGTTGTTGAAACAAATACTGGCTCTCTTGCGGCAGGTGCAGGTATTAGTTCCACTAGCGGTATTTTTGGTACAGTTAGTTATCAAGAAAGAAACCTTGGCGGAAATAACCAGACTGTTGGGGTTGAATTTCAGTTAGGGGAAAGAGAACTTCTTTTCGACTTGAGCTATCAAGATCCTTGGATTGCAGGAGATCCTTACCGCACATCCTACACTGGCAATATTTTCCGTCGTCGTTCCATCTCTCTAGTGTACGATGGTACAGATACAGAAACCATCCGTACAGAGGTCAATAATGATAGCCCTAGAGTTGTTCGTACGGGGGCAGGTATTTCTTTCTCCAGACCCCTTGCTAAAGATCCCTTTTCTCCCGCCGAGTGGGTATTAAGTACAGGCTTACAATATCAACACATTGAAGTTCAAGACGCAGACGGTGATTTATCGCCCCGTTCAGGAGAAGCCTTTGGCAGTCAGAAATTAGCGTATAATGCCAGTGGAGTTGATGATTTAATTACTTGGCGTTTTAATGCGTCTCAAGATACTCGTAATAATGGTTTAACACCTACTAGCGGTAGTTTACTACTGTTAGGAACAGAACAAACTCTTCCGGGTACTGGTATATTATTTAACCGTGTTCGTGCTAGTTATAGTTATTATATTCCCCTGAAACTAATTAATTTTGACTTTACAGAAGGTCCTCAAACCCTTGCTTTTAACTTCCAAGGAGGTACTGTTCTCGGTGACTTACCCCCCTATGAAGCCTTTGTTATCGGCGGTAGTAATTCTGTCAGAGGCTACGGAGAAGGAGATTTAGGGAATGGGCGATCGTACTTTCAAGCCACTGCGGAATATCGTTTCCCAATTATTTCTTTTGTTGGGGGTGCATTATTCTTTGACTATGGTACTACTTTAGGTTCTGGGGGTGCAGTGATTGGTAAACCTGCTGAAGTCAGAGGCTTAAATGGTGATGGTTTTGGCTATGGTTTAGGAGTAAGGGTTCAATCTCCTGTCGGGCCTATTCGTATTGATTATGCCATTAATGATGAAGGTGATAGCCGTATTCATTTTGGTATAGGGGAGAAATTTTAAGTAACCTGAGTTCGGGATACATTTTCATCTATGAGTGGTGGAGAAAAGGGCAAGGGGCAAAGGTGAAAGTTAAAAGGGCAAAGGGCAAGGGGCAAAGGGCAAAGGTAAATAGTTGATGATAATTAATGACTTCTAACTCCGAACTCCTAACTCCTAACTACTAACTCGTTTCCCCCTAATTCCCCAATACCGTAAGGATTTAATATATTCAACCCCTACCACCTGAAGCCTGAAACCTTTATTTACTTGTGTTAAGAATTAATTAAGAATGAATTAGTATCAACAAAATAAACTATATATTTGGAAATAGAATAAAGTTGTTAGGATAAAGTTTTTAAATGTTAGACACCCTTGATTTAAGTAACTCTCTCGATAAGGATACTTACCGCTACAAAATAGAAGAATTAATGCGAGAGTTGCGATCGCTCCAGAATATTTGTTGGTTACAAAAATTGCCTATCATCGTAGTTTTAGAAGGGTGGGCGGCCGCAGGAAAAGGGGGATTAGTAAAACAAATGACAAACTATATGGATCCTCGTGGTTTTACCGTTCATCCTATCCTAGCACCATCAGACCAAGAAAAACAATATCCTTTTCTTTGGCGTTTCTGGCAGAAAATTCCGCCAGTTGGAAGTATTGGCATTTTTTACCATAGTTGGTACACCCATGTATTAGAAGATAGATTATTTAAGCGCCTAGAAGATGAAAGAGTGCCATTGATAATGAGGGATATTAATGCCTTTGAAAGACAGTTAGTAGAAGATGGGGCAGTGGTTGCTAAATATTGGCTTCATGTTAGCAATAAAGAACTTAAAAATCGTCTTAAAAAATATGAAAAAGATGAACTAGAATCGTGGCGAGTGCGTAAAGAAGACTGGCAACAAGTAAAAAATTATGAGGAATATAGTCATTTAGCAGAAGAAATGTTGATTTATACTAGCACGGGATTTGCCCCGTGGGTTTTAGTAGAGGCAGATTGTCAACGTTGGGCGAAAGTGAAGGTTTTAACCCACCTAGTGGCCACTATTCGAGAAGGTTTAGCCAAGAGAGAAATTATCACAGCAACTCCATCTTCTGCACCCCAAAATCAATTATTACCCACTGAGCCTGATTATTTAGCTCAAACAGATTTAACCTTACACTTACCAAAGGATGAATATAAAACTAAATTAAAAAAATACCAAGTGCAACTCAGACAATTACAAAAAGATATTTATGAACATAATATCGGGGTTTTACTATTGTTTGAAGGTTGGGATGCGGCAGGGAAAGGAGGTGCTATTAAGCGTGTTACCGATATTTTAGACCCTCGTAGTTATGAAGTTCACGCCTTTGCGGCCCCAACAGATGAAGAAAAAAAATATCATTATCTTTGGCGTTTTTGGCGTAGTTTACCAGCTTTAGGAAAAATTGCTATATGCGATCGCAGTTGGTATGGTAGAGTATTAGTAGAAAGAATAGAAGGATTTGCCACGGAGATTGAATGGCGGAGAGCCTACAGAGAAATTAACGAGTTTGAAGCTCAATTAGCTACATATAATTATATTGTTTTAAAATTCTGGTTACATATTAGTCCAGAAGAACAATTAAACCGTTTTCAAGATCGAAAAGAAGACCCTTATAAACGTTATAAACTAACCGAAGAAGATTGGCGCAACCGAGAAAAATGGAATTTGTATGATGTGGCAGTAAATCAAGCGATCGCCCGTACTAGCACAGCCCTCGCCCCTTGGACAGTTGTACCGGGGAATGATAAATATTATGCTAGGGTTCATGTATTAGAAACCGTAGTCAACGCTGTCAAAAGTAAGATTAATTAGAACTGTTAATCATGAATCATCAAATAGCATTTTTAGGATTAGGGGTAATGGGGGCACCAATGGCAAAAAATTTAGCTAATGCCCAATGTCAAGTTAAAGTTTGGAATCGCACAAAAAATCGCCCTCATATACAATCTTTATTACAAGAATCATCTTTAACAATGGTAGATAGCATTGCCGAAGCGGTAGAGTCTGCCGAAATAATTTTTACTTGTTTAGGAGATGTGCCAGATGTAGAAGAAGTTTTATTGTCAGAGTCAGGGGTAAT
This sequence comes from Cyanobacterium sp. Dongsha4, assembly GCF_036345015.1. NCBI lineage: Bacteria > Bacillati > Cyanobacteriota > Cyanophyceae > Chroococcales > Geminocystaceae > Cyanobacterium > Cyanobacterium sp. DS4. The sequence goes on along the minus strand of NZ_CP084098.1, from coordinate 26,578 downwards.
TAATTTTGCTTCCTCAAACAGCTTAGTAGTTGACTTTAGCACCATTGGCTCAACAGCAGTGAAAAACATTGCCAGTCAATTAGAGAAAAAGCAAATTCGTTTCTTAGATGCCCCTGTTTCTGGGGGAGATATTGGAGCTCAACAAGGCACTTTAACGATTATGGTAGGAGGCAAAGAAGAAGACTTTAGAGAATGTTTACCATATTTAGAGATTATGGGCAAAAATATTACTCACTGTGGAGAAGTCGGTAGTGGACAAGGGGTAAAATTATGTAATCAGGTTTTAGCTAGTTTGCATATGGTAGCCTTATGTGAAGCGATGAAATTAGCCCAAGTTCAAAATATAGACCCCAACTTAATTGTAAAAGTATGTAGTACGGGTGCGGCAGGTTCGTGGGCATTAGCTAATTTGGGCAAAAAAGTTATTGAGGCAGATTTTGAACCCGGATTCATGATTAAGCATATATTAAAAGACTTACGTTTAGTGCAAGAAACCCTCAAGGATGAGCATTTACCCGGCATAGAATTAGCTAATCAGTTATTTCAAGTCAGTGCTGATTTGAATGAAGGAGAAGGATATAGTCAAGGCACTCAGGGGATGATTAATGCTTACCAACATCTGGAAAATTTCAGTTAGAAAGCAAGTCAGTTACATCACTGTATTTTTACTGTTATAAAATCACCATATTCTTTATTTAAAATCATTTTAGCATTGCCCTGATTAATGGCTATTTCTACATATCCATGACTACCAATTAGGGTAAGTAATTCTTTCTTTTTAATGTTGCTATAAGTGGATTGAGGAAAAATTTTATTTTCTCCTTCTTGTACGTACCAAGATTTATTTTCTAACATTTTAGCGGTGATATTAGTAATTAAATTACCGTAAGTATCAATATATTGTATTGAACCGATTATTTCTTTTTCTTTAATTATGGGATAAATGTCATCTAAAATCACTAAATCTTCTTTATTAAGATTATGACCTAAAGTTTCTAATCCGATACCTTTACTTAAATAAGCCGTCATAGGTGCAAATATATCTCTACCATGAAAAGTATTGCTAGGAATTTGATTAAGCCAATAATTACTATTAGTTAACTCATAAATTTGTTGTGGTTTATACCTATTTAAAACCCCTGTTATTATGCCATTATTAGGACATATTATATAACCTTTTTCAAATGCGATCGCAACTATTTTTCTGTCACTACCAACGGTAGGATCAACTATGGCTAAATGAATGGTATCATCAGGAAAAAAATCCACAGAATTTGCTAAAGCAAAACTAGCGGCGGAGATATTTTGAGGGGGAATATCGTGGGTTAAATCAATAATATATATATCTGGATTAATTGTTTTTATAATTCCTTTCATCACTCCCACATAAATATCTTGCAAACCAAAATCTGTCAGTAAAGTAATCATTATTAATACTATTTTTTTCAATAAAATTAACAGTTAGTATTTAATTTAATACTTGATAAAATAGCTCAAACTAAATAGGGGTTGAGAAAAAAGAAGTGTCACCAAGGATAAGCAACAGGCAAGAGTTTAAAATACTTACCGGTACTTAGACAAAAAGATGTTAAGAATTGACTTATAATGATTATATGATAGTTGTCGAATAACATTTTATCTGTCGCTTTAACATTTTATTTGTCATGGGGATAATTCCTCCTCAAATCCCCTTCCCTAAACAATCATAACCATCTTTGATCCCTCCTCATCATCAAAGATAGGTTTAACAAATTAGTTGTCATTATTCTGATTATTAACAAATTAACTGTCACTTCTTCTGATTTGACTTTTGACGATTTATAACACAATAGTTGCCATCTTTATAATAATGCAGTTAAAATAACATTATGTTTCTATAAAACATAAGTATGAGCAAAGAAGAGAATGTAATCCCTGTTGACATCCCCTAAGATGTCCAGAGGAAGATTGAACTCATCAATTATTTAATGGAACCGTGCGATCGCATCTCTTATGGGAAAAAGTTAGATGAAGTGAGTGAGAAGTTAAATTGCTCCCGTCGAACAGTGCAACGTATGGTGAAAAAATGGGAAGAAGGAGGAAATAACGGTCTATCTTCAAGTCAAAGAGCCGACAAAGGTCAACATCGTATAGATTCAGTTTTAGTTGATTTCATTAAAAAGCAGTATATAGAAGCGAATCGGGGAGGAAGTAAAGTTAATCGTTCTCAGATTGCGGTTAAAGCACAAGTTAAAGCCCTTTAAGTCTAGTTGTTCGTTACTAAGCCCTAATTTATTTTCTAATGTTTGTCTGACTTCTGATAATTTATATTCACTTCCGTCAGCAACAATAGTTAATATGGGCAACATCAAAGACTGATATGAGGGGATTGAAGGTAAAGATTCTGACATTATCCTTTTCTTAGATTATTTAGTACAAGTTGTACTTCTTGACTTTTAGTTTCTATGAATTGTATCAGTTCTTCAGGGGTTTGATCGTCCTCCTCTACTTTTATATTTGGATTGACGGCTTTGAGATCATAGTTTTTCTGTTCTATTTCCTCACGGGTAACAGTCCAACTTCTCTCACTGTCTTGTCTATCAGGGAGTAACTCTAAAAATTCCTCAAAGTGTTTAGAGGTTAGGGGTTGACGTTTAGTAACTTTCACCTCAGATAAGTCATAATACCAAATTTTCTCAGTGGGTTTACCTTTGGTGAAAAATAGAATATTGGCTTTAACTCCCCCTCCAGCCGCCGCAAATGTCCCCGCAGGAAGGCTGACAATACACCATAAATCACAATCATTGAGTAGTTTCTTCTTGGTTTGCACAAAGGCGGTTTCATTGGTGCGGAATAATACCCCTTCATCTAACACGACTCCGCATCTACCGTTATGATTGAGACTGTCAATTAAGTGTTGTAAAAAAAGAACTTGAGTGGCACTGGTTTTATAACTAAACTTGGCTTGTACTTCTTTATGTTCTTTACCCCCAAAAGGCGGATTAGTGAGGATAACATCAAATAATTGAGGGGCATTTTTAAATAAGTCGCCATAGACGGCACTACCTGTTAAGGTGTTACCATGCCATAGGTTCGGTTGATCAATACCGTGTAACATAAGGTTCGCTAAGGCGATGGGATAAATCAGGTTTTCTTTTTCTCTACCGTAAAAGGTTTGATGTTTAAGCGTCTCTAATTGTTCGGCGGTGATGTCATCCCCTAATTGATTGCTAATATGTTCGTAGGTTTGGGCAAGGAAGCCTCCTGTACCACTGGCTGGATCATAGACGGTTTCTCCGATTTGGGGATTTATAGCAGTAACAATCGCCCTTATTACTTCTCTAGGGGTAAAGAATTGCCCACCATCGTTATTTTTCTCCCCCATCTTCAACAGTAACCCTTCATATACTTGGGATATGGGGAAGATGTGGGTATCGTCAACGTTGCGGATTTCGTGGACTTTATCTAAGACATCTAGTAAGTTACGCTCACTATCAATTCTTACTTTATCAGTAGCAGAGAGAACTTCGCTGATAATTTTTTGTCTAGGGGTGGCTTTCGGTTTATCTTTTAAGGTTTTGAGGGTGGGTAACAAGCCAAAGGGTTTACCGTCATTGTCGTAACCGCCGTTAACGAAGTTCATAAAATCCCCTAAGTTGCCACTCATGGTTAACTCTAGCCGTTTTGTGCCGTTAGGAGATGCCCAATCTTGCCAACGGTAAGGGTATTCAAGGGAGTAATGAAAGTCTAAGCCTAATACTTCCATACCTTCAGCTTCTTGTTGTTCGATGTCATCAAGGATACGCAAAAATAACAACCATGTTAATTCGGGAACGTATTGTAAGGCACTGGTACAGTTCGATCGCCTCATAATGTCACAGATACCTTTAATATAGCTGTTGAGGCTTTGTTGGGTGTTAAATTGTTTGATGTTGTTTTTACCGTTTTTACTGCTCATAGTCCATTTTTCTCCATAAATTCTTTGATACCATTTTCTAAGTCTGCAAAGGCTTTATCCATTGAGTTATATTCTTCTTTACCCTCAAAGATTGTACCGCCTTCATCGTAAGCAACCACAAAGAAGGGAGGATGCCCTTCAGCATAGCCTACCTCTATTTTTCCTTGCTCTTGCACAAAGCGACTTATATAAGGATATTCTTCTTCAAAGATTCGGGCTTTTGATACTGTTACTTTAGTCATGGTTATAATTCTCCATTAAAGGCACGTCTTAATAAGGCGGATGGTAGTTGATTTATTGCTTCCAGTTGAGCTTCTGCGGCTTTCCTTGCCCTTTCCACTGCTGACATTTGCTCATTCAGTATCGATGCGATGCGTTTTTGTTCATCTATCGGCGGTAACAGAATCGGAAAAGTAGCTAGTTTAGACTTAGAAATTTCTTTAAAAGTTGCTCCACTACCTAACGACTGTAACTCAGGGACTGATTCTTTAATATAATAATAAAGAAACCATTGATCTATATTCTCTTTTAACACAAAACTTTTACAACCTTGATTCGTACACAGAGAAACATCTGCTATTCCAATATGACCTATTGGTGCTCTACAAGAAAAAATTATTGATCCTTTAGGTACAATATTTGTATTACAGCTTTTATAACCTTTCTCTGTTATTTTTCTTAGAGAATCTTTAATGATTGGCGTTGATAATTGTCCTAAATCAGTAGGTGTAATCCATACTATATCACCATTCCAATATTCATCTATTGTCGATTTTGGGGTTGAACCATTAATAATCTCACAAACATCACCTAATTTAACCCATTGCCAACCATCAGGTAAATTGTGCTTATTTTTAGTCATTTATTCAGTAAATCCTCCAAAATAATAACGTTAATATCAGGTAATAAATTTAACTGTTTGTCATTAGTTAAAAAATCGGAACAATTATTGAAAATTGCGGTAGCCCCATGAATAGAATCAGGTAACTTAATTTTCGTTTTGCTTCTTATGTTTGCTGACTCTATTAGGATTTTTCTATCAATGTTTATTACCTCTAAACTAGAAGAAGTTTGAATCATATCTTGATAAATATTTTGTAGATGAATATTTTCATCTATCATTGGTTTAACCAAAACTTCTGACAGGCTCAACTCACTGGTAATAGCTTGTAAAAGACCATGTTCTAAATAATTAAATAACAAGTCTAAATGTTCTAAATATTCTTCATAGCCTTCGACAGCATAAATAAAAATATTAGTATCTAAATAAATTTTTTTACCTTTAATAACTTCTAATAATCCCATTTATCACGCTCCTGACGAATAAAATTATCAGCATCTTTAGGAGTTAGATAACAACCTTTACCAGTCCCAATAAATCTACTTAAAGAACCTTTTTTTTCAGAAATATTTATCATTTTTTGTTGATTATTTTTAATTGAATTAGCTAAAAAAACCATCAATTCTAGCTTTTCATTAACATTCATTTCTTGAATTTGATCAAGTAAAGTAGGTGAAATGTTACTCATCGTTTTTAACTCCTTATGCCGCAAATAACCTCATTTTAGTCTCTAATAATATCTCTTTAGGATCGCCAAACTCTTTTAAAGCACCGATTCCCCCTGCTTTTTTCACCATTGGTAACTGAAATAATTTAGGGTTTTCTAGCTCCTCCGTTCCATTTTGAGCAAATTGAGCTGTAATGGCTTTAATAGTCTTTCCTGTGGCTTCTGGCATCATTTCTAACCATTTTTCTTGCTTATACTCAAAGGCTTCTGCCCGTTGTTTACGGGTGCGTAACTGAATACCATAACCCAATTCCCCTAGAATATCAAACAAATCATAGTCTTCCAACTCCGATACTGCTCTTAATACTAAAGGCGATCGCCCCCCATCAGGTAAAATACTCATTAACTGATTACGGGTATTAGGCTTAATCCAAATCTCTCGAAATAGAGCAATATTCGACACCTCCTCAATTAACCGTTTCCCTAACCTTTCTCGGTATTCCTCCACACTCACCGGAATCGTCTCACCATTTACCATCGTTAAAATAGACTTTTGCCCTGCACTAATGCGTACATCAAAACCTTCCACAGTAATAATTTTTTGAGATTCCACATTATAACTACCCCCCTTCTCCTTAACTTTATTGCCTGTCTTATCATCCTTACGGGGTGATAACTTAGTCAAAAACTCCACCCCAAATAAACGAGTAGCATTGGTATAGTCATAAACCCGAAACATCAACTTACCCGAAGGCGGATGTAACCTTGTACCCCTACCAATCATCTGATAAAAAGTAAGAGGCGATCGCATATAACGGAAAAAGACAATGTTTTCCAACGGAGGCACATCCACCCCAGTAGTCAACAAATCCACCGTAGTAGCGATAAAATGACTTCTCGAAGACTCCTTTAAATCAGGTAAATAATCATTACCAGAACTTTTTGCCGTACATTTAAAAGCATAATCAGGCAACGGTTGACGGTTATTTTGACCACACCAATCCACATAAATATTATTCATGGTAATAGCCACCTCATCAGCGTGTTTATCACTGACACAGAAGATAACAGTTTTTTGCTCAGGTTTGCCCCTTTGTACTAAAGCCGAGAATAAGTCTTTGCACATCACTAAAACTCGATCGGGAAGCTCTATACGACGCTCATAGCTAGTACACTCATAACGCTCTCGAATCTCCTCCTCGGTGACGGGTTGCCCTGTAATACTATCCACTGGATTCCGTGCCAAAATCTCCTCAATAGTGATACCCGTATGATCTAAATTGATATTACGAGGATGAATAGAACAAACCGCTAAATAACCATCCTCAATACCTTGTCCAATATCATACTCATAAACAGGCTCACCAAAATAACGGACATTATCCGCCGTAATCTGTAAATCTTCCCTCACTTCGGGGGTGTCTTCGGTAGTGTCTAACTTGCGAGGAGTAGCAGTTAAACCAATTTGCACCGCTTCAGGATTACGAGTTAAAACTAATGACCATTTACCCCACGCCGATCGATGACACTCATCTATAATGATATGACTGAAGTAATTTTCGGGATAATTATTGACTAAGAAATTTGATCCCCCTTTATCCCCCTTGCTAAGGGGGACTTGTTTTGTCTTCTCCCCCCTTATTAAGGGGGGTTGGGGGGGATCATCTGTAATTAAGGGTTGGGGGGAATCATCTACATCTAAAGTTTGATAGGTAGCCACTAAAATCCGTGCATTTTTCTGAGGATTCTTACCCGAAATCACCGCCACATCATCCCCAAAAATCCCCTTTAAAGCCGCACTAGCTTGATCCCTTAATTCGGTTCTGTCACAGATAAATAAAGCCCGTCTTAACTGTCCTGCATCGGCTATACGACAGAGAATTTGAGTCGCAATATAGGTTTTCCCTGCACCAGTAGCCAAACTCAATAAAGCCCTTAAAGCCTCATTACCCTCATAACAAGAAGCAATCTTCTCAAATACCGCTCGAATCGCCGCATCCTGATAGTATCGCCTTGACGCTTCCCCACCACGATAGGGAGTTAATAAAGGTTTCGCTATTTCCGCATCTAACTTAAAACCCTTATGTTGTTCATACCTAGCCTGTAAATCTTGAGGAGTAGGAAACTGACTCAACGTTTTAGGCTTACTGGTTTTTCCCGTAAAAGCGTCATATTCCACAAATAAATGACCATTAGAACTATAAACAAAAGGCACATTCGACAACTTGCCATAACGTTTCACCTGTTCTAAACCTTGATTCGGCGGTGCATATTCTGCCTTCGCTTCGATAATTGCCACTGCGACGGGTTGAGTTGTTTCTGATAATCTTAACCTTAAGATATAGTCAACCCTACCCTTACCCAATTTACGGGGCTGATCATCAATAATAACGATACTCCCCGCCGTTTCTTCCCTACGAATATGATCTTCTGTCCATCCCCTTTGATGTAACGTTGGATCAATTAACTTAGCTCTAGTTTCTGCTTCATTCATTTCCTTGTCAACAAAGGTTTTTTTTTGGAGTTAAAACGAGGGATAAACCTTCAATAAGCCTTTGATTAACATTCTCCGTCCACAACATCAGAATACTCTCACCCCTCATTAAAGCCTTGGTTATTTCAATGGCAGAAAGATGGGTAAGAGTCAAGCCCTTTTCTGGATGGGGACATAAAGTGTACTTAAGGTGGGGGAAATCAAGAGGATGTTTCATTAGTTCTTCATGGCGTTCCTTAAATTCACCCAATATTTGAGAACAAACCTTAAAATCCAAGCCCATATCTAACAGATAGCCCATTAAGGCTAACTGCCAAAGCTCAGACAGAGAATAATAGACATTGTGACCACTACCTTCAGTATTAACCGTTGGCACAATAATCTCCTTCTTACGCCAGTATTCCACCTGACGATAAGTTAATCCTGCAATGGTTGCCGCTTCTTTGCTTGTAAAAAACTGTTTATCCATAATCTATATTGTACTACTCGAAAACAATAATTTATCAATTAAGTTTACCATTATCTTGCTATTTATAAAAACAATATGTTATTTTAAAGTTATGACAATTAAAACTATCTGTTGCCAGTTAATCGCCCCGGAACAAACCCGCCAAAGGCTCTGGCAATATATGGCGGAACAATATACCCCACTGATGACGGAATTGATAAGACAAGTGGGGGAGCATCCTGATTTGTCTCAATGGCAGGATAAAGGAAAAATGCCTTCGGATATTGTTAAAGATTTATGTGCTACTCTGAAAAAAGTTCCCCCCTTCACAGGCTTACCAAGTAATTTTTATGGTTCAGCCATTAACCTAGTTAATTATATCTTTGCTTCTTGGTTAGCGTCACAACATAAGCTCAAGCTCAGATAATTCTCAACCAAATATCTAATAAAAAGACAGAAGAAAAGCATAAGTATTTATTTCAAAGGCATCGTGACAGTAGTGATATTTTAGAAAAAACGGCTATCACTTATTTGATTAAGCATAATCAAAAGATACCTACTCAACCTGAACAAAGGGATAAATTTGACAAACTTTACCGCAAGACGGAGATAGAAATAGAGAGACTGGAAAAGCAGATTGAAGCCAGATTACCTAAAGGTAGAAATTTAAGTGATCAACAATGGTTAAATACTCTTATCACTGCGTCTCAAAATGTACCTAAAGATGAAAATGAAGCCAAGTTATTGCAGAAATATCTTCTCACTGAGAGTAACCCGTTTACTAACCGATGAATGAGGGTACACAGGAGGTTTGACAGGAGAAACTAACTCAAGTATCTAAGATTATCGAAAGTATGGAGAAGAAACCTTCTCTAAATGATAATCAGAAGCAGTGCCTTAAACGGAAAAAGACCAGTCAGAAAAATTTACATCAGTCTTTTCCTCGTCCTAGTAGAGTTAAATATCAGGGTAATCCTAATATTATCATGGGTTGAATAGAGTCAAAGCAACCAGTGAACTCGATGGCAGTTGCAGATGAGTTTACTTCCCAGTGCGATCGAAAGTACAATCAGGCTAGAAGTAAACCACGCAAGTGATACAGGTTGCAGATGAGTTTACTTCTCGGTGCGATCGAAAGGATCATCATAAAACAGCAAAATACAAAAATGGCTATAATTATAATAGATATATATGTGGATTGAAAGAGGTCACGAGTTCAATCATAAAATGACATTTAATTTGTTAACGATTATTCAGCGACAGCAATTTGTTAAGACGACAGTTAATTCGTTAAGATGACAACAATTTGTTAACGATAACAGATAAAATGTTATTCGATAGTAAACAAATATATCGACAAGCAATTATAACCGTTTAGTAAAGAGCCTTTGACGAGGATTGAACTCGTGACCTCACCCTTACCAAGGGTGTGCTCTACCACTGAGCTACAAAGGCAACTGGGCCGAGCTGGATTTGAACCAGCGTAGGCATAGCCAGCGGATTTACAGTCCGCCCCCATTAACCACTCGGGCATCGACCCTTTTGTTTTCACATTTAATAATTATAACTGAATATAAAAAAAAATGCCAACAAATATAAAAAAAATTGGTGAGACAATTAATAAGGTATGTTCCGAAAGCAATAGTTAAAGGGAATAGCATTATTAAGTTAGGAAATTTTTGCATAACATTTATAAATTTCCTAATCTAATATTTTATGGGCTATTCCCTCAATTTTTTTAACGCAGAGCGATGTTTTTTGTTTGGTCATCCATCGTACTATCAATATTAGCACTAGCTTGAGTTAAAGATGCTTCTAAAACACGACTGCTAGTTACAGATTGATTAGCAACGTTAACTACGGGGTTAGATAATATTCCGATAAGGGATGTGGCAATGGTTAAAATGATTAAACTAATTTGAATAGGACGCATTCCACTCATATTCCAACGCACGGAAGGATAGTTTTTCACTACTTCGGACATTTCATGAGGTTCTTTAACAACCATCATTTTGACTACTCTAATGTAGTAGTAGATGGAGATAACACTGGTAACGAGGGCTACTAAAACAAGGCTATAAAGTCCTGCTTGCCAACCTGCCCAAAAAATGTAGATTTTGCCGAAAAATCCTGCTAAGGGGGGTATTCCGCCTAGGGATAGTAAACAAAGACTTAATCCTAAAGTTAGTAAGGGGTCTTTTTGATATAGTCCTGCATAGTCACTAATTTTATCTGTTCCCGTTCTTAAAGAGAATAAAATCACACAGGCAAAAGCACCGAGGTTCATGAATAGATAAATAAACAAGTAAAAGATTATACTTGAGTAACCTGCTGTTGTACTAGCAACTAAACCAATCATGACAAATCCTGCTTGTCCGATGGAAGAGTACGCTAACATACGTTTCATGCTAGTTTGAGCTAATGCCACTACGTTGCCTAACACCATACTTAAAATGGCTAAAGCGGTAAAAATGAAATGCCATTGTTGAGCTACTGGTTCAAATACTGTGACTAATAAACGAATTGCGATCGCAAATCCTGCCGCTTTTGAACCCACAGATAAAAATGCAACTACTGGAGTAGGAGAGCCTTCATAAACATCGGGAGTCCACTGGTGGAAAGGCACAGCAGAAATTTTAAACGCAATCCCTGCAATCATAAATACTAAGGCGATGGCTAAACCAAGAGATTCTAAACCTTCTCCTGCTTGTAATACGGCACCGATTTCGTTAATGTTGGTCAATCCCCCAGACAAACCATAGAGCAAGGATGAACCATAAAGGAAAATAGCAGAACTTGCCGCACCAATTAGCAAATATTTCAAAGCGGCTTCATTAGAACGGGGATCTCGTTTCATGTATCCTGTCATTAAATAAGAAGAAATACTAAGCATTTCTAAGGATACAAACACCATTACTAATTCAGATGCCCCACATAAAAGCATTCCCCCTAAAGTAGCAGTAAGCATAATACCGATAAATTCAGCGAGAGATGTTCCTGTGTTTTCAATATAGGCAATAGACATTAATATAGTTATCGCCGTTGAAAGGGCTACAATGGCACGAAAAACAATACTCAAATTGTCGGCGGTGAAAGCACCTAAAAAAGAGGTTATTTCTGTGTTATTCCAACCGTAAAATAAGGCAACAACAGCACTAAATAAACCAATTACGGAGAAGTATGCTAAAGTGTTAGCTGATTTACGTCCAAAAATTAAATCACCAATTAAGACTAATAATAAAGTTACAGTAACAATTCCTTCTGGCAGAATTGTGACCGCATTTAGTTGACTAGCTATTTGACTGGAAAAATCCATAGTTATTCTTATTTAAAACTATCATTAGTAAATATTACCTGAAAATTAGAAACATTAATAACTAGAGGTTATGGAAAGACAGTTTTTGTCGATGTAGTTAAATGTTTTCACGCATTTTTATTCCTTTACAAGTTGCGTAATAGTCTTTTTCCCAAAACACTGTAAATTGTTTTTTTCCCATGTTGACAGAAAAAAGCCCTCCAAGGAAAACAGGGAGAAATCTTACACTGTTCTGCTTGAGAGGTAATAGTTTATATAAATAAAACTAATTATTTGTTATGATTTTATTTAACTTATCCGTAATTTAGGGTAGTTTAAGCAAAAGTCTTATAAAAAAACACCTTCACCTAAAGAATAAAAACTTATAGATACCTTACAATCTAGCTAGGAGGCAATACACCGCCACCAGTAAAAGCATCAATGACAGAACCAAAGGAATAACTCTTGGTATGGTTTCCAATTATCAATACAGTAGACTGTTACATCCCATTTTAGTAATCTAATTAAAAGTTTTTTGAGGGTTTCACTATCACGGTTTCCCAATTCCCAGTCGATAAGTCTGTTAGTATTGCGGTCATAAGCTTTCCAGATCCATAACTTGTTTTTTTTGACTCTATAAAATGCCAAAGTTCATCTAGTCCCACAACGACCGCTTCGCAGGGTTCAGGCTTTTCATAATTTTCTAGTGCCAAAGCTCTAATCCAATTTAGAATAGTCTGAGCAGAAACATTGAGGAGCTTTGCGATCGCACTTCCTACAATACCACTACCGACAATAATAATTTTTTTCATTACTTTGATAATCTCATCCACAATAGGCGCAACTTTAATATATTGTAACCCCAGTTATGATTATGTCTTCATGAACCTCAGTTATTCAGCAGTAATATGTGATTTAGCAAAATTTCAGGTATCATATTTCTCTAGCATTAATGATTTAACAAAAATCGACAATTTTATCTCAAACTCAGGTCAACTTAATTCTAGTTTTTATTTTGCACGAGGTCTATTATTGATATAGATGGATTTTTATAAGTAGAAATGAAGAAAAGAGTAACCCTTAGTTTTCCCCGTACAGTCGTGCAAATGCCCGTCACTTATCGACTAGCAAAAGAATTTAACATTGCCGCAAATATAATTCGAGCGGCTGTTGCCCCTAATCAAGTAGGGAAATTAGTTTTAGAGTTATCGGGAGATATTGATCAATTAGAAGCTGCGATCGATTGGATGAAAAGCAATAACATAGGGGTATCCCTAACAACAGGAGAAATTATTATTGATGAGGAAATTTGTGTTCACTGCGGTTTATGTACAGGAGTATGTCCCACAGAATCTTTAACCATTAATCCTAGTAGTTATCAATTACAATTTAGGCAACAAACTTGTATTGTTTGTGAACAATGTATTCCCACTTGCCCTGTACAAGCCATTACAAGCAATATGTAACACTTACTTGGGGTTATAGAAAAAGTATGAGTGATGAAGTTAGAAGTCACCGAATCAGTAAAAGTGCTTATAAATTCAGGTATTCACCCTAATCTCTAGTTTTTAGGAGATATTCTTTATCATATTTTGTTTCAACATAAGTCCTCAAAAAATATTTAATTTTCCCTTGAATTTTTAATCAAAAACCTATGAAATATTCCACTATTTTTAGCACTGGAGCGTATTTTCTTATTTCATTCTCTTTAATTTCCTCTTTTTTACCAAATAAACTATTAGCCGAAACACAGATTAAGAATCAATTAGAGTTAACCAATGAAACACCGGCATTTCAAGGCAAAAGGCTAACAGAAGGAGACTTATCCATTGAAATTGATTTCCAGCCCTATAATTTTGAAAATAATGACGATAATTTAAAATATAGACTTTTTTATCAGGGAAAAGAAAAATTCAAAGCATCTAAAGAGACTTTTTTTTCTCAAGTTTATTTTCAACCCTCAGAAAAAGATAATCCCTACCCTTACATTGTTATTCAAACCTACAGTGGTGGGGCTCATTGTTGTACCAGTTTTTATATTTATACATGGTTGGATGGGAAATTTGTTGAAACCAGTATCGAAAATTTAAACTCTGGTGGAGGAATTTTTAAAGATTTAAAAGAGGATAATTCTTTGCAATTTGTGACTAATGATAATAGTTTTCTTTATGCTTTTAGTTCTTATGCAGGGTCTTATCCTCCTAGTTTAATTTATGATGTTAAAAAAGGAGAGCTAATCGAAAACACCCGTAATTATCCCAATTATTTACAAGAAACCGCCGATGATATGCTAACAGCCCTAAAAGAAGGAATAGCAAATGATTATGAAGTAAATGGGGTTTTAGCTGGATATGTGGCTCAAAAAATTTTACTAGATGAGTATGAAGAAGGTTGGCAATTTATGTTAGAAAACTTCGATCGCAATGATACTACTGGCTTAACTATTTATAATGCAGAATTTGAAGAAGTCGGACAACATCCGGATTTCCCCACCGCTTTAAAAGCATTCCTTCAAGAAAGAGGTTATTTAAAATTAACTAATGAGCAATAAGTAACCTCTGTTAGATTTAAGAATATCGGGTAAGGGTAGGTGTCAGGTTGTTGTTGGGGGATTAGGGAGAAACGAGTTAGGAGAGTTCGTCTTCGGCTCTTACACTCCCTTTGATCGTGAACGGGGTTTTTAATTCTTAATTCTTAATTATCAACTATTTACCTTTGCCCATTGCCCTTTTAAATTTGCCTAATAGAAACTCATTTTTTACTAATAGTTTCCTTTCTATATTTCCATTCTGTAGAGCTACGTATTGCAATCCAAAGTAATAACATAGCAATTAAACCTCCATTTTTAGGTGCATCCAAGGCAAACACAACTAAAATAGCAGATAAAAAATCTTCAATAAAAATAAACATTATTGGTATTTTTCCCAAACGGAAAAACCAGCCAACTTGAACTAATTTTAAGACTAATGCGAATAAGCCTCCTATCAATCCTAACAACCATAAAGGAGTTATTTGTACCTCTAATAAACGGGCAACCCCTACCGCCATTATTCCCCCCACAAAAGGACTAAAAATCAACTGAATAATTTGTATTATTCTTAACCCTATTAATTTTTTACTGCCCAATAGTTCAAATAATGACCAACTGCTTAAAACGCCAATGATAACTTGCGGAGGAAATGACGAAAGAAAAGGTATATTATCCCAAAGTTGGTCTATTCTAATTAAACCTATAATTAGTAGGGGTAAACCGATTCTTAATCCCCCTGCCGCCGATGCAGACAAAATAGCTAATATTTGAACAAGAGAAAGGTTATCAAAATGCACGAAAAGATATTATCTAAAAATTGAATAACTGATACTGATATTTCATCATAATACACAAAAACTAAAGAACTAAGTGTAAACCTTATATATAAGAGTCTCTTTAATTCCCGAATTTCTTAACTTATTAAGACTTTGTTTGATGAATTTTTACCTAAGAAAAAAATTATTGCTTTAGCCCTTTTCTTATGATACTCTTTCATGGAGAATTTTAGAGTTTGTCGTGATTTGAGATAGAATAATAAAAATAATAAGCAAAAATACTGGATTAAAAATACTTATGACTACTGGCAACACGTCAGAATTTCCAATTCTATCAGAAAGGGAATTAGAAATCCTTGAATTAGTGGCAACAGGACTAACTAATCATGATATTGCCGATAAACTAGAGATTAGTAAAAGAACTGTTGATAATCATATTAGTAATATTCTTTCTAAAACCAAAACTGATAATCGTGTAGAGTTAGTGCGTTGGGCTTTGCAGTGGGGAAAAATCTGCTTGGATGAAGTGAATTGTTGTAGTCTTCCATCTGTGTCAAAAGATTAAAGATAGTCGTTTCAAATAAGAATGAAACAGTTTAAGAATAATAATATTCATCTCAAAAACACAAATAGTAGGCGATACCAATCCTACAAAATTTTTTAACCTGTATCAAACTTGATTGAAACAAAAATAACTATAAAAGTGTTTGATTTTGAAGATGTTTATGAAGAAAAAACTCTGGGGAAAAAAGGTTTTACCTCATCCCCCTGTTTATTAGTGTTCAATTTTTATCTGAACCAATTATCCGAAACGATAGCCAAATCCTCTTACCGTTACTATGTACTCAGGATTGCTAGGATCAAGTTCTAATTTTTCTCTTAGCCAACGGATATGGACATCAACCGTTTTTGTATCTCCCAGAAAATCAGCACCCCAGATATTTTCGATGAGTTGTTCTCTGTCCCAGACTCTTTTAGGATAAGTCATAAATAGTTCTAAAAGACGAAATTCTTTGGGTGAAAGACTTACTTCTTCTCCCCTGACAGTCACTCTACACTCTGTGGTGTATAAGGTTATATCTTTAAATTGACGAATAGCACTGGAGATATTATTGTTGATGTTATTTCTTCGTAGTAAGGCACGACAACGAGCAATAAGTTCTTTCATGCTGAAAGGTTTAGTTACATAGTCGTCTGCACCTATTTCTAAGCCTAAGACTCTGTCTGTTTCGGCGGCTTTGGCACTTAAAATAAGGATAGGAATATTATTTCCTCTATAACGTAGTAAACGACAAATATCTAAGCCGTTTACTTCTGGTAACATTAAGTCGAGAATAATTAGGTCTATTTTTTCTTTCGAGTTTTCTTCTCCAATACGCTCAAGAACATTTAATGCTTCTCTGCCATTTTCTGCTTGAATTACATTGTAACCCTCATCTGCAAGATTTAAGGCAATCATATTACGAATCAACTGCTCATCTTCAACTACAAGGATGTTATAGTTGATTGATACTTTTTCATTAGCGCCAATTGGTGGTAAATCCAGACACAACATAAAATTTTTTTATTTTTTGTTCCCTAGTAACATATATATCAAAAATATTGAGTTTTGGTTATATTTTTTTTTACTAGGGATGATATATTGGACTTCTTACATAATTTAATCAACAGGGAGCAGTGATAAAATTGGTTTTAAAACTTTACTGACTAGAGATATGAAACAGAGACAAAACTAGGTAAAAATATAAACCTAAAGTCTAAATACGGTTTACTTTTGCCTTTTGCTTTCGACTTACAACAAAAAATCATAGCTCAAATAACCAATGCAGTTTTCAATTGCACTAATTTTATCTTCATTCTGATTTTGCCAGAGGTCTATTGTTTATGATTCTACAATGGTAATTTCTTCTTCTTTTAGGTGAGCTTTAAATTTTTTGCTAAATTGAACCAGATAAGGAAAATTAGCGCTAACAGGTCTTCCTTGCCATTCAGTTACAATTCTAATCAATTCTCCTTCCATTCCTTTGATGTCAAAAGGTTCTTTTTTATGCTCAGGATGATGATAAACTATCACAGATTCTTTAACTTTAACGCGATCGCCTATTTTCATAGTTAAGATTAATTTTTAGGTGAAATAAATTTAAAAATACGGACATACAGTCTTTTATTCTTGCATAGTTGGTCAGTTGGTGCAAAGTTACCGTTAAGTTAGTTTAAATTTTGCTTACTTTGGATTAAGATTTTATGGGGAGTAAGGTTTTAGATAGTTGTTTTTGTCTATTTGCCAACGAATATTATCTTTAGATGGTTTTGTTGTGTCTGATTGTTGAGAGTTATCTGTGGGAATTTCTGTGGTAACACGATGGAGAGGAACTACATAAAAGACTAATTCAAATTCTCTTTGCAAACGTTGATTGAGAAAATCTTGTACTAAGCGTACTTGATTAGGTGTTACTTCTTTGTCAGTTTCCAAGGTTACATAAATAGTAGGTGTTTGAGTTGTCCACACAACCTGAATTTGAGTATCTTCTACTTCTGTACCAACAGTAATAGTTTCGTTGATAAGTTTTGTTCTAATTTCTCTTTCAATACGTTGTTGTTGTATTAGGCGATAAAAACTGGCACTGAGGGGAATAATTAATAATAAGGTTAACAGAGAAGTCCATCCCACTGCTTGGCTAGGCTTAGTATAACCTGAGATGATAAACACGATCATACAAGCAAGAGTGATACCAAGTAGGTTAGTTGCATATAATAAAAAAGCTCCGATCGCATGAGTATAATTATCCATAGTTAAGGAAATACCCACTACACATAAAGGAGGCATCAGAGCAACTGCGATCGCAGTTCCCGCCAAAGTATCACTAATACCTTTTCTGACTTTGCCAAAGCCACTTATAGCCCCTGCGGTAATAGCAATACCCAAATCAATTAAATTCGGTTGAGTTCTAGCCGCAATTTCTGAGCCTACATCGGGAAGTCCCACCAATTTAGCAATAAAACTAGAAAGAAACAACGCTAATAAAGTAGCTCCCACAATGGAGAAAAAAGCCCTGCGAAATAATAATAATTCCCCCTCACAAGCTGAAAAAGCAAGTCCTCTTAAAGGTAACATTAATGGTGCTACAATCATTGCTCCAATAATAACAGCGCTACTGTTACTAATTAATCCAAAAGTAGCGATTAAACAAGAAGCAATAGTACATAAAATAAAATCTTTGCTCCAAGCAGAATCTTGAGATAACTGTAAATGAAGAGTTTTGATTTCTTCAGGATGAGAAGGAGGCATTGAACGATAAGCAAACATTCTTAGCCAACGAAAAATCGCCTTAATCTTCTTTTTGTTAAACCATTGACTATAAATTTGTTGAATGATTTTATTCATTACATTTGTACCTGAAAATCAAAAGGAGACCTAATTAAATAATTATCTTTGTTGTTTATGTATTTCTGAGATAATTCGAGATAAATTGTAAAAAAATAACTCTGCCCTCAAATTGTAGATTGTTCTATAATTTAGCTTGACAGAATCTCGTCTGAAAAAAAAACAATCATGAATTCCCCCCGTCAACATTCTTCTGAAGCCCTAGCCTTAGAGGTTGCCTCTCTGAAAAAATTGGTAGTTGATTTGAGTAAGTATAAAAGAGCGATGGAGGCTCAAAAAGAGTTATTTCGCTCTATTCTGATGATGAGTAATGTAGCGAGTGGGAAATTGATGCTACGCTCTATTTTACTAGAAATATCTGAAGTAACTAGAGATTTATTAAAAGCACAGGATGCCAGTTTATTTATTCTCAATCCGACAGGGGTAATTACAGAAAGCATTTTAGCCAGAGGTCCGACAATCCAAGAAGAAAAAACTCACCTGATTGGTACTATTTTAGATCGAGGTTTAGCAGGTTGGGTTTATCGTTATCGTCGTATGGCTTTAGTCAAGGACACTCAACAGGATGAGCGATGGTTAAATTTTGAAAATCAACCCTATGAAGTTGGTTCTGCCCTTTGCATTCCTTTTTTAAGGGGTAGTCTCGTTTTAGGTATTCTAACGTTAACTCATCCCAAACCAAGGCATTTCAACGAAGATATGGAAGATTTTATGAGTATGTTTTCTCCTTCGATCGCGATCGCACTTGACCATGCCAGAATTTATCTCGAAAGCCATTAGAGCTATTAGTAATTAAGAAGTAAAGGGTAAAAGGCAAGAGACAAGGGGCAAGGGCAAAGGTAAATAGTTGATAATTAATAACTCTTAACTCCTAACTTGTCTTCCCTAATCCCCCAATCCCTTAACACCTGATACCTGACATCTCTTTCATAACTCCGAACTTTTATTCTCCATCATCTGACAATATCTTCTAGGGCAGATTTTAAATTAGAATACTGAAAATCATAATTCATAACTTCTTGGGTTTTTTGCGGTAAAACCTTTTGTCCTTCCAATACCACTTTTGCTCCATCTCCTAACAATAGCTCTAGGGCAATACTCGGCACAGGCAACCAAGAAGGACGTTTTAAAACATTTCCTAGGGTTTCACATAATTGATTCATGGTTACAGGATAAGGGGCAGTAGCATTAAATATTCCCTCAATGTTGTCAGACGTTAAAGCATTTTCAATCATATTTACCACATCATCGATATGCACCCAAGAAAACCATTGCTTACCGCTACCAATAGGACCTCCAGCAAAAATTTTAAAAGGTGGAATCATCTTTGCTAATGCCCCCCCATTACCCAAAACAATGCCTAAACGAAAAATAGCTAATCTTACCCCCTCTGATGTCACTTTCTGAGCTTCATTTTCCCAACTTTGACAAACTTCCGCTAAAAAATCATTTCCTGCAGGGCTAATTTCTGTATAAGTTTCCGTTTCACTGGTGCCATAGTAACCAATGGCAGAAGCATTAATTAAAACTTTTGGTTTATTTTCCCCTTGAGAAATTGCCTCTACAATCATCCTTGTACCTAATTGCCTACTCTCTAGTATCTCTCGCTTATAATCTGTAGTCCATCTCTCGGCAATGGGAGCTCCTGCTAAATTAACTACTGCATCGCAACCATCTATTTTTTTTTGCCATTCTCCTGCTTGTTTGGGAGTGTAGGATACAAACTCTAGGTTAGACAAAAGACTAGCTTTAAAAGCTGATTTTGCTTTTTCAATATTACGGGTGAAGATGACAATTTGATGTTTAATGGCTAATTTATTGACTAATTGTTCACCAATAAAACCCGTAGCTCCTGTAATTGCGATTTTCATAAATAATAGCTCCTATAAAGTATTTAATTTAATTCCTCACTATACACCATCCCCTTTTTTGACCCATAATTTTAGCTCGAACAGAGGTCATGATAGGTTAAAGTGTAAACAATCAAAAAAAGAAAGTAAACTTTAACAATAGAATCAAAAAATATATGGCTTGGTTTTATCCTGTTTTCGCAACAGCAACATCAACAGAAACAGCCAGTCCTGCCCTTATTCTGGCTGGGGTATTATTAACATTAATCGTAATTTACTTTGCAAGTAAAGTCGGGGGAGAGTTATGTTCAAGAATTGGTCTTCCTGCGGTTTTAGGGGAGTTAGTTGGTGGGGTTGTGATCGGGGTATCTGCCCTTAAGTTAGTTATTTTTCCTGAAGGTGGATTGTCAGGAGATGAGTCTTTAATTATTCAATTTTTGGAAACTACAGCTAATTTAGAACCCTCATCAGCAGAAAAAGTTTTTGACAGCGTAAGTGAGGTTATTTCTGTTTTTTCTGAGTTAGGGGTGATTATTCTCTTATTTGAAATTGGTTTAGAATCTGACCTAAAAGAATTAATTAGAGTAGGTCCTTCTGCGTCTGTTGTGGCTGTGGCTGGGGTTGTTGTTCCTTTTGCCTTGGGTACTTTTGGTTTAGACTATTTTTTCTACTTACCCTTAATCCCTTCTATTTTTGCAGGGGCGGCATTGACTGCTACCAGTATCGGTATTACGGCGAAGGTATTAGCTGAGTTAGGGCAGTTAAGCTCAAAAGAAGGTCAAATTATCATCGGGGCGGCGGTTTTAGATGATATTTTAGGTATTATTGTTTTGGCAGTGGTTGCAAGTTTAGCTAAAACGGGAGAAATCCAAATTAGTCAAATTGTTTATCTCATTATTAGTGCTGGTGCATTTTTAATCGGTGCAATCCTCATTGGACGTTTAATCAGTCCTTGGTTAGTGGGTTTGGTGAACCAGATGAAGACGAGAGGAGATATTCTGATTACAGGTTTGATTTTTGCTTTTACTCTGGCATATATTGCTAATGTCATTCAATTAGAGGCGATTTTAGGAGCATTTGCGGCGGGTCTAATTTTGGCAGAGACGGAGAAAAGAAAAGAATTGGAAGAACAAATTATTCCTGTGGCTGATATGTTTGTCCCTATTTTCTTTGTGTGTGTCGGGGCAAAAACTGATTTAAGTGTCTTAAATCCTGCTGTGCCTAGTAATAGAGAAGGATTAATAATTGCATCTTTCTTAATAGTGGTGGCAATTATCGGTAAAGTTGTGGCAGGTTTCACTATTTGGGGACAACCTGAAGTTAATAAGTTAGCAGTAGGTGTGGGTATGATTCCTAGAGGTGAGGTTGGTTTGGTATTTGCCGGTGTGGGGGCGGCTAGTGGGGCACTTTCTCCTGCAACAGATGCGGCAATCATCGTGATGGTTATTGTTACAACTTTTGTTGCACCCCCTTTACTTAAGTTAGTATTTAAAGAGCCAGTACCGACAACGGAAACGGAAAGCAAAGTCAATTAATCTAGGTTTGGAGGATTGGGGTATTGGGGTATTGGGGTATTAGGGAGAAACCAGTTCACGATTAGGAGTTTTTTATTCTTAATTCTTCACCTTTGCCCCTTGCCCCTTTAACTTTGCCTTGTTTTAATTGCTGATTACTAATTACTAAGTCTTAATTAAATTATGGGTAAGCTCATTCTCTTTACTATTCAAGCAGGTAGTTTTCAGACAGGTTTTTATTTAACTTTGCAAATTTGTGAAGATAGTTGCGATCGCATCGCTCATCCTTTTGCTACTTTTACAGGGAAACTTCCCCCTTGTCAACCGATTCGTCAACATTATCAACAATGGCAAGAAAGTTATCGCAGTTTAAATCAAAAAGTGAGATTAGGGTCTTCTCCTCAACAAATAACTCATATTAGTAATAGTTGCCGTCAGTCAGCTTCCCAGTTAAAAGAAACTTTAAGTAATTGGTATAATTCGTCTTTTCCTGATTTTGCTCGTGTTCGAGAAAATTTATTGTCAGAATTAAATAGAGATGAATCTGTGCGTCTTTTAATTCAAACAGAAATTTCTGAGTTGATTTTTCTTCCTTGGCATTTATTTTTTGAACCTTTTTTATCTAAATATCCTCAAGCTGAAATTGCGATCGCTCCTATTGAATATAAAAGTTTAAATACTCCTCAAAAACAGAGACAAAATATAAGAATATTAGCGGTGTTAGGTAATGATGAAGGAATTAATTTAAAGCCAGATTTAGAGACATTAAATAACTTAGAAAAAGCAGAAATTAAAACTTTAATTAATACTTGTAGAAAAGAATTATTTGCTCATCTTTATGAAGAAGAATGGGACTTATTTTTTTTTGCAGGACATAGTGGAAAAAATCCACTAACTCAACAAGGGCAATTATATCTAAATCAAGAAGATATTATTACTATTGAAGAATTTAATAAAGCGATAATGAAGTCTATTCAAAAAGGATTAAGACTGGCAATTTTTAACTCTTGTGATGGGTTAGGGTTAGCCAAAGATTTAGCCGCTTTACATCTTCCTCAAACCATTGTTATGGGAGAAATGATACCTGATAAAGTTGCCCATGTTTTCATCAAAGAATTTCTGGCTAATTTTGCTCAAAATCAAACTCTTTATCTGGCAGTGAGACAAGCTAGGGAAAGACTCCAAGAACTTGAAAAAGAATATCCCTGTGCTACTTGGTTGCCGATTATTTGTCAAAATCCCGCTAGTTTACCCTTGACTTGGCAGAATTTGCAAGGCCTTGATTTTGCTCCAATCAGTATTAAAACAATTAAACCTCCTGAAAATTTCCAACATTTAGTTTTAGAAACTCTGATTAATAAAACTCAATTGATAATTGAATATGAATCTTTGACGGAAACAAATACAGAAGTAATAGTTAATTATATCGATAAAGATTTATCTTTTGCGGAGGATATTAATAGGATTATTTCAGAGGTAGGGGGAAAAAATATTGATCGGGAATTAAAACAGGAACAAGTCAAAAACTTAGGGCAAATTTTGATCACTAATGGAGGTCAATTAAGAGCGGATAAAATTTTTCATGCAGTTATTTATGATTATCATAATCATAGTTTAACGGATAAAAATCTAATTAGCACAGTTATTAGTCGCTGTTTAACTTTATCTGATAGTAGCGGTAGAAATTCTATTGCTTTTCCTTTTCTTTCTCCTGTTAATTCTGCTGTTGAAGTCGATGAAATTGGTTTGATATTTGCCCAAGAAATAGTTAAATATTTAGAAGGAAATACTAAATTAAATTCTGTTAAAATTATTTTACAAAATTATAATCAAAATAAAAATATTACTGATGAAAAACTATATCGATTTTACCTAAGTTTTAAACAATATATTGAGCTAAAAAAAGAAATTAATCACCGTCAGAGTTTATTATCAGATTTAGTCAAAATTTATCAAAAAAGAAGTATGTCTTCGGCGGTAGAAATTTTGCATCTTTATCAAGATTCTTTGAATCGTTTTGAAACTGAATGGATTAATAATCGATGGAAAGAGAAACAAGAAGATAATAGTTATGATTATCAATTACCATTGGAAAATATTACTCAACAAATTAATTCTCAAAAGTCTGTCGTTATTAATGAAGAAATTGTTACTTCTCTACATCAAAATTATCATGAAAAAGCAGCGACTATTTGGCAAGATTTAGTTAACCTTGAAGATGAAGATGAAATTATTAGTTTACTAAGAAAATTAGGTTTAGATATAGATGGTTTTGCGTGGATTAATGATCAATATGAAATTGCGATCGCATCTGTTAAAGCTAGACAAAAAAAAGTTAATGAAATGCTCAAAAATCAGGTTCAACAATTAGAAAAAGGACAAGAATTACTACAAAAAACATTAGTTAATTTATATCAAGAAGGTTCATTAAATAAAAAAGAAGAAGGGGAAGAAAGAAGATTATTATTTAGAGAATATCCTAAAATAGATATAACAGTAAAAACAGAAGAATTACCAGAAGAATATCGTCTTGAAAAAATAAGCTACAGCGCTGATAAAAGAGCGTTAAAAGAAGCTATTGAAAGAGGAGAAGATTTAAGTAATTATGCCAAAATAGATCCTAATTTAAAGGTACAATTTGGGTTTAAATAGTTAAGTATGAAATTAGATAAACTTCCCTTTATTTTTTATCTACTATCTTCTAAACTTTGATATATTTTTTATAACTCATAACATAAGTTTTATTTTGAATTGAGATTATACATAACTATAAAATAACCAGTTTAATTATTCAATTACAATATAATAATTACGTAAAAATATTTTTAATGATATTACATAATTTTTTAAAGCAAAATTTACCTTTTGATGTTAGTTTATTACCCGATAATTGTTATTTAGTTGGTGGTGCAGTTAGGGATATATTATTACAACGCTCAAGGAGTTATTTAGACTTAGATTTTGTTTTGCCCCATCAGCCCATAGAAACAGCAAAAATCATCGCTCGTGAATATCAAGCAGGATTTGTTGTTTTAGACCCAGTAAGGTATATTGCGAGGGTAGTGTTTCCCCATGCAACTATTGATTTTGCACGGCAAGAAGGAGATTCAATTTATCAGGATTTGGCTAGGCGAGATTATACCATAAATGCGATCGCATTTCATTGTCAAGAGGGTATAATTGTTGACCCTTTTCAGGGAGAAATAGATATAAAAAAAGGAATATTAAAGATGATTAGTCGTGATAATTTAGCGGATGATCCTTTAAGATTAATGCGAGGTTATCGACAGGCTTCCCAACTTGATTTTACCATTGAATCTTTTACCCGTGCCACTATTAAAGATTTAAAAGAATTGTTAAAAAATATAGCAATGGAGAGGGTTAATCAGGAATTAGCTTATTTATTTGAGACAAAAAAAGGTAGTTATTGGTTAAAAGAAGCCTTTAAAGATGGTTTACTTTCCATTTGTTTTCCTTCTGCTGATGAAAAAATGGTCAATCTCTTAGTAAATATTGATGAATCTGCTCAGTTTTTAAGCAGTAAATATAGCTCAAATTTTCCTGACAATTACTCATGGTATAAAGAAGCAAAGTTAGCTTGTTTAACTAACCAAAATTCTTCGATTGCTGAAACAGAATTAATTAATTTAAAATACTCCCGTCAAGAAATAAAATCAGTTTTGACTATCTTACAATTCACTAATAAATTAACAGAAATAGATTTCCGAAACAATAAAAGAAAACAATATTTTTTCTTCCAGTCAGTAGGGGATTATTTCCCAAATTTAGCTGTTTTTGCCCTTGCTCATAATGTATCCAAAGATTTAATTCTTCAGCTTATGGAATTATACTTAAATCCTGAAAATGCGATCGCACATCCTCAACCATTATTATCAGGTAATGATATTATGAAACGCTTGAATATTGCCCCTAGCCCTTTAATTGGGAAAATATTGACAGAAGTACAAATTGCTTATATCGAAGGGAAAATAAATAATAAAGAAACTGCTATTGATTTTATTAAAAATAATTTTACAACATAATTATCATATGAGTTCAGTATTTGGGGCTTAAAAAATTAGGGGATAGAAAAAAATATAATAGGAGGGAGAAAGGGAGAGAGGGGCTTAGGGTATTAGAAAGAAACTAATTATTAATTGACATTAATTGACGTTAATTAATTATATTTTTGCGTAACATCAGTTATTAAAAACAACATTAGAAAAACTAAATTCGGTAATTGTTGGTTGCTCATTTTCTTCAGTAATAATCTGACGATTAGTTAAAACATAGTAATCACCAACTTTCTCAAATTTGTCATGAAAAATAGATTTAGCCCCTTTTTGTTCACCAGTTTGAGCATCAGCGTAAATGGAGTCATAACCTAAAGATAAATAGCCTTTGTCAGTGTGTAAAACCTCAAAAGTGTTGATGGTAACGAAAATATCACGAATTTTGCGATAAACAAGGGTGACAACATTATCTTTTACTTTATATTTATTACCTTCAGAAGCTCCACCCACTAGAATTTCTACCGCACCATCTGCATCAGTTTCTCCAAAACTGAAAGTATTTTCTCCGTGGGATTTTTCAAAACTATGATTAACTCGGTGAATGGTAATTTCCCATAACTGTTGTTGAATTGCTTTTTGGGCAGAACTATCTTCAATGTCAGAAACGCTAAACTGTAGATTAGATTCTATTTTACCCTTAGCTGTATAGGTAGCTGTAGGGGTTTTATAAGTAATGTCACAGGTATAACCCGGAAAATTCTCATCCCATGTATAGCGATTTTCGTAGGCATTGCGGAAAAGTTGTTCTGCTGTTAAAGTTTGAGTCAT